>NZ_LT984804.1:1479419-2137538 GCF_900250115.1 Cupriavidus taiwanensis | reverse complement strand
GGTTTCGTGCTGCGGAAGGGCCCGATGTGTACAGCAACGCCGTCGACCCCGGTGCGCGAGATCGCGGGTGCCGACGAAGATGGGCGGGCCCGACGCACCGGATGATCTTCGGCTCGGGCACCTGACGCAGGAGTGGCTCGCCACCAGCGAAGATCCCGAGGCGCTGACAGTGGCGGCTACTGGTACCACCAGCCGCGCGGGCAACCGCATCCGGCGGTGCACGACACTCGCTTCCACGAGCGGCTGCTGGCCACACTGGCGCGCGCCACCGGCACCGGGCTGCCGTGAGGGAGCGCTCCAACTTTGCCTGGTTCTACGGCTTGCCGGCTTCAATGCCTCCTTAGACCCATTGTTATCCTGGTGCCGGCAGCCACCATTACGCCTGCGGCCCAGAACACGCCCGCAGTGCCGATCAAGGAACCGGCTACGCCGGAGAGCATGGGGATACCGACGCTCGACACGTTGACCACGATCACCCGCAGCGCGACAGCTTCCCCATAGCGGTGCTCAGGCGCCAACCGGTGCAGGAGGCTCATGACCATCGGCTGCACGCTTCCAAGGCAGAAACCGAGCAGTGCGGAGCACGTACCCATGGCCAACGGTGCATACATTAATGGGTATATCCCGAACAGGATGGCGGTGGCAGTCATTGCCCCAACTAGTACGACCCATTCGCGCAGATGTCTCATCACCAGCGGTGTCAGTAGTCGTACCGCTGCGGCGCCGATGCCAAAGGCACCCAGGATGCTGCCGATCGCTGCAGCTGACAGGCCATGCTCGTGCCCGAGCAATGGAACCATAAAAGTGTGCACATCCCAGCACGATGCCAGCAACCACGTGACGATAAGGAGCCGTCGCAGGCCGGGATCGCGCCAGAGGTTCCAGATACTGCCCGGGCGACTGGCCGCCTCCGGGGATACGGACACGTGACCGCCCACGCCTCGAACCGCCAGGCAAGCCAGCAGCGGCAGTGTCGCCATCGCCAGGAAGGCGGCGTGAAACCCCAAGCTATCGATCACGACACCGGCCAGGAACGGCCCCAGGACATTGGACAGGGCCAGACCGATCGCCAGCCAGGAAAACGCATTCTTGAGCGCGTCGGGGCCGCTGACGATACGCGGAGTGTGGCGCTGAACTGCAATGATGGCGACACCGCCTGCACCGCCTGTGAGCACTGCGCTCACGCACAGCACCGGGAATACCGGCCATGCAGCCGCAAGGGCGCAGCCGAAGACGGCTAGCGCTACAGCTCGCAGGATCGGTCCCTCGAGCCCATGTCGCTCGCAGTACCGACCCGCTGGCAGTGCGAGGAACACCTGGGAGAGGGCGAATAGCGCGATCAGGCATCCCACGGCCTCCTCGCCTTGCGCCAAGCGCAGCGACATGGTCATCCGCATGCCCGCGACGCACGCGTTGAGGAATAGCTGAGTGAGCATCAGCCGCGCCAGTTCGCTGGCTTGACTGCGGAGCCGAGACACTGGAAGGGACGCTAGAAATCGGCCACTTTGCCCCAGGCCGACTGCCTGAAGCGCGCCGGGTTGTACGGCGCCGGATCGAAGATCGGCTCGTCACCGGTCACCAGGTCGGCGATCAGATGACCCGCGCCTGGGCCGATACCGAACCCGTGACCGGAGAAGCCCGCGGCGAGGATGAATCCGGGGATCTCCGGCACCTCACCAATCCCGGGGACGCCATCCGGCGTGCTGTCCACAAAGCCAGCCCAGGCATTGGCGATGCCGGCCTGGCCCAGTGCCGGCATCAGTTCGACGGCGCGGTCATAGGTTTGCTTGACAGCCGCCGCATCCGGCTTCGGATCGAGGATGCGCATCCGTTCCATGGGTGTGGGCGCATCCAGGCGCCACCGCGCGAGCGTTTCATGGCCGCCACGGATTCCTTCCAATCCGCCCGGAAACACATTGCGCCAGCGCTTGGCGAACATCGGAAGAAACTGCGGTGCAAAGCGTAGCAGCTGCGCCGTCGGGTCCACGCGTCCGCGGCCACTGATAGCCAGGTTATAGCTGCCATCGCTGCGGCGGGTGATGGACACGCGCGCAGTGTGCAGGGCGTCAGGGAGGTGCTCAGGCACGCCAGACACGCGCACGATGGACTGGCGAACGGTGGCTTGGGGAAAGCGGATGCCCAACTGGCGACAGAACGAGGATGCCCAGGCGCCGCCAGCGAACACCGCGATGCGGGTCTTGATGCTTCCGGCTTCCGTGACAACACCACTGACTCGGCCGCCCTGGAGCTCGATGCCTCGCGCAGCGCAATTCTGCTGCACGACACCGCCGAGCTTGATGAGCGCAGCAGCGACCGACGGCGCTGCCTTGGCTGGATCGGCCGTGCCATCGCTGGGCGAGAACACGCCGCCCTTCCACGCGCGGCCGGTCGCCCAGCCCCGTTCGGCGGCCTCGCGACCGCTCAACATGTGGGTTGTCACGCCGGCCGTTCTGGCGAAATCGCGCCATTTGGCCCAGCGTGCGATTTCATCTTCGTCGTTGCTGAGGTACAGCAGGCCACACCGGCGGAAACCCGTGTCTTCGCCAGAGTCTTCGGCAAACCGTTCCCACAGTTCAAGGCTTCGGGTGGCCATCGGCAACTCACGCGCATCGCGGTTCTGTTGACGGCACCAGCCCCAGTTTCGGCTCGACTGCTCGGCGCCGATGCGGCCTTTTTCGACGACGGTAACCGACAGGCCGCGCCGGGCGAGATAGTAGGCAGTAAAGATGCCGATGATGCCGCCGCCGATCACCACAGCGTCGGCATGGGCGGGCAGGGGAGAGGAGGTCTCGATGAGACGCAAGGGTTGGGACATGGATGAGTTTCCCCGTTCAGGGCGGTATTCATGCTGGTTGTTCATCACCGCGTTCAAGGATGGCCTTCGTTTCGAGATACTGCTCCCGGCCTTCCATTCCGTATGCGCGACCATTCCACGAGCGCTCATAGCCTCCGAAGAGGGCATGGGCGTCCCATGCCGGCGCCAGATGCATGTACTCATCCCGGGCGGGCGTCATGCACGCGGGTGGGATAGCGATCCAGTACGTATTGAGCTTCATGGCAGCTTCGATGTTTCGCTGTGGTGGAGCGATTGAGAGAACCTTCGGCTAGTGACATTGCAACATAGAGTTGACATGCGCTTCTTGCGAAACGCGCGCTTGATCCTCTCGAAGCTGCTGTTTTATGGCGCGCTGCCAGCACGCTGTGCCGAAACGCCGTAAGTAGCACGCAATACATTTCATCGCCCGGCAGCAATCAGCTCGCCTGTGGCGATCTGCAACACGTGCTGACAGGCATTTTTGGGCTTGGTGCCGGCAATGGCCGCCGACGGTCGGGTGCGACCGATATGGAGGCCTATGACCTCGGCATGGGGCAAGGTCGCTGATTTCCAGGTCCGCGCTCCGCGACGCGCCGAGCCCCGGCCCAGCCCATCAGCCCGACGGCAGCGAGGGCGAGCAGCAAGCGCTGCTCGCCCAATGCGCTGTCTGCATTGCACGGCAAAGCGGGCTTCAATCCAGGCGATAACCGACGCCCAGCAACCGCTCCAGACGCTGGGACAGTGTTATCGCGGCGGCGCGCGCAAAGCCCTGGATCGCCAGCACGTGACGTCGATAGATGACGCCGTGCACCAGTTTCGCCAACGCGCCCTGTACCTGCCATCCATCACTGGCGCCGGGCGCGAGCAGATGGCACAACGCCATGTCGTCAGCCAGCGAGATGACAGAGCCCCGATCTCGAAACGTGAACCCGGCTACGGGTTTGCCAGCGAGCGCACGTGGCAAGGCTCGGGCCAGGTAAATGGCCTGCTGATGCGCGACCTGCGCACGCGTGGGAAGCTCTGCTTGTTCCCCGGCCGGACGGAAGCTCGCGCAATCGCCCAAGGCATAAATATGTTCGTCCTCCAGGGTCTGGAGCCTGTCTCCCACCCGAACGCGCCCGTTGCGGGTCACCTGCAGGCCGATGTTCGACAACACCGGCGATACGGTGACGCCGGCCGTCCATATTGTCACGTCCGCGGCAACGGGGGCCGCGCCTGCAATATGCAGGCAGTCGGGACGGACCTCGGTGACGCGCGTGTTCAGAAGGATCTGGATGCCCTGCGCCTGCAACTCTGCTGTCGTCCTGTCGGCGAGGCGACGATCCATGCCCGGGAGAATGTTGCCGGAAGCTTCGACGAGGAGTACTTCGGTGCCGCGGTCAGGATCGAGCGAATGAATGCCGTACTGGCTCAGTACGCGCGACATCTGCCGCACCTGGGCGGCCAGTTGCACCCCGGTCGCGCCCGCGCCGACAATGGCGAAGCTGGCCCGCGCGGGACGCTCGGCGGCTCTCGCTTGCGACGACACGCGGCGCAGCGCCTCCACGATCTGGGTCCGCGCATACTCGGCGCCTGGTACGGTATCCAGCGCCAGGGCGTGCTCCCTCGCCCCCGGGACACCAAAGTACTGGGTGGTGCCGCCGATCGCCAGCACCAATGTGTCATAGGCCAGCGCCGTCGCGTGCGTGGCACCATCGCTTCCGGCCGTCGTGATCGTCAGTGTGCGGTTGTCGCGATCCAGTGAGGTGAACTCGCCCTGCACGAAACGAAAGCCGTAGCGGCGCGCCTGGAGCGCGAACGACGTGTGATGGATGTACGGTTCGAGCTTTCCTGCGGCGACTTCGTGCAGCAGGGGCTTCCACAGATGTGTCCTGTAGCGGTCCACCAGGACAATATTCGCCAGTCCGCGCTTGCCCAGTTGCTTTCCCAGCCGGGCCGCCAGTTGAAGGCCAGCGGTTCCGCCGCCGGCAATGACGATCGTCTTCATTCCATCCCTCTCTATGCGTTGGTGGCGCCACGACGGCTCATGCCGGGGCGGCCAATGTCCCTGGGGACGTGTAGCGCGACGGCCGGGCCAGCGCGCCTTGCGTGAAGTGCATCTCGACGTCCTCGAACGATGGCCACGATGCGGTGGGCACGTCGGAAAGGATGCTTGGGCCCTCGTCCTGGCGCGATGCCATGCCGTCTCGCAGCTGCATGACCGGCATGCCAAGCGCAGCCGCGGCATGCGCTTCACTGGCATTTGCACCGATGAACAGCGCGCGGTCGGCAGGAAGGTCGACGGCATGGAGCACGAGCCGCAGCAGGTCTGCGTGGCCGCGGCCGTGGCCAAGCGAATCCGCCGTGGCCGTCACGGTAAAGCGATCGGTACCGGTCGGCTGGTCATAACAGTCAAGCAGGGCGCTCAGCATGCGCGACGACATCATGGTCACGATGGCGAGCCTGGCGCCGGCTTGCTCGGCTTCGCGCATCAGCTGTTCGGCTTGTCGGCGCACACATGGTTTCGCCACCGCGCTTGCCTGGACGAATGCCTCCTGATATGCCGTGCAGAAGTCTTCGCCAATTGCGCTGACAGGAGCCGCTTCCGGCCGGCCCTGGGTGGCGGCGGCCAGGCCGGCGGCGTGTTGCGCTTTCGTCTGGAACAGTACATGGTCGGCGGAAACAATCAGCAATTCGATCGACATGGTGGACTCCTGGATGGTTTGGCGGAACGCGAAGGGGCGAAGAGATCGGGTCTTGACGTTTGCACTGTACGCGGGAAAACTCATATTGAATAATTGAGAAACAAATCCGACCGATAGGTTTTCTTCTATGCATAAGACCACCACGTTCCGGCAGCTCAATGCGATCGACGCGGTTGCGCGCCTCGGCGGCGTATCCCGGGCAGCCGAGGAATTGCACCTGACCCAGCCCACGGTATCGCTGCAATTGCGGCTCCTCGAAGAGGCCACGGGCACACCGCTGGTGCAGCGTTCCGGGCGCGGCTTGCTGATGACGCCCGCCGGTGAAGTGATGGCAGGCTACGCGAGCCAGATTCTCAAGCTATGGCGCGACGCGGTGGAAGAGGTGGCGGCCTTGCGCGGCGGGATCGCGGGGACTCTTCGCGTCGGCGCGATCACCACCGCCGAGTATCTGCTCCCCCAGATGCTGGTGGCGTTCACCCAATGCCATCCGGATGTGAAGATCGTGCTCCGGGTCGGCAACCGGGAAGAGATCGTGCGCATGCTGGGGATGCACGAAATCGATCTGGCCATCATCGGGCGGCCGCCTTCCGAGCTCAGGACGAATGCGGTGACCTTCGCCAAGCATCCGATGGCCTTCATTGCCGCACCCGATCACCCGTTGATGGCCCGTCGGCACATCACGATGCAAGATCTGCTGGCAGAAAACCTGCTGGTCCGGGAGCGCGGCTCTGGTACGCGCGACACCGTCGAACGCCTGTTCCGCGAGGCGGGACTGCGCTTGCCGCACGGATCGGAGTTGTCCAGCAACGCGGCGATCAAGCGCATGGTCTCGGCCGGGCTGGGCATCGCGTTCCTGTCGCTGCATGCCTGTACGCTGGAGTTCGAAGCAGGGCTGATCGATGTGCTGCCACTCGCAGGCAACCCGGTGGAGCGCGACTGGTATGTGGCGCACCTGCCGGCGGTCCGGTTGCCGCCGGTCGCGTCGGCATTCCGCGCGTTCCTGGTTGAGAACGGGCCGGAGGAGATTCACCGGCAACTGGAATCGTTCGACGGTATTCTCAAGCGGCTGCATCAGTCCGAACGCCGGCGGGCAAAGCGTGCGCGCGAGGGCTGAAACAAAAAGGGCCGGCAATGCCGGCCCGCCTCAGGATGCCCGACTGCTTCGCGCCGTGCGCGGCGACGGCGGCCTCGCGCTACAACACCCTCCATGCGAGTTCGCCTTCGTCACGCAAATTGCGGAAGACCCTGACTCGATACCGGCATACTGCCGGATCCAGCGCGCCGAAAGTTACTCGACCGCACTGTATATTTCGGCGAGGTCGCACAGGTCCCAGTTCCCGCCGCTCAGTACCGCGCAGACCTTTTCATCCGGCCGGACCTTGACGACGCCCGCCAGTAGAGCGCCGATACCGATCGAGGCGGCGGGTTCGGCGATCAGTTTCGCGTCCTTGGCCAGGACACGCATGCCTTGAATGATGTGCTGGTCCTCGACCAGAACGATCTGGTCCACGTAGCGCTCGATGATGGGATAGGGATTCTGCCCCGGCACACTTATCCGCAAGCCGTCGGCAATGGTGTTCTTCAAGGGAAGCGTGGTGCGCTCCTTGTTCAACCTGCTGTGATAGTACTTCGGCGTCAAGGCGGGTTCCGCGCCAACGACCCGAACCGATGGCCGGGTTTCCTTGATGGCGGTGGCGATGCCGGAAATCAGGCCGCCGCCGCCCATGGGGATGATGACGGTATCCACATCCTGCAGATCTTCCAGGATCTCGCAGCCGATGGTTCCCTGTCCTGCCATCACCAGCGGGTCTTCAAAGGCGTGGACGACTGCGTAGCGGTTCTTCTCAGCGATTTCATATACTTTCTTCCACCGTGCAGCGGTATCGCCGTCGAAGAGGATGACCTCCGCCCCGAGGGCTTCGGTATTGGCGATCTTGATTTTCGGGGTGGTCACCGGAAGTACCAGAATCGCTTTCACGCCCAGCATGCGGGCAGCGTAGGCGAGCCCTTGGGCGTGATTGCCGGAAGACGTGGCAATGATGCCGTTGGCGATCTCTTCCCTGGGCAGCGAAAGTGTCTTGTTCAGCGCGCCGCGAATCTTGAAGGCCCCGGTGATCTGCAGCGTTTCGGGTTTCAGATAGAGCCGGCAGCCGGCGGCTTGCTCTATCTTCTCCGCGTGCAGCAGCGGCGTACGCCTGATATGGGGTTTTAGCCGTTCCTGGGCTTCCCGAATGTCCTGAATGGTTGGATGGTCGCGCATGTAAGTCCTCTTCCCATACTGCCAGAAAATCGAAACTCAAAGGAATGAAAAGAAAGTCCCGACGTTGTTTGCCAGGGCATTGCGATAAATCTTTTCGGCAGTGGTGTTGTCCTGTATGGCCATGCCGGTGGAATCGAAGATGGTGATTTCTTCGTCGTTCTCCCGGCCCGGTTTCCTGCCCAGCAGTATTTCGCCGATTTCGCCATGGATATCCTCCATGGTGATGATCTTCTGGTTCATCGGATGCAAGGTTTCGCCTTTTTCGACGCACTGAGCGATGGAGTCATTGACGATCTTGGCGTGCCTGAATATTTCAGGATCCAGCTCCTGTTTGCCTTTCTGATCCGTACCAATGGCAACGATGTGGGTGCCGGGTTTTACCCAGCCCGCTTCCACCAGCGGGCCCTTGCCACGGGTGGCGGTGATCAGGATATCCGCCTGCTCGACCGCCGCTTTTTTTGAACCGCCCAGGATCACAGGGATACCGAAGTCGCCCTCGATATCCGTTTTGAAGCGGGCCAGCGTCTCCGCGTTTCTGCTCCAGGCATGGATCTCCTGGATCTGCATCACCAGGCTGATCGCTCGAATCTGCATCCGGGCCTGGTTCCCGGTACCTATGGTGGTGATCTTCTTCGAGTTCTTTCTTGCCAGTGCCTTTACCGAGACGGCCCCTGATGCCCCGGTCCTCAGACCGGTGAGCAAACTTCCATCCATGACGCAGATCAGCGCGCAGCTCCTGGCATCAAACAGCAGGATGGAGCCCATACCGTTAGGCACCCCATGTGCCGTGGGGTTGTCGAGGAAGCCTCCGGAAGAGGCTTTCATCGAGATCATTTCATTGGCCTTGTAGTAACCGACCTTGAAGTCGATCTCGCCGCGCGGTGCAGGAAGATGGATTCCGATATAGCCAGGCTGTACCACCTGTCCACTGCTGAAGGCCTTGTACGCGTCTTCCACGGTACCTATGACTTCCTTCATGGATATCAATCTTCCGACTTCGTCTTTGGTAAGCAGCAGTGTTTTCATCTACCGAGTCTCGCTGTTCTTATCAGAGCATGTGCCATTCGCCAGGTATGCGCATCCCAAACAGGAGTGGGTTATCTCGCCAGGTTCAACGCCAGCCGCACAGGAACGCATTACCAGCCCTGTTTGCACGTAGTATGCAGTCGAGCGGGCAGCAGAAAATCCCGGAAGTACTGCCAAAATCGTAACTTCCGGCTGTTTTTATCGCGGCCGGCGAAATCCGAAGCGGCCGCATGATGCCTGAACCAGGCAGGCATCGGTCGGAGAGCAGAGTCCGCCTGTGCTTCGATTGCGAGGATGGACCGGAAATACTTGCAGTCGCCGCAGTCGCTGCACGGGTCCCGGCGCTGATTGCTCCGCCGACCGCAGCATGAACTTCCAAGTGCACCCTGAAATTGCCCGGGCGGCGCGCGTCCAGGGGGCGGCCGCAGCCGTCATGCAGTAGCTATCGCGCCGGTATTGGTGGCTTGCGGGACACTATCTTTCTGGTCTCTAATGATTAGTGGCAGGTCAGGCGGTCAGAGGGTGATATGCGCTGCGCAAAGTGCGGATTCGATAACCCAACGGGCGGATATTTTTGCGAGGCATGCGGACAGAGCCTCGCTCGGCTATGCCCACGATGCGGCCATGAGTCAGGTGCCGACGCAAGATTCTGCGGCCTTTGCGGCGCAGCCCTTCCTGCTTCCCCTGCCGGTCAATGTCCGCAAGTTTCCGCCGCGCCCGTTTTCTACACGCCGCCGCACCTTGCCGAGCGCATTCTTGCCGAGCAGGCGGCGATGGAGGCGAGGGGGCAAGCCGATGGTGAACGCAAGACCATTACGGCTCTGTTTGCGGACATCGCCGGGTCGACGGCACTGATTCAGAACCTCGATCCCGAGGATGCGCGTGAGTTAATCGACCCGGTGGTGGCCTTGATGATGGAAGCCGTGCACCACTATGAGGGGTATGTTGCCAAATTCCTGGGCGATGGGATCCTGGCCCTGTTCGGCGCGCCGATCGCCCACGAGGACCACCCGTTGCGGGCCCTGTACGCCGCGCTGCGCATGCAGCAAGCGATGCACCGCCATAATGACCGTGCGAATCGGGAGACAGGCTTGCCGCTGCTGATCCGCGTCGGCGTCCATACCGGCGAAGTGGTGGTGCGTTCGATCCGAAAAGATGACCTGCGCACGGACTACGATCCGGTGGGGCACACGATTCATATCGCGTCACGGATGGAAGGGATCGCGACACCGTCATCGATCCTCGTCAGCGAAGCGACCCATCGGCTGACCGAAGGCTACTTCGAATTCCGAAGCCTGGGAACCACTTCCGTCAAGGGCATCCAGCAACCGCTTGCCGTGTACGAGGTGGTCGGCGCTGGGGTGCTGCGTACCCGCCTGCAAGTTGCAGTGCATCGCGGTCTGGCGCGATTTTTCGGCCGCCAGGCGGAACTGCAGCGTCTGCAGGAGGCGCTGGATTCGGCAAGGCAGGGGCATGGGCGGGTCGTCGGCGTGGCGGGCGACGCCGGCGTCGGGAAATCGCGCCTGTTTCATGAGTTCAAGGCGCGTGCTCAGCCGGGCTGCAAGGTGCTCGAGACCTTTTCGGTTTCGCATGGCAAGGCGTTCCCCTATCTGCCCTTGATTGACTTGCTCAAAGCGTACTTTGATATTGCCGCACAGGATGACGACCAGCAGATTCGCGACAAGGTCAAGGGCAGGCTGCTGGCGATCGATTGCGCGCCAGAGGAACTGCTGCCCTACCTGCTCTATCTGCTGGGAGCCAGGGAGCGGGGGTCGGCCCTGTCGATGATGGAGGCTTCGATCCGCCGGCAGAGAACCTTTGATGCCATTGTGCGGCTGCTGGTGTGCGAGAGCGAGATGCAACCGCTCATGGTGCTGTTCGACGACCTGCAATGGCTCGACAGTGAGACCGAGGCTTTCCTCAAAGCCCTTGCCGTTCAGGTCCCGAGGGCAAGCATCCTGCTGCTCGTCAACTACCGCCCGGAATATGCGCAGCTTGCTGGCATACCCTGCCACCTCAAGCTGCACCTGGAGCCGTTGGGACAGGCGGATGCACAGGGGTTCCTCACGGCACTGTTGGGGGACCATGCTTCCCTCGAGTCGCTGAAGCGGGAAATCCAGGCCAAGACAGAGGGCAATCCCTTCTTCATGGAGGAAGTCGTCACCACGCTGGCCGAAGAGAACGTCCTGCACGGCGAGCGGGGCAATTTCCGGCTGGAGCAGTGCATCGTGTCACTACATATCCCGACCACCGTGCAAGGTGTGCTTGCCTCGCGCATTGACCGCCTTCCTCCCGTGCAGAAGGAGTTGCTGCAGACACTCGCGATCATCGGCAAGGAGTTTACGCTGAGCCTGGTCCGGCAGGTCACGACGCTACCGGACCAGGCACTCCATGCAATGCTGGGCGAGCTGCAGACGGGTGATTTTATCTACGAGCGTCCGGCGTTCCCTGAGCTCGAGTATGCGTTCAAACATGCGCTGACCCAGGAGGTTGCCGCCAGTTCGCTGCTGAGTGACCGGCGCAGTGCGCTGCATGAACGCACGGCCCGGGCCATGGAGATGCTGTTTCCTGGCAGCCTGACGGATTACTGCAGCGAACTGGCCCACCACTACAGCAAAAGCGGCAATACCAGAAAAGCGATCGAGTATCTTGGCCTTGCGGGACAGCGTGCCGCACGGCATTCCGCTCAGCGCGAGGCGATCCGTCATTTCAATGACGCGCTGCAACTGCTCGGATCGCTGCCAGACTCTCCGGATCGCGCACGCGACGAGCTCAACCTGCTGCTGAATCTCGGCATTGCGTATATCACGGCGCGAGGCCATGGGGCGCCCGAGGTAGAAACGATCTATACGCGCGCGTTGGCCTTGTGCGAACAAGGCGCGGCAACGCCACAGCGTTTCTCGGCACAGCTGGGATTGTGGTCATTCTATCTTTTGCGGGGTCAGCTTTTAACAGCGCAAGCCTTGGCAGAAGGACTGCACTGCCTCGCCGAGGACAGCGGGGATCCGGAACAGGCGGCCGAGGCGCAGCGCATGCTGGGCGTTACCCGATTCCGGCGGGGCGAGATCGTTATGGCTCGCGCTCATTTGGAACAGGCCCTCGCACTGCACCGACCGGCACAGCACGCATATGCTCATCTGCTCCGTTACGCACGGAACCCCGCGGTCCATATGCGCAGCTCCCTGAGCTGGGTGCTTTGGTACCTCGGCCTGTCGGCACAGGCCTGTGCCCGAAGCGAGGAGGCGATAGCATTGGCCAGGCAGGCCACCGATCCATTCGGTCTCACCCTCAGCCTGACCTTCGCAGCCGAGTTGCATCAGCGCCGGCGCGACGCGCAACGGGTACTGGAGTGCGCGGAAGCCGCGATCGCGCTGTCGGAGGAACATGGCTTCCAGCTCTATCTGTCCTGGGGGACGATATTGCGCGGCTGGGCGCTCGCGGCGATGGGTTCACCCGAAGACAGTATCGCGCAGATGCGCCGCGGCCTTGACGGACTCGAAGCCTCCGGCGCAGTGTTGGGAAGACCTTCGCTGCTGGGATTGCTGGCGGATGCTTATCGGCGTGCCGAAAATGGCGACGCAGCGCTTCGCGTGTTGGGCGAAGCGCTGGCCCTGGTGGACAACACCGGCGAGCGCTTTGATGAGCCTGCGCTGATCCGGCTCAAAGGCGAGGTGCTGCTGCAGATGTCGTGTGAAGAGGCAGGATCGTCTGCAATCGCTCTTGAAGCCGAGGCATGCTTTGGCAAGGCGATGGAGTTGGCCCGCCACGCGGGTGCCATCGCCATCGAGTTCCGATGCGCGGTGAGCCTGGCCGACCTGTGGCATCGCCAGGGCAAGGACGATGCGGCGCGTCGATTGCTGGCGCGCTTGAATGGTCTTTGCACGGAAGACATGAATTCCGTGGACTGGAATAAGGCTAGACAGTTGCAGGAAGAACTGTCCTGAGCCTTACGCCAGCCCCCTCGGCCAGACAGCTACGCTTGCTCGCCGAAACTGATCCGTTCCACTGCGTGGGCAATGGCTTCGCCCATTTCCGTGGTCGAGGCATTGCCGCCCAGATCGGCTGTGCGCGGACCGTGGATCAAAACGTGCTCGATCGCGGCAAGAATCGCGTCGTGCGCTTTCCTTCCGGCGTCGTTATCGGTATCGAGGAAATCGAGCATCATGGCGCCTGACCAGATCATGCCGATGGGGTTGGCAATGTTCTTGCCGTAAATGTCGGGCGCGGAGCCATGCACCGGCTCGAACAGCGAAGGGAATGTGCGCTGCGGATTCAGGTTGGCCGAAGGCGCCAGCCCCAGCGTACCGGTGCAGGCGGGGCCAAGGTCCGACAGGATGTCGCCAAACAGATTGGACGCCACCACCACGTCGAAGCGCTGCGGCTGCAGCACGAAGCGGGCGCACAGAATGTCGATGTGCTGCTTTTCCCAGCTGACCTCCGGATAGTCCTGTGCGATATCGTTCGCCCTGCGGTCCCACCACGGCATGCTGATGGCAATGCCATTGCTCTTGGTGGCAACCGTGACGTGCCTGCGCTGCCGCTGCCGCGCCAGATCGAATGCGAATCGGAGCGCGCGGTCCGTGCCGTGCCGCGAGAACACGGCTTGCTGCATGACGACTTCGCGTTCCGTGCCTTCGTACATCACGCCACCAACCGAAGAGTATTCGCCCTCGGTATTCTCGCGCACGATGATCGTGTCGATATCCCCTGGTTTCTTGCCGGCCAGGGGGCAGGGCACGCCTTCGAACAGGCGTGCGGGGCGCAGGTTGATGTACTGGTCAAACTCCCGGCGGAACTTCAGCAGCGAACCCCACAGCGAGATATGGTCCGGCACGATATCGGGCCACCCCACGGCACCGAAGTAGATGGCGTCCATGCCGGCCAATTGGGCCTTCCAGTCGTCCGGCATCATCTTGCCGGTGGCTGCGTAGTAATCGCAACTTGCCCACTCGATATGGGTGAAATTCAGGCCGATACCAAAGCGGCCCGCGGCGGCGCCGAGCACGCGCAAGCCTTCCGGCATGACCTCCTTGCCGATGCCATCCCCTGGGATCACCGCGATGTTGAAAGTCCGGGTCGTCATGACGATTTCCTGTGAAATAACGCGAGACTGCGCCATGGTCCGAGCCAGGGCCGCGCCAATGACCGCTATTGTAGAAGCGGTGTTTCAGCGGCACATTGCGTATTCCTGCCGCGCGACAGGAGGAAATCCTTTATTCGTCGTCGTGTCCGGCATGCTGTGCGTGGGCAGGGCTTGCATGCCGGGCGGCGTGCGCTTCCCTGTGGGGCCGCATGCGCGGATTCAGAACTGGTATCGCAGTCCGGCGACAAACTGCCGCCCCGGCCCCGGCGTGACGGCGAGGTTGCCCCACGACGCGGGATAGTAGGTCTTGTCGAACACGTTATGAACGTCCAGGAAGACGCGTGTGCGGCGATCGATCTGCCAGTAGGCGACCAGCTTCACGGTGGCGTAGGCCGGCAGTGAATACGTGTCGGTGGCATTGCCGGAGCGCGATCCCACATAGACGATACCGGTGCCGATGCCGTACCGCCCGCCGAAGACGGGCATGGTGTCTTCGCGAATCGCGAGCACGCTCGCGCTGACCTTGGGAATATTGGTCAGGCGGGTGCCGGGCGCGATGGCGTTGTCCTCGGTGACCTTTGCGTTCATCAAGGTAAAACTGCTGCTGATGCGCCAGTGCTGGTCCAGCTGGCCGAAAGCGTCGATCTCGAGCCCGCGGCTCGTGGCTTCGCCGGCGGCGATGTTGAAGTTGGGGTTGGTGGGGCTGCGCGTCAGGACGTTGTTCTTGCGAATATCGAAGACCGCGAACGTTGCACCGAGACGCGCGTCTTCGGATTGCCACTTCAGCCCCGCCTCGATGGCGCGCGCATGCTGGGGGTCGAACGCATTGCCTGCCTCGTCCACGCCGCTGTTGGGGCGGAACGACTTGCCAAGTGACAGGTATGCCGAGAGTTGGGCCGTGGGCAGCCACGTCAGGCCGATCCTGGGCGACACGGCAGTCTGGCTCTGGCGGGTCGATGTCACGGTAAGCAGGTTGTCAACCGATTGGTGGTAGTTGTCGAACCGGACGCCCGCCATCAGCTTCCATTGGTCATTCAACGAAACTTCGTCCTGAAGGTAGGCGCCAAGGTTTCGCTGGTGCTCGCGTGTCGAGATGCTTGGCGATACCGGTGGTTTGGCTTGCCCGTATACCGGCTCGTAGATATCGATCGCATACGGGTTTGCCGCCAGGCTCGAATAGAGGATGTCCATCCCCATGTACAGGCGCGAAGCCTCGACACCAACAAGCATCCGGTGCGCCAGTCCACCCGTATGGAAGTTGCCTTCCACCTCGGCGTGGGCCGACGTGTCGCGTGACGGCAGCGTTCGCCAACTGTTGCGTCGTGTGAGCGTGCGACCGTCCGCCAGCACGCTGCCGAACTCCGCCGCATAGCCTTCAAAGCCGGATTCCTTGTAACTGACGCCCAGCCTGGCCCGCCAGCCGGTGGCGACATCGCGGTCCAGCGTCAACTGATGCGTGTTGCTGGAAAGATGAAGGTTAGGGTCGTTCGGCTCCTGAAGGTAGCGGTCGCGGGGAAGGGGCAGCTCTCCATTCACATTGACGAGGCCGCGGTCCAGTGGCGTGCGCACGCGCATGAATTCCCCTTCGTACTGCACCAGGGTGCGCTCGTCGGGCGCCCAGGCAAGTGCGGGGGCAACCAGATACTTGCTGCCGTCGATCAGCGAGCTTCGGCTGGCACTATCCTCCGCCATGACATTGAGACGATAGGCCAGCTGGTCGTTGATGGGGCCGGTGGTGTCCACCGTGGCACGCGCGAAACCAAGCGTACCGGCACTGAGTTCCGCTGAAGTTGCCCGTGTGAAGCGAGGCTTCTTCGTGACGATGTTGATGGTGCCGCCCGGTTCGCTACTGCCGTACAACGCCGCGGCAGGGCCTTTCAGGAATTCAAGGCGCTCCACCGTCGCGGCATCGCGCATCGGATTGTAGCCGCGCGATCCGGGAAAGCCGTTAACCAGGTATCCCATGTCCGTGCTGCTGAAGCCACGGATGGCATAGTTGTCCCAGGTTCCCCCGAAGTCGTTGAGGCGTGCCACGCCGCTGACATAGTCCACCGTGTCGGCAAGGCGCGTCGCGCCCAGGTCGTCGATCAGTGCCGACGTGACCACGCGCACTGACTGCGGCACTTCCCGCAGCGGCGTTTCGGTCCGGGTTGCGCCGCTGGCCTCGGCAGCAACGTATCCGCCGGTGCCGCCATTCGCGCTGACGCGGACTTCAGGAAGTTGGGCCGAGGCTGCAACCTCCTGCGCCTGGGCAAGCGCTGCATTGGACAGAGGAAACAGGATCAGGCTGGCGCGACAGGCATGGCCGGCGAGGCGCCTGGCGTGAGAGGGAAATGCTGGCATGAGCGAGACAAAGGCAAAGGCAAGAGGCGCCACAATGTAGCGGCGCAAATGAGAGGAATTCTCATTAACATATTTTTTGCGTGGGAATCGTCAGGCACGGATGGTTGCGTGCTAGCGAGGGCAAGGCCATATAGCACGGCCCACCTAGCGGGCACTGCATCGACACGAGAGTGGCACGGGAGCCCAACAATCTGCTCGCGCGGTGGAGCAGAACGCAATTCACTGCGGTACGCCCCCCCCGCGATCGCCACAATCGTTGGTGGTACTGCTCTTAATCTAGGAACGATGCAGCACTGCCTGCTGCTGCCCTTCCTCTCTGTTCCGCACCCCTCTCAGGATCGCGCCCATGGCCTTTCGCAGTCACGAAGTCTTGCCTCTGAATCCCTTTTCTACGGGGACCAGACATGTCGCTACAGCGGGGACCTGCCCGTGACCTGGCAACGCATCACCGAACCGGTAGCCGATCTGCTGCCGGACCTCGTGGCGCTGCGCCGCGACCTGCACGCCAATCCGGAGCTGGCTTACGAGGAGCACCGTACCGCCGGCATCGTGGCGCAGTCTCTGCGCCTGCTGGGTCTCGAGGTGCACGAGGGCATTGGCGGCACCGGTGTGGTGGGCACGCTGCGGGCCGGCCGTGGCACGCGCAGCGTGGGCTTGCGCGCGGACATGGATGCCCTGCCGATGGTGGAGCTGGGCCGCGTAGCGCATGCAAGCCGCACGCCCGGCAAGCATCACGGCTGCGGGCATGACGGCCATACCAGCATGCTGGTGGGTGCGGCGCGCCAGCTCGCGCGCAGCGGCATCGATGGCACGGTGCACTTTATCTTCCAGCCTGCCGAAGAGGGCAAGGGCGGTGCCCGCCGCATGATCGACGATGGCCTGTTCGAGCGTTTTCCTTGTGACAGCGTCTATGCCTTGCACAACTGGCCGGATTTGCCGCTCGGCCATGCGCAGACGCTGCCCGGCGCGATCATGGCCGCAGCAGACCGGTTCGATATCGTGCTGCGCGGGCGCGGGGGACATGCGGCGCAGCCGCACCACACCGCCGACGCCATCCTTGCTGCCTGCCACCTCGTGTCGCAACTGCACACCATCGTCGCGCGCCGCATCGATCCGGCTGAGTCCGCCGTGCTGTCGGTCACGCGGATCGAAGGTGGACATAGCCACAACGTGTTACCGGCCGAGGTGCGGATTACCGGCACGGTGCGCAGCTTCAATGCCGCGTCGCAAGACCGGATCGAGACCGCGCTGCGTGCGATGGCACAAGGCGTCGCGGTGGCGAGCGGCACCGAGGTTGAAGTGCACTACGACCGCTATTACCCCGCCACGGTAAACAGCCCTGGCGAAGCAGCGCTGGCGCTGGATGCGGCACGTGCCGTCGGCTTGCAGGCGCAGATGGCGCCGCGCGCCGCGTTTACCTCGGAGGACTTCGCCTTCATGCTGCAGCGCAGGCCCGGCGCCTATCTCTGGCTGGGTCAGGGCCGCGCCGAACCGGGTCCGGATGGCGAGCGACCCCTGCACCATCCTTGCTATGATTTCAACGACGACGCGCTGGCCCTCGGGGTGCGCTGGTTCTGCGAGGTCGCCCGGCGCGCGCTGGTTGCCGCGTAATGTTTTCCCCTGACCTGACCTGACCTGGAATCCTCATGCCTATCACCATCATCCGCCAGTCGGCCACCGTCGATGGTTTCGCGCAGCAGGGCACGCCTGCACGCCCGCTCACCCAGCCGCCGGCCCGGCTCAGCGGCATCGACGTCGATCTGGACGGCGCCGGCGATAACCAGGCCGGACTCTGGGAATGCACGCCGGGGCGGTTCGAGCGCCAGATCGTCAATGCCGAGGTCATGCACATCCTCGCGGGCGCCTGCACGTTCACGCCCACGCATGGGCAGCCGCAGCAGATCCGTGCAGGCGATACGCTCTTCTTTTCCGCTAGCACGACCGGCGAGTGGCACGTGACAGAAACGCTGCGCAAGGTGTTCGTGGTGCTGTCGGACTGAGGCTCGATAAATTTTCAGGCGGAACCGGGATTCTGTGGGTTCCGCCTGCATTATCGTCCTCGCAATCATCTACGTCGCCCGCTGCGACGAGCGACGCAGGCGACGCAGGCGACGCAGGCGATGCATAGTGCGTCAGCTGGTTTCCTGAAGCGACCGCGCGCCGGCAAAACGGCCGATGGCATACGGCTCGAGCGGGATCGAGGTACGGCCGGTGGCGATCAGCTCGGCCATGGTCTCGCCCACGCCCGGGCTGATCGCGAAGCCTTCGCCGTTGAAGCCAAAGGCGTAATGCAGCCCGGGCACCCTGGTACTCGGGCCGATCACCGGCTGCAAGTCGGCGGTATAGCCTTCGATCCCGCTCCACACCCGAATCAGTTGCACATGCTCGAACGCCGGCACGAAACGCCGCAGTTCGCGCAGCTGGCGCAGAACGTTGTCGGGCCTGACGTAGGCACGGATGCGGTCGATCAGCGCGGGCCCCTTGAGGCCGCCGCCGAAGACGATGTTGCCGCGCGCGATCTGGCGGAAGTACAGGCCCTCCAGCTCGATCGGCGACGAGATGCCGATGGAGGGACCGATGGCATAGGGCAGCGGCTCGGTGACGCCCATTTGCGGCCCGCGTGCGTCCATCGGCACGGCTTCGCCGAACTGGCTGGCCATGCGGTTGGACCATGCGCCGCAGGCGACCAGCATCTGCGGCGCACGGAAGCGCCGGCCGTCGGCGGTGTGGGCGAGGAAGCCTCCGCCGTCGTGCTCGACCTGCATCACCTCGGCATGCTCGACAATCTGCGCGCCGGCGCGGCGCGCGGCGCGTGCGAAGGCGGGGCCGGCCAGGCGCGGGTTGGCATGGCCGTCCTGCGGCGAATAGGACCCCGCCACGATGCCGGGCGCAAAGATGCCCCAGCGCTGGCGCAGCTGTTCGGCGGTGTAGAGCTGCAGGTCCAGCCCGAGCGGCTTCACGTCATGGGCATGCTGCTCGAGCACGGCGGCCTGCTGTTCGGTGTAGCACACGCGCAGATGGCCGTAGGGGACGAACTCGAGGTCCTCGCCCAGCAATTCCTTCACGCGGCCCCAGACGGCGCGCGCACGGTTGGCCAGCGGCATCTGGTGCAGCGCGCGGCCCTGGCGGCGTACATTGCCGAAGTTGGTGCCGCTGGCCTGCCGTCCGATCAGCTCGCGCTCGAGCAGCACCGCGGACAGGCCATGCTGGCGCAGGAACAGAGCGGTAGTGGTGCCCATCAGGCCGCCGCCGAGGATCAGCACGTCGGCGTCACGGGTGCGGGTTGCCGTGCTGCTCATGCCTTCACCTCGCGGGTATTCATCATCAGCGGCTTGACCGGTGCCTGCGAGCGCAGGCGGCCGACTTGCTCGACCGGGATGCCGCAGGTGTGCGCCACGATCTCGGCCGCGGCATGGCCGCAGAAGCGGCCCTGGCAGCGGCCCATGCCGACGCGGCTGAAGGCCTTGGCCCGGTTGAGTTCCTGGCTGTCGAATTCGGTCACGCAGCGGCGCAGCTCGCCCGCGGTCACCGCCTCGCAGCGGCACACCACCGCGCTATCGGGCAGTGCGGCGGCCTGCGCATGCGGCCACGGGAAAGCGCGTGCCAGGCCCTGGCGGAAGCGGTCCATCCTGGCGAGGGTGCGGCGCAGCGCCGCGGCTTCGCTGCGATAGAGGTCGCGGCCGCGCGCGTGCCCGAGGTCGGCCAGGGCTGCGAGCGCAGCGAGCCGGCCTGCGGCCTCGGCGCCATCGGCGCCCAGGATGCGCGCGCCATCGCCGGCCAGGTAGACGCCGCGGGTGGTGCTGCGGCCATCGACGTCGATGCGCGGCAGCCACTGGCGGCTCACGGGTTCGAAGGCGAACTCGCAGCGCGCGAGGTCGGCCAGCTGCGTCTCGGCGCGCAGGTGCCAGCCCAGCCCCACGGCATTGCACGCGAAGCGCTGCGTGCCGCCGCGTGCATCGCGCACGGTGACGCCCAGTACGCCCGCTTGCTCGGTGCCATCGATGGCCAGCGGCGTCACGCCCTGCAGCACCGGCACGCCGGCGGCCCTGAGCGCGCGGATCAGTCCGAGGCCGCGCAGCGCGAGCCGCGGTCGCGCCAGCAGCCCGGTGATGGCCGCCCATGACCGGGTGGCCGGCGCGGTGTCGAGCACCGCGACCACATGCGCGCCAGCCTGCACGTACTGCGACGCGACCAGGTAGAGCAGCGGCCCGCTGCCGAGGAAGACCACCTGGGAGCCGATGGCGCAGGCCTGCGCCTTGAGCGCGATCTGCGCGGCGCCCAGGCTGTAGCAGCCGGCGCGGTGCCAGCCCGGCACCGGCATGAGCCGGTCGGTGGCGCCCGAGCACACCAGCAGCGCATCGAAGGGCAGCGCCAGGGGCTGCGCGTCGCGCACCACGTGCAGCTCGCCCTCGGTCAGGTTCCACGCCAGCGTGTCGGGGTGATAGTCGATGCGCGCGCGCAGCGCGTCGAAGTCGCGGTGCAGTGCCTGGGCCCTGGCCGCCTCGGTGCCATAGAGCTTGGCGTAGGAGCGCTTGAAGCCGTCAGGCTGGCGGCGGTAGATCTGTCCGCCGTCGCGCCGGCCTTCGTCGACCACGGTGGGGCGCAGCCCCGCCTGCACCAGCGCCTGGGCCGCGCGCACGCCGGCAGGGCCGGTGCCCACCACGACGATGCGCGGGAAGGGTGCGGGCGCGTTCATGCGGCGGCTCCCTGGCGGTGGCGTGCGAGCGATTCCTGCAGGTCCGGCGTCGCAGGCCAGTGGTGCGCGGGCGGGCGTGTCAGCACCTCCATGCCGGCCTCGGCGGGGGTGGAGCAGGCGCGCAGGCGCTCGCCGGCGGGGGTCCAGACCCAGCAGTCCTGGCAGGCGCCCATCAGGCAGAAGCCGGCGCGCGGCCCGTCGCCGAACTCGCTGTCGCGCACGCGCCGGCCATGGGTGAGCAAGGCGACCAGCAGCGTGTCGCCAGCCAGCGCGGTGGCCGCGACGCCGTCGATGCGCAGCGTGATGGAAAGGCGGTCCGTTTCCGCCAGCCGGACAAAGCGCGCAGGCAGTGGTGGGGAAAGGTCTGGCATGGCGTTGGCTCGGAAAGAATGGCAAGGCAGTCGAACAGCGATCTCCTGAAGTTTAGGAGCGCTATGGCGCGGGATGGTGCTGCATTGGGGGCGCGGGACGGGGCGTGCTGCTGTTATGCAGGCGGCGGCAGCAATATATGCGGCGCGATCGGCACGGCCGCCGCGGCCGGCGTCCTTTGCCTTGCTCAGGCGCACGAGCACGCCGGGTTGCAGGGCGCACGGACATGATGCATCCATGGCCGTCGCCGCGGGGCTCTTCCAGGGCTCTTCCGCTGCCTGAAAGATTCGTTGTCCGCAAGCCCGGGGCTTGCTATGCGATGCGGTCGCACTGACGCCTGCGGGAAGCGAGAAGGGGCCTTGCCAGTCGCGGGAGGCACCGGCGGGGACCAGTGCTGACGGCGCTTGCTGCAGCGCGCTAGCGGTGTGTTGCGGACGCTTCGGCGCCCACCGTCGGTGCATACCGCATGAGATGCCGCCAAGCCGCCGACAAACCGCAGTTTCGCCGCGCGCCATGCGCAATCTTCCCAACAAACGCCGTGCGCCTGCGTGCTTTAATCGATTCGAAATCAAGCCCCTTTTCTGCGCGGCCAAACGCAGGTTCCCCGGAACCCACCACTGAGGATCAGACGCCATGACGTTCCGCCCTAAATACATCACCTTCGACTGCTATGGCACGCTGACGCGCTTCCGCATGGCAGAGCTGACGCGCGAACTGTTTGCCGATCGGATTCCGACGGAACACATGGAGCACTTTATCTCTGACTTCAGCGCCTTCCGCTTCGATGAGGTACTGGGTGACTGGCAACCCTATGAAGTGGTGCTGAAAAATGCCGTGCGCCGCCTGTGCAAGAAGTGGAAGATCCAGTACCTGGATAGCGATGGCCAGCAGTATTACGATGCCGTGCCGACGTGGGGTCCGCACGACGATGTGCCGGCGGGGCTGGCCAAAGTGGCCAGGGAAATCCCGCTGGTGATCCTGTCGAACGCCGCCGACGCCCAGATCCAGAAGAACGTGGCCATGCTCGGTGCACCGTTTCACCGGGTCTACACCGCGCAGCAGGCCCAGGCGTACAAGCCGCGCCTGAAGGCCTTCGAATACATGTTCGACTCGCTCGGCTGCAATCCCGAGGACGTGCTGCATGTGTCGTCGAGCCTGCGCTACGACCTGATGTCGGCCCATGACATTGGCGTGGTGCACAAGGTGTTCGTGAACCGCGGCCATGGCCCTGGCAACCCGGCGTACCAGTACACCGAGATCCGGGACATCGCTGGCCTGCCTGGCGTAGTGGGTCTCTGAGGTTCCTTCCCGCTGCCGGCCTCTATGTTCGGTTCAAGGGCCGTTCAGGGACCGGCTTGCCCGGGCCTTGCTTTCACTGCGCATTCTGTTTCGCCCGTCGCTGTTTCCCCGCAGCGGTTTCTCTCTTATTAGACCAATCAGGAGCACAACCATGAACGATAGCCACAACGAGCTTGAGAAGCTTGTCGGTCCCGGCGATAGCCTTCGGCTGATGGACCTGCTCAAGCGCGGCGCGACTCGGCGTGACGTTCTTGCGATGTTGCTGGCGGGAGGCATGCAGGCCACGCTCGCCGGGGGCCTGGCCGGCGCTGCCGTCACGGCCCACGCGCAGACGCCCAAGAAGGGCGGCCGGCTCCGCGTGGCCGTTGGCACGGCAGCGGCATCCGACACGCTCGACCCGGCCAAGCAGTCTAACCAGAACGACTATGTGCGCTGTAACATGGTCTACAACGGCCTGACCTGGCTCGATGCCAGCCTGACGCCACGGGCCGCCCTGGCCGAGTCGTTCAACACGACGGATGCGAAGACGTGGGTCTTTACGCTGCGCAAGGGCGTGACCTTCCACGACGGCAAGGCGTTGTCCCCGGCCGACGTGGTCTACTCGCTCATGCGCCATAAGGATCCAGGCACTGCTTCCAAAGCCAAGGTGCAGGCCGAGCAGATCGAGAGCGTGAAGGCCACCGGGCCGAACGAGGTCACGGTGGTATTGACGAGTCCCAACGCCGATCTGCCGGCAATCCTGGGGACTTCGCATTTCCAGATCGTCAAGGACCGGACCACGGACTTCTCTGCCGGCATCGGAACCGGGCCATACAAACTCAAGGAATTCAAGCCTGGGGTGCGCACGCTGGTGGTGCGCAACGAGGCCTATTGGAAGCCGGGCAAGCCCTACCTCGACGAGATCGAGCTGGTGGGAATCGCCGACGACAGTGCCCGTATCAATGCGCTGTTGTCGGGCGGGATGGATCTGGTGGCCATGGTCAATCCGCGCTCGGTGGCCCGGATCAAGGCTACGCCAGGCTACTCGGTGATGATCACGCAATCCGGACAGTACTCGGACCTGGTCGTGCGCAAGGACGTTGGCCCCGGTGCGAACCCCGACTTCGTGATGGCGATGAAGTATCTGCTGGATCGCCAGCAGATGAAAAAGGCCATCGCGCTCGATCACGCCGTCATCGGCAATGACCAGCCGATCGATCCCACCAACCGGTTCTACTTCAAGGATCTGCCGCAGCGCGCCTTCGATCTGGACAAGGCAAAGTACCATCTGCGCAAATCCGGCGTGACGGGCAAGGTGCCCGTGGTGACATCGCCGGCCGCCCTGTACTCGGTGGAGATCGCGATGGTGCTGCAGCAGACCGCGCAGCGTGCGGGGCTGGATCTAGACATCAAGCGCATGCCTGCCGACGGCTACTGGTCTAACCACTGGCTCAACAGCCATGTCGGATTTGGCAACGTGAACCCGCGCCCCAGCGCCGACACCATTCTCACGCAGTTCTTCAAGTCCGATGCACCGTGGAACGAATCGCGCTGGAAGAACCCCCAGTTCGACCAGCTGCTGCTCGCCGCGCGGGCTGAGACGGATTTTGCAAAGCGCAAGCAGATGTATGCCGACATGCAGACGATGATCCATGCCGAAGCGGGCATCGGTATCCCCTTGTTCCTGGCCAGCGTCGATGCACATTCCTCGAAACTGAAGGGCTTGTCGCCGATCCCGCTTGGCGGCCTGATGGGCTATTCGTTTGCCGAGCACGTCTGGCTTGACGCGTGATGTGGCAGAGGGCGAGGTGCTGCCGGCACCCGCGTTTCACTGCGCCGACAAGGCAATCGAACAGAGGGGACGGAATACTTGAGCACATTTCTTTACAAGGCCGATCCGGTGCGTGGCCGCCAGTGGGCCGAGATCTTTGCGCGGGAGCGATCCGATCTCGAGTTCCGCATCTGGCCGGACATCGGCGATCCGGAAAAGGTCAAATACCTGGCGGCCTGGGTTCCGCCGGAAGACCTGGGGCGACGCCTGCCGAACCTGCGGGTACTGTTTTCGACAGGCGCCGGCATCGACCAGTTCGACCTGAGCGCGATCCCTGCCGAGGTGCCGCTGGTGCGGATGATCGAGCCGGGTATCGTCGACGGCATGGTGGAGTACGCCGTGTTCTCGGTCCTGGCACTGCATCGGGATATGCCGGCGTATCGCCGGCAACAGGCACAGGCCTTGTGGCATCCGCTGCAGGTCCGGGCCGCGCATGAGCGGCGCATTGGCGTGCTGGGTCTGGGCTCGTTGGGGCAGGCGCTGCTGGAACGCCTGCGGCTGTTTGGATTCGATTGCGCGGGGTGGGCCAGGTCGCAGCGCAGCATCGAAGGCGTGACGTGCTTCGCTGGCGCCGAGTCCCTCGACGCTTTCCTGGCGCGCACCGACATCCTGGTCTGCCTGTTACCGCTGACCGAGGAAACGCGCGGGATGCTGGGGAGCCGCCTGTTCAACGCGTTGCCGCGCGGAGCCGGGCTGGTGCATGTCGGGCGTGGGCAGCACCTGAACGCGGCCGATCTGATGGCGGCCCTCGATACAGGCCAGCTCGGCGACGCGATTCTTGACGTGACGCACCCGGAGCCGCTGCCCGCCGACCACCCATTGTGGTCCCACCCCAAGGTCTGGATCACGCCGCATATTGCCAGTGTTACGCGGCCGGATACGGCCGCCATGGCCGCGCTCGACAATATCCGTCGCTTCGAGCACGGCGAGCCGCTCATCGGGCTGGTGGACCGCGCGCGAGGGTATTGAAACTGCGGCGCCGGGATAGTCAGCACGGCCTCAGCTCACCCACAGCATCAAAGAATTCCGCGGTGTGGCCTGGCGGAAGCCAAAAGAATAGCTATGGATAGATTTGCAACAGCAGGATCGTTGCGTGTTCGCGGGCGTTAAAAAAAAAGCAAAGCGGAATTTGCCGAGCCATTCCAGGAAAGGCAAACAATCTGCTTGCCATCATTCGAGGAAACGATTTCATGAAATTGAAGCTCCTGGCCATGTCGGCCGCCTTGCTGGCTGGGTCCGGCGCATACGCGCAATCCAGCGTGACGCTGTACGGGGTTGCCGATGTGGGTATCGAGTATCTCAACCACGCCGTGGCTTCGACCGGCACCGTGCCGGCCGGCGCGCAGAGCCACAATCTCTGGGCCATGCAGTCGGGAAACCAGTCCGGATCGCGGTGGGGCTTGCGCGGCGTGGAAGACCTGGGAGGGGGAATGAGCGGCGTCTTCCTGCTCGAAAGCGGGTTCAACCTTGATAACGGCACGTCGGGACAAGGCGGCCGTCTGTTCGGACGGGGCGCCTATGTTGGCCTGAAGAGCCAATGGGGCCAGCTGACGCTGGGCCGGCACACGACCCCGTTCTTTGACTTCGGCGTCTACTATGACCCGATGGCCATCGCGGCCCGCTATTCCTCCGGCGCGCAGGATCCGTACATGGGCGGAGCGCGCGCCGACAACTCCGCGAAATATATGGGCAAGTTCGGCGGACTGAGCGTGACGGCCCTGTACAGCCTCAACAGCAACAACCAGGAAGTCGCAGGCAATTTCACCAATGGACGTTCGTACTCGCTGGCGCTCAGCTATGACGGCGGCCCGTTCTCGCTCGGCGCCATTTACGACCAGTCTAACCGGTCCGCCCCCACCGCGCTTTCGACCGATAGCCTGATTCGGCGGGCCGCCGTGGCCGGCACCTATACACTCGGTCCGGCCAAGCTCTACGCAGGCTATCGCTACGCGCATGCATTCAACGGTGCCACGTTGCCTGGCGTTGCCGTGGCGAACACGGTGTCGAACCTCGGCTGGTTCGGTGTTGGCTACCAGGTATTGCCTGCCCTGTCGGTGACCGGCTCGGCGTATTACCAGAACCTGCGTGAGGGGAATGCCGGGAATCCGTGGCTGTTGGTCGCGCTGGTCGACTATACGCTGTCGAAGCGCACCGATATCTACACCTCGGTTGCGTACTCGCTGAACCGCGGCAAATCCAGCCTCGGTGTGGTCGGCTTCAATGACCAGCTCGGTGCAAGAAGCGAAGCGGTTCGCCCGGGTGCCAACCAGTTTGGCGCGATCGTCGGCATTCGCCACAAGTTCTGAACGCACATCCCATTCGCGCCGACCCCCGGGGGCAAGCGGAATCCCCCGGGGTAGGCCTCGATCCGTCAGCACAAACAGCGCGCTGACTGATCGGCACGCCATCTTCATCAGCTGACAGCCTTCCATTCGCTCAAAGACATAGCCATGTCCAACATCGCCCCGTTTAACCAGGACTCCGGCCTCTTTCACCCTCCCGTGCATTTCATGGAGCACGCCAGGATCTCCGGCATGGAGGGCTATCGGGCGCTGTGCGCCGAGGCCGAACAGGACTACGAACGCTTCTGGTCCCGGCAAGCGCGCGACAACATCAACTGGCACAAGCCGTTTGCCAGGACGCTGAACCAGGACCATGCTCCGTTCTACCGGTGGTTCGAGGACGGCGAACTGAACGTCTCGTACAACTGCCTGGACCGCAACCTGGTCAATGGCAATGCCGGAAAGACGGCGATCATTTTCGAGGCGGACGACGGCGAGGTCAGCCGGATCACCTATGCCGAGCTTCACGCCAAGGTCTGCCAGGTTGCCAACGGCTTGCGCGCGCTTGGCATCGGCAAGGGCGACCGCGTGGTGATCTACATGCCGATGTCGGTCGAAGGCATTGCCGCGATGCAGGCGTGTGCGCGCATCGGTGCGGTGCATTCGGTGGTGTTCGGTGGCTTCTCGGCCAGGTCGCTGCGCGAGCGCATTATTGACGCCGGCGCGGTGGCGGTGATCACGGCTGACGAGCAGGTACGCGGCGGCAAGCGCCTGCCGCTGAAAGCCATCGTAGACGAAGCATTGGCCCTGGGCGGTTGCGAGACGGTCAGGCGCGTCGTCGTTTACCGGCGCACGGGTGCTGACGTCGGCTTCGTCCCGGGACGCGACCTGTGGCTGTACGACCTGGTCGCCGGCCGGGACGCATCCTGCGAGCCGGAATGGGTCGACGCCGAACATCCGCTGTTCATCCTCTACACCTCGGGTTCCACCGGCAAGCCCAAAGGCGTGCAGCATGCCTGCGGCGGCTATCTGCTGTGGGCAATGCTGACGATGAAGTGGACCTTCGACATCAAGCCTTCGGACGTGTTCTGGTGCACCGCCGACATCGGCTGGATCACCGGCCACACCTACATTGCCTACGGTCCGCTTGCGGTCGGTGCAACCCAGATCGTGTTCGAAGGTGTGCCGACCTATCCCAATGCAGGCCGGTGCTGGGAGATGGCCAGCAAGCATCGCGCCACCATCTTCTATACGGCCCCGACGGCGATCCGTGCGCTGATCAAGGCCTGCGACAAGGATCCTGCCGTGCATCCCGGGCAGTACGACCTGTCCAGCCTGCGCCTGCTCGGCTCGGTCGGCGAACCGATCAATCCCGAGACCTGGATGTGGTACCACGAGAACGTGGGCAACGGGAAGTGCCCGATCGTCGATACCTTCTGGCAGACCGAAACCGGCGGCCACATGATCAGCCCGCTGCCGGGTGCGATGCCGCTGCAGCCGGGATCCTGCACGTTGCCATTGCCCGGCATCATGGCCGCCGTGGTGGACGAAGCCGGCAATGAACTGCCTCATGGGCAAGGTGGAATCCTGGTCATCAAGCGCCCGTGGCCATCCATGATCCGCACCATCTGGGGCGACCCCGAGCGGTTCCGCACCAGCTATTTCCCGAAGGACCTGGGGGGTAAGCTCTACCTCGCTGGCGATGGCGCGGTGCGCCATGACCAGACCGGCTATTTCAGCATCACCGGGCGCATCGATGACGTGCTCAATGTCTCCGGGCACCGTATGGGCACCATGGAGATCGAATCCGCGCTCGCTGCGAACCCGTACGTGGCGGACGCCGCGGTCGTCGGCAAGCCGGACGACACCACTGGCGAAGCGATCTGCGCGTTTGTCGTGCTCAAGGGTGCGCGCCCGCAGGGGGACGCAGCGCAGCAGATGGCCCGGGAGTTGCGGGACTGGGTGGCCAGGGAGATCGGCCCCATCGCAAAGCCCAGGGAGATCCGCTTTGCTGACAACCTGCCAAAGACCCGGTCGGGCAAGGTCATGCGGCGTCTGTTGCGCTTGATTGCCCGGGGGGAGGAGATCACGCAGGATCTGTCCACCCTGGAAGATCCTGCGATCCTCGGGCAATTGAGACAAGCACAGTAAGCCCGGCCGCCGACCGGCGTTGCGCACCACAAGCGAGGTGCGCAACGCCGTTGCGCACCACAAGCGAGGTGCGCGCGGCTGCCGGTCAATTCAGCGGCGGCCACACGAAGCGATAGGGAAACGGACGGCGAACGTCGTCAAGCCACAGGTATGTGCGAAAGGACCAAAGACGGGCACTGGAACGGTGACCTAAAGGCAGAAGCAATGCAGCAGACGAACAAGACCACGCAGCACAGGGAGAGCGCCAATGTCTCCTAAGCAACGTTGGGCGGCCATGCGGGAACGCTATCCCGCGCTGGGTGACTTTGGCTATGTCAGCATGATGCTCAATTCATCCATGCATCCAAAAACGCAGCATCGCGTCCTCGATTGCATCGAGGAACAGCGCGTATGGGAGTGGCGCGATGCGCCGGGGATCGGCATCACCCGCTTCGGACGCTTTGAACATTCCTGCTGCGTGACGTTTGCGCGCCGGGGCCGCGGCGCCATGTACTACGTGAGCCAAGATGGGCGTTACCGCATGGAGGAAGCGCCCGTTTTTGCCTCCGAGTTCGCGCCGGACCGGCAATGAGAGTGCGCATGGCGGAGCGGGGCAGGGCAGCGCTGCTGTTGCAGGAAACCGGAATCAGCTGGACTACGTGCGCTTTTCCTGGACTGGAAATCCGGACCTAGCTGGACTGCCGTGCAACTTCCGCGGACGCCGAACTGGAAACTGCAGATCGGTTCACTCTCGCACTTGCCGCGGGGAAGAAGTCAGCGAGGTGACCGTCAATATGGGGGCCATTCCCTGTGAATGCCATCCCAGACCAGCACCTCGCTATCCTGGCCCCCGACCTCGATACCTGGCGGGATCGGGCTGAACGACGCCCATGCACGCCATGACAGAAGCATCAGGCAGAATCCCGCACCCGGGCGACCACCTCCTGCACCAACAGTTCCGGGCTCGCGAACACCGGCAGCCCCAGTTGCTCGGCGAGCGGTTCGCTCAAGTGCGCCAACGAGGCTTGCGCTAGGACGATGCGATCGACGCGTGGCGCCAACTCTGTGGCAGCCTTGCACACGAGGCGATCGTGCAGGTCACGCCTGCCACTGGCCAAGGCGTCGAATGCCGCCGCGCACAGGAGGCTCTCCGCTGGGATATCGCGGCCGGCGCCCTGCGCGTGCGCAGTCAGCAGTGCACGGCTCGGTGCGACCGTCGACGGGGTCGTGCAGATCAGACCGACGCGGCCTGGCGCGCTTGCCACGCGGGCGTAGAGGGGATCGTCGATCTTGAGGATCGGCACACTCACCGTCTGGCGCGCGGTATCGATGGCCGGCGAGGTTGACGAGCATGTGAAAACGATCAGATCGGCCCCCGCATCGGCCGCCGCTTGTGAGAGTGTGGCGATGCGGCGCGTGATGCCGCTTGAAGGACCTTGCCGGATCAGGTCCTGCAGGACACTTTCGTCCAGCATGTGAAAGCAGTCTGCGTCTGGCAATTCCGACTGGAAGCGCGGACGGAAACGCTCGACCAGCATCGCGACCGTATGGATAAAGGCAATGCGCCGGATCATGGAAGCCCTTCGGGTTGTCAATGGAGAGATCAGCAGTGCTGCGCGAGCCATGCGTCGACTTCCGCGCGCAGCGGAATCCCGGCGGCGGCACGATGCAGCGGCGGCGTCTTCGGCGCGTCGAACAGTTCCGCCGGTGTTCCCTGTTCGCACACCTTGCCTTCATGCATGAACACGACGTTGTATGCGACCAGGCAGCAGAGGAGATGGGTGGGATCGCCGAGCTGGCACAGCCCATAGGCCACTGCCGAGCCGACCAAGCCGCCGCCAATCACGATCACATCGCTCGGCAACCTGTATGCCTTTGGTGCCCGCTTAGAGTCATTCATGGATCTCTCCTGGTCGGCGTAGGTGGGCTGACGGGCTGAATCGGGGTTCGGCGCGTTGCAGAGACGGACCTGGTCTAGAAGTCGGCGACCTTGCCCCATGCCGAGCCGCTGAACCGACCAGGCCGGTACGGTATGGGATCCACGATCGGTTCGGCACCGGTGGCAAGGTCCGCGATAAGGTGGCCGGCGCCAGGGCCGATGCCAAAGCCGTGTCCAGAAAAGCCCGCAGCCAGGATGAAACCCGGTATGGACGGCACTGCGCCGATGCCGGGAACACCATCCGGCGTGCTGTCGACAAAGCCGGCCCAGGCGTCCGTGATCCTTGTTTCGCGCAGTGCAGGCAGGAGTTCGAGGGCGCGACGGTGGGTCTCCCTGACCGTCGCCAGATCGGGCTTCGGATCCAGGATGCGCACTCGCTCCATTGGGGTCGGGGCATCGAGCCGCCACCGCTTCAGCGTTTCGTGCCCACCACGAATGCCTTCCAGGCCTCCGGGAAGAAGGCTGCGCCAGCGCTTAGCGAACATGGGCACGAACTGTGGGGCGAATCGCAAGAACTGTGGCGTCACGTCCACGCGTGCGCGGCCGCTGATGGCCAGTGCGTAGCGTCCGTCGCTGCGGCGCGTAATGGACACGCCTGCCGTAAACAGGGCATCCGGCAAGCGATGCTCGACAGGGGAAACGCTCAGGATGGATTGACGAATCGAGGCCTGGGGAAAACGGATGCCGAGCTGGCGGCAGAACGCGGACGCCCAGGCGCCACCGGCCAGCACCGCCGTCCTGCTCTTGATGACCCCGGCTTCCGTGATGACCCCGCTGACTCGTCCGCCTTCCGTCTCGATGCCGCGGGCAGCGCAATTTTGGTGAACGCTGCCACCGAGCTTGATGAGCGCAGCTGCCACGGCCGGCGCAGCCTTGCCAGGATCGGCGGTGCCATCGCTGGGCGAGAAGACGCCGCCTTTCCAGGCGCGCCCGGTCGCCTGCCCCCGCTGGGCGGCTTGCCGACTATTGAGCATATGGGTTAACACTCCAGCGGTCTTTGCAAAATCGCCCCAACTGGACCAACGGGATAGTTCGGCCTCGTCGTTACTGAGATACAAGAGCCCGCAGCGATGGAAGCCCGTGTCTTCCCCGCTTTCTGCGGCAAAGCGTTCCCAGAGATCAAGGCTCTTGCTCGCTAGCGGAAGTTCGCGAGCATCGCGGTTCTGCTGCCGGCACCAGCCCCAGTTGCGGCTCGATTGCTCGGCGCCAATCCTCCCCTTCTCCACCAAGGCGACCGAAACGCCGCGCTTGGCCAGGTAGTAGGCGGTAAAGACGCCAATGATGCCGCCGCCGATCACGACCACATCAGCCGACGCCGGCAGCGTGGGCGAAGTTTGGATATGGTGCAGCGGAGGGGACATAATGGATCTCGCTTGTCGATTCAAGCCTGGACGCTTTGAACTACGTAGAATTTCGCCACGCGATCGCTGCTTTCCCACCCGATCGGTGCGCCGTGGGGCACGAACAGCGCATCTCCGGTGCCCACTGAAAGCACGCTGCCATCGGGGGCTGCGAACCGCACGCTGCCGGCCAGCAGATGCATGAATTCGTTGAGGCGATGCGGACGGACGACGCGGTGGTAAGGTGTTGAGTCCCAGGTGCCCGCGAGGTACTGCGCGCCCTCCTCTGCGAAGACATTGTCGCTGCGGCAGTCCGGGGTGGGGCCGAGCAGCGTCTCCTTCGGCGGGGCTTTGGACGGCCTGAAGTCGGCGTTGGCGCGAAGCGGGATGAGGCCGCGCTTCGTCGGCTTGTCGCAAGCGGCTGCGCAAAAGGAAAACCGCACGCGGGATCCGGCCTGGATGCGCAGCGCCGTGCCGCATCCGATGACAGCGCCCGCTTGCGGACCCAGGACCAGCGGGGCCGCTCCTGCTTCAGTCAGCGTCAGCTCTCCTTCCACCACGACGATGGTTTCGATGTGAGGGAAGCTCGCGACATCGAGCTCGCCAATGAAGCTGGCCCGGCCAGCGATCATGGAGTCGGGTCCTTCCCATGCGATTTCGCGCTGTCGCGCAAAGGGGTCGTCATTGCCGAAGGCCGCCCTGCGGAATTCGGTTGAAACGGGCGCGCCATCGGCGCGATGCAGCACTAGGGCCACGGTCATGATTGCTCCTGCGCGTTGCGCGTTGTCTTGCTGAAACCTCAATCGGCACTGGGTGCCGTGGCCTCCTGGAACCAAGAATTGCTTTGGTTGCAAAATACTCCTCGAGACCTTCAATTCCGTATTCGCGGCCATCTCCCGACGGCTTGTATCCGCCAAAGGGCGCATCGGGGATCCATGCCGGATAGAGCCGAGGTCGGGCCTTTGCATGTCCAAAAGCATAAGCTGCGTGCCCCTCGCGCCGGTGCTGTAATCAGGGTCTCGTGCAAAGCAGGCTGCCGTTGTGCGAGTTGCTATCAGCAGATCCTGCGGTCGTGCATTGGTCTGAGGGCTTCACATCGGACGCAGTCGACCGGTTGCTGCCGCGCCCGGCACAAAGGCCAGGACGCCCATCAGCACCAGTTCCGGCATTTTGAGCCACAGATTTTGAGCCACAGATGTCTGCGCTGATCGCGCTGACGGGCTGAAGTGCGGCTGGGCGGCGAAGTCACGGGGGCCGAAGCGCACTTCACTGAACAAGTGGGGTAGTAGCAGGCCCGCAACCGCGTGTAGAAATCTACGGTGCGAGCATGATACGTAATGAACAGCGCCGGAGACCGCATTGACGCGGTGGTTCTGATCAGGCGGCGAGGCGCAAGCTCGACGCCTCGCACCTTTCATCAAGCAGGAGGGTTCAGCAAAGCGCCTGGTTGATCAGGGCAAACTGGTGCAGTGCGGTGTCGGCTTGCGGCACGCCATTGCGCGCCATCGCCACCGCGGTATCCACCTGAGTCAATCCTGCCTGCGGGAGCCAGTCCTGCAGCCCGCTGGTTCCGGTGACATCCACGCGCACGAAGGAGCCGGCGCAGGTACTTCCCCAGTGGGCGATCAAGGCCTTGGCGCGCTCGCTGTCGGAGGCCACCACCGGGCCGATAACATGGCCTCGGCCGAACCGGCGCAAGACCGAGAAGCCGACCACCTCGCCATTGCGTTCCAGTACCACAGCTTCGGCAATGGGAATCAGTGCCTTCAGCAGCTCGCCACGGTACACGCCGGTAGCGCGACTTGCGAGTTCCGTCACGGCTTCTATATCGCCTGGCTCGAGCGGGCGGAGCCGTTCTTCCGCAGCCAGTGCAACCGGGCCGACGGTGTTCATCGTTCCCTGATGCTGGTGGATGGTGCCAGTCGCAACAAAGCCCAGGCGTTCATACAGGGGCTGCCCGGCAGGGGTTGCATTGAGCAGCGTGGTGCGATCCCCCAACACTTCCAGCACAAGGCGCATCAACGCCTTGCCAATGCCTTTGCCCTGATGTTCCGACGACACAATGATCATTCCCAGCGATGCCTGCTGTCCCTGCTTCCAGCATAGCGCGGTGCCGATTACCGTGCCGGCGTCTTCAGCGACGAAGCCTGTCCCCAGGCGCAGCACGAATTGCCAGTCTTCTGCCCGATGGGGCCAGCGCAGCGCCTGCGACAAGGCATAGGCAGCAGGCACGTCCTGTTCGGACATGGCACGGTAGGTCACTGAATCCTTGTTGTCGTGGCTTGGCATGGCGTCTTCCTTTAATTACGAAATTCATCTTGCCACAGTCGGTATGCGTTTCACGGGGAAACGAAGGGGGGAAATACGATTCCACATAATCACCTCGACCTCCGCTGCGAGATGCGGAGCTTATGCCGTGAAGCTGGCATCAGACCGCATCCATTGCTAAGACCATGCCGCTGCCATCGGTTTGCGAATCCGCTGCCTGGCGCCCGCATGCGGGGTCGGCCGGCGCCTGCGCGGCAGGACTTGGTGCCGCCCGCAGCAATTCATGCTGATTCAGAGTCCAAATGCCACGGTTTGTAGGTTTGCGGGCTGCCTGAACACGATATGCCGCAGGTGCGATGGTGCTGTAATTCTCCATCAGCGCGGGCAGCGCCTGCGCGAATCCATGTCTTCTTGTCAAGGGATTGCGGGAGCCACGCCATTGCAGCGTATTCCTCACGAATCACGAGATCAAGTGAGCTGATATACCTGCTTGCCGGCAGCGTGACGTTTGAAGACGAGACGGGCCGGCGCGGACGTTCTCGCAAGGCGACATGTTTCTGGTCGAGCAGCACGCGCAATGCAGTCAGGAAGGCCGCGAGCACGCGGCCAAGGTTTATGCAATGTTCCGGCCGGCGTAGGCGGGAGGATTGCCGGGGTACTTCGGTGGTCTCCGCTTCCTTGTGAAGCCTTGCCCGCAGGCAGCGATGCCCGCGGTTTTTTTTTGGACAAGACGGAACTCGCTGGCCAGCATTGTGCTGGTGCAACTCGGCGGGGCAATCGTGCCGGGGAACCCCAATGCGTTGGGGTTTCTCCTTAACTCGGAAGATTCGGTTGCGAGAGGTGCCAGTTTTGCAATTCGATGCGGAAGCACCGTCCTTAAGCGAGATAAATCTTGGGCATTCTTGTCTAGCATGGAAGGCATCAACACACCTTTGGCGCGACTGAAGCGCCCGTCATTCCGTGCAAGTCTTTGACCCCCACACTATCGCCGTATCCACCGGCCATTTCATTGGTGGACAGTTCGTGCCTGATGCCGGCCGTATTGCCGTGCGGCGTCCCTCCGATAGCCAGGTGCATGCCGAGCTTCCGTTGGCCGACGCCGCGGCGGTCGATGCAGCCGTACGGGACGCGTGGAAGACCTGGCGTACCAGCGACTGGGCGCGCCGCGCGCCGCGCGAGCGGGCCCGCGTGCTGCGCCGATGGGCGGACCTGATCGAAGCGGACGTGGGTGGCCTCGCGCCGCTCGAAGCGGTGTGCTCGACCCGGCCGGTGCGCGATGCTACCGCATGGGATGTACCGTTCACGGCGGAGGGACTGCGGTTCTTCGCCGAGTATGCCGACAAGCTGGGCGGCGAGGTGGCGGCTACGCGCCACGATCACCTTGGCATGGTGGTAGCCGAGCCGTATGGCGTGGTGGGCGCGATCACGCCCTGGAATTTCCCGCTGGTGATGGTGTCCTGGAAGGTTGGTGCCGCGCTTGCCGCGGGCAACGCCGTGGTGCTGAAGCCCTCCGAACTGACGCCGTTCTCCGCGGTGCGCCTGGCTCAGCTGGCCATCGAAGCCGGCCTGCCGCCCGGCCTGTTCAACGTGGTGCAGGGTGACGGGGCAACGACGGGCGATGCGCTGACGCGCCACCCGCTGATCTCGAAAATGACCTTCACGGGATCGACGCGCACGGGCGCCGCGATCATGGCGGCTTGCGCGTCGCAGGGGCCGAAGCCGGTGACGCTGGAGCTGGGCGGCAAAAGCCCTCAGCTTGTATTCGATGATGCACCGGATCTTGACCGGCTTGCGGGCATCATTGCCGGCGCCATCACCGGCAATGCAGGACAGGTATGCGTGGCCGGCTCGCGGCTGATTGTGCAACGCGGCATCGCCGAGGCGCTGGTCGAGCGCATCGTGGCGCGCTTCTCCGGGCTGCTGCCCGGTGCGACCTGGGATGATGCCACCACGCTGGCGCCGATTGTTTCGGCGGTGCAGGCGTCGCGCATCCTCGACATCGTGGAGCGCGCGCGCGGCAACGGCGCGGAACTGCGCTGCGGCGGTGGCCTCGTTGACGGCGGTCCGGGCGGCGCGTTCTTCCAGCCTACGCTGATCCAGGGCGTAAGCGCGGACAATCCTGCGGTGCGGGAAGAAATCTTCGGCCCGGTGCTGACAGTGCAAACCTTCGAGGATGAAGAGGAGGGTCTGGCGCTTGCCGCGCACGAGCACTATGGCCTCGCCGCCGGCGTTCACACCGCCGATATCGGCCGCGCGCTGCGCGCGATGCGCGGCATTTCAGCGGGCACGGTATGGATCAATCGCTATGGGCGCAGTGCGGACTTTGTGATCCCGACCGGCGGCTATCACCAATCTGGCATCGGCAAGGATCTCGGGCGCCAGGCGGTGGAGGCAAACCTGCGCTTCAAGAGCGTGCTGATCGATTTTGCCGCAAGGGATAACGACAACCATCCCTGACCGCAGGAACTGCCGTCCGGGCTTTTGAAAACCGCATCTTTTACGCGTCGTAATCGCCCATTTCCCGATAAATGGCGTGGGGACGCATGCTTAAATCGCCGCACATCAACGCTTTTGCTTGGGCCTGCCCACCAAACCAGGAGTACGACCATGAAGGATCGCTGTAACGAGTTCGCTAGCCTTGTCGGTCCCGGTGAAAGCCTTCGTATCCTGGATGGACTCAAGCGCGGCGCCACCCGGCGCGATGTGCTGAAGATGCTGCTGGCGGGCGGGATGCAAGCCACGCTGGCCGGTAGCCTGGCCGGCCAGGCGCTCGAGGCTCATGCGCAGACACCCCGGCGCGGCGGACGCATCCGTGTGGCCGCTGGCACGGCATCCGCGTCCGATACGCTGGATCCTGCCAAGCAGGCGAACCAGAATGACTATGTGCGCTGCAACATGGTCTACAACGGGCTGACCTCGCTCGATGCCAGCCTGACGCCGCGCCCCGCGCTGGCGGAGTCCTTCAACACCACCGATGCAAAGACTTGGGTATTTGCGTTGCGCAAGGGCGTAACGTTCCATGACGGCAAGGCGTTGTCGCCCGCGGATGTGGTGTACTCGGTGATGCGCCACAAGGACCCGGCCACCGCCTCCAAGGGCAAGGTGCTGGCCGAGCAGATCGAGAGCGTCAAGGCTACCGGTCCGGGCGAGGTCACGATGGTGTTGACCCAGCCGAATGCCGATCTCCCGGTGATCCTGGGGACCTCTCATTTCCAGATCGTCAAGGACGGCACCACCGACTTCAGCGCGGGCATCGGTACCGGACCTTACAAGATCAAGGAGTTCCGCCCCGGCGTGCGCACCGTTGCCGTGCGCAACGAGGCGTACTGGAAGCCAGGCAAGCCGTACCTCGACGAGATCGAGTTCGTTGGCATCACCGACGAAAGCGCGCGAGTCAATGCGCTGCTGTCGGGCGAAATGGATCTGGTCGCCATGGTGAACCCGCGTGCCGTGGCCCGCATCAAGGGTACTCCTGGCTACGGGCTGATGATCACCAGGTCGGGCCAATATACCGACCTGATCCTGCGCAAGGACGTGGGTCCCGGCACGAACCCGGACTTCATCATGGGGATGAAGTATCTGCTGGACCGGGAGCAGATGAAACAGGCGATCGCACTCGGCAATGCCGTCATTGGCAACGACCAGCCCATCGATCCCACCAACCGCTTCTATTTCAAGGAACTGCCGCAACGGCCGTTCGATCCGGAGAAGGCGAAGTTCCATCTGCGCAAGGCCGGCGTGACTGGCAAGGTGCCGGTGGTGACGTCGCCGGCGGCGCTGTACTCGGTCGAGATGGCGCTGATGCTGCAGCAGGCGGCCCAGCGCGTTGGCCTGGAACTCGACATCAAGCGCATGCCGGCCGATGGCTACTGGTCGAACCACTGGCTCAACAGCCCTGTCGGCTTCGGCAATGTGAATCCGCGACCCAGCGCCGATACGATCCTCACGCAGTTCTTCAAGTCCGACGCGCCCTGGAACGAGTCGCGCTGGAAGAACCCGCGGTTCGACCAGCTGTTGCTCGGTGCGCGCGCCGAGACTGACTTCGCCAAACGCAAGCAGTTGTATGCCGATATGCAAACCATGATTCATGCGGAGGCGGGCATCGGTATCCCCTTGTTCCTGTCCAGCATCGATGCGCATTCAACGAAGCTCAAGGGCTTGTCGCCCATCCCGCTGGGCGGTCTGATGGGCTATGCGTTTGCCGAGCACGTCTGGCTCGACGCTTGACCAGAGGAAGCTGGAATGGCCGCGTTCCAGACACCGACCCTGTTTTCGCCTGCGGCCGCGCCTCAGCGCTCGGAGTCAAGACCCCAACACGCGAGATTTTCTGAAGCAGATTCAAGCCAGGTATAGATTTTCCCCCCCGGGCGACGCGGCTGGAACCAGCCCGTCGCCACCTGCCGCGTCCAGCTTGCCGGCGTGCAACTACCGGTATGGATTCGGATACATCCATTGGCCATCTGAAGAATGCCGATCCTGGCAGTGGTCCGCTCGCGTGCTGGCGGGACGGACCGGTCCGGGATGCCGTGAACGACCCGATGGGGCGGACCACGCGCCGGACCTCGGAAATCACGGCCCGATTGATCAACTAGAAAAGGAGACCCTCATGAACCCGTTTATATTTCGTCTGCTGGTCCGGCGTGTCGGACTGGCGCTGATCTCATTGCTGGCCGTCTCGGCCATCGTCTTCGCGATCACGGCGGTACTGCCCGGCGACGCCGCCCAGGAACAGCTCGGGCAGGACGCGACCCCGGAAGCCCTGGCCGCGCTGCGCAGCCAGATGGGCCTGGACGTGCCGGCGCCGGTACGCTACGCCCACTGGCTGCGCGGCCTGCTGACCGGCGATGCCGGCGAGTCCCTGGCTACCCACATGCCGGTGTCGGAGGCCGTCGGCAGCCGGCTGCCCAATTCGCTGCTGCTGGCGGGCCTGACCGCGCTGATTTCGGTGCCGGTGGCGCTGGGCCTCGGCATCCTCGCGGCGGTCTATCGCGGCACCTGGTTCGACCGCGGCGTCAGCCTCGGCGCGGTGGCAGTAGTCTCCGTGCCCGAATTCCTGGTCGCCACGCTGGCGGTGTTGCTGTTCGCGGTCCAGCTGCGCTGGCTGCCCGCGCTGGCCTATGTCGGCAACGACGAGTCCTGGGACAAGGTGCTGCGTTCGCTGGCCATGCCGGTGCTGACGCTGTGCTGCGTGATCGTGGCGCAGATGCTGCGCATGACGCGCGCCGCGGTGATCGACCAGCTGCAGGCGCCCTACATCGAGATGGTGCGGCTCAAGGGTGCTTCCGCGACCCGCCTGGTGCTGTTCCACGCGCTGCCCAACGCCATCGGCCCGATCGCCAATGCCGTGGCGCTGAGCCTGTCCTACCTGCTGGGCGGCGTCATCATCATCGAGACCATCTTCAACTACCCGGGCATCGCCAAGCTGATGGTCGACAGTGTCGCCCAGCGCGACATGCCCGTGGTCCAGGTGTGCGCCATGATTTTCTGCGCCACCTACCTGACCCTCGTCACGCTTGCCGATGTGTGCGGCATCGTTGCCAACCCGCGTCTGCGCCACCGCTGATGCCTTGAACGCCAAGCAGGAGCCGCAATTCATGTCCCCAACTTCCAACACACAAGCGCCGGTCACCCTCGGCACAGCCGCAACGCGCCGTCGCCACCCGCGCCTGCCCCGCTTAGGCCTCACCGGCTGGATCGGCTGCGTCATTCTTCTGGGCTGGCTGGTCGCCGCTATCTTCGGGCCGCTCCTGATCAACCCTGATGCAGCGGCCTCGGGCGAACTCCAGGTCTTCGCGCCGGTCAGCGCCCAGCACTGGCTCGGCACCGACTACATGGGCCGCGACATGCTTGCGCGCGTGCTGCTCGGCGCGCGCTACACCGTCTGCCTGGCGTTGGTCTCGACCCTGTGCGCCAGCGGCATCGGCATCACGCTCGCGCTGCTTGCCACCGTCAGCGGCCGCTGGATCGATGCCTGCCTGAGCCGCGGCCTCGATACGCTCACCGCGATCCCGAGCAAGATGTTCGCGCTGATCATGGTCGCCGCCTTCGGCTCCTCGGTGTGGATGCTCACCATCACCGCGGCCATCATCTACGTTCCCGGCGCGTATCGCATCGCGCGCTCGCTGGCGGTCAACATCAACGCGATGGACTACGTGACCGTCGCCCGCACGCGCGGCGAGGGCACCGCCTACATCATGCGCCAGGAGATCCTGCCCAATATCGTCGGCCCGATGCTGGCCGACCTGGGGCTGCGCTTCGTCTACGTCGTGCTGCTGCTCGCCAGCCTCAGCTTCCTCGGCCTGGGCATCCAGCCGCCCGAGGCCGACTGGGGTTCGCTGGTGCGCGAGAACATCGGCGCCCTCTCCGAGGGCAGCATGGCCGTGGTGGCGCCGGCGCTGGCCATCGCCAGCCTGACCATGGCGGTCAACCTGGTCATCGACAATCTGCCGGGCCGCTCGGCACGTGGGAGGAAATAATGGGCACGTCCGTAACAGTCAGCAATCTGCGCATCACCGCCGGCGCGGCGACCCTGGTCGACGGCGTCGACTTCGAGATCGAGCCGGGCAAGGTGCTGGCCCTGATCGGCGAATCCGGCTCGGGCAAGACCACCACCGCGCTCGCCCTGATGGGCTTTGCGCGCGACGGCTGCGAGATCGCCGGCAGCATCCGGGTGGGCGCCACCGACGTGCTGCGCCTGCCGCCGGGCGAGCAGCGCCGGCTGCGCGGGCGCAACATCACGTATATCGCGCAAAGCGCCGCGGCCTCGTTCAACCCGTCGCGCACCATCATGGACCAGGTGGTCGAGCCGGCGCTGATCCACCGCCTGATGGAGCGCAAGGCGGCCGAGCGCAAGGCGATCGCGCTGTTCCGTGAACTGGCGCTGCCCAATCCCGAGTCCATCGGCCAGCGCTATCCCCACCAGGTGTCCGGTGGGCAGCTACAGCGCCTGATGGCGGCCATGGCGCTGATCACCGATCCCGACCTGGTGATCCTGGACGAGCCGACCACGGCACTGGACGTGACCACGCAGGTCGAAGTGCTGCGCGTGTTCCGCCGCGCGGTGCGCGAGCGCCGCACCACCGCGGTCTATGTCAGCCACGACCTGGCCGTGGTGGCCCAGGTGGCCGACCATATCCTGGTGCTGCGCGATGGCAAGATGCGCGAGCTGGGCGAGACCGACCAGATCCTGTACCAGCCGGCCGACGACTACACCCGCTGCCTGCTGGCCGCGGCGCGCCCGGCCGAGCGCCCCGGCGCGCCGGTGGACCCGGACAAGAGCCCGCTGCTGCTCGAGGTGCGCGACCTGTCGGCCGGCTACGGCCCGCTCGATGCGCACGGGCAGCCCGCGGCGAAGATCCTGGAGGGGGTCGACCTGAAGCTGTACCGGGGCCAGGCCATCGGCGTGATCGGCGAGTCGGGCTCCGGCAAGACCACGCTGGCGCGGGCCGTCGCCGGGCTGGTGGCGCCGTGCCGCGGCAGCATCGCCTTCAACGGCCGCGCGCTGAAGCCGAGCGTGGCCGAGCGCAGCCGCGACGAGCTGCGCCGCATCCAGATCGTGTTCCAGATGGCCGATACCGCGCTCAATCCCGCGCGCACCATCCACGAGATCCTGGCCCGCCCGCTGCAGTTCTATCACGGCCTGCGCGGCGAAGCGCTGCGCGCGCGGATCCGCCAGCTGCTGGACCTGGTGCGGCTGCCGGCGGGCGTGGCGCAGCGCACGCCGGGCGGCCTCTCCGGCGGGCAGAAGCAGCGGGTGAACCTGGCCCGCGCGCTTGCCGCCGAGCCCGAGCTGATCCTGTGCGACGAGATCACCTCGGCGCTGGACACCGTGGTCGGCGCCGCCATCCTCGACCTGATGGCCGAGCTGCGCAAGGAACTGGGGGTCTCGTACCTCTTCATCAGCCACGACCTGCACACCGTGCGCGCGATCTGCGACGAGATCGTGGTGATGCAGCACGGCCGCAAGCTGACCCAGGTCGCGCACGCGGACTATGACCGGGGCCCGCATCATCCTTACTACGCCCTGCTGGCGCGCTCGGTACCCGAGCTGCGCCGCGGCTGGATCGATGAAGTCGACGTGCATGGAAGAAAAGCCAAGCCCGCTGGCGTTGCCAGCACCGCAATCTAACGCCGTTATCAAGGAGATTTTTCCAATGCCTCTTCCCCTCCAGAAACAGAGTCTGCTTCCCGGCCGCAACTATATCGGCGGCGAATGGTGTAGCGGTGCGGACCAGCGAACACTTGACGTGTCGGATCCTGCCACCGATGAGGTCTTCGCATCCGTACCGGACAGCGGCGCCGCCGAGGCCCGGCTCGCCGTCGACGTCGCCCATGCCGCATTTCCCGCCTGGCGCAAGACCCCGGCCAAGCAACGCGCTCAGATCATCAAGCGCTGGAATGACCTGATCGTCAGCCACCTCGAAGACCTTGGCAGCCTGATCTCGCGCGAGCAGGGCAAGCCCCTGGCGGAGGGCAAAGGCGAGGTCCTGTACGCCGCCAGCTATGTCGAATGGTTTGCCGAAGAGGCCACGCGCGCGGACGGCGATGTGATTGCCGCACCGGTTCCGGGCCGCCGCATGCTGGCACTGCGTGAACCGGTCGGGGTCATCGCCGCCATCACCCCCTGGAACTTCCCCGCTGCGATGATCGCACGCAAGATTGCCCCGGCGCTGGCGGCAGGCTGCACGGTGGTCTGCAAGCCGGCCGAGGATACGCCGCTGACCTCACTGGCGCTGGTACGGCTCGCGGAAGAGGCGGGCGTGCCGCCAGGGGTGCTGAACATCGTCACGGCCTCGCGCGAGCGGGCGGCCGAAGTGGTCGATGTCTGGCTGGACGATGCCCGGGTGCGCAAGATCACCTTTACGGGCTCGACCCCGGTTGGCAAGCACCTGGCGCGCCGCTCCGCCGATACGCTCAAGAAGCTGTCGCTTGAACTCGGGGGCAATGCGCCGTTCATCGTCTTCGATGATGCCGATCTCGACGCCGCCGTCGAGGGCCTGATGGCTGCCAAGTTCCGCAACGGCGGGCAGACCTGCGTTTGCCCGAACCGGATCTATGTCCAGGACAAGGTGCATGACGCCTTCGTCGACAAGCTCGCAGCCCGCGTCGGAGCGCTGGTCGTAGGGCCTGCCACCAATCCCGCGGCGCAGATCGGCCCCATGATCAATGCACGCGCGGTCGAGAAAATCGAGCGGCACGTGCAGGAAGCCGTCAGCCGCGGCGCCCGCGTTGTCGTGGGTGGAAAACGCATCCGCAACGCCGAATGCCCGGGTCCCAACTACTATGCCCCGACCGTGCTGGTGGATGCCGATGCCTCCATGCAGTGCTCTTATGAAGAGACCTTTGGCCCGGTCGCACCGGTGACGCGCTTCAGTACAGAAGCCGACGTGGTTGCGGCAGCCAATGCGACACCATTCGGCCTGGCGGCATATTTTTACTCGAATGACGTGAGGCGGATCTGGCGCCTTGCCGATGCGCTCGAGTCAGGCATTGTCGGGATCAACGAAGGCGCGCTGGCAGCGGAAGCGGCGCCGTTCGGCGGGGTGAAAGACTCGGGCTATGGGCGCGAGGGGTCTCGCCATGGCATGGACGAGTACATGCACATCAAGTACGTGTGCCAGGGCCAGCTGGACTGAGGCGCTGCCTCTGTTACCAGGGCGGCCGGCGCAAGCCGGCCGTTTTGCCTTGGACGGCGGCAAGCAGGCGATTTGCCAAGGCTGGAGAGAAGGGGGAAGGCATTACACGACCCGCGGCGCTCGTCGTCGAAAAACGTGACAGGCCGGCATGGCGAGGTAAGGCCGGATAGGGCGAGTCGAGCGGCCGGCTATTCGTGTCCGGCAAGCAGCTTGGTGATCGGATAATAGCCTTTGACGAACGACGACTTGATCACGATATAACTGAAGTATTTCTCGATATTGACGTTCTGCCTGAGCACATCCTCGACAATGCTCTGGTAGTGCGCCACGCCGCATGTCACGAACTTCAGCATGTAATCGAAGCCGCCGCTCACCAGGTGGCATTCGACGATCTCGTCAATGTCTCGAATCGTAGCCTCGAATTTGGCGAAGTCCTCGCGACGGTGATCGGATAGTGTTACCTGGGTAAACACGATCTGCATGTTTCCCAGTTTTTCCAGCCGGAGTTGGGCGCCATATCCACCGATGTAGCCCGCTTTCTCCAGGCGCTTTACGCGGATCAGGCACGGGCTGGGCGAGAGCCCGACCGCATCGGCCAGGTCCACGTTGGTGGTACGGCCGTTACGTTGCAGATGGCTGAGGATAGAGATGTCGATCCGATCCAGTTTAGGCGTGTCAAACATCGCGATCCTCCGCCAGTCTCGTCATTCAGGTACGTTAGCAGGACTATTCCCCGCGTTGACACTACGGGGACATTGGCGCAAATAGACTTACTGCTTGACGGCCGCCCGGACTTCGGGTTGGGCCAGCACTTCATCCAGCGTCTTTTTCAAACGGGCGAACAGCAGCTCGAAATCGGCCGCGGTATAGCAGAGCGCCGGCGCGAAGCCGAGGATGTTGTCGCCGAAGGCGCGGAATACCACTTTGTTGCGGTAGGCGACCTCGGTGATGCGCTCGTGAAGCTTCAGCGAGGGGCTGAAGCGCTCTTTGCTGGACTTGTCACTGACCAGTTCCAGCGCGCCGAGCAGCCCGCGGCTGCGCGCCTCGCCAACCAGCGGGTGGCTGAGCAGGCTGCGCAGGCCTTCCTCGAAGTGCGGGGCTTGCGCAATACCGTTAGCGATCAGCCCGCCCTCCGTGTATAGCCGGAGCACTTCCAGGCCGATGGCAGCGCTGACAGGGTGTGCAGAATAGGTATAGCCGTGGCCCACCGGAACGCCGCTGGCCATACCGTCCGCGATGCCTGCGTACACTTCATCCGACATCAGTACCGCGCCCATCGGCGCGTAAGCGGCGGTCAAGCCCTTCGCAATCGTCATCAGGTCCGGCTCGACGCCTTCGGCTTCGCACGCGAACATCGGACCGGTGCGGCCGAACGCGGTGATGACCTCGTCAACGACGAACAGGATTCCCAACTCGCGGCACGCGATGCGCATTGCCTTGAGCCAGCCCTTGGGCGGAACGATGACGCCACCGGAGCCCTGGATCGGTTCGCAGAAGAAGGCGGCGACATTGTCCGCGCCCAGTTCCCGCACCTTGGATCGCAAGGCTTCCACCGACGCACGGATGATGGCTTCCGGATCCGGGCCCACAGGATTGCGGTAAGGATAGGGCGAGGGAATCTTGTGCTGGTTGCGCAACGGCACATCGAAATTGTTGTGGAATACCGAAAGCGCTGTCAGCCCAGATCCTTGCGACGACGAACCATGATAGCCACGCTCGAGCGAAATGAACTGCTTTTTCTGCGGCCGGCCTGTCGAATTGAAGTAGTGCGTAATGAAGCGGATCGCTGAATCGTCCGCATCCGAACCGCCGAGCGTGAAGTACACGTGCCGAAGCGAGGGCGGCGCCAATTCGACCAGGCGTGCCGCAAGCCGGATCGCCGGCTCGGAGCCGAAGTGGAAATAGCCGGTGGCATAAGGCAGCTTGGCCATCTGCTCCGCGGCGGCCTGGACAATGCTCTGCTGGCCATAGCCTACGTTGACGCACCAGAGGCCGGAGAAGGCATCGAGCAGCTCATTGCCTTGTGCATCCTTCAAGTAGGCGCCGTGCCCTGATTCGAGAATGGTGACGCCACGTTGTTCGTGGGCGCGGTAGTTGACCAGGGGGTGAATCAGGTGTTCGCGGTCTAATGCGATCAGGGAATCGATTTGCATGAGGAATCCATATGGAAGGCTAACTTGCACAGCCAGGCAAGACCGATCGTGGTCAACCGAGTCGTGCACGGGGAACGAACGCCAAGTCATTCTAGGCACGGATGCGTAGCATTAACTATCGGACCTGGCTTCCCAACTCATGCGAAACCGCAATTTCGCGTGGTTTTCAACACGTTATGCTGCGATGCCGCTGGCATCCTGCAGCGAGCGCCACTTGCCTCAATCCCGATGGGAAAAGCGAGCGAATTGGCGATACGGCTTTGGTGCCATTTTCGTCAGCCGGGGTTGGCTTGCATCGGATGTGATATCCGCTGCCTGGCATGCGTCGGCAGTACGCGAACCTTGCGATGCATGACGCCAGGCTCCCGCACGGGCACGCCAGTGGGAGGTGCCATGCGGCTGCTGTTGTAACTGCAGGGGGAGCGCTGCTCGGGCAGCGCCTAGCCTAACGACTGGCTGAGCAAAGCGAACCGGGTGATCGAAGCATCTGGCAGCGGCGGTTTGCCACGCGCCATTGCCTGCACCGTTTCATCGACCTGCACCAGGCCCATGTCGGTAAGCCAGGAACTCAAGCCGCTGGTTTCGGGAACGTCGGCACGCACGAATGAGCCCGCACGCGAGCCTGCCCAATGGGCGATCAAGGCCTTGGCGCGGTCGACATCGGGCGCGATCACCGGCCCGATGACGAAACCGTGGCCGAACTTGCGCAGTGCCGCGAAGGCAATCAATTCGCCGTACCGGTCAATGGCGACGATATCGGCGACCGTCAGCAAATGCTTGATCACCGTGGCGCGCGGCATGCCGCTGGAGCGGCTCGCCATCTCCGCTAGCGCGGCTTCGTCCCGCGGGCTGACGGGCCGGATGCGCTCGCCTGCACTGAGTGGCACGAACGGATAGTGAAAGACACTGCCCTGGTGCCGGTGTACCCAGCCGGTTGGCCGGAAGCCGAAGCTCTCGAACAACGGTACGCCATCCGCAGTAGTATGGAGCAGGACTGTTCGGTCTCCGGTTGCTACCAGCGCCCGGGAGACGAGATCGCGCCCGAGTCCTTGATGGCGATGGTCCGGTGAGACGATGGTCATGCCCAGCCATGCGTAGTCCATGCCATGGAACCAGTACATCACCGTGCCGATAATGCCCGTCCCGTCTTCCGCGACGATCCCCTCGCCGATCTCGAGGATGAACTTCCAGTCCTCGAGGCGGTGCGGCCACAACGTGGCCAGGGACAGCTTATGCACGTCCGGCAGGTCTTCCGGCTTCATGCTGCGAAAGTGGACGGTGCCGCTCCCATTCGGATCTTTCATGCTTTACCTCATCTGCCTGGCCTGCCGCCGCAACCAGTTCTGCGTTGACAGCGTGCGGGATTGTGTTCGAGGCCTCTGTAGTTAAGAACAATGTTGCCATAGCTTCGAGGGGGTTTCGACCGATCCATGCAATTCCACACGATGATGCGCAGGGCGGGGGCAAACCGAAGGTTGTGCTGTCTGCGGGCAGGCCGACCGCAGATCGTGCTTCTGTCGAATCCCTGCCCGGCTACCCGCGCGCGATGGCGTCACGACCGCGCAGCGGTGTCGGCCCTGCAGACAAGCTGCCATCAGTGTCCGGATTTCTGCCGCCGCAAGCGTGCCTCACCGTACGCTGTGACCCCATCATTCCACTTGCATGGAACGGGCCGACACGGGCGATTCCTGGTCGCAGCAACTCGTGCTGTGCGATGGTTTTAAATCGAAGAATAATGTGGCCGGGCGGCATGACAACGAGACATCCATACCGGCCCCACATGATTTAATGGTTTCCAGGAGGCGACGGTCCGGTATATGCCGCCAGCGCGCATGAAATTACGTCCGGTAGCGAGCCGCCGAGCGAGCTTTGCACATAGCGAGGCACGAATCAACCTGAATGGAATCCTGAAACATGAGCGCCACCACCCTGCGACCCAAGTACATCTCCTTCGATTGCTACGGCACCCTGATCAACTTCCAGATGGCGGATCTGGCACGCGAGCTTTTTGCCGACCGCATCGCGCCGGAGAATATGCAGCAGTTCACGACTGACTTCGCGCGCTATCGCCTGGATGAGGTGATGGGCGACTGGCGTCCGTATGACGAGTTGCTGTGCAATTCGGTGGAGCGCCTTTGCCGCCGCTGGGGTATCGAGTACCGCGACAACGAAGGCCTGAAGTTCTACAACGCCGTGCCGACCTGGCAGCCCCACAAGGATGTGCCGGACGCGCTGGCACGCCTGGCCAAGGAATACCAGCTGGTGATCTTTTCGAACGCCATGGACGTGCAGATCCCGTACAGTGTCGAAAAGCTGGGCGCACCTTTCCACCGCGTGTATACCGCACAGCAGGCGGGTGCCTACAAGCCGCGTCTGAGGGCTTTCGAGTACATGATCGAGCAGCTGGAATGCACCCCCGACGACGTGCTTCACGTTTCGTCCAGCATGCGCTACGACCATTTGTCGGCGGACGATGTCGGCATCAAGAACAAGGCCTTCGTCGCGCGTGGCCACGAGCCGAGCTGGTCGGTGTGGGGTTGCCACGAAATCAAGGACCTGAGCGGTCTGCCGGCACTCGTGGGCCTGTAAGGAGTAGCGCGTGCACCCGGAAAGCCACCAGGACAGGAGCCCGAGATGAAACTGGAATCCTATTGGCTCGATACCGCACCCGCCTTTGTCGGTGGGGCGCAAGGACCCGTCATGGGACGCGCGGACGTCGTGGTAATCGGGGCGGGTTTTACCGGGTTATCCGCCGCGCTGGCGCTCGCCAGGCGGGGGGCGTCGGTCACCGTGCTGGAGGCGGGCCGCGTGGTGGGCGAGGCGTCTGGCCGCAACGGCGGGCATTGCAACAGCGGCCTCGCGCATGACTTCGCGTCGCTGGCCCAGCGGATTGGCGTGGACAGGGCCCGGGCGTTTTACCAGGCCTATGACGCCGCTGTCGACACCGTCGAGATGGTGATTGCCAGAGAGGATATCGCTTGTGACTTTGTGCGCGCCGGCAAGCTGAAGCTGGCGGCGAAGCCTGAGCACTACGACAAGCTCGCACGCGCCTGCGATGTGTTGCGCCGGGAGGTCGATCCGCATGTCGAGATGGTGCCGCGGTCCCAATTGCAGGACGAAGTCCGTTCTGACAGCTTTTTTGGTGGACTGCTGCAGAAAACCAGCGCCCAAATGCACATGGGCAAGTTCGGCGTCGGGCTTGCCGAAGCCGCGGCACGCAACGGTGCGCGTATCTACGAGCGCGCGCCGGTCACGAAAATGGAGCGGCGGGCCGACGGTACGTTTCGCCTGAGCAGTCCACGCGGCCAGATCGAAGCGAAGCAAGTGCTGCTGGCGACGGGGAACTCTGGCACCGGACCGTTCTCGTTCTTGCGGCGGCGCATGATATCCGTGGGCAGTTTCATCATCGGCACGGAGCCACTGGACCAGGCCTTGCTCGATCGCCTGCTACCGCACCGCCGTGGTTACACGACTTCGAAACACATCGGCAATTACTTCCGCGTCTCGCCCGACAACCGTTTGCTGTTTGGCGGACGCGCACGGTTTGCGATGTCGAATCCGCGCTCGGACGAGAAGAGCGGCCGTATCCTTCAGGCAGCGATGGAAGTCATCTTTCCGGAGTTGCGGGGCGTACGCATCGACTACTGCTGGGGCGGGCTGGTCGACATGACCGCGGACCGGCTGCCGCGCGCAGGGCAGCATGACGGGCTGTATTACTCGGTCGGCTACAGCGGACATGGCGTGCAGATGTCGGTACATATGGGACAGGTCATGGCCGATGTGATGGCAGGCCGCCCGGAGTGCAATCCCTGGCGAGAGCTGGATTGGCCAGCCATCCCCGGCCATTTCGGTAAGCCATGGTTCCTGCCGATCGTTGGAGCGTACTACCGATGGCAGGACTGGCGGCATTAGCGCGACCTTTTACTCACAGGCGGGCCGAGACCACCGCGGGGTAGCGTTTCGCGAGCGGATTACATGCCCGACTGTCGTGCAGCGCCGGATGCGTCAAGCCGGCTCCGTGGCAACGGCGCCGTCGATATGCACGTCGACTTCATCGATCCAGCCGCGGCGCAGTTCGGGTACCGAGCGTGCCAGCAGGGCGTAGTAAGGATGATGCGGGCCCCGGTCATAGTCCGCGTGCGCGACCTGGGTCAGCTTGCGGCCGTGCTGCATCACCACGATCTCGTCGCAGATCGCGCGCACGGTGTGCAGGTCGTGGCTGATGAAGAGGTACGAGACCCCCAGTTCCTTGCGCAGCTCGGCCATCAGGTCGAGGATGGCGGCGCCGACCACGGTGTCCAGCGCCGAGGTGATCTCGTCGCACAGGATCAGCTCGGGCTCGGCGGCAAGCGCGCGGGCCAGGTTCACCCGCTGCTTCTGCCCGCCGGAGAGGCCGCCCGGTGTGCGTTGCGCCACGCCCGCCGGCAGCCGCACCAGGTCCAGCAGCTGGCGGATCCGCGCGCGCAGCGCTTCGCCGCGCAGGCCGTGATAGAACTGCAGCGGGCGGGCCAGGATCTCGTGGATGGTGCGCGCGGGATTGAGCGCGGTATCGGCCATCTGGAACACGATCTGGATGCGGCGCAGCTCGTCGCGGCTGCGCTCGGCCACGCTCGGCTTCAGCGGGCGGCCGTTGAAGGCGATGCTGCCGCGGCACGGCGCCACCAGCCCGGCGACGGCCCGCGCCAGCGTGGTCTTGCCGGAGCCCGACTCGCCGATCACGCCGATGGCCTGGCCCCGGTACAGCTTCAGGTCGACCCCCTCCAGGATCTTCGCCGCGGGCTGCCCGTGCGCATCGAGCGGGCCGTAGCCGGCCGACAGGTCGCGCACCTCGAGCAGCAGCGGGCTCTTGTCCGGGTCCACCGGCGCGCCGGGACGCTCGGCCGGGCGCGCCGCGGCCAGCAGGCAGCGGGTGTAGTCGTCGGCCGGCTGGTACAGGATCTGGTCGGTCTCGCCCAGCTCGCGCATCTTGCCATCGCGCAGCACCAGGATATGGTCGGCCACCTGGGCCACCACGGCCAGGTCGTGGCTGACATAGACCGCGGTGGTGCGGCGCTCGCGCACCGCGCGGCGGAACACGCGCAACACTTCGACCTGCGTGGTCACGTCCAGTGCCGTGGTCGGCTCGTCCAGGATCACCAGGTCGGGATCGGTGATCAGCGCCATGGCCGCCATCAGGCGCTGCAGTTGGCCACCGGACACCTGGTGGGGATAGCGCTGGCCGATGGACTCGGGATTGGGCAGCGCCAGTTCACGGAACAGCGCGATCGCCTTGCGCTCGGCCGCCTTGCGCTCCATCAGGCGGTGGATCAGCGCCGGCTCGACCACCTGGTCCATGATGGTGCGCGACGGGTTGAACGAGGCCGCGGCGCTTTGCGCGATATACGTGATATTGCGCCCGCGCAGCCGGCGCTGCTCGCCCGGCGGCAGGCGCAGCACGTCGGTGGCGCCCACCCGGATGCTGCCGGCGATCTCGCAGCCGTCGCGCGCAAAGCCCATCAGGGCGAGCGCGGTGGTGGTCTTGCCCGAGCCGGATTCGCCGATCAGGGCCAGCACCTTGCCCGGCTCGATCTCGAAGTCGACGCCGTCGACCAGGGTCGCCGCGCCGGCGGTGATGCGCAGATTGCTGACTGTTACGGACGTGCCCATTATTTCCTCCCACGTGCCGAGCGGCCCGGCAGATTGTCGATGACCAGGTTGACCGCCATGGTCAGGCTGGCGATGGCCAGCGCCGGCGCCACCACGGCCATGCTGCCCTCGGAGAGGGCGCCGATGTTCTCGCGCACCAGCGAACCCCAGTCGGCCTCGGGCGGCTGGATGCCCAGGCCGAGGAAGCTGAGGCTGGCGAGCAGCAGCACGACGTAGACGAAGCGCAGCCCCAGGTCGGCCAGCATCGGGCCGACGATATTGGGCAGGATCTCCTGGCGCATGATGTAGGCGGTGCCCTCGCCGCGCGTGCGGGCGACGGTCACGTAGTCCATCGCGTTGATGTTGACCGCCAGCGAGCGCGCGATGCGATACGCGCCGGGAACGTAGATGATGGCCGCGGTGATGGTGAGCATCCACACCGAGGAGCCGAAGGCGGCGACCATGATCAGCGCGAACATCTTGCTCGGGATCGCGGTGAGCGTATCGAGGCCGCGGCTCAGGCAGGCATCGATCCAGCGGCCGCTGACGGTGGCAAGCAGCGCCAGCGTGATGCCGATGCCGCTGGCGCACAGGGTCGAGACCAGCGCCAGGCAGACGGTGTAGCGCGCGCCGAGCAGCACGCGCGCGAGCATGTCGCGGCCCATGTAGTCGGTGCCGAGCCAGTGCTGGGCGCTGACCGGCGCGAAGACCTGGAGTTCGCCCGAGGCCGCTGCATCAGGGTTGATCAGGAGCGGCCCGAAGATAGCGGCGACCAGCCAGCCCAGAAGAATGACGCAGCCGATCCAGCCGCTAATGCCTAACCGGGGACGTCGCGGGCGGCCACCGCTTTTATCGGTAGTGCCGGGCGCAGCCGGGGAGACCCCGGTGGCACTGGCGAGCGGGGTGGTGTTGGTGGTGGTGGACACGGGGCGCGGCTCCTGCATGGCGTTCAGGGCATCAGCGGTAACGCAGACGCGGGTTGGCAACGATGCCGCACACATCGGCAAGCGTGACGAGGGTCAGGTAGGTGGCGCAGAAAATCATGGCGCACACCTGGACCACGGGCATGTCGCGCTGGGCGACACTGTCGACCATCAGCTTGGCGATGCCCGGGTAGTTGAAGATGGTCTCGATGATGATGACGCCGCCCAGCAGGTAGGACAGGCTCAGCGCCACGGCATTGGCGATCGGGCCGATGGCGTTGGGCAGCGCGTGGAACAGCACCAGGCGGGTCGCGGAAGCACCCTTGAGCCGCACCATCTCGATGTAGGGCGCCTGCAGCTGGTCGATCACCGCGGCGCGCGTCATGCGCAGCATCTGCGCCACGATCACGCAGCACAGCGTCAGCACCGGCATGGCCAGCGAACGCAGCACCTTGTCCCAGGACTCGTCGTTGCCGACATAGGCCAGCGCGGGCAGCCAGCGCAGCTGGACCGCGAACAGCAACACCGCCAGCGTGGCGACCAGGAATTCGGGCACGGAGACTACTGCCACCGCGCCGAGGCTGACGCCGCGGTCGAACCAGGTGCCGCGGTAGACCGCCGCGAGGATGCCGAGGCCCAGCGCCACCGGCACCGAAATCAGCGCGGTCAGGCCCGCCAACAGCAGCGAATTGGGCAGCCGGCTGCCGACGGCCTCCGACACCGGCATGTGGGTAGCCAGGGACTCGCCGGCATCGCCGGTCAGCAGGCCGCGCAGCCAGTGGGCGTAGCGTACCGGCGCCGGCACGTCCAGGCCCATCTGGCTGCGCAGCGCGGCCAGGGCTTCCGGGGTCGCGTCCTGCCCGAGCTGTTCCTGGGCGGCGTCGCCGGGCAGTACCGCCGTGATCGCGAAGACGATGGCCGAGACGGCCAGCAATGAGATCAGCGCCAGTCCGACACGCCGCGCCAGCAGACGCAAGATGAACAGGTTCATGAAGGTCTCCTTGTGGGGCGAGTCGGCCTGCCGGACCGTGTCTGCCAGCCTGCCCTGGCGGTTTGCGGGCGCGCACCATCGGTGCAAGGCGCTGGGATGCGCTTGGTTTGCCAGCGGCGATCGAGCCCTCGCACGGCTGCTCAAGTCAACCCATCTCCGCCTTCTGGGTATTGAAGCATGTGTCTCCGACGAATTTGCGGGGTATTGGGGACGATGGCAGTGAAAGCTGCGGTTTCGGGTGCATGGTTCGGCATTGCATGCCATGTGCACGCTATGGGTGCCTGTGCACTGCAGCAATCCTGGGGAATACCCTCGCTTGTGCATCGTCCGGGCGCGCCCTGATTGCCCTCTCCGGATCGGAGCGGGACAATGTGATGCAGTCATTCCAGGCTTGAAGGACCATGTCAGCGCCAATCAAACTCGATCGCCTTGACCTTCGGATTCTCGCCCAACTGCAAAGAAACGGCCGGATGACGAACGTGGACCTTGCCGATTCAGTGGGTCTTTCGGCAAGCCCTTGCCTGATTCGCGTCAAGCGGCTCGAGCAGGCAGGTTATATCGGCGGATACAGCGCCGATATTCGCCTGGAAAAACTCGGCGACATTCTCACCGTATTTACCGAGGTCACGCTGGAAGACCACCATCGCGAGGATTTCGTGCGCTTCGAGAGGGCAGTGAGCGCCGTGGACGAGATCATCGAATGCCACCTGGTCAGCGGCGGCTACGATTACCTGCTGAAGTTCATCACCCGTGGCGTCAGCCACTACCAGGAACTGATGGAAAGCCTGCTCGAACGGAATATCGGGATCGAGAAGTACTTCAGCTTCATCGTGATCAAGTCTCCTTTCGTCAAGACCCACTATCCGATCGAAAAGCTGTTCTCTTCCGCTTGAGCGGTATCAGGTTGCAGGAGGCGAGTGCGCGCTATGCACGCGCGCCCGTCGCCCCTTGCACGCCGAGCGGCCACGCAGAAATCAGAAAAAAAACCGCATGGAAGCAAGGTCAGTTGGCCACTTCGACCGGTACCCGAGGTGCCACCGCGCACATCAGCTCATAGCCGATGGTCCCCGCGGCCGCCGCGACGCTGTCGATGGGCACGTGCCGGCCCCATAACTCGACCGGGGTGCCGATAGTGGCCTCGGGACAGTCGGTGAGGTCAACCGCAAGCATATCCATGGAGATGCGGCCCACCGTGCGAGTCAGGCGCGTGCCAACGCGCACCGGGGCAAAGTGACCGCTATGCGACGAACTCGTGCGCGGGTAACCGTCCGCGTAGCCGCACGCCACAATGCCAATGCGTTGGCGACGCGACGCCACATAGTGCGAGCCGTAGCCCACCGAATGCCCCGGCTGAATCTCCTGTACGGCCAGTATCTTGCTCGCCAGCGTCTGCGCCGCCTGCAAGCTGGAGCCCGCTATGTCCTCTGGCCGGCCCGAAGGCGACGCCCCATATAGCAGAATCCCGGCGCGTACCCAGTCGGCGTGGCAATCCGCATGCCACAACGTTGCTGCGGAGTTCGCCACCGATATCTCGCCGGGCAAGCCCAACGTAGCGGCGCGGAAAGCCGCCAGCTGCGCGGCGGTCCCCGTCGGCGCGTCCGCATCCGAGAAATGGGTGGCGTGGGTAACCGACTTCACTGCGGCAATGTTGCGCAGCCGTTGCCAGGCCGCCCGGTAGTCGCTCGGGCAAAAGCCAAGCCGGTTCATGCCCGAATTCAGCTTCAGGCAGACATCGAGCGACTGTGCAGGCAGTTGTGCGCGACGCGAGGCAAGCTCCAGCATGCGCAACTGGTCTTCGCAATGTACCGCGGTGCTCAGCCGCAATGACGACAGAAGCGGAATATCGCTTTCATCGAAGAATCCTTCCAGCAGCAAGATGGGCTTGCGCCAGCCCAGATCCCGCAGCAATGCTGCCTCGTTCAGGTCCAGCAGGGCGCAACCGTCGGCTTCGGCCAGCGCAGGGTAGACCCGGGCAATGCCGTGGCCGTAGGCATTGGCTTTTACCACGGCCCACACTTTCGATGCGGGTGCGGCGCGACGCGCCACGGCGAGGTTGCTGGCGAGCGCCGACAGGTGGATGGTCACGGAAATGGGGCGAGGCATGCTCTGGCGAGTTTTGTGCTGCGGTATTGCCTTTGGCGGGCTCGGCGCGCGTGATGACGGAGAAATAGCTGCGTGGGGTCTTCGCTTGGGTATGCTCGCCATCGTATCGGCAGCGCTCTAGTCAATGGTGCTGAATTGAGTGGGAAAATCAGCAAGAAATCTTGAATCCGCGCGTGGCTGGCGTCGCCGGACTTGCGCCTGATTGGTCGTATCAGGTGAGTGCAGACCTTTCTTTGGCGTTGTTTAAAATTCCATTCAACGGACGGCAACCACGTGTTGCGCAAGCCAATTACCTACCGCGGCTATCCACTGAATATTATCGCGGCCGGAAAGCAAAGTCGGGAGAGATGAGAGGACGCACTGGGTATGAAATTCTGCTCTCCGCACTTTGTCTGGCGGCCGCGTCGAGAGCTTGATTTCGGGCCGAACTGGCACAGATTGGTCCTGGTAGACGCGGGCGCAGGAACGCTGCTGGGACCCGCACGGTCTCCATGAACACCGTTTCTATGGCACATGCTTTCCCTACATAGCGCCCCTCCGGCAGCCGCGTTTGCTGCAATCTAATGGGCCTGTCCGGACCGCTGCCCATGAAACGCACCACCACCATTCCCACGCCGCCGCCCGATGCCGCGCACCTGCCGGTGCCGGCCGACGTGCCGGCGGGCAATGGCTGCGCCGATGACCGCAATTTCGTCACGGCGCTGGCGCGCGGCATGGAGCTGCTGCGCGCGTTCGGGCCGCAGGACGATTACCTGGGCAATGCCGAGCTGTCGCGGCGCACGGGCATTCCGCGTCCGACGGTGTCGCGGCTGACCTATACGCTGGCCACGCTGGGCTACCTGACCTATATCGCGGCGACCGAGAAATACCGGCTGGGGCAGGGCGCGATGGTGCTGGGGCACCGCTACGTCGGTGGCGCTGGCATCCGCGAGATCGCGCAGCCGCTGATGCAGTCGCTGGCGTTCGCGACCGATTGCACGGTGGCGCTGGCGATGCCTGACCGCCATGCCATGGTCTATCTGGAAAGCTGCCAGCCGCGCGGCGCGCTGGTGATCCGGCTGGCGCCGGGCGCACGCCTGCCGATGGCCACCTCGGCGATCGGGCGCGCGTGGCTGGCGGGCCTGGATGCGGATCATCGCGAGGCCGCGCTGGCGGAGCTGGCGCGCCACTATGGCGCGCGCTGGCCGGCGGTGCGCGCGGGCGTGGAGCGCGCGCTGCGCGACCATGCGCGGCGCGGCTTCTGCGTGGCGCATGCGGAATGGGACCGCACTGTCAGCGGCGCCGCCGCGCCGCTGCGGCTGGCGGGCAGCAGCGAGGTGCTGGCGCTGAATATCGGCGGCGCCGCGGCGCGGCTGTCGCCGGAAATCCTGGAAGCCAACCTGGGCCCGCGCGTGCGCGAGCTGGCGCAGACCCTTCAGGCGCGGCTGTGGCAGCCTGGCGGCGCGCGCGCGAGCGCGCGCTTTGCCTCGGCGCAGCCGGAACCCGAACCCGGCGCGGCGAAGCGGGCCTGATGCATCCGGCCGCAGACGCCGGCATTCGAATTCAACGAGGAGACCATCCATGGAAGTACGCAACAAGACCGTCGTGGTGACCGGCGCCGCTACCGGCATCGGCCGCGCGCTGGCACTGGCCTTTGCCCAGGCCGGCGCGCGCGGCGTGGCCGTGGCTGACCTGAACGCGGCCGGCGCCGCCGCGGTGGCGGCCGAGGTCCAGGCGGCGGCGCGCGCTTGCCAGGTGTTTACCCAGCCGGTCGACGTGGCCGACGCGGCCGCGGTGCAGGGGCTGGCCGACCTGGCCACCCAGCGCTTCGGCCAGGTCGACATCTTTTGTTCCAACGCCGGCATCATCCTGCGCAAGGGCCTCGACGCCAGCGCCGGCGAGTGGCAGCGCATCTGGGACATCAACGTGATGGCGCACATCCATGCGGCCAAGGCGGTGCTGCCGCAGATGCTGGAGCGCGGCGACGGCTACTTCGTCAACACGGTGTCGGCGGCGGGCCTGCTGTCGCAGATCGGCTCGGCGCCTTACGCGGTGACCAAGCATGCCGCCATCGGCTTTGCCGAGTGGCTGTCGATCACCTACGGCGAGCGCGGCATCAAGGTCAGCTGCATCTGCCCGCAGGGCGTGCAGACCAATATGCTGTTCGGCGAGAACGGCGAGCGCAAGGGCTTCCTGCAGGAAGGCTCGGTCACCGCCGGGCATGTCGCGGCGGTGACGCTGGAGGGCGTGGCCGACGAGCGCTTCCTGATCTTGCCGCACCCCGAAGTGCTTGAGTACTATCGCCGCAAGGGCCAGGACTACGACCGCTGGCTGCGCGGCATGCGCCGCCTGCACGACAAGGTGATGCAGGAGTTCGGCGGCATCGCGGTCTGAAGCGGCGGGCAGCCTGGCAGGTTCCGGCGGCGGCATTGCCGCCGCCTTCACAATGCGCGCGGCCACGCAGCCGTGCGCAACCGGAGGAGCATCCCATGCGTTTCGGTACCGTTGCCGCGGCGGCAGTGCTTGCCGCATCCTTCCTTGCCGGCCCCGTCGCCGCGCAGGCACAGGGCTATCCCGCCAAGCCCATCCGCATCGTGGTCGGCTTTCCCACCGGCGGCGCGCCCGACACGCTGGCGCGCATCGTCTCGGAGAAGATCTCGCCCGCCTGGGGCCAGCCGGTGGTGGTCGACAACAAGCCCGGCGCAGGCGGCAATATCGGCGCCGAGGCGGTGGCGCACGCGCCCGCCGACGGCCATACGCTGGCGCTCGGCACCGTCGGCACGCATTCGATCAACGGCGCGCTGTACAGCAAGATGCCGTACGACATGGTCAAGGACTTCGCGCCGGTGATCCTGATCGCCTCGACGCCCAACGTGCTGGTGGTCAACCCCGGCGTGCCGGCGAAGAACGTGGCGGAGCTGATCGCGCTGGCCAAGGCCAAGCCGGGCGGACTGACCTTCGGCACGCCGGGCATCGGCACCTCGCCGCATGTGGCCGGGGAAATGTTCAATGCGATGGCGGGCGTCAAGATCACGCATGTCCCGTACAAGGGCCGCGCCATGGCCATCCCCGACCTGCTCGGCGGCCATATCACCATGATGTTCGACAACCTGCCGTCGGCCCTGCCGGTGGTGCGCGAAGGCAAGCTGCGCGCGCTGGGCATCACCAGCGCCAGGCGCTCGGCGTCGGCGCCCGATATCCCCACGCTGGCCGAGCAGGGCTTGCCCGGCTTCGAGGCGGATTCATGGTTCGCGGTGTTCGCGCCGGCGAACACGCCGAAGGAGGTGGTGGCCAAACTGAATGCCGAGCTCAACCGCATCTTCACGCTGCCCGAGGTGCAGGCGAAGTTGAAGACGCTGGGACTGGATCCGGTGCTGGGCACGCCGGAAAAGCTGGCCGCATACCAGCGCCAGGAAATCGCCAAGTGGGCGAGGGTGGTGAAGGAGTCGGGGGCGAAGGCGGAGTAACCCCATTTACCACCGGCCTTCCAAACTGCCGCTTGCGTACTCCCTCTCCCGCTTGCGGGAGAGGGTTGGGGTGAGGGCGGGAGCATCCACGAAGTGAAGGCTGTCGCTATCGCACGCGCCTGCCCTCACCCCCGGCCCCTCGCCCGCAAGCGGAAGAGGGGAGCAAACAAGCGGTATCGGCACAGTCGGTGGTGTGGGTGCCCCGTCACCCGGCTACCAGGACGCTACGCATCCGGCTCCACCGCCCCCCGCCCCACTGTCTCGCCACCGGCATCGCGCAAGCGGCTCAGGCTGATCATCGCGCCCACCGCCGCCACGCCCGCCGCCACGTACAACGCAATCCGCGCCGCGCCCGCCGGCGACAGGCTGAACAGCAGCGCCACCAGTGCCGTGCCGGTGGTCTGCCCCAGCAGCCGCGTGGTCGCCTGCGCGCCGCTGGCGCCGCCGCTGCGTTCGGGCGGGGTGGCGCCGATCATGGCGCGGTTGTTGGGGGACTGGAACAAGCCGAAGCCGGTGCCGCACATGGCCATGCGCCATGCGATGTCGAAGCCGCCGGCGTCGGGGCCCAGCGTGGCCAGGCCGATCAGTCCGCCCCCCAGCATGGCCAGCCCGATGCCGGCGAGGATGCTGGCCGGATAACGGTCCGACAGCCGGCCCGAGACCGCCGCCATTACCGCCACCATCAGCGGCCACGGCGTGATCAGCAGGCCGGTCTCCCGCAGCGAGCGGCCGAGCTGGTATTCGAGAAAGAACGGCAGCGCGATAAAGGACAGCATCTGCGTCATGAACGAGCAGAACGAAGTCCCCACCGCAAGCGCAAACGCGCGGCTGGCGAACAGGTCGACCGGCACCAGCGGCGCGGCGCGGCCGCGCTGGCGCCGCACCAGCAGCCAGCCCAGCCCGAACGCGAGCGCCACGCCGGCGCAGCCGGCCAGGCGCCAGCCGGGTTGGCCGAGGCCGTCGACGCTCAGGATAAACATGCCGAACACCAGCGCCGACAGCAGCGCACTGGGGTAGTCGAAACCGCGCGGCTGCGGCGGCGTGTGCGGCAGCGCGGTGCGGCTCAGGGCCAGCGCGGCGATCGCCACCGGCACATTGACCGCGAACAGCCACGGCCAGCTCGCCACCGCCAGGATCAGCGCCCCCAGCGACGGCCCCACGGCGATGGTCACGCCCACCACCAGAGCATTGAGGCCGATGCCACGGCCCAGGCGCGTGGGCGGGTAGATAAAGCGCACCAGCGCGGTGTTGACGCTCATGATGCCGGCGCCGCCGATGCCCTGCAGCACGCGCGCGGCCACCAGCATCGGCAGGTTGACCGACAGCGCGCACAGCAGCGACCCCACCAGGAAGGTCGCGAGCCCCGCGCGGTAGACCCGCTTGTAGCCCAGGATGTCTCCCAGCGACGACAGCGGCAGCAGGCATACGGTCACCGTCAGCTGGTAGGCGTTGACGACCCAGATGGTGCTGGCGGGATCGGCATGCAGTTCGCGCGAGATCGAGGGCAGCGCGATATTGGCGATCGAGCCGTCCAGCACGGCCATGATCAGGCCGAAGAAAACGGTAAGGATGGCCCAGGTGCGCTGGGGCTGGGGCAGGCCTTGTTCTGGCGGCATGAGGGAGACATTGGAGACAATGGCGCGCCCGGGTCGGATCGGCCAGGCGGGCCACGGCGCGGCGTTGCCATTATGGTCGCGCGTCGGGCTGCTCGCAAATCCGCCAATTGTGGTAATGCGGTGCTGCTAGGGCCCCGCCGCGGCGCCCAGCGCGTAGCGTTGCAGCCGCTTGTACAGGGTGTCTGCCGCTTCGGCCATGGCCGGGGCCCAGCCGGGGGCCGCCTCGCACAGTGCCTCCAGGTCCCGGCATTCCCTGACGATGGACTGGCGCCGCACGATCATGAAGGCGCCCGCCGCGGCATGCACCCAGTGGCGCAGGCCGGCCAGGTCCTGCTGCGCGAGGATGCGGGCCAGCGCCGGCAGGTCTTGCTGCAGCTGCCGGCGCAGCATGTCTTCATAGCGGCGGCGCGGGGCCAGCGCCGCGCTGGCCGGGTCGCGCGCTTGCGCGCGGGCGCCGGCATCGGTGGTGGCATCGGTGGCGGCATCGGTGGCGGCGCTAGGCAGCCCGCGCAGGCAGGCGTCCAGCTCCTGCAGCGAGGCCGGCTTGGCCAGGTAGCCGGAGAAGCCGCGCAGGCGCCAGTCGTGTCCGGGATCGCTGCATGCCACCGCGCTGAAGGCGACCACCGGCAGGCCCGGATACTTCGCCTGCACGGCGTGCAGCAATGCGTGGCCGTCCATTTCGGGCATATGCAGGTCGGTCAGCAGTGCGTCGACGCGGGTGTGCTCCAGCACCGCGAGTGCCTGCCTGCCGCTGCCCGTGACGATCGGGTGGCAGCCGATTGCGTGCAGCTGCTCGGCGACCAGCGACTGGTTCAGCGGGTTGTCCTCGGCCACAAGGATGGTCAGGGGCGCCGCGGCGGGCGCGGGCAGTGGCGGCGGTGTTGACGCGGGCATGGGCCGCGCCGCCGGCTGCGTCGCGCCGGTGGCGGCCGCCACGGCATCGAGCAGCGCGCGATGGCTGAACGCCGAGGCCTCCACCATGCCGGGGCCGCGCTGGCGCGGGCGGTGCGGGCCGTCGGCGCTCAGCCACACCAGCGGCGCGGACTGGCGCAGCGCATCCAGCGCGGCTGGCGCAAAGTCTTCGGTCGCAACCACGGCAGCGGGCGCGTGGCGCTGCACGCTTTCCTGCGCCGCGGCGATGGAGGCCACCGCCTCGGTGTGCCAGCCCGCGGTCTCGAGCCATGCCTCGATCGACGCGCCGGCGCGTTCGTCCTGCGCCAGCACCAGCACCTGGCCGCTGTGCGCCACGCTGGCGGCCGCGGGCGCGTGCGGCCCGGCATCGGCCCGCGCCAGCGGCACCGACACCGTGAACGCACTGCCCACCTCCGGCACGCTGTTCACGGCGATGCTGCCGCCCATCAGTTCGCACAGCCTGGCGCAGATCGACAGCCCCAGCCCGGTGCCACCATAGCGGCTGGCGGCAGCGGCATCGCCCTGCACGAACGGCTGGAACACGCGCGCCGCCAGCGCCGGCGCCATGCCGATGCCGGAATCGCTGACGCTGCAGACCAGCCGCTGCATGCCATGCGCATCGGCCTGCAGCTCGCCGCTCAGCGTGATGCGGCCGCTGGCGGTGAACTTGAAGGCGTTGTTCAGCAGGTTGTTGAAGACCTGCACCAGCCGCGTGCGATCGCCCACGACTTCCGTGTCCAGCGTCGGCGACAGCTGCAGGCCGAAGCGCAGCGGGCGGCCCGCTACCATGGGCGCAAAGGCCAGCGCCAGGCTCTCCAGCGCCTCGACGGGACGGAACGGCGCATTGACCAGCGTCAGCTGGCCCGCGTCGATCTTGGAGAAGTCCAGCACATCGTTGACGATGCGGCGCAGCGAGCCGGCGGCGGTCTCGAGCGCGCGCAGCCGCGCCGCGTGCGGCTCCATGCCGCCACTGCGCGCCAGCAGTTCCAGGTTGCCCAGCAGCGCGTTCAGCGGCGTGCGGATCTCGTGGCTCATCGCGGCGAAGAAGGTCGAGCGCACGCGCAACAGCGCTTCGGTGGCCTGCTGGGCCGAGCGCAGTTGCTGCTGCAGCGCCTCTTGCGCGGTGCAGTCCAGCACCGCGCAGAACAGCACGGCTTCGTCGCGGTAGCGCGCCGGGGCATAGGTAAGCTGCAGGAAGCGCGGTGCCGCTTCGGCCGGGACGGGCAGCTCCGGGGCCGCGACGGTGACGCTGCAGACGGATGGGGGTCCGCCACCGGCGCCGCAAGGCTGCCGGGCCAGTGCCCCGGCCACGGCGGCAGGCAGCGGCTGGTGCGGCTGTGCCGGCAGCAGCGATGCTGCCAGCGGATTGCAGGCCAGCACGGCGTAGTCGTGCTGGCGCACGATGCACAGGCCGACCGGCGTGGCACTGACCAGCACCTGGTTCATCAGCTCGCTTTCCAGCGCGCGCCGGGCCTCGGCATGCGAGCGCCGCAGCAGGTGCCGGCTCCAGTAACGCGCCGCGAGCACGATGGCACCGGTGAGCAGCAGCATGGCGGCGCCGAGCACCGCCAGTTCGGCCGCCAGCGCCTTGCCCAGCAGCCGGTATGGCAGGTGGTAGACCAGCAGGCCAAAGCCGGGCTGCAACGGCTGCACCAGCACCACGCCGGAGCGCGTCAGGCGCAGCGCATGGTGCGGCAGGCCGCGCACCCGCGCGACGAGGTCGCGGGCGCTGGCCGAGGTGAGCGTGCCGGCATGCGGCCACGCGTCGATCAGGCGGTCATCATCATTGAGCAGCGCCAGCCCGGCGTGGTCCTGCGGCGGCGTCAGTCCGGCCAGGAACGCCCGCACCGGCACGCAGGCGGCCACCAGCATGGCGGGTGAGTCGCCGGCATAGGCGGCGCCGGCCAGGACCATGATCGGGCTGTCGTCCACGGGGTCGGGCAACGGCCCCAGCCAGACGGGCTGGTCGCGCGCGGGCACGGCGTGGCCGGTGCGGTCCAGCAGCGCACGGGTCAGCTGCGCGCGCGCGCCGGCCTCGTGCTGGCGGATCACGACCGCGCTGTCCTGGTCCAGCGAGACCGCGTAGGCGCCATGGTCGAGGTCGAAGGCCTGCTGCGTGGCCACCGCGGCCAGCGCAATCTGCCGCAGCCGCGCGAACTCCGTCGGCAGGCTCGCGCCCCAGGCCTGGCGCGTGGCGTCGGTAGCCAGCACATGGTAGTCCTTGCGTACGGCCTCGACATGGACGGCGGCGGCGCCGGTGCGGCGCAAGGCCTCGACGTCAGGGTCGCGCGACGGGGGCGCGACCGCGGCGCGCAGATGGTAGCGGATGCTCAGCGCGGAGCGGCGCACGAACGAAGCTTCGTTATGCAGGCGCTGCGACACCGTGCTGACGTAATGCGCGACCTGGCTGCGCCGATAGTCCAGGTGCTGTTCCGCCGCCAGCCCGGCCAGCAGCGTGCCTGAGCACAGCACGATGGCGATCAGCGCCGCGATGGTCACCGAGTACAGGTGTTGCTGCCGGCGGGCCTGGTCGGCCAGCGCGTCGAAGGTGCTGGCGAGGGTGTCGCGGGTGCGGTCGGGGTCTTGCTGCATGGCCCGGGGCGGTCAGATCAACCCGCTTTCATAGGCGTAGCGGATCAGGCCGGTATTGGTCTGCACGCCCAGCTTGCGCATGGCCACGGTCTTCTGGCTGGAGATGGTGCTGACCGAGCGGCCCAGCTTGGCGGCGATCTCGGTCAGCTGCGCGCCCTGCGCATAGAGCCGGATGACCTCGAGCTCGCGCTGCGTCGGCTCGCGCGCGGGCGTGCCGGGCAGCGCCGCGCGCTGCAGCACCGCGTGCACCGCGGGCGAGCAGAAGCAGCCCCTGCCGAAGGCAGCGTGGGCGCACGCGCGCACCACTTCCTCGAGCGGATCCTCCTTGCTGACGAAGCCGCGCACGCCCAGCTTGATGGCACGGCGGACGATGGCGGCATTGGAGCGGGCGCTGATCACCACCACCCGCGTCGCCGGATGGCGCCGCGCCAGCCGGCTGAGCAGGTTGAAGCCGTCCAGCGAGGCATCGCCGAGACCCATGCAGAAATCGGTGATGGCGATATCGGCCGGGTGCCGCGCCAGCATGCCGAGCAGCTCGGTGCCGTTGCGGCATTCGGCACTGATCTGTACGCGCGCGCTGCGCTGCAGGCAGTCGCGCAGCGCGGCCACCACCAGCGGGTGGTCGTCGGCCAGGGCAACGCGCAGGACTTGGTCGTTCATGGGCAATCTCCGGGTGAGACGGCAACCGGGTTTCGGCCGGTGTCGCGGTGCGGTGGCGTCATCACAAGACTCGGATTCTGGCCAGATTCCCCGCCTCGCTGAATCGGAATTCCGCTAGTTCACGGATGTCGCGCCGATCGCGCCGATGACCGCTTCCGGCCAATGCAATGACATCTCTGCAAGATAAGCGGCGGGCCACGCCGGCTTGGCCCGGGTTTGCGCAGCATTCCCGCACTTGTCTTGCGATACAGCCATTGCGGGAGATCAATGCACGGCAAAGTGCCGCGGTGGCGACATCGCGGGCCGTGTCCCGGCGGAGCGGAATTTTGGCGCTTGGCGGCGCGGACCGCTGTCCTAGAATGAAGCTGACACGCGCCCCGCGGCGTGTGCACCGCGTGGGGGAATGCCATGCCCGTCTATCAATACCGCTGCGAGAAGTGCGGCCATGTGTTCGAAAAAACCGAACATCTCGCGGAACATGCCTCTGCCCATCCACCGTGCCCGAATTGCGGCAGCCAGTCCGTGCAGCACGCACCGGCGCCGTTCGTGGCGGTGACCCAGCGCAAGAGCTGAGTCTCGAACAACAAGATCCCAGTAGGGTGCGGACGCGCCGCCGGCCGGCTGCCGGCGCGTGTCCTGCTTCATGCGTGGCGCCTGCGGTGCCACGCGCGTTCGCGCTGCGCGCAAGCGGCGATCTCAACCTTGACGGAGGATGCCATGGCAACGAGACCGTTCACTGAATTTCCCGCCGACGAGCAGCAGCAGGTCGTGGACGCGTGCAGGCATGTCGGGCTGGCGGCGGAGATGTTCGACATCAGCGACGAGGGCGATGACGCCGGCGCGCGGCGCGTCAGCGTTCGCCGCGTCGGCACCGACAAGACCAGCGTCTATGAAGCCGGTGCCGGAACGGCATGGATGGAGGAGTTCGAGAGCGACCTGGAGTGCGGCCTGTACGGGCCGGTCACGGTCTAGCGGCGGGACCGGCGCGGCTCAGTGCCTGCCACGCTCGCCGGTGCGCGACACCACCGACGCGCCGGCGATCAGTTCCTTGAGCAGCGCCAGCGAGGCCGCGCCGCCGGTGCGGTAGGGATCGAGCTCGGCGCGCGCGGAGAACTTGAGCAGGGTGGCGGGATTGAGCCGCGCCGCATTGACCTGCCCCATCGCCCAGCCGGCAAAGTCGCGCGTGCAGGTTTCCTCGAAATGCAGCAGGGTCACGTCGTGGTGGCGCGGATCGCGCGCGATCGACTGGTACAGCTGCGATACCTCCTGCCGGTCGCCTTCCAGCGCCTGGAGGAAGATGCCGTTGCCATGGCACAGCACCCCGGTGATGCCGTGGCGCGGATTGCGTTCCAGGCTGGCGGCGAGGATGGCATCGAGCAGGGCGGCATCGATGGCCTGGCGGGCACGGCTGGCATAGAGCAGGCGGACAAGCATGGTCGTGGCGCTCGGTGGTGGCGGCAGGGCCCGGGCCGCTAGCCGCGGTTATGGTTCAGCAGCGTGAGGAATTCTCGGCGCAGGCTGTCGTCCTTCAGGAACGAGCCGCGCATCACGCTGTTGGTCATCTTGGCGTCGGTGTCGCGCACGCCGCGCCAGTGCATGCAGAAGTGCTCGGCCTCCATCACGATGGCGAGTCCGTCCGGGCTCATCTTCTCCTGCAGCAGGTCGGCCACCTGCGCCACCGCCTCTTCCTGGATCTGCGGACGGCACATGATCCATTCGGCCAGCCGCGCGTACTTGGACAGCCCGATCAGGTTGGAATGCTGGTTCGGCATCACCCCGATCCACAACTTGCCGATGATGGGGCACAGGTGGTGCGAACAGGCGCTGCGCACGCGCAGCGGGCCCACGATCATCAGTTCGTTGAGCTGGCCGACGTTGGGGAATTCCGTCACCGGCGGGGGCTTGGCATAGCGGCCGGCGAAGATTTCCTTCAGGTACATCTTGGCCACGCGGCGCGCGGTTTCCTGGGTGTTGTGGTCGTTGTCGACGTCGATCACCAGCGCCCGCAGCACGTCGTGCAGCCGGGCCTGGACCTCGGCCTGAAGCTGCTCCATTTCACCTGGCTCGATATAGCGGGCGATATTGTCGTTGGCGTGGAAGCGCTCGTGCGCGGCCTCCAGCCGCGCGCGGATGCGGGCCGAGACGCTGGCGCCCGGATGGCCGGCCCTTTCGCCAGCGACTTCGCCGGCGTTGCTGTCCTGTGCGCGGTGCGCTGCGTCCTTGCTGGTCATGGATGGGGGTGGTGGTGGCGTGAATGGCTGCGCAGCGGGGGTGTGCCGGATTCACTATATGGCAGATGCCCTGGCCTCACAACCTGCGCGGTGTCTGCAAAACGACGTCGTGGTGGGCCGGATACGCCACAACCGAGGCGCTTTCCATGAAGAGTTCGTGACATCGCCCAAGCCCGCAACGCACGGCGTCGACAAGCCCACATAATGTCCGCACAACACCCAGGCAGCCCGTCGCAGGCTGCCGGCACCCGGCCGCGGCCAAGCGCGGCCTGACGCTTTGTCGGGATCCACCTCATCATGCCGATCGCCTTTCCGTGCAGCAGCCTGATGTTGCTCCATGTGGTGACAGTGCCGGTGCCGGCCACGCCGGTGGAGGCCGGCGTGGCGGAACACCATGCCAGTGCCGTGCGCCACGGCGCGGCCGGCCTGCGCCGGCCCTTGGCGCCGGCAGCGCGCAGCCCCGCGGCGCAGCTGCCCGCCAGCCGCTGAGGCCGGCGCCTAGAGCATCAGCAGCGCCAGTGCCGGCAGCATGGCCGCCGGCATCACCACGGCACCCACGCGCAGGAACTGGCCGGCGCTGACCATATGCCCCTCGCGCCGCAGCGCCGTGAGCCACAGCAGCGTGGCGAGCGAGCCGGTGACCGACAGGTTGGGGCCAAGGTCGATGCCGACCAGCACCGCGCCGCTGACCGCGTGCGAGGCCTGCCCGGCGGCCAGCGCCGAAGCCGAGATCAGTCCGGCCGGCAGGTTGTTGACGACATTGCCGGCCAGCGCAACGACCGCGCCCACGCCCAGCAGCGCCAGTGCGCCGCCGTCGCGCGAGGCGGCCGCGACCGCGTCGGCCAGCTGGCGGATCACCACGGTCTGCTCCAGCGCCGCCACCAGTACGAACAGGCCCGCCACCATCGGCAGCACGCTCCACGAGACCTCGCGCAGCGTCGGCCACAGCAGTTCGCGCCGGGTAGCGCAGACCAGCAGCAGCGTGGCCACGCCCGCGGCGCAGCTGGGCCAGCCCAGCGCGTTGCCGCGCAGCGAGGCCACCAGCAGCACCAGCCCGGTCAGCACGATGCCCAGCGCGCTCATCCACGCCTGGCGCGACAGCGGCGGCACCGGCACGTCATGGGCGATGGGATCGGCCAGCGCCGCGCGCTGGGTCCACCACAACGCCGCCAGCGTGGCCACGATCGCGGCCAGCGACGGCAGCGCGAAGCTGGCCAGCCAGCCGGCCAGCGGCGGCATGCGCTCGCCGAAGATCACCAGGTTGGCCGGGTTGGAGATCGGCAGCACGAAGCTGGCGGCGTTGGCGATAAAGGCGCAGGCGTACAGGTAGGGCAGCGGATGGCGCACCCGCGCGGCGCGGGTGGCGGCCAGCACCGCCGGCGTCAGCACCACGGCGGTGGCGTCGTTGGACATGAACGCCGTCACCAGCGTGCCGAAGCCGTACACCAGCAGAAACAGCCGCGGCGCCGAGCCGCGCGCCTGCCGCACGGCAAGCGCCGCAACGTGGTCGAACAGGCCGGTCTTGCGGGCCAGTTCCGAGATCAGCATCATGCCGGCCAGGAACAGGTACACGTCGTAGCCGCGCAGCACCGCGGCGAAGGCCTCGGGCAGCGCCATCAGGCCGGTGGCGCACAGCAGCACGGCGCCGCCGGCGGCCCAGAAGGCTTCAGGCAGGCGGAAGGGGCGGAACAGCACGCCGGCGGTAGTCAGCGCGGCGACCGACCAGATCAGCAGTGGGCTGTGGCTGGACATCGGTTTCGGAAGGGAAGGCGGGAAAGCGGCAAGTCTACAGCGGGTGTTCGGCCGGCGCTGCCGGCGTGGCGGCGGCTGGGGCCGCGCTGGTGACGGGGGTGGGAGCGGCCGGCGCGGAGCTGCCGAGGTTGCTGGCGACCGGATCGGTCGGCTGCGGACCGGCCGGCGTGGTGGCTGGCGTGGTGGCTGGCGTGGTGGCCGGCGCCGCGGCCGGCGCCGGCGGCGGGAAGCCGATCGAGGCGATGCCATGGCTGCCATCGGCATGCTCGGCGTACATCCAGTCGCCGCCCGCCTGCACCACGTCGGCGGGCGCCTGCACGTCGGCCTCCGGCACGCCGGCCAGGCGCCCCTCCATGTAGGCGGCCCACACCGGCAGCGCGGTGGTCGCGCCGAACTCATGCTCGCCCAGGCTGCGGTTGTCGTCATAGCCCATCCACGCCACCGTGACCACGCCGCCGGCATAGCCGGCGAACCAGCCGTCGACCGAGTCGTTGGTGGTGCCGGTCTTGCCGGCCAGGTCGTCGCGGCGCAGGTAGCGGCGCACGCCGGCGCCGGTGCCGGCCTCGACCACGCTGCGCAGCAGGCTGTCCATGACGAAGGCGTTGCGCGCGCTGATCACGGGCGGCGGCGCCGGCCGCTCCTGCGCGTCCTGGCCGGCGCTGAACAGCACGTTGCCGTCGCTGTCGGTGATGCGCTCGATCAGGTAGGGCTCGACGCGGTGGCCGCCGTTGGCGAACACGCCATAGGCCGCGGCCAGGCGCAGCGGCGAGGTGGTGCCGGTGCCCAGCGCCAGCGGCAGGTAGCGCGGCAGCCGCCTGGGCGAGAAGCCGAAGCGGCTGGCGAATTCCACCGCATAGGGGATGCCGATCGCCTGCAGCGTGCGGATCGCCGGCAGGTTGCGCGATTCGGCCAGCGCCTGGCGCACGCTGATGGGGCCGACAAAGCGCCCGTCGTCGTTGCCTGGCTGCCAGCGCGAACCATTCGGCAGCGGCGCGTCGTTGATCAGCGTGCCGGGCGACACGCCGCGCTCCAGCGCGGCGGCATAGATGAAGGGCTTGAAGGTCGAGCCCGGCTGGCGCAGCGCCTGGGTGGCGTGGTTGAAGCGGCTGGCGGCGAAATCGGCGCCGCCGACCATGGCCTCGATCGCGCCGGTGCCGGGGTCGAGCGAGACCAGCGCGGCCTGCGGCCCTTGCGACAGGTCCTTGACGAACTTGCGGTGGCGGCGCGCGTAGCGCTCCAGCCCGCCATGCACGGCGTCATGCGCCAGGGTCTGGCGCACCGACGATACCGTGGTGTAGATGTTCAGGCCGCGCGTGTAGGCCTCTTCGCCGAAGCGCTCGCGCGCCAGCTGGCGCGCCAGTTCGGCCACGTACCCGGCGTGGCCGGCAAAGCTGCCGGGGCTGTCGTCGCTGATCGCCAGGCGCGCGGCGCGGGCCTCGCGGTAATCGTCCTGGCTGATCATGCCCAGCGCCAGCATGCGCCCCAGCACATACTCCTGGCGCCGCTTGGCGCGTGCGAAATTGACCACCGGGTTGATCGTCGAAGGCGCCTTCGGCAGGCCCGCCAGCATCGCGGTCTCGGCCAGCGACAGCGACGCCAGCGGCTTGCCGAAGTACGCGTGCGCGGCGCTGCCGAAGCCATAGGCATGCTCGCCCAGGTAGACCTGGTTCATGTACAGCTCGAGGATGCGGTCCTTGGGCAGCGCGTGGTCGATGCGCCAGGCCAGCAGCATCTCATACCACTTGCGCGCCAGCGTTTTCTCGCGCGACAGGTAGAACGCGCGCGCCACCTGCATGGTGATGGTGGACGCCCCCTGGGCGTAGCCCTGGCCAAGGTTGGCCAGGGCGGCGCGGAACAAGCCGGCGAGGTCGATGCCCTGGTGCTGGTAGAACTGGTCGTCCTCGGCCGCGAGCAGTGCCTGCACCATTGGTCCAGGGATCTGCTCGAAGGGAATGAACTCGCGGTGCTCGCTGCCGAACTCGCCGATCTGGACGTGGTCGCTGGTGTAGATGCGCAGCGGCACATCGGGCCGGTAGTCGCGCAGCGCATCGACGGGGGGAAGCTGCCGCAGGCTGACCACGGCGGCAAAACCGGCCAGCAAGGCACCGGCGGCAGCCAGCGCCAGCGCGGCGCCACCTGCCTTGACTGCGAATTTTTTCATGGGCCGCATTTTAACCGCTGCCACCGGCCGGATCAGCGGTTGGCCGCCAGCGGCAGCGGATTGCCCAGTTCGTCATGGTCGACCGGCGGCGGGGGCGCCGCCGGCGCGGTCCGCGGCGCCGGCTGGGCCGGTGGCGCAGGCTCCGCCGGCGCGGGCGCGGCCTGGACCGCGGCCGCGCGCAGGTGCGCCTGGCTGTGCTGGCGCGCGAATTCGCACAGCGACAACCAGGTTTGCTCGCGCTCGATGATGGTGAAGTGATCGGTGTCAGGCACGGTCTGCAGCGCCACCGGGCCGGGCCAGGCAGCCATCAGCCGTTCCGAGCACGCGTGCGGCACCACTTCGTCGGTGGCTGCCAGCAGCACCTTGGTGCTTTGAACGACCTTTTTGCAATGCGAGATCGAGTCGAAGTGGTGGCGCATCAGCTGGCGCAGCGGCACCAGCGGAAAGCGCTTGCGCACCAGCTCGAGCAGCGAGTCGTAAGGGGTGATCAGCTGCAGGCTCTCGAACTCCTGCAGCTCGGCCAGCTGGATCGCCACGCCGGTGCCCAGGCTGCGCCCCACCACGTGCACGCGGGTGTCGGGGAACACGCGTCGCACATGCAGCAGGAACTGGCTGGCGTCGGCCACCGCGGCGCTCTCGGACGGGCGCCCGTCGGAATGGCCCAGGCCGCGGTAATCGTAGGTGGCGAAGCCCATGCCGGCGGGCAGCCAGCGCGCGTATTGCAGCGTTTCCAGCACATCTTCGCCGCGGCCCGGCAGGTAGAACAGCAGGTCGCGCACGGTGTCGCCGGGCGCATGGTAGATGTAGCCGCGCACCACGCCGCCGGTAATCCGGTGCGAATAGCCGATGATGCCGTCGGGCAGGTCGCGCGGCGGGCGCCGGCGCGCGTCGAACAGCAGCCGGTCCTGGTTCAGGGTCAGGTAGGTCCAGTAGCAGGCGAAGCCGCTGGCGGTCATCAGCGCGGCCGCCAGCGCGCGGCGGGTGGTCAATGGCATGGCATTCGTCAGTGGCCGCGGCCAGGCGTGGCGCGTGTGCGCCGGCCTTGCCGCCCAGCCGCGCAGCCTACCTTATTTTTGCCGGCGGCGTGGCCGCGGCGCAAGCCGGGCGGCGCAGTTCTTGTACGATATGCCTCATTCGGGCGCGCGCACCCACCGAGACGACGCGCCTTCAGGGAGCCAACCGGCATGAGCGAACAGAAGCACGAGCAATACCGCGCCGAAGAGGCGCAGGCCATGGAGCGCGTGGTTGCGGCCACGCGGCAGGTGCAGGTCGCCTTCACGGCGCTGCAGGCCCACTATCCGCCGCAGGGCAGCGGCAAGCCGTCGAAACTGGCGCTGCAGACCTTCGACGCGGCACTGCAGGCGCTGGAGGACGCCCAGGCGACCTTCGACGAGATCCTGAACGACCTGCTCGACGAGAAACGCTGAGCCGCAGGGGATGGCGCGCGGGCACCCACCGCCCCGCACGCCATCACGCCATGCGGCACCCAGGCATTACGGCATTACGGTTCCGGCTGCGCCGCCAGCCATGCCGCCTCTGCGTCGCTGAACAGCTCGGAGCGCGTCAGGAACCGTTTGCCCGTGCGCCCCTCCAGCGAAAACATCCCGCCCGCGCCCGGCACCACGTCGATCACCAGCCGGGTGTGGCGCCAGTACTCGAACTGCGCGCGCGTCATGTAGAACGCGGCGCCGCCGATCCGGCCCAGGCAGACATCGCCCGGGCCCACCAGCAATTCGCCGGCGGGATAGCACATCGGCGCGCTGCCGTCGCAGCAGCCGCCCGACTGGTGGAACATCAGCGGGCCGTGCCGCGCGGCCAGCTCGGCGATCAGCGCCAGCGCGGCCGGCGTTGCCACCACGCGCTCGACCGCTGGCGCGGCCGGCGCGGAGCCCGGGTCTGCCATGGTCAGAAAAACCCGAGCGCGTTGGGGCTGTAGCTCACCAGCAGGTTCTTGGTCTGCTGGTAGTGGTCGAGCATCATGCGATGGTTCTCGCGGCCGATGCCGGACTGCTTGTAGCCACCGAACGCGGCATGGGCCGGGTAGGCGTGGTAGCAGTTGGTCCATACGCGCCCGGCCTGGATGCCGCGGCCCATGCGGAACGCGCGCGCGCCGTCGCGGGTCCAGACCCCGGCGCCAAGGCCGTAGAGCGTGTCGTTGGCGATCGCCAGCGCCTCTTCCTCGTCCTTGAAGGTCGTGACCGAGACCACCGGGCCGAAGATCTCTTCCTGGAAGATGCGCATCTTGTTGTGGCCGGCGAACACGGTCGGCTTGACGTAGTAGCCGCCGGCCAGGTCGCCGTCGAGCACGTTGCGCTCGCCGCCGCTGAGGCACTGCGCGCCTTCCTTGCGGCCCAGGTCGATGTACGACAGGATCTTTTCCAGCTGTTCGGCCGAAGCCTGGGCGCCGATCATGGTGCCGGTGTCGAGCGGATGGCCCTGGCGGATCGCCGCGACGCGCTTGAGCGCGCGCTCCATGAAGCGGTCGTAGATCGATTCCTGGATCAGCGCGCGCGACGGGCAGGTGCAGACCTCGCCCTGGTTCAGCGCGAACATGGCAAAGCCTTCCAGCGCCTTGTCGAAGAAGGCGTCGTCGGCCGCGAGCACGTCCTCGAAGAAGATGTTGGGCGACTTGCCGCCCAGTTCCAGCGTGACCGGGATCAGGTTCTGCGAGGCGTACTGCATGATCAGCCGGCCGGTGGTGGTCTCGCCGGTGAACGCCACCTTGCTGATGCGCGGGCTCGATGCCAGCGGCTTGCCGGCTTCCAGGCCGAAGCCGTTGATCACGTTGACCACGCCCGGCGGCAGCAGGTCGCCGATCACTTCCATCAGCACCAGGATCGAGGCGGGGGTCTGCTCGGCGGGTTTCAGCACCACGCAGTTGCCGGCGGCCAGCGCCGGCGCCAGCTTCCAGGTGGCCATCAGCAGCGGGAAGTTCCACGGGATGATCTGGCCGACCACGCCCAGCGGCTCATGGAAGTGGTAGGCGATGGTGTCGCCGTCGATCTCGGAAATGCCGCCTTCCTGCGCGCGGATGCAGCCCGCGAAGTAGCGGAAGTGGTCCACCGCCAGTGGCAGGTCGGCGGCGCTGGTCTCGCGCACCGGCTTGCCGTTGTCGATGCTTTCCGCCACCGCCAGCAGCTTCAGGTTGGCCTCGATGCGATCCGCGATGCGGTTCAGGATGTTGGCGCGCTCGGTGGTCGAGGTGCGCGCCCACGCGGCCTTGGCGGCGTGCGCGGCATCCAGCGCGGCGTCGACGTCCTGCTGGTTGGAGCGCGGCACGCGCGTGAACGGCTTGCCGGTGATCGGCGTGATCGACTCGAAATACTCGCCGCCGGCGGGCGGCACCCACCGGCCGCCGATGAAGTTGTCGTACTGCTGCTTGTAGGGATTGCTGACGCCCAGCTGGGCGATTTCCGCCATGTCCATGTCTCGCTCCGTTCGAGTGATCTGTGTGGTGTCGTCACGGCCGGGGCCGTGCGCACGGGAGCAGATCGCAAGAGGTGTGCCGGGACGGGAGGGGGCGTAACAGCGGGGAAAAACCGAGGATCCGGTCGCGCAATCGGGCCAGGTGTGCCAGCGCGTGACAGCGGGTGTCCCAGATTGGAGCACTTGGTTGGATGCGCTGATGTGCGACAGGATTGGCGCTTGCCACCACCCCTCGCAAGCGCTCCCCTCTCCCGCGCAGTGGGAGAGGGGGGAAGGGCCAGAGCGTCCACGAAGTGAAGCGCGTCGGTATGCCAGCGCCTGCCCTCTCCCCCGGCCCGTCTCCCGCAAGCGGGAGACGGGAGCAAACCGGAGCGGGGCGTGGAATAGTGGTTATCAGCCGGCGCGAATATTTCCCGCAGGCTTTCCGTTCAAGCCCTGGGCCGTGCCGAGGCCGGATCGTAGGGCGCGCGCAGATGCACGCGCGCGGGCAGCAGGGCGCCGGCCAGGTCGACCCGGTAGCTGCCGGCTTCCAGCCACGCCGCATCGGCCGGCCCGTCCGCGCGCGCCAGCAAGGCCATGCCGACCGGGCAGCCCAGCGTATGGCCGAACGCGGCGGAGCTGAGCGATCCCACCGCGCGCACGCTGCCGTCGGGGCCGGTGCGCAGCACGGCCTCGCCGCCCCACAGCATGGCGTCGCTGGCGCCATCGACCGTCACCACCACCATGCGCCGCGCGGGCGCGCCCGCCTGGCGCAGCCGCAGCAGCGCTTCACGCCCGCGGAAATCGATGCCGCTGGCCAGCTTGCAGGCGAACGACAGTCCGGCCTCGAACGGGTTGACCGACGGCGACAGCTCGCGGCCCCAGGCGCGGTAGCCCTTTTCCAGCCGCAGCGACTCGATCGCGTAGTATCCGGCGTTGACCAGGCCGAGCGTGCGGCCGGCCTCATGCAGGGTCTCGTACACGCCCACCGCGAATTCGACGGGTACGTACAGTTCCCAGCCCAGTTCGCCCACATAGGTCAGCCGCGTCGCGCGCACGGTGGCGTAGCCGAGGTCGATCTCGCGCGAACTGCCGAAGGGGAAGCCCTCATTGGAGAAATCCGCGCGCGACACCTGCTGCAGCAGCTCGCGCGAGCGCGGTCCCATCACCGCCAGCACCGCGTACTGGCCGGTGACGTCGACGATCACGCAGCGCTTGTCGCCGGGGATCAGCCGCTCGATATAGCTGAAGTCGCGCGTGGTCTGCGCCGACCCGGTCACCACCAGGTACTGGTCGTGCGCCAGCCGCGTCACGGTCAGGTCGGACTCATAGGTGCCGCGCTCGTTGAGCATCGCGGTGTAGACGCTCTGCCCGGGCGGCACCGCCACGTCGTTGCTCATCACGTACTGCAGCACCGCCTCGGCATCGGCGCCCTTGACCAGGTACTTGGAGAACGAGCTCATGTCGAACAGCGCCACACCGTCGCGGCAGGCACGGTGCTCGGCGCCGCTCCACGGCAGCCAGTTCTGCTGGCCGAAGGCGTATTCGATCTGCGGCGCGAGCCGCGGCGATGTGCCCGGCGGCGCGAAGAAGTTGGGCCGCTCCCAGCCCATCTTGCTGCCGAAATTGGCGCCGGCATCGCGCAGCTGCGCATACAGCGGCGAGCGGCGGAACGGGCGCGCGCTCTCGAGTTCGCGGTTTGGCCACGGCATCGCGTAATGCAGCCCGAGCGTTTCCTTGACGCGGTCGTGCAGCCAGCTCTGGTTGCCGTTGAAGCCGGCGAAGCGGCGGATATCGACCGGCCACAGATCCATGGTGGGCTCGCCCGCGACGATCCATTCGGCCAGCGCCATGCCGGCGCCGCCGGCCGAGGCGATGCCCATCGAGTTGAAGCCCGCGCCGACGTAGAAATTGCGCAGCTCCGGCGCCTCACCCAGGATAAAGTTGTTGTCCGGCGTGAACGACTCCGGGCCGTTGTAGAACTGCTTGACCTGCGCCGTTTCCAGTGCCGGCACGCGCACCAGCGCGTTTTCCATCAGGATCTGGAACTGGTCCCAGTCATCGGGCAGCAGCTGGAACTCGAACGGCTCGGGAATGCCCTCCATGCCCCAGGGCTTGGCGTCCGGCTCGAAGCCGCCCATCACCAGCCCGCCCACTTCCTCCTTGAAGTAGATAAAGCCATCGGGGTCGCGCATGACCGGCAGGTCGGGGTGCACGCCGGCAATGCGCTCGGTGACGATGTAGTAGTGCTCGGCCGAGTGCAGCGGCACGGTCACGCCGCACATCTGGCCCACCTGGCGTGCCCACTGGCCCGCGCAATTGACGACGATCTCGGCTTCGATGCGGCCTTCGTCGCCGGACTTGTTGCGCCAGCTGACGCCGGTGGCACGGCCATCGCGGGCATGGACCGCGGTGATTTTGGTGTCCTGTGCAATCCGGGCGCCGCGGCTGCGCGCCCCCCGCGCCAGCGCCTGGGTCAGGTCGGTCGGGTTGGCCTTGCCGTCGCCCGGCAGCCAGACCGCGCCGAGCAGGTCATCGGTGCGCATCGCGGGCCAGAGCTCGCCGGCCTGCGCGGGCGAGATCACCTCGCATTCGACCCCATAGGCGCGCGCAACCGCCGCGGTGCGGCGCAATTGCGTCATGCGTTCGGCAGTGCGCGCGACCGACAGCGATCCGCATTGCTTCCAGCCGGTGCCGAGGCCGGTTTCCGCTTCCAGTTCGCTGTAGAGCTGCGTGGAGTAGCGGATCAGCCTGGTCATGCTTTCCTGCGAGCGCAGCTGGCCGACCAGCCCGGCGGCGTGCCAGGTGGTGCCGCACGACAGCTGGCCCTGCTCGAGCAGCACCACGTCGGTCCAGCCGAGCCGGGTCAGGTGGTAGGCAACGCTGCAGCCGATGATGCCGCCGCCGATGATGACGACGCGGGTTTGGGCAGGAATGGCAGGGGACATGAGGTTCAGCGCGCGGGGCGAAGGCGGTGAAGGTTGATTGCCATGGTATGCCACAAAAAGCCAACAAACAACGCAAAATGCAACAAGCAGCCCAACGCCGGGGCATCAGCGCGCCAGCTGCAGCGTGACGATGCCCAGCAGCACCAGCGCGGTCGCCACCACGCGGCGCCGGTCGAAGGCTTCGCGCAGCAGGAAGTGCCCCAGCAGCGCGGCAAAGATCACGCTCGACTCGCGCAGCGCCGCCAGCTTGGCCACCGGCGCCAGCGTCATGGCCCACAGCATCAGCGCATACGAGCCCACGCGGTTGATGCCGCCGATGCCCGCGCGCTTCCATTCGGTGCGCAGCAGCGCCAGCAGCGCGGTGCCGCGGCGGGCAAAGGCATAGCCGGGCATGAACACGTGCGACATCGCCTGCAGCCAGACGATGTAGGTCAGCACCTCGCCATGGCGCTTGACCGCGGTGCCGTCGATCACGGTGCCGCCCGCCAGGCAGGCCCCGGCCAGCAGCGCGAAGCCGAGCAGGTCGGGCGCCTGCCGGCGCCAGTGCACCAGGCTGACCAGCCCGCAGCAGATCAGCGCGATGCCGGCATAGCCGCCCGGCCCGAGCCGTTCGCTGCCGCTCAGCAACAGCAGCATCGCCACCATCATCGGCGCCGAGCCGCGCATCAGCGGATAGGCCTGGCTGAAGTCGCCGCGGTTATAGGCGGCCACCAAGGACAGCTTGTAGACCACCTCCAGCGCCACCGTGGCGAGCAGGAACGGCCATACCTGCGGCGCGGGCACGGGCACCAGCAGCAGGAAGGGCAGTGCCACCAGCAGGCAGAAGGTATCGATCAGCGCCATCGACGACAGCCGGTCGCCGCCGATCTTGACGATGGCGTTCCACGACGCATGCATCAGCGCCGACAGCATCACGGCGGCAAAGGCGAGGCCGTGGAAATCGGGGGGGAGGGACATGAAGGGGGTGTTGGTTCTTGTGGTCTGCTGCGTGGTGGCGTTTCCCGAACCCGCTTGTTTGCTCCCCTCTCCCGCGCGCGGGAGAGGGCTTGGGGGAGAGGGCGGGCGGTGACAAAGGCGCAGGCATTCGCGGCGCGCTGAGGCGGCTTGTCGTCGCGGTTGGGTCGACTGCGGTGCTGCGAGCTCCGGCCCTCACCCCCAACCCCTGTCCCGCAGGCGGGAGAGGGGAGCTTGCTGCTAGCGTTGGGAGAACAAGCTTTTCGTCATGCCGCCTCCGCCAGCCGCGCCTGCATCTCGATCCCCATCTCCCGCATCACTTCACCCACCGCCGTCACCACGTTGCGCATCTCGTTGTCATCGATCGCGCCGATGCAGCCGACGCGGAAGGTTTCCACCTGGGTCAGCTTGCCGGGGTACAGGATGTAGCCGCGCTCGCGCACCTTGCCGTAGAAGGTCTTGAAGTCATAGCGCGCATCCGCCGGCGCGTGGAAGGTGACGATGATCGGCGCCTGCACCGCCGCCGGCAGGAAGGTGCGGAAGCCGAGCGCCGCCATGCCCGTTACCAGCGCGTCGCAATTGCGGCGATAGCGTGCGCCGCGCACCGGCTGGCCGCCTTCATCCAGGAACTGGTCCAGCGCCGCGCGGAACGCCGCCACCACGTGCGTGGGCGGGGTGAAGCGCCACTGCGTGGTTTTCTGCATGTAGACGTACTGGTCGTAGAGGTCCAGCGCCAGCGAGTGGCTGTTGCCCTGGCTGGCTTCGAGCACGTCTTTCCTGACCAGCACGAAGCCCATGCCCGGCACCCCCTCGATGCACTTGCCGGTGGCGGCCACCAGCGCGTGGAAGGGCATGGTGCGGGCGTCGATCTCGATCGCGCCGAACGAGCTCATGGCATCGACGATCAGGCCCTTGCCCAGCCGCTGGCACAGCTGCGCGATGTCCTGCAGCGGGTTGAGCACGCCGGCGCCGGTCTCGCAGTGCACCTGCGCCACGTGCGTGATCGACGGGTCGCGCCGCAGCGCCTCTTCGATCAGCGCGGCGCTGGCGGGCTGGTCTTCCGGGATCGGCAGTTCCACGCTGGCGCGCCCGAGCACCTTGCAGATCTTCAGGATGCGCTGGCAGTAGGCGCCGTTCTGCGGCACCAGCACCTTGCCGTCGCGCGGCACCACGTTGGCGATCGCCGCTTCCACCGAGAAGGTGCCGCTGCCCTGCATCGGCACGCACACATGGGTGCCTTCGCCGTGGACGATGCGCACCAGGTCGTCGCACAGGCTGCGCGTGACGGTGTTGAAGGCGGCGTCCCACGAGCCCCAGTCGCGCAGCATGGCCTGCTTGGTGGCGAGCGAGGTGGTCAGGGGGCCGGGGGTCAGAAGGATCGGGTCGTTGCCGCGGATCATGGTGAGCTCCTGATTGGGAAGGAGTGAAAGAGGGAAGGTCAGTCGTTGCCCTGGGCCTGGCGCCAGGCCTGGGTCTTGCAATCGAGCACGCGTTGCAGCAGGTAATAGAGCAGGCAGGCGACGGCCGAGGTCAGCACCACCAGCGTGGCCATCGCCGCCGCCGGGCCGATGTCGCCGGACTCGTCCAGGTTGACGATCTCCACCGAAGCCAGCTTGGTGTCGGCGCCGTACAGGAACACCACCGCCGAGACCGTGGTCATGGCATTGATGAACAGGTAGCGCGAGATCTCCAGGATGGCGGGGAGGCAGGCCGGCACCGTGACCTTGAAGAAGGTCTTGTAGAACGGCACCTTGAGCGACGCGGAGACGGCCTCGAATTCGCTGTCGAGCTGCTTGAGCGCGGTCACCGCGGTCAGGTGGCACGAGGCGTAGTAGTGGACAATGGTCACCAGCACCAGGATGCCCAGGGTCTGGTACAGCCCGTGCAGGGGATTGGCCTGCGGCACGAAGAAGAAGATGTAGCCCAGGCCCAGCACCAGCCCCGGCACGCCCATCGGCAGCACCGCCATCAGCCGCACGAAGCCGCGCAGCCAGTCCATGCCGCGGGTCTTTTCCAGCAGGTAGGCGGTGGCGAAGATGAACACCGGCCCGATCACCGCGGCCAGCCCCGCCAGGCGCAGGCTGTTCAGGTAGGAATCGACCACGCCGCCCTCGACCAGCCCCACCCGGTAGTGGTTCAGCGACAGCGCGAAGTTGTACGGCCACAGCTTGACGAAGGACGCGTACACCGCCATGCCCATCACCGCCAGCATCAGTGCCGCCATCAGCCAGCAGAACACGGCCATGGCCAGGTCGAAGCGCGGGCTGCGGCGCGGCACGTAGGGCACCGAGCGCGCCGACATCAGCGCCATCTGGCGGCGCTGCACGCGCGCGTCCACGCAGTAGGTCACGGCCACCGGCACCAGCAGCATCAGCGACACCACCGCGCCCTGCGAGAAGTCCTGCATGCCGATCACCAGCTTGTAGATGTCGGTCGCCAGCATATGGAAGTTGCCGCCGATCACCTTGGGGATGCCGAAGTCCGAGATCGCATAGGTGAACACCACCATGGCGGCGCTGACCAGCCCGTAGCGCGCGCCCGGCACTGTGATGGTGAAGAACTTGCGCACGGTCGAGGTGCCGAGCGCGTCGGCGGCTTCATACAGCCGCGCGTCGGTCAGCGACAGCCCCGTGATCAGGATCATCAGCGCATGCGGAAAGGTGGCGAACACCAGCGAGGCGACGATGCCGAGCGGCCCGTAGATCTGCGTGCTGCCCATCCACGGCTTGAACAGCCCCTGGTTGCCGAACCAGAAGATGAACGAGATCGCCGCCAGCAGCGAGGGCGCCAGCAGCGGGATCAGCGCCAGGTTGCGCAGCAGCCCCTTGCAGGCGATGCGGCTGCGCGTGAGCGCATAGGCAAAGCCGAACGCCAGCGGCACCGTGATGCAGGTGGCCAGCGCCGAGACCCACAGGCTGTTCCACACCGAGCGCAGCAGCGCGGGCGACTCGAAGTAGGCGCGGAAGTGAGCGATGCCGGCCAGGGTGCCGTCGCGGTTCTGCACGCTCTTGGCCAGGATCATCACGATCGGCGCCAGCACGAAGCAGGCCAGCGCCAGCGCCGCCAGCGCCAGCAGCACGTGGGCAAGGCGGTCGGTCCAGTGCGCGCGCACCGAGGTGGCGACCAGCGCCGGTGGCGCGGGCTCCGCGCCAGGCTTGGCGGGCCCCGCCGGCGCGCTGGCCGAGGCGGGGGGGAGGGTATCGGTAGCCGGCAGGGTGGCAGACGTGGTGGCCGGCGCCGCAGTGAGGCTCATGCGCATGCGTGGCGGAAGATACGGATACGGTCAGCGGGAATGGCCAGGCGCAGCCGGTCGCCGGTGTGCGGGCGCAGTTCGTGCAGGTCATTGAGCGAAAGGTCGGCATAGAGCGCGCCACCGGCCGCGGCGGCGGCACCGGCTGCCGCGGGGGCGGCGTCGGGCAGCCGCAGCGTCAGCCGCGAGAAGGCGCCGAGGAACTCGATCTTGTCGACGGTGGCCTCCAGCACATTGGGTCCATGCTGTTCGATGCCGCGCACGCAGACGTCTTCGGGGCGGAAGAACACCTGCACGTCCTCGTCGGGGCAGCAGCCCGCCGGCGCGGCGCAGCGCATGCGCACGCCGCCAAGGTGCAGCTCGCCATCGCCGCAGACGCGCGCGCCCAGCATGTTGGTCTTGCCGACGAAGTCTGCCGCGAACGGCGTGGCGGGGCGCTGGTAGACCTGCGCCGGGGTGCCGACCTGCTCGATCGCGCCCTGGTTCATCACCACGATGCGGTCCGCCATCGACAACGCCTCTTCCTGGTCGTGCGTGACCAGGATGGTGGTGATGTTCAGCCGCTGCTGCAGCGCGCGGATCTCGCTGCGCAGCCGCACCCGCACGCGCGCGTCGAGCGCCGACAGCGGCTCGTCCAGCAACAGCAGGCCGGGCGAGGTGGCCAGCGCGCGCGCAATCGCCACGCGCTGCTGCTGGCCGCCCGACAGCTGCGCCGGGTACTGGTCGCCGCGATCGGGCAGGCCCACCAGCGTCAGCAGTTCCGCCACGCGGGCGCGGCGCCGGTCGCGCGGCATGCGCCGGTTGACCAGGCCGTAGGCGACGTTGTCGGCCACGGTCAGGTTGGGGAACAGCGCATAGGACTGGAACACGATGCCGTAGTAACGCTCCATCGGCGGCAGCGTGGAGATATCGCGCCCGCCCTGGTGGATGGTGCCGGCGTTCTGCGATTCGAGCCCGGCGATAATGCGCAGCAGCGTGGTCTTGCCGCAGCCCGACGGGCCCAGGAAGCACAGCAGCTCGCCCTGGCGCACGTCGAGGTCGATGTTGTGCAGGGCGACGAAGGCGCCGCTGCTGCCGCCGAAGCGCTTGTGGATGCCTTTCAGGCTGAGATAGGTCTCGGCCGTGGATGTGGAGGTCTGCATGGCGTGGGGCCTGTGGGTTCTGCTGGGGGACCCCGCCGCCGCCTGCCCGCGAGACGGGCCGGCGGCGGCGGTACAAAACGGCGCTCAGGCGCTCAGGGCTGCTTTTCCGACTTGCTGGCGTAGCGCTTCTGCCATTCGGTCAGCACCCGCTCGCGGTTTTTGGCGATATAGCCGAAATCGTTCTTGACCAGCATCTGCTCGTAGTTGGCCGGGATGGTCTCGACCTTTCTCGCCACGCCGGGGTAGGCCACGATGGCCCAGTCCTTGGCGAACAGCTGGTTGGCTTCCTTGCTGGCCAGCCAGTCCAGGTAGCGTTGCGCGGCCTCCATCTTCTTCGTGCCCTTGACGATGCCGGCGGCCTCGATGTCGTAGCCCAGGCCTTCCTTGGGGAAGATCATCTCGATCGGCGCGCCCGCGGCCAGGGTCTTGTGCGCGCGCAGCTCGAACGAGATGCCGATCGGGAACTCGCCCGAGCCGGCCTGCTTGCACGGCTTGGAGCCGGAGTGCGTGTACTGCGCGATGTTCTCGTGCAGCGCGTCCATGTATTTCCAGCCCTCTTGCTCGCCATAGAGCTGCAGCCACGCGGTCACGTCGAGGAAGCCGGTGCCGGACGAAGCCGGGTTGGGCATCACGATGGTGCCCTTGTAGACCGGCTTGGCCAGGTCCTTCCAGGTCTCGGGGCGCGGCAGGTTGCGCTTCTTGGCCTCGATGGTGTTGAAGCAGATGGTCGCGCCCCAGACATCCAGGCCGACCCACGACGGCGGCGTGGCCTTGTCGCTGTAGTCGCGCGTCAGCTTCTCGAAGCCCTTGGGGGTGTAGGGCGCGAGCATTCCCTCCTGCTTGAGCAGTTCCAGGCTCGACGCGGCCAGCCCGGCGATCACGTCGGCCTGCGGGTTGGCTTTCTCGGCCAGCGCCTTGGCGGTGATCACGCCGGTGGAATCGCGCACGTATTTCAGCTCGATATCGGGCGCCGCCTTGGCAAAGCCCTCGGCATAGGGCTTGAGGGTCTCGGTCTCCCACGCCGTATAGACGATGAGCGTGGTCTTCTGCGCCAGCGCGGTGCCGGAGGCGGTTAGCGCAAGCAAGGCGGCGGTGGTGCGCAGGGTGGTGGTGAAGGACGGTTGCATGGGGACTCCTTCGGCATTGTAGGTGTAGAAATGTGTCAATGTGGTGAATTTGTTGCAATGCCGTGGGGCGCACTGCACAACATCGGATCACCATGAAACCCTCGTACTACAACACTTGCAAGACATATTCCCAGCAGTAGGCGCTTGTTTCGTCACCCGCCTACATGCGCCACTGCCTGATTGTTGACAATATACAAACCGCTTGCTTTAATGGCAATAAGGATTTTCGATACTGCTGAATCCGTCACAAACGGGAGTGTCCATGTCACGCCAAGCCCCGCTGGCGAGCGAAATCACCATCCTGCAGAGCCAGTCCCTGACCACCCTGGTGCAGCGCGAACTGGAGTTGCGGATCATGTCCGGCGAACTGGCGCCCGGCGCCAAGCTCAACGAGATCGAAGTCGCCGGGCAGCTCAATGTGTCGCGCGGACCGGTGCGGGAGGCGTTCCGTGCGCTGGAGCAGGCCGGCCTGCTGCGCACCGAGAAGAACCGCGGTGTGTACGTGCGTGCCATTTCGGTCGAGGAAGCCGATGAGATCTATGAACTGCGCGCGGTGCTGGACGAATTCATCGGCCGGCAACTGGCCGCCCGCATCACGCCCGACAGCCTGCGCGAATTGCGCGCACTGGTGGAGGCGCTCGACGCGGCCAGCCACGCGCGCGATGTCGATGAATACACGCGGCTGAACCTGAGCTTCCACGACCGCATGGTCGAGCTGGCCGGCAACCGCAAGCTGCTGGAGACCTACCGGCGCCTGGTCAAGGAGCTGACGCTGTTCCGGCGCGAGGCGCTGTCGCGCAGCCACGCCGCCATGCCCGACTCCACCCGCGAGCACCGCGCCATCGTCTCGGCGATCGCCGCGCGCGACGGCGAACTGGCCGCGCGCCTGATGCGCGAGCACGTCGAGCGCGGCCGCGCGCGCATGCATGCCGCGGTGGCGCCGGCCGGCGCCGGCAACGACGCTGCCGCCTGAACCCGACTCCCGATCCGCAGCCACCGCCGCACTGACCGCGACCCCGCACAGGAACCGACCATGCCCGATACCAACGCCCGCACCCTTACCGTCAACCAGCGCAGCTATCGCTGGATGCAGCAGCCCGTCGTGGTGGTCTGCGTCGACGGCTGCGAGTTCGATTACCTCGAGGCCGCCGCCGCCAGCGGCCGCGCTCCTTACCTGAAGCGCCTGCTGGACGCCGGTTCCGCCTTCCGCGGTGCGTGCGTGGTGCCGACCTTCACCAACCCCAACAACCTGTCCATCGTCTGCGGCGCGCCGCCGGCGGTGCACGGCATCTGCGGCAACTACTTCTTCGATCGCAGCGCCAACGGCGGGCGCGGCGAGGAAGTGATGATGAACGACCCCAAGTACCTGCGCGCGGGCACCATCCTGGCCGCCTTTGCCGAGGCCGGCGCCAGCGTCGCGGTGGTCACCGCCAAGGACAAGCTGCGCCGGCTGCTGGGCCACGGCTTGCGCGGCATCTGCTTCTCCTCGGAGAAGGCCGACCAGGCCACCGTGGCCGAGAACGGCATCGACGGCGTGCTCGAGCTGGTGGGCATGCCGGTGCCGGATGTCTATAGCGCCGAGCTGTCCGAGTTTGTCTTCGCCGCCGGCGTGCGCCTGATGGAAACGCGCCGCCCGGACCTGATGTACCTGTCCACCACCGACTATATCCAGCACAAGTTCGCGCCCGGCTCGGACGGCGCGAACGCCTTCTACGCGATGATGGACAAGTACCTGGCACGGCTGGACGAACTCGGCTGCGTGGTGGCGCTGACCGCCGACCACGGCATGAACGCCAAGCATGATGAGGCCACCAAGGCGCCCAACGTGATCTACCTGCAGGACCACCTGGACGCCTGGCTGGGCCGCGGCGTCGAAGACGGCGGCGCGCGCGTGATCCTGCCGATCACCGACCCTTACGTGGTCCACCACGGCGCGCTGGGCTCCTACGCCACCATCTATCTGCCCGACGATGCCGACATGGCCGCGCTGCGGGCGCGCCTGTCGGACCTGCAGGGCGTGGAAAGCGTGCTGAGCAACGCCGAGGCCTGCGCGCGCTTCGAGTTGCCGCCCGACCGCGTCGGCGACCTGGTGGTCACCAGCGACAAGCACGTGGTGCTGGGCACCAGCCGCAGCCGCCATGACCTGTCCGGTCTCGACGCGCCGCTGCGCTCGCATGGCGGGGTGTCGGAGCAGACCGTGCCGCTGGTGTTCAACCGCGCCACCGCCGGCATTCCCGGCAAGGCGGTGCTGCGCAATTTCGACATCTTCGATGTCGCGCTGAACCATCTGCACTGAACCCCTGGATCGCATCTGGCGGTTCGCGCCGCTGCCTGAACCCGCATTTACCGGAGGAGACTCATGAACGCCCCCCAATTTCCCGCTGGCGCCGTCAGCCCCCATTTCCGTGCCGAAGCGCTGCGCATCGACGGCCAGAAGATCGTGCGCGAGCGCGTCATCGAAGTGCGCAATCCGTTCGACGGCACGCTGGTGGGCACCGTGCCCAAGGCCACGCTGGAAGACGTGCGCCGCGCCTTCGAAGTGGGCCAGGCCTACCGCGCCACGCTGACGCGCTATGAGCGCGCTGCCATCCTGAACCGCGCCGCGGCGCTGCTGCGCGAGCGCACCGAAGAGGCCTCGGACCTGATCACGCTGGAATCCGGCCTGTCCAAGAAGGATTCGCTGTACGAGATCGGCCGCGTCGCCGACGTGCTGGGCTTTGCCGCCACCGAGGCGCTGCGCGACGACGGCCAGCTGTTCTCGTGCGACCTGACGCCGCACGGCAAGAAGCGTCGCGTGATGACCCAGCGCGAGCCGCTGATGGGCGTGATCAGCGCGATCACGCCGTTCAACCACCCGATGAACCAGGTCGCGCACAAGGTCGCGCCGTCGATCGCCACCAACAACCGCATGGTGCTCAAGCCGTCGGAGAAGGTGCCGCTGTCAGCGTTCTACCTGGCCGACCTGCTGTATGAAGCGGGCCTGCCGCCGCAGATGTTCCAGGTGGTGACCGGCGACCCGCGCGAGATCGCCGACGAACTGATCACGCACCCGGCGGTGGACCTGGTGACGTTTACCGGCGGCGTGGCGATCGGCAAGTACATTGCCAGCAAGGCCGGCTACAAGCGCGTGGTGCTGGAGCTGGGCGGCAACGACCCGCTGATCGTGCTCGACGACGCCGACCTCGACCGCGCCACCGACCTGGCGGTGCAGGGCTCGTACAAGAACTCCGGCCAGCGCTGCACCGCGGTCAAGCGCATGCTGGTGCACCAGGCCGTGGCGGCGCGCTTTACCGAGCTGGTGGTGGAGAAGACCCGCGCCTGGAAGTACGGCGACCCGATGGACCGCGGCGTCGACATGGGCACCGTGATCGACGAGCAGGCCGCGCAGCTGTTCGAGGCCCGCGTCAACGAGGCGGTGGCGCAGGGCGCGCGGCTGCTGGTCGGCAACCAGCGCAGCGGCGCCAGCTACGCCCCCACCGTGATCGACCGCGTCGACCCGTCGATGACGGTGGTGCGCGAGGAGACCTTCGGCCCGGTCTCCCCCATCATCACCTTCCGCGATGTCGACGACGCCATCCGCATCTCCAACGGCACCGCCTTCGGGCTGTCGTCGGGGGTGTGCACCAACAATATCGAGGCCTTCACCAAGATCGCCAATTCGCTGCATGTGGGCACGGTCAACCTGTGGGAAGTGCCGGGCTACCGCATCGAGCTGACGCCGTTCGGCGGCATCAAGGATTCGGGGCTGGGGTACAAGGAGGGCGTGCAGGAGGCGGCGAAGAGTTTTACGAACTTGAAGACGATTACGCTGCCGTGGGGGTGAAGCACGATTGGAGGTTTACCCCGACCGCTGGTTTGCTCCCCTCTCCCGCTTGCGGGAGAGGGGCCGGGGGAGAGGGCCGGCGCTGGCAAGAGCGAAGGCCTTGACTTCGTTGATGCATCGGCCCACTCCCAAGCCCTCTCCCGCAAGCGGGAGAGGGAGCATGCAAGCGGTTGTTCGGGGCACGGCGCCTTGGCACGCCAAGGAATGGCTGCGCTAGAATCAGCCCCCAAGTCCCCGATCCACCGGAGTCCCCGTGCTCGCCGAACAACGGCAGAAATTCATCCTCGATCAGCTTGCCGCGACCGGCGCGCTGGCCATCAGCGAGCTGGTGAGCGAGCTCGACGTGTCGCGCGAGACCATCCGGCGCGACCTCAACGCGCTGGCCACGCGCGGGCTGCTGGTGCTGACCCACGGCGGCGCACTGGCGCCGGACCGCACCGAGCCCGATACCCAGACCCGGGCGCAGGTCAATGCCGAGGGCAAGCGCGCCATCGGCGTGCGCGCGGCCGAGCTGGTGCGCGACGGTGCCTCGCTGATCCTGGACTACGGCACCACCACGCATGCGGTGGCGCAGGCGCTGCACGGGCACCACAACCTGCTGGTCTACACCAACGACCTGGCCATCGCCCAGCTGCTGGGCCGGCGCAACGGCAACCGCGTGATCGTGCTGGGCGGCGAACTGCAGGACAACGAAGATGCCACCCACGGCTGGGACACCATCGAGCAGCTGTCGCGCTACCACACCGACTTCGCCTTTATCGGCATCGGCGGCATCACCCCGCGCGGCGAGATCTGCGATTTCTCGCGCGCCGCGGCGGAGCTGCGCAGCCGCATGCTGCTGGCCGCCGACGTGGCCTGCGTGGTCGCCGACCACACCAAGTTCGGCCGCAACACCGGCATCACCATCAAGCACGCCGAACTGGCGGCCTGGGTGATTACCGACATGGCGCCGGAGCCTGAGCTGGGCGCGGCGCTGAAGGAACGGGGCAACAAGCTCCTGATTGCGTGAAGGCCGGGCATCGGCCGGTGGGGCGCCCTGTTCGCTGATCGCACGGAAATCCGGCCGGTCGTGCACCAGAATGCGGCTTTGACGCCGCTGTCACAGGTGTTTTGACTGTCGTGTGCCCCACGGCGGTGCTAAAGTGCTGGGTTGTCGGATCGGCACGGTCAGCCGTGCCCGTCCGATAAACCGGAGGCGACCCACCTTCCATCGGCGCAACGCCAGACGGCACCGCAGACCGGCATCCAGCCGGCAAGGCTGCCGGATCCTGCCACTCCAGCACAGCAAGAGACATCCGTGAATTCTCCTTCCCTTGACGCATTTCTGGCGGGGGTTGCCCGCCGCGACCCCAATCAACCCGAATTCCTCCAGGCCGTGAAGGAAGTCATGATGACGCTGTGGCCGTTCGTCGAGCGCAATCCGCGCTACGCCGACCAGGCCCTGCTCGAGCGGCTGGTGGAGCCCGAGCGCGTGATCCAGTTCCGCGTGGCATGGACCGACGACCAGAACCGGGTCCAGGTCAACCGTGCCTTCCGCGTGCAGCACAGCTCGGCGATCGGCCCGTTCAAGGGCGGCATGCGCTTCCACCCGACCGTAAACTTGTCGGTGCTGAAGTTCCTGGGCTTCGAGCAGACCTTCAAGAACGCGCTGACCACGCTGCCCATGGGCGGCGGCAAGGGCGGCTCGGACTTCGACCCCAAGGGCAAGTCCGACGGTGAAGTGATGCGCTTCTGCCAGGCCCTGGTGACGGAGCTGTACCGCCACCTGGGCCCGGATACCGACATCCCGGCCGGCGACATCGGCGTGGGCGCGCGCGAGGTCGGCTTCATGGCCGGCATGATGAAGAAGCTGTCGAACCAGTCGGCCTGCGTGTTTACCGGCAAGGGCCTGGCCTACGGCGGCAGCCTGATGCGCCCGGAGGCCACCGGCTACGGCACGGTCTACTTTGCCCAGGAAATGCTGCATCGTCGCGGGCGCGGCTTCGACGGCCTGCGCGTGCTGATCTCCGGCTCGGGCAACGTGGCGCAGTACGCGGCCGAGAAGGCGATCGAACTGGGCGCCAAAGTGCTGACGCTGTCCGACTCCGGCGGCGTGCTGCACTACCCGCAAGGCATGACCACCGAACAGCTGGCCGAAGTCATGGCCTTCAAGAACGAAGAGCGCGGCCGCCTGTCGGACTTTGCCGCCCGCCACGGCATGACCTTCGAAGCCGGGCGCACGCCCTGGCACGTGCCCGCCGACGTGGCGCTGCCGTGCGCCACCCAGAACGAACTCGACGGCAACGACGCCGAGACCCTGCTGGGCAATGGCGTGATCTGCGTGGCCGAAGGCGCCAACATGCCGTCGACGCTGGAGGCGGTGGACCGCTTTGTCGACGCAAAGATCCTGTACGCGCCAGGCAAGGCCAGTAATGCCGGCGGCGTGGCCACCTCGGGCCTGGAGATGTCGCAGAACGCAATGCGCCTGTCCTGGCACCATGCCGAGGTCGACGAGAAGCTGCACGCGATCATGAAGGACATCCACCAGAACTGCATCCACCACGGCCAGAAGGCGGATGGCTACATCAATTACGTGGAAGGCGCGAACATCGCCGGCTTCGTCAAGGTGGCGGATGCGATGCTGGCGCAAGGCGTGATCTGACCTGAAGCCACGGCCGGCGCCATGCCGGCCGCGCGGAATCCGGCTACGATGGCGGTCCCGAACCACTCATCCAGAAAAGGGAGCCAGGCGCCATGCTGGAACTCAGACCAGGCTGCGAACACTGCAACAAGCCGCTGCCGCCGGATTCCACCGAAGCGCGCATCTGCTCGTACGAATGCACCTTCTGCGCCGGCTGCGTCGAGCTGCTCGGCAACGTCTGCCCGAACTGCGGCGGCGGTTTCGCGCCGCGGCCGGTGCGCCCGGCGCGGGACTGGAACAACGGTAATTTTCTAGGCAACAACCCGGCCAGCACCAGGGTCAGGCACCGGCCGGTGGACCTGGCCGCGCATGCCCGCCTGGTCGAGGCCGTGGGCCAGGTCGCGCCCGAGCGGCGCTAGCCGCGCGCTTTCGGTTTTGGCTGGGCCATCTCGCCAGCCTCCTTCACGTTCTGTTCGACGCGTTTGCTGATCACGGCAAGCGCCTCGGCTTGCGCCTTCTGCGCGGTCTCGGCGAGGGCGCGCATATTCTCCAGGGCCTGGTGCAGCTGCTGTTGCACGAGCTCGCTGTGCCTGGCCATGGCCTCGGCCGGGTTGTTCGCCGTGCCGTACTGCTGCGCGGCCGCCTGCAGCTGCTGCATGGTCTGGGCGAAGATCTCCTGCTGCTTCTTCACGATGGCCTGCATGCCTTCATAGGCCAGCCGGTTGGCCTCGGCCAGGGCCTCGATATCCTTGCGGCGCGCTTCGACGACCGCGCTCATGTCCACGCCCGGCAGGCGGAACTGTTCCATCATCCTGGTGAAATCGGCGAAGGGATTGGGGGGCGTGGCCATGCTGGGTCTCCTGGTGGAAGGACTGGCAGGTCGGCCGGCGGCGAGGATGGCGTGCCTTTTGGCCGGGATACTGTCCACTATAGCCGGTATCCGCACACTTCTGGCCGTCAATCGAGGAAGACCCTAAAGTTACCGTCGCCCCTGCCGTTGGCATCCATAGCCCGCCTGTGCGCCGGCCCGAGCCGGCCCGCCCGCGGACGACGAGAGCGAAGAGCGTTGCGCCGAGCCGTTTCGAGCGCCGCAGCACTTCGCCGTGACCAATGCTAATCAGGTAGAAGAAATGAAGAATCTAGGTATCGGGGTTCGCCTCGGCATCGGTTTTGGGGTGGTTTTGCTGCTTGCGGCGCTGATGACTGGCCTGGGCATGCTGCGCCTGCAGCAGGTGGCCGAGCGCACGCACGCGATGATGCAGCAGCCGCTGACCAAGGAGCGGCTGGTCAGCGACTGGTACCGCCTCATGCATACCAGCGTGCGCCGCACCACCGCGGTGGCGCGCAGCGCCGACCCGTCGCTGGGCCAGTTCTTTGCCGCCGAGACCAAGGCGTCGATCGAAGGCATTGCGCAGCTGCGCGACAAGCTGCAGCCGATGCTCAGCTCCGAGCAGGAAAAGGCCGCGTTCCAGAAGATCCTGAGCGTGCGCGACCCCTACAACAACGGCCGCGACAAGATCACGAAGCTCAAGCAGGAAGGCCTGACCGAGGAAGCCAACCTGGTGCTGGAAAAGGAGTTCGTGCCCGCCGGCGACGCCTACCTGGCCGAGATCCAGAAGCTGCTCGACATCCAGCGCGCCAGCATCGACGCCACCGCGCGCGAGATCAATGCCATCTACGTCAATGCGCGCAACAGCCTGATCGGGCTGGGCGTGGTGGTGCTGGGGATCGGCATTGCCTTCTCGGTCTGGCTCACCAGCGGCATCACGCGCCCGCTGCATCGCGCCGTGGCCGTGGCCCGCACCGTGGCGTCGGGCGACCTGACCAGCCGCATTGACGTCGACCGCCGCGATGAGACCGGCCAGCTGCTGCAGGCCTTGGCCGACATGAACGCCAATATCCTGCGCATCGTGCGCCAGGTGCGCGCCGGCACCGAATCGATCGTGTCTGGCACCAGCCAGATCGCGGCCGGCAATACCGACCTGTCGCAGCGCACCGAGGAACAGGCCTCGTCGCTGCAGCAGACCGCGGCAAGCATGGAAGAGCTGACCAGCATCGTGCGCCAGAACGCCGACAACGCGCGCCAGGCCAGCACGCTCGCGGTCAATGCCTCGGATATCGCCGCCATGGGCGGTGAAGTCGCGGGCAAGGTGGCCGAGACCATGGAGGAGATCAATGGCGCGTCGAAGAAGGTGGTCGACATCATCGCCGTGATCGAGGGTATTGCGTTCCAGACCAATATCCTGGCGCTCAACGCCGCGGTGGAGGCGGCGCGCGCCGGCGAGCAGGGCCGGGGCTTTGCGGTGGTGGCGGGCGAGGTGCGCACGCTGGCGCAGCGCAGCGCGACCGCGGCCAGGGAGATCAAGGCGCTGATCGGCGATTCGGCCGATCGCGTCGAAAAGGGCTCGATGCTGGTGACGCAGTCGGGCCAGACCATGGCAGAGATCGTCGCCGCGGTCCGGCGCGTGACCGACATCATGGGCGAGATCAGTGCCGCGTCGGCCGAGCAGAGCTCGGGCATCGAGCAGGTGAACCAGGCGGTGACGCAGATGGATACGGTGACGCAGCAGAACGCGGCGCTGGTGGAACAGGCCGCGGCGGCGGCGGGTTCGCTGGAGGAGCAGGCGCAGCGGCTGAAGGAAGCAGTGGCGACGTTCAGGCTGGCGGCGTAGCGGCCGGCTAGCGGTTACCCTTTTTCCGCCAGTCCGGAAGAAGGGCGCCTGCCCAGCAAGCCTCCGTTACAGCGGCACGCTGACACTACGGGCGCTCGCCAGTACGCTTCCAGCTCATGGCCCATCCGTACAGCGCAATGCATCCCGCTACTATCACGGTCGGCCCCAATACAAAGGACAGCAACGGCATCATCAGCAGCGAGCAGCAGGTCAGGATGTACAGGTGCAGCGCCAGCTGCAACGGTACGGCGACCACCACGAACGCCAGTGTCAGCAGCGTCAGGGATACCTTTTTCCACCACGCAAAGCCGAAGATGTTGTACGTCAGCGCATGCGCCCACGGCAGCAGCCAGAGAAGGCCGCAGGAGGTCTTGAGGCCGTTGTCCATGTAGCTGCTCGCGCTATACGGAAAACTATGTGGGGCCACCGCGAAGAACAGCAGCGCGGTGGCCTGCACGAACACCGCGAACAACATGAAATAGCGCAGCGGAAGATAGTGGTCACGCAGGCGCAGCGCCAGCAGCGCGACCGCCAGTGTGCCACCCAGCGTCAGCCACCATGTCAGCGTGTCGGGCATCGCGACGGAGACACTGACGTATGGAAGGGGCAGGTCGAACCAGCCTAGCGGCGCGATGCGCTCGGCCACGGTGCCCTCCAGGCGCAGCTTGTCGATCCAGAAGGCCAGCACGGCGGCCCAGGCTGCGCTCAGCTTGCCGCGCAGCATCCACTCGGCGGCGTTGAAGGCGGCCGCTACCAGCGGGATCGCGGCAAGCGTGGGCAGGCTCAGTATCAGGCGGTCCAGCGATCGCTGCCGGGCATGGTACAGCGTTGCCAGGCCGAGTGCATCGCCCTTGTCCCTTGCTGGGGACGGGTCGGCAGTGGGATCGCCGGCCTGGCGTGGCATGGTCAGAACTCGACGAAGAAGCCGATCTCCGCTTGCTTGCGCCGGTACGACGGGTTCTCGTAATAGATGGCGCGCAGGTTCATGCCGTAACGCTTGTTGAACCACTTGCGCCACGTCAGTGTGACCTCATGGCTGGTAAAGTCGCTCAGCAGCGACTGGGCGCCGGTCAGCTGATAGGCTTCGCGCCCGCCGTCGTACTTGAGGGTGATGTACTGGTCTTTGTCACGGCCGTAAATGATGGCGGCCACGCCGCGGTTGGAGCGGACGTTGCCCGGGTCGCTGCGGTTCAGGCGCGCGCCGAGCTGCACGATCCACGGAGCGTCGAAGTAGTAGGTCAGGCCGAGCAGCAGCGTCTTGTCGGTATAGATTTCCTTGGCCCGGTAGTAAGTGAAGCCGGCGCTGGCCACCAGGTTCTTCTTGTCAAGAAATTTGCGGAACAGCATGCCGTCGACGCGGAACTCTGGCAGGAAAAAGCCGCCCGCGCTGGTGCCGGCGCTCAGGAAGCCGTACCAGTCCTCATTGAAGTTGCGGGTGTAGCCGAGGCCGAAGAAGGTGCCCTGGTCGCCAAAGTGCCGCTGGTGGCTGATTTCGCCGGTGACGTAGTCGTCGGCGGACAGGTGCACCCCGCCGCGCAGATACTGGTCATTCCAGCTGTCGTTGTCGCCGGTCAGGTTGGCGTGGCCCAGGCCGCCTTCGATAAAGCCCCTCAGCAACGGGACGAAGGTCCGGGGCGCGGTGGCCTCGGCCTGGGCCCGGGCGTGCGGGCAAGCCGCCAGTGCCAGCACGCCGAGCAGGCAGGCAAGGGACTGTGCACCGAAGTATCTGGCGTCCGGTAGCTTCACGTTGCCTCCTGTCGTGCTTATAGGTATTTCCGGTGGACGGTCGTTGGAGACCGCCCGATGCGGCAGCAGCGTTTGCACCATACACCGGACCGGGGCGATGCGTCGATCCGCCATGCCTCGTCATTTTGGTGGTGTGTTGCAGCTCTGAAATGCTATCCGGGCGCGCCGGTCGCTTGCCTTGCCGCCGCGCCCCTGCGTTGCCGTGTTATCGGCAGCGCAGGCTGGCCGCCGGTGGCGCAAGCGCCTGCGCCGGCGCGAGCCTGGCCTCGAAGGCGAGAAACAGCGCCTCTTCCAGGACATTCCAGTGGTGGCCGTGGCGGAACTGGTTCGAGCGCACGCGCCAGCAGGTGATCGCGTCGGCGTCGCCCATCTTGTCGGCCACCAGCGCCACCAGCCCCCACGGGAAATCCACCTCGGACATTTGCAGCCACGCGAAGCGATACGTTGTCATCCACGCCCGGTAGGCGCTGTCGTGCGGACGGCCGGGAGCCTGGATATCGGCCAGGATGGGGAAGATCTGCGCCACCGCATCGGGATAGAACTCGCTGCGCTCGCGTGGCTGGGTGCTGACCAGGAAGACGCCGTTGCGCCAGAACACGCGCAGGATGGCTTGGTCCAGCTGTTCGGCCTGGCGTGCCCAGGCCGCGGCGCCCCGGCTGTCGCCCAGACTCTGGCGGTAGCGGCTGGCCGCCTTGAACGCGCTGGAAACCTCGACGTTGTCCATCAGCAGCGCCACCGGCAGTGTGCGGGAGATGTGGTAGACGCCGGTGCGGCCGTCCCGCAGCGTGTCGAGGTAGCGGGCTGCCGTGTCGAAGCTGGCTTGCCACGCGGGCGGCATGCCCTTGGCCGGGGCGGTGCGGACCAGCAGTTCCATCCAGGCCGCCATCAGCGCGTCGTCGGCATCGGCGGCCTGGCACGCGGCAAAGTGTTGTCCCTTCAGGCAATAGCGGTCGAAGCGGCCGTCGACGTGCTGGCGTGGCAATTGCCACGCGATCCAGTTGCGGGCCGCGGTGCCGGTGATCATGCCGGCATCCTGTGCCGCCAGCAGGGCCTTGGCCGCGAAGTAGGGGTCGATCGAGTCGCCGCCCAGGTATGTCGTGATGGCGCCATCTGACCGTTGGTAGCCCGGCAGCGCAAGCTCGGCGGTGGCGGCGTGGGCGGGCAGGAGGGCGGCGAGCGCCACCAGCAGGGTGAACACAACGTTTATGGCGGGCATGGATGATCCTTGGCGGTGGCAGCGTCGCTGTCCGATTCGACGCGCCCAAGCTCCAGGGCCGAGGCGGCGCCGTGTACCGTGGCGCCGACGCGCGCCAGCAGCATGGGCGCCACCACGGTGGTGTGCCGGTCAGGCGAGCCGATGACGCAGAACCGGGCCAGCCGGATCTCGCACTCGGCGGCGACCGGCCCGCCGATGGCGCAGCCTTGTTCCACCGAGATGGCAGCCCCGGCAATCAGGGCGCCACCGATGCGGGCGCCGGCTTCCAGCCGAATGCTGCCACTCGCCTTGACACTGCCGGCAATGTGAGCGCCGGTGCCGATCCGCAAGTTGCCATGGACCACCAGGTCGCCGCGATACAGCCTGTTGGCGGGAAAGGTGAAGTCTTGCGCCACCAGCCAGCGACCATCCCTCGCTTCGGCGGGTGAGAGCTCGCCCGCCGGCGCTCCGGCGTAGCGGCTGGCCGCGGTGCCATCGGCGCCGCCGGCACGTCCGAAACGGACCACCGGCGCGCTGACCGACGCGAAGCGGCAGCCTGCCTCCAGTCGGATCGATTGCAGCGCACCGACCGGACCCAGCAGGCGGCAGCGTTCGCCCACGTGCACGTGGCTGGCATGGGCCCAGCGCCGCAGTTCACTGCCTGCTGCCATGACGATGCCGCCGTCGGAGAGAAGTCCCTGCAGGCGGTTGCGCTGTCCGGTGCGAATGCTGCGCCGGCCATAGATGTCGCGTGCAAACGCGTAATCATCGGGGAGCAGCACGGCTTCGGCACCCACGATGGTGCGGGCGCACAGGCCGACGGCCGACTCGGCCGGGCTCGGCACGAAGGCGCCGTTCACGCGCACCAGCGGCTCCAGCGAAAGATCGGGCGTGGCCCTGGCCGCTTGCCCTGGCAGCACCGGCTGCGCAGTCAGCAGCGCCCGAAAGCCGGCTGCCACGGCACCAACATCCAGGGTGTGTTCGCCATCGATGGGCAGCGGGCCAATATCGCGTTGCCGGCGCCATTCCAGCAGTGCCGGCGTCAACGGCAGTGCCAGCACCAGCAAGGTCAGCAACGCAAGGGTCAGGGGCCACACGGTCAGCTCCCCTGTCGGTAACGCGTGGTCTTGTCCCAGCGCATCTCGCGGCGCAGCAGCGGGTCCAGCACCACCTGGTCGGCGATCGCCCGCGATACGGCCAGTACGCTCACCAGAAAGCCGAAGTAATTCAGCGGCAGCAGGCAGATGCGAGCGCGGCTGCCGTCCAGGTACACCGCCGCCGCAATCTCGAAGAACGCGGCAAAGTTGCCCAGCGTCCCGTACGACATCAGGGCGAACAGGATCAGCGTATCGCTCAGCAACGGCAGTCCGCCGGCATAGAACAGCAGGATTGCCAGCAGCCAGCCCGCCAGCATTACCGGCGCCATCATGTAGATGCCCAGCAGCGCCAGGCCGTCGATCTTCTCAAGCAGGCCGTGATCACGGCAGCGCGTCAACTTCCATGCGTGCCGGTACAGCGCCTGGTTGTGCCCCTTGGTCCAGCGCTTGATCTGCCGGACCCGCACGGGCCAGCTCTCGGGCACCTCCTCATAGCATTCGGACCAGTTCTGGTAGACAGTCTTCCAGTTGGCCAGCAGCAGGCGGTAGGTCAGGTCGGTGTCCTCGGCCAGCACGTCGTCGTGCCAGCCGCCGGCGCTGCGCAGAGCACGCATGCGGATGCCGCCCACGGTGCCGCCATATTGCGGCACCAGGTTCAGGTTCATGCGCGCCTGCTGGTCGACCTGATAGCCGCCGGAGCGCTCGAGATCCAGCAGTCGCGTCAGCAGGTTGCTACTCAGGTTCATCGGCACCACCCGCCCCATGGTGGCACCCACTTCCGGATCGAAGAACGGCGCTACCAGTTGCTTGAGCAAGCCGATCGGCGGCAGGTAGTCAGCGTCGAAGACGACGATGATCTCGCTGGTCACAGTCTCGCACGCATCCTTCAGGGCCGCGGCCTTGCCCGGTTTGCCGCCGGTACGGTGGAACGGCGTGATGCGGCCGGGGTGCTGTGCCACGATCGCGTCGATGATCTCGCGGGTGCGGTCGGCGGAGCGGTCGTTGACCGGCATGATGGTGAGGCGGTCGGCCGGGTAGTCGGCCCGCAGCAGGCAGGCCAGAGAACCGGCGATCACGGCTTCTTCGTTATGCGCGGCGACCATCACCGTCAGCCTCGGCCAGTCAGCGATATCGATGTCGAGATAGGGGTGGCGTTGCTTGCCGAACAGGCGGTTCAGTGTGAACACGTAATGCCGCACCGCATAGAACACCACCAGTGCGACGATCAGCGCCAGCATGCCGGCGAGCAGCGTGACCATGGCGTGCCCGTCTGCCGGCATGGGGGGCTGGCCCGATGGTGCAAGCGGCCACGTCCGTGCGGCCGGGTCGGCCGGCTCCAGCGCGTCGGCGGGCAGGGTATCGACGAAAGCGCTCGCCAGCGCCACGGATTGCGCGCCGGGGTCGGGGATGTTGCCCGCAATGGCCTGGGTCACAGGCGCGGACAAGGGCTGGGCAGCGCCCGCTTCACGGACCAGGGTGTCGCCGCGACGCGGCAGGTCGGCCGCCTGCAGCGGCATGGCGATGTTGCCTGCGAGCAATCCGCACAGCGGCAGCAACCAGCGATGGGTCAGGCGCATGGACGACAATCCTCAAGTGCATGATGGGCGGCAGGCGCTTGCCGGTGCGCTGCCATGTGCGCCGGCAAGCGTGTCGTCCCGCGCGTGCTTGCGTATCAGAGCTTGCTGGCGATAAACGTCAGCGACGTCCCGCCCAGCGAGGTCACGATCCAGTTGTTGGCATCGAAGGTCACGAGCCCGAGGCCGCCGGTGACCACCGGCTGAATGAAGCCCGTGCGCGGCAGTACCCAGGTCATGTCAGTCATGTCGGTCGGATGCGAGGCCTGGAATACCCAGGTGAGGCCGTTGTCGGTGGCCTGCCAGTTGACCTGGTCACGCCGCTGCCCGAACCTGGCCAGCGTGTCCATGGTGTACCAGCTGAACTGCCCGTTCAGCGCCAGCGTCGCGGCGCGGCTGAACAGCGCGTTCAACACAGTCGGATACTCCTCGGCGCCGAGCGGGTGCATGTAGATCAGCCGGCTGGTGCGGTTCTTGACCACGAAGTCGATCAGTTGCCGGTACCAGGCGGTGACGCTGCCCGCGGGCACGTTGAACTCATCGAACTCCTCGAACGTCGCATACTGGCCGAACGGCATGACCGGGAATGCGCGGATGCCTTGGTTGGTCAGCACGCCGTTGCGATAGCTGCGCGTTGGCGCCATGCCGGTATGGCCAAGAAAGTAATATCCGGTGTTGCCGTTGGCTTCCAGCCAGTCGACCGACCATTGCGGGGTGTTCCCTTCCGGCGCGGCATACTCCGTCGCTGGCCGCCCGGTCACTGCTTCCACGCTTTGCTTGTTCAGCTCAAGATACTGCTGGAACGTGGCCTGGTTGGATTCACTGGCGTTGGCACCCCAGTAGTCGTGGATCCATCCGCCATGGCTGCCGATCTTGTGGCCCTTGGACTGCAGAAACAGCAGCAGCTGCTGCGCCGTGGCATTCTGCGACAGCTTGATGCCGCGCCCATCGCCAAAGGTGATCTGGTCCGGGCCCGCGGTCACGGAAACCGAGAATGGTCCGTTGTTGAAGATGCCCCAGTTCTTGAGCTTGAGCGCCGGCGCGATCTGGTCGCCGGCGCAGAAGTGCATGTTCAGCACCAGGCCGGCGCGCCCCTTGGGCTGTGCCGACAGCCGCGGCAGCTTCATCAGGTTGACGGCAAAGTAGCGCAGGAAGCCGTGCATCAGCATGCCGTCGGTCTGGCCCTTCAGGTACGACAGCGGCAGGTTGACGAACAGCACGCTGCCGGAGCCGAAATTGCGCAGCCCGGCCACCAGGCCGAAGTTTGGCGATGTCAGCAGTGCCGATCCGGTATAAGTGCCTTGCGTGACAAAACTGGGATAGGTCAGGAAGCCATAGACATAGCCCGAAATGCCCTCCACCTGGTCGGTAGTGCCGTTGGTGGACCACAACATTGACTTGCCGGGCGGCACCTGGATGCTCCTGAGCGTGCTGCCCAGGCCCGTGACCGGCCCCAGGCCGATCATATTGCCGAGCAGGGAGTCGTAGAGCACGTAATCGACGCCGGCAAGGTTGCTGAGCCGGCTTCGCTGCGGCGCATAGAAGCCGGTGGTGGTCAGCGCGCCGAAGTCATACACCAGCATGATCTTCCCGCCCAGGTTGGTGTAATTCTCCAGCGCGGCGATCAGGTTCTCGCTGGCATGCACGTGCACCTGGTCGGGCAGGATGAGGCCAGGGAACTGTGCCGGGGTGATGCCTTGCTGCAACTGGGTATCGCTGATGACGGTCAGCTTCAACCCTTCTTCCCGCGCGGCATCCTCCCACGCCGAGACGCGCGCGTCGGGCAGCACCATGCCGTCCGGCACAAGCAGCGCGATCTGGTTGGTGGCGGCGCGGCTCACCGCTGGCATGGCCAGCGACAGCGCCGCCACGACCAACAACAGCATGGCGCGGTGCTTTCGCAGCCGTTGCAGCAGGGCATACAGTGGGTTTGGCATGGTCTTCTCCCAGCGCGATCAATGTGAACCGGTCTTGCCGTGCGCAGCCGCCCGGCTGCGGCACGGGGCGTTATGCCGCCGGGCGGCGAGGCGCCGTGGCAATGAAGGGGAACGTCAGTCCGGTTCGGCCGCAGGCGCAGGCGCCAGCGTGTAAGAGCCGGTTTGCAACTTCGGGCCCGCCACGGCCTTGTTCAGGAGCTTCTTGGTCAGCCTGTCCTTCAGCGCCTTGTTCTTGCTTGGCGCATGCGCTTCGAAAGCGAAATCGAGCTGGCTGCCGTGCTCGTAGCCGTTCAGCCCGCCGGGATTGGCAGGGCTGGCCGGAAGATAGAGCGGGCTTCCGGCCAGGGCCACGGTGGCTTCCTCGGTCAGCGCGGCCCTGGCTGTCGGCAGCGCCAGAGCCGCGGCGAGTGCAACGGCTGTTGCCATTCCAATACGTGAGCGCTTCATTGCGATGCTCCTGCGGTAAGCGACCAGGCCGGCCGCGGCTGTAGCGTGGTGCGAGGTGTGCTTGTCGGGGGGCGACGTGTTGCGCGTGTCGTGCGTGCGCTACCCTTGCCGGCTAGTGCGTGGTGACGCCGGTACCCAGGCCGGCGGGCGCGCCGCAATACTCGGCGGCACGGCCCTCCAGCGCGAGAACGATGCGTTCGCTGGCACGGCCGTCGCCAAATGGGTTGTGCGCCCGCGACATGCACGCATACTCGTCGTCGTCATTGAGCAGTTGCTCCGCGGCGGCAATCAAGCGCTCGGGATCAGAGCCGACCAGCCGCGCCGTGCCCGCGGCGACGGCCTCGGGCCGCTCCGTGGTTTCGCGCGTGACCAGCACGGGCTTGCCGAGTGCCGGCGCTTCTTCCTGGATTCCGCCGGAATCCGTGACGATCAGGTGCGCCCGCGACATCAGGAACACAAAAGGCAGGTACTCCTGTGGTTCGATCAGGTGGATGTCCGGATGCCCGCTCAGGATGGCCTGCACGGGGGCGCGCACGCGCGGGTTCAGGTGCACCGGATAGACGAATTGCAGATCGCGGTTGCGGTCCGCAAGCGTGCGCAGTGCCGTGAACAGGCGCTCGAAAGGCGCGCCGAAGTTCTCGCGCCGGTGCCCTGTCACCAGCACCAGCCGGCGCGAGCCGTCCAGGAATGGGTAGTTCGCCGCCAGCTGCTGGTGCAGCGCCACGTCGGTGTCCAGCCGGGCCTTGACTTGCAGCAGCGCATCGATGCCGGTGTTGCCGGTCAGGCTGACCCGGATCGGGTCGACCCCCTCGCGCAGCAGGGTTTCCTGTGCCTGCTGCGTCGGCGCGAAGTGCCAGGCTGCCATCACGTCGGTGACGCGGCGGTTCATCTCCTCGGGCCAGGGGGCACTGAGGTCGCCGGTGCGCAGTCCTGCCTCGACATGCCCGACTGCGACATTGCGGTAAAAGGCAGCGAGGGTGGCCGCCAGGGTGGTGGTGGTATCGCCATGGACCAGCACCGCATCGGGCAAGTATTGATCGAGCACCGCATGCACGCCTGAAAGCACGCGCGTGGTGATGTCGCTCAGGCTCTGGCCATGGCTGATGACGTTGAGATCGTAATCCGGTTCGATCTCGAACAGCCGCAGTACCTGGTCCAGCATCTCGCGATGCTGTCCGGTCACGCAGACCCGCAACTCAAAGCGGTCCGAGGCCTTCAGGCGATGAATCAGCGGCGCCATCTTGATGGCTTCCGGGCGGGTTCCGAATACAGCCAGGACTTTCTTCGGCATGTCGGTCTCTTTGGTCTTGTCGGCGGATGCTGCCGCTGGTTTTTCGAGAGGGGCAGTGTCGGGCCTGGCATCGCGCCTTGCATGGGGACGGCGCCAAGCGGGCGGGATCGGTCCGCGCGGCTCGACGGATACGCGTGCCCATCCTGAGCGAGGGCATAGCGATGGCTGTGCCAGCGGGCTGCAATCCTTGATCCGTCAGGATCCGGGCGTTTACGCCAGCGACATCCGGCCAGTCCCTTGTCCCGGGAGTTGCAGGGCTGTAACAAAATGGAGTAGGAAATACACGCTACCGGCAGGCGCGTTGCCCGGGGCGCCGCGTCAGCAATCCGAATATGACGCCAGAAATGGCAACTTAATGCTTCATGGTTTACTTTTTGCCAGATACGACGTTTCCGAACTGAAACGTTTGCCGGGTTTCCGGAGTGCACCAGTCTTGTGATGCCTCGCGTGGCGGATCACACGGGGGCCGCGTGCCAGGACAACGCCTGGCTAGGGCCGAAATGTGCGCGGCTCGGCGCCCATGCCACGGCAAACGGCGGATAGACGAAAGCGATCCCTTGTGCGGACTCCAAGCCGACTCGTTCTTTTGGGGTAATGGAGTTCGGGTGGAGCGCGGTGCATTTGGTTGCTCGGATGAAACTTCGTGCAGATCAGATAAAAGTGTCACTTAAAACATCGTCCGGCAGCGTCCGGACGGCCGACAGTGACGACGAAGCGCGCTGCAAAGGGGGCTTGCCGGGTGGCCAGGGGTGAGAGAAAAGGACTTGACGGCGTAGATTTTCAGATTCCTGAAAGCAAACTGAGGCAAAATTCTATTTTTCGCCTAGTTTGTTGCCCTGACCGTGACCCGGCAGGCAGAAGTCCCACCCACCGATAGAGGATCTGAGAGAAGCAATGAGTACCCAGCAACCCACCATCATCTACACGCTGACCGACGAAGCCCCGCTGCTGGCGACCAGTGCGTTCCTCCCGATCATCCAGACCTTCACCAAGCCGGCCGGCATCAACGTGACCACCAGCGATATCTCGGTGGCGGGCCGGATCCTGGGCGAGTTCCCCGAATTCCTGACCGAAGAACAGCGCGTGCCGGACAACCTGGCCGAGCTGGGCAAGCTGACGCAGCTGCCGGACACCAACATCATCAAGCTGCCCAACATCTCGGCCTCGGTGCACCAGCTGGTCAGCGCCATCCGTGAGCTGCAGGGCAAGGGCTACAAGGTGCCCGACTATCCGGAAGACCCCAAGACCGACGAAGAAAAGGCGATCCAGAAGCGCTATTCCAAGTGCCTGGGCTCGGCCGTGAACCCGGTCCTGCGCGAGGGCAACTCCGACCGCCGCGCCCCGGCCGCGGTCAAGAACTACGCGCGCAAGCACCCGCACAGCATGGGCGAGTGGAGCATGGCATCGCGCACGCACGTGGCCCACATGAAGCACGGCGACTTCTACCACGGCGAAAAGTCGATGACGCTGGACCGGGCGCGCGACGTCAAGATGGAACTGATCACCAAGAGCGGCAAGACCATCGTGCTCAAGCCCAAGGTGTCGCTGCAGGACGGCGAGATCATCGACAGCATGTTCATGAGCAAGAAGGCCCTGTGCGCCTTCTATGAAGAGCAGTTCGAAGACGCGCGCAAGACCGGCGTGATGCTGTCGCTGCACGTCAAGGCGACCATGATGAAGGTGTCGCACCCGATCGTGTTCGGCCACGCCGTCAAGATCTTCTACAAGGAAGCCTTCGCCAAGCACGGCGCGCTGTTCGACGAACTGGGCGTCAACGTCAACAACGGCCTGGTCAACCTGTACGAGAAGATCGAGTCGCTGCCCAGCTCCAAGCGCGAAGAGATCATCCGCGACCTGCACGCCTGCCACGAGCATCGCCCGGAACTGGCGATGGTCGATTCGGCCAAGGGCATCTCCAACCTGCACGCACCCAACGACGTGATCGTCGATGCCTCGATGCCGGCCATGATCCGCATCGGCGGCAAGATGTGGGGTGCCGACGGCCGTCCGAAGGACACCAAGGCGGTGATCCCGGAAAGCACCTTTGCCCGCATCTACCAGGAGATCATCAACTTCTGCAAGACCAACGGCAACTTCGACCCGACCACCATGGGCACCGTGCCCAACGTCGGCCTGATGGCGCAGAAGGCCGAGGAATACGGCTCGCACGACAAGACCTTCGAGATCGCCGAAGACGGCGTCGCCAACATCGTCGACCTGGCCACCGGTGAAGTGCTGCTGACGCAGAACGTGGAAGCGGGCGACATCTGGCGCATGTGCCAGGTCAAGGACGCGCCGATCCGCGACTGGGTCAAGCTCGCCGTCACGCGCGCGCGCAACTCGGGCATGCCGGCGGTGTTCTGGCTGGACCCGTACCGTCCGCACGAAGCCGAGCTGATCAAGAAGGTCGAGACCTACCTGAAGGACTACGACACCAGTGGCCTGGACATCCAGATCATGTCGCAGGTGCGCGCCATGCGCTACACGCTGGAGCGCGTGATCCGCGGCCTGGACACCATCTCGGTGACCGGCAACATCCTGCGCGACTACCTGACCGACCTGTTCCCGATCATGGAACTGGGCACCAGCGCCAAGATGCTGTCGATCGTGCCGCTGATGGCCGGTGGCGGCATGTATGAAACCGGCGCGGGTGGTTCGGCGCCCAAGCACGTCAAGCAGCTGGTGGAAGAAAACCACCTGCGCTGGGATTCGCTGGGCGAGTTCCTGGCGCTGGCGGTATCGCTGGAAGACGTCGGCATCAAGACCGGCAATGCCCGCGCCAAGATCCTGGCCAAGACGCTGGATGCCGCTACCGGCAAGCTGCTCGACAACAACAAGAGCCCTTCGCCCAGGACCGGCGAGCTGGACAACCGTGGCAGCCAGTTCTACCTGGCGATGTACTGGGCCCAGGAACTGGCCGCGCAGTCGGACGACGCGGAACTGGCCGCCAGGTTCGCTCCGCTGGCCAAGACCCTGACCGACAACGAGCAGGAGATCGTCGGCGAACTGGCCGCGGTGCAGGGCCAGCCGGTGGACATCGGCGGCTACTACCAGCCGGACGCCGCCAAGCTCAGCGCCGCAATGCGCCCGAGCCAGACCCTGAACGCCGCGCTGGCCTCGGTGGCAGCCTGAGCGCAGTCGGCTCCGCGTTGCGGGCCGGCCGTGAGCAAGACCCCGGACCCCGGTCCGGGGTTTTTCGTTGGCGCCGCGGGTTGGTCTACTGCGGCGGCGTTGGCAGGTCCCACCCTTGTTCGGGGCCGCTCTTCTGGTCGCGGTAGGTCCATGCGGCACCGCAATCCTGGCAGACGAAGCTGCTGATGGTGACGGCCGCCGAGCGCGGCGGCTTGATGCGTCGGGTGTCGGTGATGCGCAGCGCGGCATGCCCGGGGGCGCCGCGCACATGGCGTTCGATGGACTGGCAGGCAGTGCAGAGTGTCATCCGTGGTGTTCCCTTCGATGGGCCACTGTAGCATGCCTGCCGCGTGCAGGACGCGAAGACCCGCGAGCCGCACTCTGCGCACGATTCCGCAGCGATCCGTAGAAGTTCGTTGACTTGGCGGGGGGTGGCCTGTATAAGGGTCGATGCAGGATCTTTCAAGCCGCAGCCTCGAAGTCCAGGTGCTTGCCCGTACGGCGCCACTTTTTCTCCTTGTGTCTTCCTTGATCGTCATGCCTTGCCGGCGCTTTTACCGGTGAGAAGGAACTTATTGAGGAATCCAACATGGAAACCGGTACCGTCAAGTGGTTTAACGATTCGAAGGGTTTTGGCTTCATTACGCCTGATGCAGGCGGCAACGACCTGTTCGCGCATTTCTCCGAAATCCAGGGCAGCGGCTTCAAGTCGCTGGCAGAAGGCCAGAAGGTGCGTTACGTTGCCGGCGTCGGCCAGAAGGGCCCGGCCGCGACCAAGATCGAGCCGATCTGAATCGCACCGACCTGAATTCCGCTGGCGCCGCAGCGCCAGTCCGGGAAAGGAAGCTCCGCCAGCGCGGAGCTTTTTTGTTTCCGTTGAGCGAGCGAGCGCTCGCGCAGGCGCGTTCCGTTCAGGACGAATCGGCTGCTGAGCGCCACGCAGCGCACGCTCGCGGACGCTCATCCGCGAGCGTGCCTGTCAGATGCTGGGTTGCACGGGGGTGAGGCTCATATCAACGGTCCCGAACCCGGTCTCAGGCGGCGACGGATGCGCCGATCTCGACGCCCATCCCGGCCAGGACTTCGCCGATGGCTTTCACCGCGCCGGGGATGCCGGCGTCGCCGAAATGGCCGATGCATCCCACCCGGAAGGTGTCGATCTCGGTCAGCTTGCCCGGATACAGGATGTAGCCGCGCTGCTTGACAGCCTGGTAGAAGGTCTTGAAGTCGTAGCGGGGGTCGGCTGGTGCGTGGAAGGTGACGATGATCGGCGCCTGCACCTTGCGCTCCAGGTAGGGCTTCAGGCCGAGCGCTTCCATGCCGGCCACCAGCAGCGCGCAGTTGCGCGTGTAGCGCGCGCCGCGTGCGGGGAGTCCGCCTTCTTCCACATATTGCTGGAGCGCCTGGTCAAGCGCCGCGACCACATGCGTCGGTGGCGTGAAGCGCCACTGCGTGGTTCGCTCCATGTATTTCCACTGGTCATAGAGGTCGAGTGAAAGGGAGGGACTGTTGCCTTCGCAGCGTTCCAGCGCGGTACGCCGGGCGATCACGAAGCCCATGCCGGGCACCCCTTCCAGGCATTTGCCGGAGGCGGCAATAACGGCGTCGAACGGGGTGGTGCGAGCGTCGATGTCGATCGCGCCGAATGAGCTCATGGCATCGACGATCAGTCCGCGCCCATGCCGGGCCACCACTTGGGCGATCTCGTCCAGCGGATTGAGCACGCCGGTGCCGGTTTCGCAGTGGACCACGGCGACGTGGGTGATGGAGGGGTCCGCCGCCAGCAGGCGGTCGATGTCCGAGGCCCGCATTGGCCGGTCCTCCGCATATTCGATGGTGGACAGGCGCCGGCCAATGGTCTTGCAGATCCTGGCGATGCGCTGGCAGTAGGCGCCGTTCACCGGCACCAGCACATGGCCGTCGCGCGGCACCAGCGTGCCGATGGCGGCTTCCACGGAAAAGGTGCCGCTGCCTTGCAGGGGCACGCATTCGTGCGTGCCTGTGCCGTGCACGATCGCCAGCACCTGCTCGCGGATGCGGGCGGTAATGGCGTTGAAGTCAGTGTCCCACGAGCCCCAGTCGCGCAGCATGGCCGCGCGGGTGCGGTCCGAGGTGGTGAGGGGGCCGGGGGTCAGCAGGATAGGGTAGGGCGCGGCGGTCATGGGTGTCTCCTGATGTCGGGTGTTGGTCTGTCGGAAAGATGTCGAAAAGAGGGGCTCAGCGGCGGGCCAGGTCACGCCAGGCCTGCGTGCGTCGCAGCAGCACGCGGGTGCAAAGGGCGTAGACCAGGCAGATGGCGGTGGACGTCAGCACGATCAGGCTGGCCAGGGCCGCTGCGGGGCCGATGTCGCCGGCATCGTCCATGTGCATGATGGCGACGGAGGCGAGGATGGTTTCCGGGGTATAGAGAAAGATCACGCAGGACAGGGTGGCCATCGACACCACGAAGTAATACCGGGCGATGTCCAGCACCGCCGGCAGGCATACCGGCAGCGTGACCCGCAGGAAGGTGCGCCACTGCGGCACCTTGAGCGAGGCCGACACCGCCTCGAACTCGTTGTCGATCTGCTTGAGCGCGGTGATGGCCGTCAGGTGGCTGGAGGTGTAGTAATGGATGATGGTCGACTGGATCACCAGGATCATCGTGTTGTAAAGGAAGTTGAGCGGGTTCGCCGGGTGGTTGAAGAAGATCACGTAGCCCAGGCCAAGCACCAGGCCGGGGACGGCCATCGACAGCACCGCCAGGAAATGCATGACCGGCCGCATCAGCCCGAGGTTGCGGGTCTTCTCGATCAGGTAGGCCCCCGTGAAGACGATGAGCGAGCCGCTCAGCGCCGTGACGCCTGCCAGCACCAGGCTGTTCTTGTAGGCGCCCGCCATGTCGCTCTCGAACAGCACGATGCGGTAGTTCTGCAGGCCGAGCGTCAGGTCGTATGGCCACAGCTTGATCAGCGAGGTATAGACCGCCATCCCGACCACGGCCAGCAGCAGGGCGCAGATCAACGCGCAGTAGCCGCCCAGCAGCGCGTTGACCCAGGCATTGGGCTTGGGCGCATAGGGCACCGAACGCGCTGTGAGCTGGGCGCGCAGCTTGCGGCGCACCACTGTATCGATCATGAAGGAGAGTACGGACGGGATCAGCAGCAGCATGCCCACCACCGCGCCCATCGAAAAATTGTGCTGGCCGATGACCTGCTTGAAGACGTCGATGGACAGCACGTTGAAGTCGCCGCCGATCACCTTGGGCGCGCCGAAGTCGGAGATGACATAGGTGAAGGTCACCGTCGCCGCGCTGATCAGCCCGTACTTGCAGGAGGGCAGCGTCACGGTGAAGAACTTGCGCGAGGTGCTGGCGCCGAGGGCGCTGGCGGCCTCGTAGAGGCGGCCGTCAGCCAGCGACAGCGCCGTGACGAGGATCATCAATGCATGGGGGAAGGTGTTGTAAACCTCCGCGATGATGATGCCCGGCGCGCCATAGATCGAGGCCCCGCCCAGCAGCGGCTTGAGCACGCCCTGGTTGCCGAACCACTGCACGAACGAGATGGCGGAAAGCAGCGACGGCGCCAGCAGCGGAATCAGTGCCACCAGCCGGAAGACTGCCTTCAGGGGCGCGGGCAGGGTGCTGCGCGTCAGCGCATAGGCGAAGACGAAGGCCAGTGGTACCGAGATGCCGACCACGCTGCCTGCCAGCATCACCGAGTTGCGGGCCGACTGCATCAGCGCCGGCGTCTTGATGTAGGCGGCGAAGTGGGCCAGCCCGACAAAATGGCCGTCATGATCGAGCACGGCATTAGCCAGGATGGCGCACATCGGCGCCAGCAGGAAGAGGAACAGCGCGGCCAGCACGCAGGCCAGCACCGCGCGGGCGATGATTTCGTCCCAGTTCCGGCTGGCCAGCCAGCCCGCATGCGTGGCTTCTGGCGGTTGGGAAAGCGCGATCTCTTTCATCGTCCTGCTCCGGTTGCGGCGAAGGCCTGGATGCGGCTGGCGCGCAGCGCAATGCGCAGGGGCTGGCCGGCGCGGATACCGTGATCGTGGAACTGGTCGAGGGTGAACTGAAGGCTGAGCGACTGTTCCCGCAATTGCTCGCAGCTCGCTTCGGCCATGCAGGTGTCCCCGAGGAACTCGACCTTTTCGATGTTGACGGTCAGCTGGTTGGGCGTGTCAGGGCTGAACTGGCCGATGTGGCGGTCTTCGGGGCGAAGATATAGATTGACCGGCGTGCCGGGCTCGAACTCGCGGCTGCAGCCTTCGCAGGTCAGCTCCAGCGTGCCCACGCGGTAGCGCCGCCCACCCAGCGCCGTGCCGGACAGCACGTTCACGCGCCCGACGAAGTCCGCCACGAACGGCGTGGCCGGGCTTTCGTATACCTCCAGCGGCGAGCCGACCTGCTCGATCACGCCGTGGTTCATGACGACGATCCGGTCGGCCATGGACAGCGCTTCTTCCTGGTCGTGCGTGACCATGATGGTGGTCACGCCCACCTGCTGCTGCAGGCGCCGGATCTCGCCGCGCAGGCGCACGCGTTCGAGGGCATCGAGCGCCGACAGCGGTTCGTCCAGCAGCAGCAGGCCGGGCCGTGTTGCAAGCGCCCGTGCCAGCGCGACGCGCTGCTGCTGGCCGCCCGACAGCTGGCTGGGATACTTGCGTCCGGAGGTCGGCAGGCCCACCAGGTCGAGCAGTTCCTGCACCCGCTGCGCGGTCTCGGCCCGGCTGGCGCGGCGATTCGCGAGGCCGTAGGCCACGTTATCGGCGATCGTGAGGTTGGGGAACAGGGCGTACGACTGGAACACGATGCCGTAGTCGCGCCTGGCGGGAGGCAGGGCGGAAATGTCGCGCCCGCTCTGGAGGATGGTGCCGGCGGTCTGCTTCTCCAGTCCGGCGATGATGCGCAGCAGCGTGGTCTTGCCGCAGCCCGACGGGCCGAGGAAGCACAGCATCTCGCCCTGGTAGACGGTCAGGTCGATATGCCGCAGGGCGCTGAACGATTCGAATTCCTTGCGCACGCCCCGGATCTCGAGGGCGGGCACGCTGCCGGCGCGCGTGGCGACGAACTTGGCGCTGGTCATTTCCATGGGTGTCCCCGCAATGTGGTGATGGCCACGATGGTGGTGGAAGGCGGGGCGGCTTGCGCCCCGGGGGCCAGGCTTACTTGGCTTCGGCCTTGCTGTCGTAGCGCTTGCTCCACTCGGCAAGAATGCGGGAGCGATTCCTGGCGGCCCACTGGAAGTCATTGCGAGCGAAGCGGCTCTCATAATTCGGGGGAATGCCGTCGAGCGGCTTGGCCACCCCGGGGTAGGCCACCACGGCCCACCAGTTGGCGCTGATCTGGTTCGCGTCGCGACTGGCCATCCAGTCGGCGAAGCGCTTCGCCTCCGCCATCTTCCTGGTCGTCTTCATGATGCTGGTAGCCTCGATGTCCCAGCCCAGGCCTTCGGCGGGGAAGATCAGGTCGACCGGCGCACCGGCCTTGCGCACCTGGTGGCCCCGGAATTCGAACGAGATGCCGATCGGGAATTCGCCGGTGGCAGCCTGCTTGCACGGCTTGGAGCCGGAGTGCACATACTGGGCGATGTTCTCGTGCAGGCCGTCCATGTATTTCCAGCCATCGGCCTCGCCCCACATCTGCAGCCAGGCCGCCACATCGAGATAGCCGGTGCCGCTGGAAGCCGGGTGCGGCATCGTGATGCGGCCCTTGTAGATGGGCTTGGCCAGGTCCTTCCAGCTCTCCGGCCTGGGCAGGCCCAGCTTCTGCGCCTCCACCCGGTTGAAGCAGATGGTGGCGGCCCATACGTCCATGCCGACCCACTGGGGCGGCCGGGCAGGATCGGAATAGTTCGGGCTCAGTTGCTGGAAGCCCTTGGGCTCGTAGCCCTGGAGCATGCCTTCCTGCGACAGCAGCACCAGGCTGCTGGCCGCCAGCCCGGCGACCACGTCGGCCTGCGGGTTGGCCTTTTCGGCTAGCAGGCGCGCGGTCACGATGCCGGTGGAATCTCGCACCCAGCGCACCTCGATATCGGGGTTGGCCTTCTCGAAGCCGTCCTTGTAGAGCTTCATGGCGTCTGTCTCCAGCGCCGTGTAGACCGTCAGCGTGGTCTTTTGCTGTGCAGCCGCGATGGCCGTGGTGAATGCCAGCGCGGAGGCGCAGAGCGCCATGGCAAGGGAATTCTTCATGCTTTGTCTCCTGTTAGCAGATCTGTCGTCTGTCCTGCTGCCCTGCCGCGGTGTGTCGTAGCGCACCCCTGCGGTAAGATGGAATCAATGTAGAACGTAGGTTGAAGACTGTCAACTGAAGATTGAAAACTGTTGACAATTTACAGTTCGGGAACTTTAATGGAGCTATGGGAATGACCGATGCCATCCAACTGTTGCGTTCAAGCTCGCTGCCGATGCTGGTGCAGGAGGAAATCGAACGCCTGATCATGACCGGCGCACTGCCGCCGGGAACGCGCATCAATGAAAGCGACATTGCTGCCCGCTTTGGCACCAGCCGGGGGCCGATCCGCGAAGCGCTGCGGGCGCTGGAGGAAGCCGGGCTGGCCCGCAACGAGAAGAACCGCGGCGTGTTCGTGCGCGAGATTTCGGTTGAGGAGGCCGATGAAATCTACGAATTGCGTGAAGCCCTCGAGGAAATCATCGGCAAGCGCGTGGCGCAGCGCGTCAACGCAACGCTGGGGGCCGAACTGAACCAGTTGGTGGGCGCCATGGAGGAGGCTGCCAGCAAGAAGGAAGCGGCCGAATACGCATCGTTGAACCTGCGCTTCCACGAACTGCTGCTGGAACACGCGGGCAGCCGCAAGCTGACCGAGACTTACCGGCGCCTGGTGAAGGAGTTGCACCTGTTCCGCATGCAGGCGTTGACCCAGGGCGGGGGACTCGATGTATCCGCCGACGAACACCGCGCGATCGTCGATGCGATCGTGTCGGGCGATGCCCGCCGCGCCGGCGCCGCGCTGCGCGCGCACGTGGCCGCCAGCCGTGTACGCATGCTCAAGGCGCACCGCAGGGTGCATTTAGGCAGTAGCAAAGAACCATGAGCTGACGCTCATTACCAAGGGGATTGAAAATGGGAACGACCAAGGCAGAAAGGATTGAAGTCAACGGCAGGACCTACCGCTGGATGGACCGCCCGGTGGTCGTGGTGTGCGTGGACGGCTGCGCGCCGGAATACCTGCAAGCGGCCACCAAGGCGGGCGTGGCGCCTTTCCTGCGCAGCGTCATGCAGCGCGGCACGAGCCTGCTGGGCGACTGCGTGATCCCCTCGTTCACCAACCCCAACAACCTGTCCATCGTCACCGGTGTGCCGCCGTCGGTCCACGGCATCTGCGGCAACTATTTCTTCGACCGCGAGCTCGGCGCCGAAGTGATGATGAATGACCCGAAGTACCTGCGCGCCGGCACCGTGCTTGCTGCCTTTGCAGACGCCGGGGCCAAGGTGGCGGTGGTCACCGCGAAGGACAAGCTGCGCAAGCTGCTCGGCCACGGCATGCGCGGCATCTGTTTCTCGTCGGAGAAGGCCGACCAGGTCACGCTGGCGGAACACGGCATCACCGGCGTCGTCGAGATGGTGGGCATGCCGGTGCCGTCGGTCTACAGTGCGGAGCTGTCCGAGTTTGTCTTTGCCGCCGGCGTCAGGCTGATGGAGCGCGAGCGGCCTGACCTCATGTATCTGTCCACCACGGACTACGTGCAGCACAAGGCTGCGCCGGGCAGCGAGGCCGCCAACGCCTTCTACCGGATGATGGATGGCTACTTGAGCCGGCTCGATGCCATGGGCGCCACGATCGTGCTGACCGCCGACCACGGCATGAACGACAAGCACGGCGCTACGGGCGAGCCCAACGTCATTTACCTGCAGGATCAGCTTGACGCCTGGTACGGCGAGGGGGCGGCCCGCGTCATCCTGCCCATTACCGACCCCTATGTGGTTCATCACGGCGCGCTGGGCTCGTTTGCAACCATTTATACGCCCGATGCCGAGAGCGCGGCCCGCTGGATTCCGCGCATCGCCGACATCGAAGGCATGGACAGCGTACTGACACGCCAGCAGGCAGCGGAGCGCTTCGGACTGCCGCCCGACCGCATCGGCGACATCGTCGCGGTCTCGTGCCAGAACGTCGTGATCGGCACATCGAAGTCCAGGCACGACCTGTCCGGCCTGGACGCACCGCTGCGCTCCCACGGCGGGGTGTCGGAGCAGGTCGTACCCTTGATCTGCAACCGCGCGATGGTCGGGTTGAATCCGGACCGGCGCCTGCGCAACTTCGACGCGCTCGACCTCGCGCTGAATCACGCCGCCTGACGGCGCCTTCCGGATTACCTGCTTGCTGTCCTGACGCGCCCCCGCGCAGGGGCGGGGGGACAGTCGCGCCCGCCGAACGAAACCAAGAGGAGACACTCATGCATACACCAGCCGCCACCGGCATCCGCCACGAAGCGCTGCGCATTGCCGGCGAAAAGGTCTATCGCGACCGCGTGATCGAGGTGACCTATCCCTACACCGGGGAAGTGATCGCCACGGTGCCGAAAGCCGATCTCGAAGACGTGCGCCGCGCGCTGCGCATCGCCCATCAGTACCGTTCGACCCTGACCCGCTACGACCGCTACCGCATCCTGATGCGCGCCGGCGAGCTCATCGCGCAGCGCAAGGAAGAGATGGCGACGCTGATCACGCTGGAATCGGGTTTGTCGCTCAAGGACACGCTCTATGAGGTCGGCCGCGCCTCCGACGTGCTGCTGTTCGCCGCCAACCAGGCACTGGTGGACGACGGCCAGGTTTTCTCCTGCGACCTGACCCCCCATGGCAAGAGCCGCAAGGTCTATACGCTCAAGGAACCCCTGCTGGGCGCGATCTCGGCCATCACGCCGTTCAATCACCCGCTCAACCAGGTGATCCACAAGGTGGCGCCGGCGGTGGCCACCAACAACCGCATCGTCCTCAAGCCGAGCGAGAAAACGCCGCTGGCCGCCTTCGCGCTCGCCGACATCCTCTATGAGGCCGGCCTGCCGCCGCAGATGCTGTCGGTCGTCACCGGCGACCCGCGCGAGATCGCCGACGAATTGCTGACCAGCCCACACGTGGATCTCGTCACCTTCACCGGCGGCGTGCCGATCGGCAAGTACATCGCGGCCAAGGCTGCGTACAAGCGCCAGGTACTGGAACTGGGCGGCAATGATCCGATCATCGTGATGGAAGACGCCGACCTGGAGGAAGCCGCCACGCTGGCCGCGGGCGGCTCGTACAAGAACTCGGGCCAACGCTGCACGGCGGTAAAGCGGATGCTGGTGCAGGAATCCGTGGCCGACCGCTTTGTCGAGTTGCTGGTGGCCAGGACGCAGGCCGTGAAGTATGGCGATCCGCTCGATCCTGCCACGGACATGGGCACGGTCATCGACGAGGCCGCAGCCATCCAGTTCGAGTCCGTGGTGAACGCCGCCATCGCCGGCGGCGCCCGCCTGCTGGCCGGCCACAAGCGCGACGGGGCACTGTACGCACCTACCGTTCTCGACCACGTGGACCCGGAGATGACCGTTGTCAGGGAGGAGACCTTCGGGCCGGTCTCGCCGGTGATCCGCTTCAAGGATATCGACCACGCCATCCGCATCTCCAACGGCACGGCCTACGGGCTTTCGTCGTCGGTCTGCACCAACCGGCTCGACTACATCACCCGTTTTATCCGCGAATTGCACGTCGGGACGGTCAATGTCCGCGAAGTCCCTGGCTATCGGCTCGAGATGACGCCGTTCGGCGGCATCAAGGACTCGGGACTGGGCTACAAGGAGGGCGTGCTCGAGGCGATGAAAAGCTTCTGCAATACCAAGACCTACTCGCTGCCCTGGTAAGGCGGCGCCATCGTACCGGATTCATACACCACTAAAGAAGGAGACAGCCATGAGGATCGGAGTTCCGAAGGAAATCAAGAACCATGAGTATCGCGTCGGCCTGACGCCGTCGTCCGTGCGGGAGATGGCGGCACACGGCCACGAGGTGCTGGTGCAGACGGCTGCCGGCGCCGGCATTGGCGCCAGCGATGCCGACTATCGCAAGGCCGGCGCGACCATTGCCGAGTCGGCGGAGGAGGTCTTCGCCAAGGCCGAGATGATCATCAAGGTAAAGGAGCCTCAGGCCGGTGAGCGTGCCATGCTGCGGGAGGGGCAGATCCTCTATACCTACCTGCACCTCGCGCCAGACCCGGAACAGTGTGCCGATCTCGTCCGCAGCGGTGCGGTCTGCATTGCCTACGAGACCGTGACCCAGGCCGGTGGCGGCCTGCCGCTGCTGGCGCCGATGTCGGAGGTTGCTGGCCGCATGTCGGTGCAGGCCGGGGCGCACTGCCTGGAGAAGGCGCGCGGCGGCATGGGCGTCCTTCTGGGCGGCGTGGCGGGCGTGGAGCCGGCCAAGATCGTCATTCTCGGCGGGGGCGTGGTTGGCAGCAACGCGGCGCAGATCGCCGTGGGCACCGGCGCCCAGGTGGTGGTGATCGACCGCAATATCGATGTGCTGCGGCGCATGGACCGCTTGCTGGGCGCCCGCGTGACGACGGTCTACTCCAACCAGGACAACCTGGAGCGCCACGTACTGTCGGCCGATCTCGTCATCGGTGGCGTGCTGATACCGGGCGCCGCCGCGCCCAAGCTGGTGAGCGCCGGCATGGTGGATGCGATGAAGCCGGGTTCGGTCATCGTCGATGTGGCGATCGATCAGGGCGGCTGCTGCGAGACCGCCAGGGCGACGACCCACGCTGATCCCACCTATCTGGTCGGCAGCGTGTTGCACTATTGCGTTGCCAATATGCCGGGGGCGGTGCCGCGTACATCGACCTATGCGCTCAATAACGCCACGTTGCCGTTCGCCCTGCAGATCGCTGACAAAGGCTGGAAGACCGCATTGGCGGACAACCCGCACCTTGCCAATGGTCTGAACGTGGCGTTCGGCAAGGTGACCTGCAAGGAGGTTGCTCACGATCTCGGCTATGCCTATCACGAGGCTGCGCAGTTGCTGACGCATTGAGGCGATCCCGTGCCAGGACCGCCAGGCAATCGTGCCCCGGCATGGGCGGTTACCTGGCCGGTCAGCGTGCAATCAGGCGCCGGAGGTTTGCCAACCGTTGTTACAACTTGCCTCCCGCCCGGCTGTCGTGCGTGGAGAAGTCTGGCAAAACGGAAATAAAGCCACTGCGGACGCGACAACAAGGGTAGAGTGGGGGCAAGACCACTAAATGGCGGAGGCTGCCATGGATACCCATCCGGCTGCGACTTACAAGGGATATGACCTTTATCCCCTGGTGTACAGGCATGCCGCCGCGCGCGTGTGGCCCGAACCGCGGCCCGACCGTTCTTTCGATGCCGCGGTGGTGATCTGCCTGGCCGGCCAGTCGCCCGAAGATGGCCAGGCGCGCACGTTCCGCCTGCAGGCCGCGCCCTGGGACAATGTGGGCGGCGCGCGCCGCGGCGCACTGCGCTATGCCGAGGACATCATAAATGGCACCGTGCCGGGGGTATCGGTAGCGCTGGCCGGATTGCAGGGCTGAACTTTCCGGGCGGGTACCTTCGTAGTCGCCAGCATTGGCCCGTTGCGGCACAGCCAAGGCGTGCGGCGTCCTCCGTCAGACTGCAAGGAGTCCGTTCATGGACATGCGTACGGGATCATCCGGTTTTCTGTGCACGCTGCCCGGCGAGGGCAAAGGCACTACCTACCACGTGGCCGTCTGCTTTATCGATGCCGAGCGCCCCACCGGCGTGCTGTTCACCAGCTTCGTCGGCGTGGGGCGGCGTTCGTTCGGCGTGCTGGCCGATCCGGCCGCCTTGCGCGGCCAGCTCGCCAGCAGTGGCGAGGCCTTGTGCCGCGTCGCCATCGGCCAGGTGGTGCGTGACCAGTTGCACGACAAGGCGCGCGAGGGCGACTACGTACTGGACCTGGCCGCCGCCCCATGGGACGGCGAGTTGCGCACCGTCGGCGCCGGGCTCAGGACCGCCCGGCCGCATGTGCGCGTGCTGGGCTGACGCGCCGGGTCCTGCGCGCAGGCAATCAGATCTGGAACACAGGGTTGCCGTGGCGCTCCAGCAGCGCTTCGATCAGTGCCATGTCCGTGGTCTGCGGGGTGCGGTCTTCCACCGCGCGCGACGGACCGCAGTAGGTGGCGGTCACGTGGCGCCTGACGGTCAGCACGCCGGTCGCGGGCGCAGCCACTTCCACGGCCTGCCACGGCGCATGCCGGTAGCTGCCGGGCTGCCAGCCCTCGGGCGTCAGGTGCAGGGCTTCCCATTCTTCGATGACGGACATGATCGGTTCTCCTTGATCTAGAAATTCGGTGTGGCGGATGGCACGCGCCGGCGCGGCTTATTGCTGGCGCAGGCGCGCCGCGGCCTGTTCGCCGGCGCGGCGGGCGGCGCGCCTGGCGCGCGCTTCGGAGCGGTGCGTGTCGTGGCGCATGGCGACGTTGGCGACGATGCGTTCGGCGCCATTGCGGTATTCCGCAATCATGTAGGTCGCGAACCAGAGGCCGGGTTCCTGCTCGATCGGATAGACGGAAACGGTATAAGGGTTGTGTCGGATGGGATTGACTCGATTCAATGGCTTACCTGTTCATGGCGCGGCCGAAGCTGGCGCGTTGCGTCGGCATCCGATGCAACCCGCGGTGCGGTGGCGGCCGTCAGCCGTTGCGATGGGCCAGCGCCATACCTGCGGGGCGCGGGCGTTGCAGCTGGCGTGAAGTGGACCGTGCCTGCGCGAGCCGATGCGCCGGTGGTCCGGGCGATCGTCGCGGAGCGGAATAGCCGCCGGTCGGATGGGTGGTGGGCGCTTCGGCCCATGGATGCATCGGGGGTGCGCCCGCCATGCCGCCGCGGATGACACGGCACGGAGCGCTTCCGGTGAAACCGTCGTTCCGTGTGCGGCTGGCGCACTGGTGTCGGCCCTGCCGATCCGTGCATGAGAACCGGCATGATACCACTTTCCACAGGCGCGCCGGTTCGCGTGACGGACGCTGCTCCCCGCCACGCCGGTCATGCAGGGCTCAGGATTCGTTGATCTGCGCGAAGCGCTGCGACAGGAAATCGATCAGCTCGCGCACCGACGGCAGCAGCCCGCGCCGCGACGGAAACACGGCGTGGATCACGCCGCCCTTGACCGACCATTCCGGCAGCACCTTGACCAGGCGGCCGGCGCGCAGCTCGTCGGTCATCATCATCACCGGCAGCTGCACGACGCCGGCGCCGGCCACCGCCGCGGTGCGCAGCATGATCATGTCGTCGGTGACCAGCCGGGGCTTGTGGTGCAGGTCGGCGCTGGCGCCGCCGGGCCCGTACAGCGACCAGGTGTGCGACGGGCGCGGCGGGCCCAGGTCCAGCGTGGGCAGGGCGTTCAGGTCCGCCGGCGCCAGCAGCGGTCCGTGGCCGGCCAGCAGCGCGGGGCTGGCGACAAAGCACCAGGCGCGCTGCGCCAGCACGCGCATCACCAGGTCGCTGTCTTCCAGCGGCGGCACGCGCACGCGCACGGCCAGGTCGATGCCCTCGGCCACCACGTCGACGCGCCGGTTGGTGGCCTCCAGGTGCACGATGACCCTGGGATTGGCCGCCATGAAGTCGGCCACCATCTCGCCCACGCGCGCATGCAGCAGGGCCACCGGGCAGGTCATGCGCACCAGCCCGCTGGGCTCGGCGCGGCTTTGCTCGATCGCGCTCTCGGCGGCCTCGGCCTCGACCAGCATGGCCTTGCAGTGGCCGTAATAGGTCTGTCCCAGCTCGGTCACGGAAAATCGCCGCGTCGAGCGCTGGATCAGGCGCACGCCCAGGCGCTCTTCCAGCAGGGCCACGCGCCGGCTGAGCTTGGACTTGGGGATGCCCAGCACGCGGCCGGCCGGGGCAAAGCCCTGGTGGTCGACCACTTGCGCGAAGTAGTACAGGTCGTTGAGGTCCGGATGCAAGCGCGGCTCCTGTCGTCCTGCCAGTAGGACGCTGAAGGCGGATTTTCCGGCCTACCGGCGGTATTTGCCAAGTCCTATGCTTTCGCAACACGGTCGGTTCCGGATGCCCGGTCCGCCGGTTTTGCCAACCGCATAGGAGAATGCGCAATGACTACCCCCGCCAATTTCAACGGCAAGCGTCCGGCCATCGATCCCGCCGATACGGCAATGCTGCTGATCGACCACCAGAGTGGCCTGTTCCAGACCGTGGGCGACATGCCGATGCCCGAACTGCGCCTGCGCGCCGCCGCGCTGGCCAGGATGGCGACGCTGTGCAAGCTGCCGGTGATCACCACCGCTTCGGTGCCGCAGGGCCCCAACGGCCCGCTGATCCCCGAGATCCACGAGAACGCGCCGCATGCCAAATACGTCGCGCGCAAGGGCGAGATCAACGCCTGGGACAACCCCGACTTCGTCGCCGCCGTGCGTGAAACCGGCAAGAAGACGTTGATCATCGCCGGCACCATCACCAGCGTATGCATGGCGTTCCCGTCGATCAGCGCGGTGGCTGACGGCTACAAGGTGTTCGCGGTGGTGGACGCCTCGGGCACCTATTCCAAGATGGCGCAGGAGATTACCCTGGCGCGCATCGTCCAGGCCGGCGTGGTGCCGATGGACACCGCGGCCGTGGCCTCGGAATTGCAGCAGAGCTGGAACCGCCCGGACGCTCAGCAATGGGCCGAGGTCTACACCAGGATCTTCCCGGCTTACCAGTTGCTGATCGAGAGCTACATGAAGGCGCAGGACGTGCAGAAGAACAACGAAGTGCTGGACTCCAGCCGCTGACGACCGGCCGGCAACGGCCTCACCCCATGGCGGCGGGCTCGCGGCGCCGGCGTGCGTCCGCACCGCTTCCATCCATCGGAGCACATCATGAGCAAGCCCTACAAGCGCCTGGACAAGACCCAGGCAGCCGTGCTGATGGTCGACCACCAGGCCGGCCTGCTGTCGCTGGTGCGGGACATCGAGCCCGACCGGTTCAAGAACAACGTGCTGGCGCTGGCCGACCTGGCCAAGTACTTCAAGCTGCCGACGGTGCTGACCACCAGTTTCGAGGACGGCCCCAACGGGCCGCTGGTGCCCGAACTCAAGGCCATGTTCCCGGATGCGCCGTTCATTCCGCGCCCCGGCCAGATCAATGCCTGGGACAACGAGGACTTCGTCGCGGCCGTGCGCGCCACCGGCAAGAAGCAGTTGCTGATCGCCGGCGTGGTCACCGAGGTATGCGTGGCATTCCCGGCGCTGTCGGCGCTTGAAGAAGGCTTTGAAGTGTTCGTCGTGACCGATGCCTCGGGCACCTTCAATGAACTGACGCGCGATTCGGCCTGGCGACGGATGTCCGAGGCCGGCGCGCAGCTGATGACATGGTTCGGCGTGGCCTGCGAACTGCATCGCGACTGGCGCAACGACATCGAAGGGCTGGGCACGCTGTTCTCGAACCATATCCCGGACTACCGGAATCTGATTACGGCTTATACGACGGTGAAGGGCGGCAAGTAAGCCGTGCAGCCCGGTACGCTGCCGGTTTGCTCCTCTCTCCCGCAAGCGGGAGAGAGGGCACGCAAGCGACGGTCGAGCTCCCTCAGGCTCCTTTTACCACCGCTCGCACCGGCGCCCCCGCTTCGGCCTGCGCCGAGGCCGAGCGCCGGTGGTTGATCATCGACACCGCACCTGCCGCGATCACCGCCGGGATTGCCATTGCCATGAAATTCTGCTGCAGCGGCAGCGACATCCCCACCAGCACGCCAATCACGATCGGTGCCAGGATGGCGCCGCTGCGGCCCACGCCCGAGGCCCAGCCGATGCCGGTACCGCGCACCGCGATCGGGTAGAACTGGCCCGCGTAGGCATAGGTGACGATCTGCGTGCCGATGGTGGACGCGCCCGCCAGGCCCACCACCACGAACAGCGCGGCGCTCGGCATCGGATAGCCCAGCAGCGTGATCGACACCGCCGCCAGCGCATACATGCCGACCAGCACGTGCTTGATCGGCAGCCGGTCGGCCAGCCAGCCGCCGCCGATCGCGCCCAGCATCGCGCCGAAATTCAGCACCAGCACGAAAGTCAGCGCCGAGCCCAGGCTGTAGCCCGCGCCCGCCATCAGCTTGGTCAGCCACGAACTGAGCGCGTAGACCATGAACAAGCACATGAAGAACGCGACCCAGAACATCACCGTGCTGACGCCGCGCCCGTCCTGGAACAGGCGGCGGATCGGCGTGCCGCCGGCCGCGCGGGCATCGCCGTCGTCGGCGGGGAGCACGAAGACATCGCCGGCCTGGGGGCGATGCGACGGCGCCAGCCGCGACACCACCGACTGCAGCGCGGCGGTCTGGCCGGTGCGGATCAGGTAAGGCATCGACTCGGGCAGCGCGCGCAGCACCACCGGGATCAGCACCACCGGCAGGCCGGCGGCGAGGAACACCGACTGCCAGCCGTAGCTTTCGATCAGCCCCTTGCCCAGCAGCGCGGCGAGCATGCCGCCGACCGAATAGCCGCTGAACATCAGCGTCACCAGCGTGCCGCGCAGCTTGCGCGGCGAATACTCGGTCATCTGCGCGACCACGTTGGGCATCACCCCGCCGATGCCCAGCCCCGCCAGGAAGCGCGTGACGCTGAAGCTGACCGGATCGCTGGTCAGGCCCGCCGCCGCGGTGAACACGCTGAACAGCGCCACGCAGATGGCGATGGCGCGCCGGCGCCCGATGCGGTCGGCCACGGTGCCGAGAAAGATCGCGCCGAACATCATGCCGAACAGTGCCGAGCTGACCATGAAGCCCGCGCTGGTGGCGGTCACGCCCATCTCCTTCATGATCGACGGCAGCGCGATGCCGGCCACGGCCAGGTCATAGCCGTCGAAGATGATGATCAGCGCGCACCAGAACAGGATCAGCGCATGGAAGCGGTTGAAGCCGGCCGTGTCGGCCAGCTGGTGGACATCGATCTGACGCATGGTTTGTCTCCGGATGGTTGGGGGGTGCGGCAGGGCGGCGTTGCCGCTCACGCCACCGCGGCGGCACGCTCTGCGGCGGCCTGCAGTTCTCGTTCGCGCAGCAGGAAGCGCTGGATCTTGCCGGTGGCGGTCTTGGGCAGCGCCTCGACGAAGGCGATCGTGCGCGGGTACTTCCAGGCGGCCAGGCGTTCCTTGACGAAGGCCTTCAGTTCGTCCTCGCGCAACTGCGCGCCCGCTTTCAGCACCACGAAGGCCTTGGTCTTGACCAGGCCGTCCTGGTCGGGCACGCCAATCACCGCGGCTTCCAGCACCGCGGGGTGCTGAACCAGCGTGGCCTCGACCTCGAACGGCGACACATAGATGCCGCTGACCTTGAGCATGTCGTCGCTGCGTCCGGCGTAGCTGTAGCTGCCGTCGGGGTTGCGCACGTACTTGTCGCCGCTCTTGGTCCAGCCGCCGCGGAAGGTCTCGCGCGATTTCTCGCGGTTGGCCCAGTACATCATCGCGGCGCTGGGGCCCTGGATATACAGGTCGCCGATCTCGCCGTCGGGCACGGCACGCCCGTCTTCGTCGCGCAGCTCGACGCTGTAGCCCGGCACCGGCCAGCCTGTGGTGCCGTAGCGCACCTGGCCGGGGCGGTTGGACAGGAAGATATGCAGCATCTCGGTGGAGCCGATGCCGTCGATGATCTCGCAGCCGAAATGCGCGGTGAAACGCTCGCCGAGGTCGGCCGGCAGCGCTTCGCCGGCCGACGAGCACAGCCGCAGCGCGACCTCGGCGCGGGCCGGCAGCGCCGGCGACGCGAGCAGGCCGGCATAGCCGGTCGGCGCGCCGAAGAACACCGTGGGCCGGTGCTGCAGCCAGCGGCGGAAGGTGGCATCGGGCGTGGGGCGCTCGGCCATCAACACCACCGTGGCGCCGACGCTGAGCGGAAAGCTGAGGCCGTTGCCGAGCCCGTAGGCGAAATACAGCTTGGCCGCGGAGAAGCACACATCCTGCTCGTTCAGGCCGAGCACCGGCCCGGCATAGAGCGCCGCGGTCCAGTAGGGGTTGGCGTGGCTGTGCACCACGCCCTTGGGCTGGCCGGTCGAGCCCGACGAATAGAGCCAGAAGCCGGGATCGTCGCAGCCGGTGGCGGCGGGCGCCGGCAGCGGTGCCTGCGCGGCCAGCGCCGGTTCCAGCGCCGCCATGCCATCGGGCAAGGCTGCTTGCGCACGCGACACCAGCACCTGCTGCACCTCGTGCCCGGGCCGCGCCAGCGCGTCCTGCAATACCGGCAGCAGCGCGGCCGAGACCAGCACCGCCTGGGCGCGGCTGTGCTGCAGCATGTAGGCGTAGTCGTCGGCGGTCAGCAAGGTGTTGACGGCCACCGGAACGATGCCGGCGTACATCGCGCCAAGGAAGCATACCGGCCAGTCGGTGCAGTCGTGCATCAACAGCAGCACGCGCTCTTCGCGGCGGATGCCGGCGCCGAGCAGCGCCGCGGCCAGGCGCCGCACCCGCTGCTCGAGTTCGCCATAGCTGAGCTGGCCATCGTCGTCGAGATAAGCCACCTTGCCGGGGCGCGCGGCATTGCAGTCGAGCAGGTGCGCGGCAAAGTTGAAGGGGGTGCCGGGTGGCCGGACCGGTGGCGCTGCGTTCGTGGCGTGCATGGGTTGTCTCCCCGTTGCTGAGGTACGGTGTGCCGCGCCGCCATGCGGATGTGGCGACGCGGGAAAAAATTGCGGGGGCCGGATCGGTCAGGCCAGGCTGCCGAGCACCGCGGTGCTGGCCTGGATCGCGCTGCGGCGGTGATAAAAGTGCAGGGCGCGCAGGCCGCCCAGCTCTTCGCCGCCGCCGGCGCGGCCCGGGCCGCCGTGCAGCGATTGCGGCATGACGTTGCCGTGGCCGGTGTGCAGCTGCGCCACCTCGGGCGATATCACATGCACGCGCCCATGGCTGTCTGCCAGTTCCAGCGCGGCAGCGCCGAGCGCGGCCGCGTCGCTGCCATAGAGCGAAGCCACCAGCGAGCCCTGGCCGCGGCGCACCAGCGCGAGCGCATGCGGGGTGTCGCGATAGGGCAGCAGCGTGGCGACCGGGCCAAACACCTCGGTGTCATGCACCACCGCGGCCGCATCGGCATCGCTGACGCCGAGCAGCGTCGGCCCGATGCAGCAGGCCACGGCCGGATCGGCGTCGACCAGCCGCTGGCGCGTGCCGTCATGCAGCACCTGTGCGTGCTGGCGCAACGCCGCAAGCCCTGCGGTGACCGCATCGAACTGCGCGCGGCTGACCAGCGCGCCCATGCGCACCTCGTCATGGCGCGGATTGCCGACGGTGACTTTCGACAGCCGCGCGCCGATCGCTTCGGCGGCCTGCCCGTAGAGTGCCGCGGGCACGAACACGCGGCGGATCGCGGTGCATTTCTGGCCGGACTTGACCGTCATCTCGCGCACCACTTCCTTCACCAGCAGGTCGAACGCGGCGGTGTCCGGCTCGGCCTGCGGCAGCAGCAGCGCGCTGTTGATGCTGTCCGCCTCGATATTCACGCGCACCGAGCGCTGCGCGATGGCTGGATGCGAGCGGATCACCGCCGCGGTATCGGCCGAGCCGGTGAAAGACACCACGTCGAACGGCTGCAGCTGGTCCAGCAGTCCCGCCGAGCTGCCGCAGATGACCGACAGCGCGCCCGCTGGCAGCACGCCGGCCTCGACCACGTCGCGCACCATGCGCTGGGTCAGCCAGGCCGTGGCGGTGGCGGGTTTGACGATCACCGGCACGCCGGCCAGCAGCGCCGGGGCCGCCTTTTCCCACAGCCCCCAGCCCGGGAAGTTGAAGGCGTTGATAAACAGCGCCACGCCGCGCGTGGGCACCAGCACGTGCTGCGACTGGAACAGCGGATCCTTGCCCAGCCGAGCGGCCTCGCCGTCGAGCAGGTAGTGGCGGTCGCCAAGCGTATCGCCCAGCTTCGCATAGGTGCCCAGCGTAAAGATGCCGCCATCGATATCGACCGCGGAATCGTTCTTCACGGTGCCGCTGTTCGCGGTGGCAATCTCGTAATAGGCATCGCGGCTGGCCTGCAGCACCTTGACGACTTCACCCAGCAGCGCGGCACGCTGGCGGTAGCTCAGCGCCCGCAGCGCGGCGCCGCCCTGTTCGCGCGCGAAGGCAAAGCCGGCGGCGAGGTCCAGGCCGCTGGCATCGACCCGCACCAGTTCATCGCCCAGCACGGGATCGAACAGGGGCGTGCCGCTGCCGCTGCCGGCCTGCCATTCGCCGCCGAGATAGTTGGAAAGCAGTTCGGTCATGGCAGTCCTCAGCGGGTGAAGTCGATGCGGCCTTGCGGCAGCAGGTAAAGCACCAGCGCGCGGCCATTGCTGACGGTGGGGCGATGGGCGCTGCCCGGCGGGCACACCAGCCAGCCGGCGGGGCGGCCGTCGAAACGCGCGTCCCGGTCGAGCGGCATGATCAGGTCGATCTCGCCCTCGGGATGAATATGGTGCGGTCCGGCGATGTCGTGCATGTCGACCACGTCGACCGAAAACCCGTGCAGGTCGTCGGCGGGCTTGAAGATGCGGCCGTAGCGGATGCCGCCGCCTGCGCGGTTGCACAGCCAGCCATCGGCCACGCCGGCCTGGCATGACGCCATCAGTTGCTGGTAGGTGGGGCTGCCCGCGCCGTGCTCGGCGTTGAGCCAGTCATCGAGCGCCGGGTCGAGCGGGCGGCCTGCCAGTTGCGCGGTGAGCCGGGCGACCTGGCTGCGGAATTCAGTGTGTGACATGGGAAAGAGGGGCTCCGTCTGATACGCCAGTTGCCTTCACTGGCATCATGCATTATTGTGCATGTATGAAAAATAGAGCCGCGTGGAAATCATGTCAAGCACTATATTGCATGAATCTGGGTTAACCCCGGATGCGGAGCTGCAGGATGGTTCAAGCGCCGCCGCCGCCAACACCGCGGAGAAGAACCCTTTCCTGGTGTCCCTGGGCGAGCGCGTGCGCGCGCAGCGGGCCTGCCGCGGCCTGACCCGCAAGGCCGCCGCGCAGGCGGCCGGCGTTTCCGAGCGGCATCTGGCCAACCTCGAATACGGCAGCGGCAATGCCTCCATCCTGGTGCTGCAGCACGTGGCCGAGGCCCTGCAGTGCTCGCTGGCGGGACTGCTGGGCGACGTCACTACCTCGTCGCCGGAATGGATCCTGTTGCGCGAGCTGCTGGAACACCGCGACGAAGCCACGCTGCGGCGCGTGCGCATTGCCGTGGGCGAGCTGCTCGGCACCGGCGGCGAGAATGCGGCCCAGGCCGCGCGCAGTCCGCGCGTGGCGCTGATCGGCCTGCGCGGCGCCGGCAAGACCACACTGGGCGGGATGCTGGCCGAGGATCTGGATTTCCCGTTCGTGGAGCTGAGTCGCGAGATCGAGAAATTCGCCGGCTGCAGCATCTCCGAGATCCAGGGCCTGTACGGCATGAACGCCTATCGCCGCTACGAGCGGCGCGCGCTGGAGGAGGCCATCCAGATCTATCCCGAGGCCGTGATCGCCACGCCCGGCGGCCTGGTGTCGGACCCCGCCACCTTCAACCTTCTGCTGGCCCACTGCACCACGGTGTGGCTCCAGGCCGAGCCCGAACAGCATATGGAGCGGGTGCGCGCGCAGGGCGACTTCCGGCCGATGGCGGCCAGCAAGGAGGCCATGGAAGACCTGCGCCAGATCCTGGACGGCCGCGCCGCCTTCTATTCCAAGGCCGAGTTTGCGCTGGACACCAGCGCGCAGCCGCTCGATGCCACCTTTGCCGTCCTGCGCCAGCTGGTGCGGCAGGCGTTGCGCATGCCGGTGTGACGGCGCTGGCGCAATGACCCCACGACGGGGGCAGTGCCGGTCACGTCTCGAGTAATCTGCACAATAGTGCTTGATAAAAATCGGATTGATGAATTATAGTTCGTCTCAAGCCGATACCCGTTGATGCACGATAGTGCAGTTTCGCAGAGGAGACCCCGCCGTGACCACCGCCCCCCGCGTCGACTACCAGACCGATCCTTCCCAATACAAGCATCTGAAGCTGGCCTTCGACGGCCCCGTCGCCACGCTGGCGGTGGATATCGACGAGAACGCCGGCCTGCGTCCCGGCTACAAGCTCAAGCTCAACAGCTATGACCTCGGCGTCGACATCGAACTGAACGACGCGCTCAACCGTATCCGCTTCGAGCACCCCGAAGTGCGCACCGTGGTCGTCACCAGCGGCAAGGACAAGGTGTTCTGCTCGGGCGCCAACATTTTCATGCTCGGCGTCAGCAGCCACGCCTGGAAGGTCAACTTCTGCAAGTTCACCAACGAGACCCGCAACGGCATCGAGGATTCCTCGCAGCACAGCGGCCTGAAGTTCCTGGCCGCGGTCAACGGCGCCTGCGCCGGCGGCGGCTATGAGCTGGCACTGGCCTGCGACGAGATCCTGCTGGTCGACGACCGCTCGTCGGCGGTAAGCCTGCCGGAAGTGCCGCTGCTGGGTGTGCTGCCGGGCACCGGCGGCCTGACCCGCGTCACCGACAAGCGCCATGTGCGCCATGACCTCGCCGACATCTTCTGCACCACCACCGAAGGCGTGCGCGGCCAGCGCGCCAAGGACTGGCGCCTGGTCGACGATATTGCCAAGCCGGCGGTGTTCGCGCAGAAGGTGCAGGAGCGCGCGCTGGCACTGGCCGCGCAGAGCGACCGGCCGGCCGCTGCGCAGGGCGTCGCGCTCGCGCCGATCGAGCGCACCATTGAAGCCGATGCGCTGCGCTATACGCACGTGACTGTGGAAATCGACCGTGCCGGCCGCACCGCTACCTTCACGGTGAAGGCGCCGACGGGCACGCAGCCGCAGAACATTGATGAAATCGTGCGGGCCGGCGCCAACTGGTACCCGCTGCAACTGGCGCGCGAACTGGAAGACGCGATCCTGTCGATGCGCACCAATGAACTCGACATCGGCACCTGGCTGATCAAGACCGGTGGCGATGCCGCCGCGGTGCTGGCCAGCGACGCCACGCTGCTGGCGCACAAGGACCACTGGTTCGTGCGCGAGACCATCGGGCTGCTGCGCCGCACGCTGAGTCGCCTGGACGTGTCGTCGCGCAGCCTGTTCGCGCTGATCGAGCCGGACTCCTGCTTTGCCGGCACCTTCCTGGAACTGGCGCTGGCGTGCGACCGCAGCTACCACCTGGCGCTGCCCGACGACGCGGTGCGCGCGCCAAAGATCACCGTGGCCGACGTCAACTTCGGCCTGTACCCGATGGCGACCGGCCAGAGCCGCCTCGGCCGCCGCTTCTACGACGAACAGCCCGCGCTCGATGCCGTGCGCGCCAGGGCCGGCCAGCCGCTCGACGCCGATGCCGCCTACGCGCTGGGCCTGGTCACCGCCAATCCCGACGATATCGACTGGACCGACGAAGTCCGCATCGCGCTGGAAGAGCGCGTGGCGATGTCGCCCGACGCGCTCACCGGCATGGAAGCCAACCTGCGCTTCAACGGCCAGGAAAACATGTTCACCCGCATCTTCGGCCGCCTGACCGCGTGGCAGAACTGGATCTTCCAGCGCCCCAACGCGGTCGGCGACAAGGGTGCGCTCAAGGTCTACGGCAAGGGCGACAAGGCCGCCTTCGACTGGAACCGGGTCTGACCACCCCTGAACGCATACCGCATCGCCCGCATAACGGAGACCACCATGTCCGGCATCAACTACAGCGACAAGATCCCCAACAACGTCAACCTGAGCGAAGACCGCACCCTGCAGCGCGCGCTCGAGCAATGGCAGCCCAACTACCTGAGCTGGTGGAACGACATGGGCCCGGAAGGCTCGCACCAGCACGACATCTACCTGCGCACCGCGATCAGCGTCGACCCGCAGGGCTGGGCCCACTTCGGCCACGTCAAGATGCCGGACTACCGCTGGGGCATCTTCCTGAACCCCGCCGAGGCCAACCGCAAGATCCACTTCGGCGACCACAAGGGCGAGGATGCGTGGCAGGACATTCCCGGGGAATATCGCGCCAACCTGCGCCGCATCATCGTGACGCAGGGCGATACCGAGCCGGCATCGGTCGAGCAGCAGCGCCACCTGGGCCTGACCGCGCCCAGCATGTATGACCTGCGCAACCTGTTCCAGGTGAACGTGGAAGAGGGCCGCCACCTGTGGGCCATGGTGTACCTGCTGCACAAGTACTTCGGCCGCGACGGCCGCGAGGAAGGCGAGGCGCTGCTGGAGCGCCGCAGCGGCCAGCAGGACAACCCGCGCATCCTGCAGGCGTTCAACGAACAGACGCCCGACTGGCTGTCGTTCTTCATGTTCACCTACTTCACCGACCGCGACGGCAAGTTCCAGCTGTGCGCGCTGGCGGAAAGCGCATTCGACCCGCTGGCACGGACCACCAAATTCATGCTGACCGAGGAAGCGCACCACATGTTCGTCGGCGAGAGCGGCGTGTCGCGCGTGATCCAGCGCACCTGCCAGGTGATGAACGAGCTGAAGACCGACGATCCCGCGAAGCTGCGTGCCGCCGGCGTGATCGACCTGCCGACCATCCAGCGCTACCTGAACTTCCACTACAGCGTCACGATCGACCTGTTCGGCGCCGATGAGTCGAGCAACGCCGCCACCTTCTACAGCACCGGCCTGAAGGGCCGCTACGAAGAAGGCAAGCGCATGGACGACCACGTGCTCAAGGGCCAGACCTACCGCATCCTGCAGGCGCAGAACGGCCAGCTGACCGAGAAGGAAGTGCCGATGCTCAACGCGCTCAACGAAGTGCTGCGCGACGACTACATCAAGGACAGCATGGCCGGCGTCGAGCGCTGGAACAAGGTGATCGAGAAGGCCGGGATCCCGTTCCGGCTGAAGGTGCCGCACAAGGCGTTCCACCGCAACATCGGCGCGCTCGCCGGCGTGAAGGTATCGCCCGACGGCCGCGTGATCTCCGACGCCGAATGGCGCGACTTCCGCGACCAGTGGCTGCCCACCGAAGGCGACCGCGCCTTCGTCGCCAGCCTGATGGGCCGCGTGGTCGAGCCGGGCAAGTTCGCCAACTGGATCGCGCCGCCCGTCATGGGCATCAACCGCCAGCCGGTGGATTTCGAGTACGTGCGGTTTAACTGATTCACGGTCTTACCAACCGCTCCCGGTTTGCTCCCCTCTCCCGCATGCGGGAGAGGGGCCGGGGGAGAGGGCAGGCGATGGCATACCGACGAGTTGCACTTCGTTGAGGCTCCGGCCCTCTCCCCCCCCCTCTCCCACTGCGCGGGAGAGGGGAGCGTTCGCGACGGGCCTTGGCAAGCTCGAGCGCAGTGCCCGCGATGCCCTCTGATTTGTGGAGACCGCCATGGACATGGCAGAAATTCAAGTCATCAAGCAGCACCTGATCGATCCCGAGATCTGCATCCGCTGCAACACCTGCGAAGCCACCTGCCCGGTGGGCGCGATCACGCACGACTCACGCAACTACGTGGTCGATGCCGACAAGTGCAACCTGTGCATGGCCTGCATTTCCCCGTGTCCGACCGGCTCGATCGACAACTGGCGCGACATGCCGAAACTGCGCGCCTACAGCGTTGAAGAGCAACTGACCTGGGACACGCTGCCAGAAGAACTCTCGCCCGAACAACTGGCCGACCTGGCGCCCGGCGCCGGGGCGCACACCGCCCCGCCGGAGATTCCAGTCACGTCGCCGCTCGCCGGCACCGGCGAAGAGACCCTCAACAGCGCGCGCTACGGCGCCACCGTGCCGCCGTGGTCCGCCGCGCATGCCTATACCAACCTCTATGGCGCGAAGTCTGCCCACAAGACCATCACCGCCACGGTGACCGGCAATGTGCGCGTGACCGATGTCGGACGTGAATACGATACGCACCACATCGTGCTGGACTTCGGCACGACGCCCTTCCCGGTGCTCGAAGGCCAGTCCATCGGCATCGTCCCGCCCGGCACCGGTGAGGGCGGCCGGCCGCACCACGCGCGCCAGTACTCCATCGCCAGCGCGCGCAACGGCGAGCGGCCGGGCTACAACAACCTGTCGCTGACCATCAAGCGCGTGCTGCAGGACCATGACGGCAATCCCGTGCGTGGCGTGGGATCCAACTACATGTGCGACCTGAAGGTGGGCGACAAGGTGGAAGTGATCGGCCCGTTCGGCGCCAGCTTCCTCATGCCCAACCACCCGCGCTCGAACATCGTGATGATCTGCACGGGCACCGGCAGCGCGCCGATGCGGGCGATGACTGAATGGCGCCGCCGGCTGCGCAAGGCCGGCAAATTCGACGGCGGCAAGCTGATGCTGTTCTTCGGTGCGCGCACGCGGGAGGAGCTGCCGTACTTCGGGCCGCTGCAGAAGCTGCCGAAGGATTTCATCGACATCAACCTGGCGTTCTCGCGCACGCCGGGGCAGCCCAAGCGCTATGTACAGGACCTGATGCGCGAGCGCGCGGCGGATCTGGCCGCGTTGCTGGCTTCATCCGATACGTACTTCTACGTCTGCGGGCTGAAGAGCATGGAGGAGGGCGTGGTGCTGGCGCTGCGCGAAGTGGCACAGCATGCGGGGCTGCATTGGGAGACGCTGGCGGAAGGGTTGAAGCGCGACGGGCGGCTGCATCTGGAGACGTATTAAACGCGATACTGCAATCAGTGCCATCGCGGCTGGCACAGGCTCCCCTCGCCCGCTAGCGGGAGAGGGGAGCAAACAAGCGAAGGGGAAAGTTTTCAGCCATGCGCAAACCGCCTGCGCAACACCTTCCCCGCATCCGCCAGTTTCCCCTCCGCCACCTCCACCGTGCGCTGCAGGTAATCCTCGCTCGCCGCCAACAGCGAACCATACATCCCACTGCACATCTCCCGCGCCGTGCGCCCGGGCCAGTCCTGCGGCAGCAGCGCCTCCGGCAGGTTGGGATCGCGCAGCAGCACGCGCCGGTATTCATGTACCAGCAGTGTCCGGACGAAATAGGCATCGGCCGGCGGTAGTTGCGCCGCTTCTTCCGCCAGGGGTGAAAAGCGCCGCAGCAGCGCCTGCCACGCGTCCGCGACGTCGCCCAGCTTGAAGGTCTGGTGCATCAGCGCCTGCAGCGGCTGGATCGGGAACGCTTCCAGGCTGCTTGCCTCCATCACCGCGACGTACTCCTGCGCGCGTGCCGCGCCGATGATCTCGCGCAGCGATCCCAGGTCCGCATTGGGATGCGCCATCACCCCTGGCGCGATCGCGCCAAAGCCCTCCCACAACAATTCCCGCTTCAGCTTTTGCCGCACGGTGGCGCGTACGTCACCGCGCACCATCACCATGGTCCAGCGGCCATCCCATTCCTGCGCTTCGCCCGCATAGATGCGCTTGCCGGCGTGCAGCACGCGTTGCAACCCGGCTTCCGACAGTCCGTAGTAGCTGCGCCGTCCGATCCTGATGGCGCTCAGCCAGTCGTCCGCGGTCAGCCGGAACGTGGCCGTGCGCACCAGCCGGTCGTTGATGCCGAACGGTGCGGCGAGGCGGATCAGGCTCCCCAGCCACACCGCCTGCGGCCGCGGCGCCACCACGTCGCCGAACAGCGTCACCAGCAGCGAATTGGCCCCCAGCTTGAGTCCGCGCGCCAGCCGGCCAAGGCGTGCAGAGGGTTGTTCCGGGTCAGGTGAAGTCGCCATCGCAGGCCCTTGAAGTGATACACATACGTCGATTGCTTGAATCAAATTGTATCACTACCATGCATTGCAACTGATGCAATTGACGTAAATCAAGACCCCGAGCGGGACCCAACAAAAGCGGAGCAGGCATGTACGCACAGCTGGTGGAGACAGGAGCAACAAGGCTCCGCGCGATGGCAGAGATGGACCCGCAGGAGCGCGCGTTCCAGTCCCGCGTGGATGAAGGGATCAAGATCGAGGCCAAGGACTGGATGCCCGAGGCTTACCGCAAGACCCTGGTCCGCCAGATCTCGCAGCATGCGCATTCGGAAATCGTTGGCCAGCTGCCGGAAGGCAACTGGGTGACCCGCGCGCCCACGCTGGAGCGCAAGGCGGTACTGCTGGCCAAGATCCAGGACGAAGCCGGCCACGGCCTGTACCTGTACAGCGCGGCGGAGACGCTGGGCGTGTCACGCGACCAGATGCTGGGCGACCTGCATGCGGGCAAGGCCAAGTATTCCAGCATCTTCAACTACCCCACGCTGTCCTGGGCCGACATCGGCATGATCGGCTGGCTGGTCGACGGTTCGGCCATCATCAACCAGGTGCCGCTGTGCCGCTGCTCTTACGGCCCGTATGCGCGCGCCATGGTGCGCGTATGCAAGGAAGAGTCGTTCCACCAGCGCCAGGGCTACGACATCCTGCTGAAGCTGTGCAACGGCACGGCCGAGCAGAAGCAGATGGCGCAGGACGCGCTCAACCGCTGGTGGTGGCCCGCGCTGATGATGTTCGGCCCGTCCGACGGCGATTCGCCGAACAGCGCGCAGTCGATGCAATGGCGCATCAAGCTGTTCTCCAACGACGAGCTGCGCCAGAAGATGGTCGACCAGACCGTGCCGCAGGCCGAGTACCTGGGCCTGACCATTCCCGACCCGAAGCTGAATTGGAACGAGGAACGCGGCCACTATGACTTCGGCGAGATCGACTGGTCCGAGTTCTACAACGTGATCCAGGGCAACGGCCCGTGCAACCGCGACCGGCTGCGCACCCGCGTCAAGGCCTGGGACGACGGCGCATGGTTCCGCGACGCGCTGGTGGCGCACGCCGATAAGCAAGACCGGCAGGCACGGCAAGCCGCCGCCTGACCTCCGCGGCGCAGCGCGCCGCTCCCCACATCGAATCGCTTTACACAGGAGGTTGCCATGAAAGAGTGGCCGCTTTGGGAGATCTTTATCCGCAGCCAGCACGGCCTGGCCCACAAGCACGTGGGCAGCCTGCACGCGCCGGACGGCGAAATGGCGATCAACAACGCCCGCGACGTCTACACGCGCCGCAATGAAGGCGTCAGCGTCTGGGTGGTGAAGGCCAGCGACGTGATGGCCAGCAGCCCCGGCGACAAGGGCCCGCTGTTCGAGCCGGCCAACAGCAAGGTCTACCGCCACCCGACGTTCTTCCCGATGCCGGAAGCGGTCAAGCACATCTGAGACGGCCCGCATCATGACGAACCACAAGCTCGAATTCTTGCTGCGCCATGGCGATTCCACGCTGGTGCTCGGCCAGCGCCTGTCGGAATGGTGCGGCCGCGGCCCCGCGCTGGAGGAAGACATCGCGCTGACCAACGTCGCGCTCGACCTGGTCGGCCAGACCCGCCTGTGGCTGGGCTATGCCGCGGAAGTGGAGGGCGCCGGCCGCACCGCCGACCAGCTGGCATTCCTGCGCGATGCGCACCAGTTCCGCAACCTGCTGCTGGTGGAACAACCCAACGGCAGCTATGCCGATACGCTGGCGCGCCAGTTCCTGTTCGATACGTGGCACTACTTCCAGCTCGAAGCGCTGCAGCGCTCCACCGATGCGCGAATTGCTGAAATCGCCGCCAAGTCGCTCAAGGAAGTGACCTACCACGTGCGCCGCAGCGCGGACCTCGTGGTGCGCCTGGGCGATGGCAGCGAGGAAAGCCACCGCCGGATGCAGGATGCGTTCGACGACCTGTGGATGTTCACCGGCGAGCTGTTCGAAGCCGATGCGGCCGAGGCGGAGTTGGCGAAGGAGGGCGTGATCCCCGAACCCAGCACGCTGGCCGAGCCCTGGCAGCGCCATGTCAGCGAGGTGCTGGAAGAAGCCACGCTGCGCGTGCCCGCCGGCCAGTGGGCGCAAAGCGGCGGCCGCCACGGCCGTCATACAGAACACCTTGGCTACCTGCTGGCCGAGATGCAGTTCCTGCAGCGCGCCTATCCCGGCGCGCAATGGTGAGCATCATGACCGCGCAAGCGCTGGACCGTGCCGCCGTGGACCAGGTCTGGACCTGGCTCGACACGGTGCCCGACCCCGAGATCCCCGTGATATCCGTGGTGGACCTCGGCATCGTGCGCGACGTGGCGTGGGAAGGCGACGCCTGCGTCGTCACCATCACGCCGACCTATTCTGGCTGCCCGGCCATGACCGTGATCCGCGAGGGTATTGAAAGCGCGCTCGCCGCGCAGGGCGTGGACAACGTCCGCGTGCAGACCCGGCTGGCGCCGGCCTGGACCACCGACTGGATGACCCCGCGCGGCAAGGCCAGCCTCGCCGGCTACGGCATCGCGCCGCCGGCGCAGCAGGTGATCGATATCAGCGGCATCAGCCGCAAGTCAGGCACGGGACCGGCGGCGCTGGTGGTGGCCTGCCCGCACTGCGGCTCGCGCCATACGCGGCTGGTCAGCCAGTTCGGCTCGACCGCGTGCAAGGCGCTGTACCGCTGCGGCGACTGCAAAGAGCCGTTCGACTACTTCAAGGCTCACTGAGAAGGAAAGGTGGGGAGATGAGCAAATTCCATGAACTGACGGTGGCCTCGGTCACGCGCGAGACCCGCGACGCGGTGGCCGTGACCTTCGTCGTGCCGGACGAGCTGGCCGATGCCTACCGCTACGTGCAGGGCCAGCACCTGACGCTGCGCACCGGCATCGATGGCGAGGATGTGCGCCGCTCGTACTCGATCTGCTCGGCGGTGCAGGACGCGCAGCTGCGCGTGGCGATCAAGCGCGTCGACGGCGGGCTGTTCTCCAACTGGGCCAACGAGCAGCTGCAGCCGGGCATGAAGCTGGAAGTGATGCCGCCGTCCGGCCATTTCCACGTGCCGCTATCCGCCACGCACGCGAAGCACTACGTCGCTTTTGCGGCCGGCAGCGGCATCACGCCGATGCTGTCGATCATCAAGACCACCTTGCAGGCGGAGCCGGAGAGCCGCTTCACGCTGTTCTACGGCAACCGCGCCTCGTCGTCGGTGCTGTTCAGGGAAGAGCTGGAAGACCTGAAGGATACCTGGCTGCAGCGCTTCAACCTGGTGTTCGTACTCAGCCGCGAGCAGCTCGACATCGACCTGTTCAACGGCCGCATCGACGGCGAGAAGGTCAACGCGCTGCTGGAGCACTGGGTCAGTCCGCAGGACATCGATGTCGCCTTCATCTGCGGCCCGCACTCGATGATGGAAGAGGTCTCGCAGGCGCTGCTCGACAACGGCGTCGACAAGACCCGTATCAAGCGCGAGCTGTTTGCCACCAGCATCCCGTCGGCGCGGCCGGCCGCGCATGCGCACAAGCAGGTCGGCCAGCAGCAGTGCGAAGTGACCGTGATCCAGGACGGCCGTACCCGTTCCTTCACGCTGGAGAAGAACAAGGAAACGGTGCTCGACGCCGCGCTGGCGCAGGGCATCGAACTGCCGTACTCATGCAAGGGCGGGGTCTGCTCGACCTGCCGCTGCAAGCGCATCGAAGGCGAGGTCGACATGGACGTCAACTTCGCGCTGGAAGACTACGAAGTCGCGCGCGGCTTCATCCTGAGCTGCCAGAGCTACGCCGTCAGCGACAAACTGGTGATCGATTTCGACCAGGAAACCTGAAGCGTTCTCCTGCCATCCCAAATACCCCGATTCACTCGCCCCCGGAGCAAGCCGTGTCCCATCCGTTTTTTGAACGCCACCAGGCGCTGCTGGAACAAGCCACCCAAGCCATTGCCACGCGCGGCTACTGGAGCCCGTTCGCCGAGATGCCGAGCCCGAAGGCCTATGGCGAAACCGCCAACGCCGACGGCAAGGCTGTCTTCGAGGCGCGCCTGAACCAGCCGTTCGCGCTGGCGCAGCCGGGCACCGTCGGCCAGGCCGGCAAGGAAGTCTCGCCGTACGGGCCGGAACTCGGCATCACCTATCCCAGGCCTGACCTCGACCAGCTCTTTGCCGGTGTTGCCAGGGGCATGCCCGCCTGGCGCAAGGCAGGCCCGGAAGCATGGGTCGGCGTGTCGCTGGAAATCCTGCAGCGCCTCAACCGCCGCAGCTTCGAGATCGCCTACGCGGTCATGCACACCACCGGCCAGGCCTTCATGATGGCCTTTCAGGCCGGCGGCCCGCACGCGCAGGACCGCGGCCTGGAAGCCGTGGCCTACGCCTGGGACGAACTGCGCCGCATCCCCAAGCAGGCGACGTGGGAGAAGCCGCAAGGCAAGAACGAGCCGCTGCGCATGGAAAAGCGCTACACCGTGGTGCCGCGCGGCGTGGGCCTGGTGATCGGCTGCTGCACCTTCCCGACCTGGAACGGCTATCCCGGCCTGTTCGCCAGCCTGGCGACCGGCAACGCGGTGGTGGTCAAGCCGCATCCGGGCGCGATCCTGCCGCTGGCGATCACCGTCGAGGTGGCGCGTGAAGTGCTGGAAGAAGCCGGCTTCGACCCGAACCTCGTCACGCTGGTGGCCAACGACCCGAGCGAGCGCATGGCATCGAAGCTGGCGCTGCGCCCGGAAGTGCGCCTGATCGATTTCACCGGCAGCACCGCCAACGGCGACTGGCTCGAGCGCAACGCGCACCAGGCGCAGGTGTACACCGAGAAGGCCGGCGTCAACCAGATCGTCATTGACTCCACCAGCGACTTCAAGGGCATGGTGCGCAATATCGCCTTCTCGCTGTCGCTGTACTCGGGCCAGATGTGCACCGCGCCGCAGAACATCTACGTGCCGAAGGACGGCATCGATACGCCGGAAGGGCGCGTCAGCTTCGACCAGGTTGCCGCGGCGATCGGCGAAGCCATCAGCAAGCTGACCGGCGATCCGGCCAAGGCGGTGGAACTGATCGGTGCGATCCAGAACGACGGCGTGGTGGAGCGGATCGAAGCGTCACGCGCGCTGGGCGAGATTGTCGCCGACAGCCGCGCGCTGGAGCATCCCGAGTTTCGTGACGCGCGCATCCGCACGCCGCTGGTGCTGAAGGTCGATGCCACGGACGAAGCGAAGATCATGCAGGAACTGTTCGGCCCGATCTCCTTCGTCGTGGCGACTGACAGCACCGCGCACAGCATTGAACTGGCGCACCGCGGCGCGAAGACGCATGGCGCATTGACGCTGTCGGCCTACACCACCGATGCCGGCGTGACCGAAAGCATCCGCGATGCCGCTGAAGATGCCGGCGTGGCGCTGTCGCTCAACCTGACCGGCGGCGTGTTCGTCAACCAGTCCGCCGCGTTCAGCGATTTCCACGCCACCGGTGCCAACCCGGCGGCCAATGCATCGCTGTCCGATGCGGCCTTCGTCGCCAACCGCTTCCGCGTGGTCCAGAGCCGCTCGCATATCTGATCGCAAGGCCTGCAATACCCCGGCGCCGGCCCCCCTTGCCTGCGGCGCCCTCATAACGAGATGGAGTAGACAATGGTGCAACGCAACCCCAACCCCAACGAGCTGGAGCCGATCGAGCGCGCCAGCCGCGACGAACTGCAGGCGCTCCAGCTGCAACGGCTCAAATGGAGCGTGCGCCATGCCTATGACAATGTCCCGCACTACCGCAAGGCATTTGCGGCGGCGGGGGTGCATCCGGACGACCTGCAGTCGCTGTCGGACCTGTCGAAGTTCCCGTTCCTGACCAAGCAGGACCTGCGCGACAACTATCCCTTCGGCATGTTCGCGGTGCCGCGCGAGCAGGTGGCGCGCGTGCATGCGTCGAGCGGCACCACGGGCAAGCCGACCGTGGTCGGCTATACCGCGAAGGACATCGATACCTGGGCGAGCGTGGTGGCGCGATCGATCCGCGCCGCAGGGGGGCGCGCCGGCGACCTGGTCCATGTCAGCTATGGCTACGGGCTGTTCACCGGCGGGCTGGGCGCGCACTACGGCGCCGAGAAGGCGGGCTGCACGGTGATTCCGATGTCGGGCGGACAGACCGAGAAACAGGTACAGCTGATCCGCGAGTTCCAGCCCAATATCATCATGGTGACGCCGTCGTACATGCTCAACCTGATCGAGGAGATGGAGCGGCAGGGCATGGACCCGTCGGAAAGCTCGCTGAAGGTCGGCATCTTCGGCGCCGAGCCCTGGACCGACGCGATGCGCGCGGAGATCGAGGCGCGTGCGGGCATCGACGCGGTGGACATCTATGGCCTGTCCGAAGTGATGGGGCCGGGCGTGGCGTGCGAATGCATCGAGAGCAAGGACGGCCCGGTGATCTGGGAAGACCATTTCTATGCCGAGATCATCGACCCGGTGACCGGCGAGGTGTTGCCCGATGGCGCGGAGGGCGAGCTGGTGTTCACCTCGCTGACCAAGGAAGCGCTGCCGGTGATCCGCTATCGCACGCGCGACCTGACGCGCCTGCTGCCGCCGACTTCGCGTTCGATGCGCCGCATCGGCAAGATCACCGGACGCTCGGACGACATGCTGATTATCCGTGGCGTCAATGTGTTCCCGTCGCAGATCGAGGAACTGATCCTGAAGGCGCCTGCGCTGGCGCCGCAGTACCAGCTGGTGGTGACGCGCGACGGGCACCTCGACAAGCTGGAAGTTCGGGTCGAGGCGCGGCCGGAGCGGTCTTCGTCGCTGTCGGCGGATGACCGGGCGGAGCTGGAGCGCGACCTGAAGGACCAGATCAAGACCTATGTCGGCGTGACCACGCGGGTGCAGGTGGTGGCGGCCGAGGGGATCGAGCGCACCACGGTGGGCAAGGCACGGCGCGTGCTGGATATGCGGCCGAAGGTTACGCACGAGCAGCCGGTCGGGGCGATCTGACAGCGCTGCTTTTCACCCACACCCCTGGCAAAGGCTCCCCTCTCCCGCTTGCTGTATGGACCGGGGACATGGGTAACACATGTGCCAGGACATGGGTAACAGTCCAGTCTCCAGTTTAATCGGCCTGCTGTAGGTCTATTGTGGCGACCTTTTGATGGCAGAAGTAGACGTCAAAGGTGCCGTCCAGATCCACGCGAGGGCGCAGCGCTACGGGCGTTCCGACCAAGGCTCGTCCGACCCGGAACGTCTTTCCTCGGAAGCAGATGCGCCCGCCGTCGCCTACCTTTCGCACGATGTCATTGCTGCCGTACTCGATGGGCGGGAGTTCGCGCGGCATCGCCCGTGGGCTAGGCGCATAGCGGCTTGCGGGGGTCTCCATATCCAGCGCGTGGTGGGGGCGCTTGAAGTTGTACACGTGGCGCCAATGGCTGAAGTGCTGCTGGGCATCGTCCAGATCCCGGAAACGCTGGTTGGCCAACAGCTCAGCCTGCATGGTTCGATGGAAGCGCTCGTCCTTACCGTTGGTCTGAGGATGGCCAGGTCGGCTATGACTGAGCCGCACGCCCAGGCGAATCAGCCACGCGCCCAGCGTGGTTAATGCTCGGGGCACTGGGGAACCCCAGGGCGGGCCGTTGTCTGCATTGATCCGTTCGGGCAGCCCATAGCGCGCAAAAGCCATCTCTAACGCTTCCTGTACGGATTCAAACTGTTCGTTGCCCAAGGCCTTGAGCAGCACATTGAACCGGGAGTGATCGTCCAAGACCGTGAGCGGGTGGCACCTCTGCGTGTCGGTAGCGAAGTGGCCTTTGAAGTCAATTTGCCATAGTGCATTGGGCCGGTCGTGCTCGAAGCGCTGCCATGCTGTAGCGGCCGCGCTGGCGGCCGGATCGATCAAGCCATGGCGGCGCAGCACCCAATTGACTGTGCTCGGGGCGATTTGGATGCGGTGGTCGCGCTCCAGCACGCGTGCGATCTTGCGGGCGCCCCAGGCCGAATGTTCGGCTCGTATCGCTAGCACGCTCTCTTCGATGGCAGCTGGAGTTCGGCCGGGAGAGCTATGTGGCCGCCGAGTTCGGTCGTCCAGATCCTCTCGGTTCAACCACTTGTAGCCGGTCTTGCGGCTGATGCAGAAGCGGCGGCAAAGCTCCGCAATATTGGCGTCCGCCTGGCGTGCCAGGCGGACGAACTCTTCTCTTTGCTGCTTCACGGTGGTTTGGCTCCAGGGCAACGTTTTCCTCCCGCTGACTAAGCGGGAAAAGTGTTACCCATGTCCTGGCACACCTGTTACCTATGTCCCCGGTCCATACAGCTTGCGGGAGAGGGGTGGGGGTGAGGGCGGGAGCCTCCACGAAGTGGCAGCGCATCGTGCTTGCCACACGCCGGCCCTCACCCCGGCCCCTCTCCCGCGCGCGGGAGAGGGGAGCAAACCGCCGGCAGATTGACTTCAACCGATTTACCAAAAAAAGGCGCCACCCAGAGCCGCCACGCCACCCCTGCGCCAAAGGAGACAACCATGGACGCGCGACAACTGGAAGCCATCCAGAACCACCCCGACTTTATCCGCCTAACCCACGGCCGCACGCGCCTGGGCTGGTCGCTGACGCTGGTCATGCTGGCGGTCTACTTCGGCTTCATCCTGCTGCTGGCTTTCTCGCCCGCCACGCTCGGCAAGCCGCTCGCCGGCGGCGTCATGACCGTCGGCATCCCCGTCGGCGTCGCGGTGATCTTCGCCGCGGTGCTGCTGACCGCCATTTACGTCCACCGCGCCAACCGCGACCTGGACCCGCTCAACGAACGCGTGCGCAAGGAGTGCGAAGCATGAAGCCGGTACACCGTTTCCTCTGCGCGGCCCTGTGCGGGCTGGCAAGCACCGCTGCCACGGCGGCCCCCGCGATCCAGGGCGAAGCCGCGCAGCGGCCGCTGAACTGGAGCGCCATCGTGATGTTCATGCTGTTCGTCCTGTTCACGCTCGGCATCACCCGCTGGGCCGCGCGGCGCACGCGTTCGGCGTCGGACTTCTATGCGGCCGGCGGCGGCCTTACCGGCTTCCAGAACGGCCTGGCGATCGCCGGCGACATGGTGTCGGCCGCGTCGTTCCTCGGCATCTCGGCCATGATGTTCGACAAGGGCTACGACGGCCTGATCTACGCGCTCGGCGTGGTGGCCGGATGGCCGATCATCCTGTTCATCGTCGCCGAGCGCCTGCGCAACCTGGGCCGCTACACCTTTGCCGACGTGGTCTCGTACCGGCTCGCGCAGAAGCCGGTGCGCATCACCGCCGCGTGCGGCACGCTGACGGTCGTGATCATGTACCTGGTCGCGCAGATGGTCGGCGCGGGCAAGCTGATCGAGCTGCTGTTCGGCACCAGCTATGAATCGGCGGTGGTCATCGTCGGCGCGCTGATGGTGCTGTACGTGATGTTCGGCGGCATGCTCGCCACCACCTGGGTGCAGATCATCAAGGCGCTGCTGCTGCTCGGCGGCGTGACCTTCATGGCGGTGATGGTGCTGGCCTATTTCGGCTTCAGCCCCGAAGCCATGTTCGCCAGCGCCGCCAGGGTGCATGACAAGGGCGCCGCGATCCTGTCGCCCGGCGGACTGGTGTCCAACCCGATCGATGCGATCTCGCTGGGCGTCGGCATGATGTTCGGCACCGCCGGCCTGCCGCACATCCTGATGCGCTTCTTCACCGTGGCGGATGCGAAGGAGGCGCGCAAGTCCGTGCTCTACGCCACCGGCTTTATCGGCTACTTCTACGTGCTGATCCTGGTGGTGGGCTTCGGCGCGATCGTGATGGTGGGCGCGGACCCGGCCTATCGCGACGCCGCGGGCAAGCTGATCGGCGGCAGCAATATGGTGGCCGTGCACCTGTCGCACGTGATCGGCGGCGACCTGTTCCTCGGCTTTATCTCGGCGGTGGCATTCGCGACCATCCTGGCGGTGGTGGCGGGGCTGGCGCTGTCGGGCGCGTCGGCGGTGTCGCATGACCTGTATGCCAATGTGTTCCGCCGGGGGCAGGCCAGCGAGAAGGACGAGATCCGCGTGTCGAAGATCGCCACGCTGGTGATCGGCCTGCTGGCGATGGTGCTGGGCGTGATGTTCGAGAAGCAGAACATCGCCTTCCTGTCCGGGCTGGTGCTGGCGATCGCCGCGTCGGTCAATTTCCCGGTGCTGTTCCTGTCGATGTTCTGGAAGGGGCTGACCACGCGCGGCGCGGTGGCTGGCAGCCTGGCGGGGCTGGTGTCGGCGGTGGTGCTGCTGGTGCTGGGACCGACCGTGTGGGTGGGGATCCTCAAGCACCAGCAGGCGATCTTCCCGTATGCCAACCCGGCGCTGTTCTCGATGACGCTGGCCTTTGCCGCCGCCTGGCTGGTGTCGGTGCTGGACCGCTCGGCGCAGGCGAGCGCCGAGCGCCAGCGCTACGGGGCGCAGTTCGTGCGCGCCATGACCGGCATCGGCGCGGCCGGTGCCAGCCAGCACTGAGCCAGCCACCAGCTCAGTCGGTGTCCTGCTGCGCCTTGTGGCGGGACGCCATCTTCTCCTGCTGCGCCGGCGGCACGTTGTCGTAGTGGCTGAACTGGATGGTGTAGCTGCCGTGGCCGCCGGTGATGCTGTTCAGCCGTGACTGGTAGTCGTTGAGCTCCGACAGCGGCACCTGTCCGGCGACGATCACCGCGTTGCCGGCCGCCGTGCGCGTGCCGTGGACCTGGCCGCGCTTGGTCGACAGGTCGCCGATGATATCGCCCATGGCGCTGCCCGGCGCCGTGACCTCGATATCGACGATCGGCTCGAGCACGCTCGGCCTGGCCTTGAGCACCGCGTCGATAAACGCCTTGCGCCCCGCGGTGGCGAACGCGACCTCCTTCGAATCGACCGGGTGGCTCTTGCCGTCGTACACGGTCACGCGCACGTCCTGCATCGGAAACCCTGCCAGTGGGCCGCTGTCCAGCGCCTGGCGGATGCCTTTCTCGACGGCGGGAATGAACTGGCCCGGAATCGCGCCGCCCTTGACCGCATCGACGAAGTCGAAGCCCGCGCCGCGCGCGAGCGGCTCGATGCGCAGCATTACCTCGCCGAACTGTCCCGCGCCGCCGGTCTGCTTCTTGTGCCGGTGATGGCCCTCAGCCCTGGCGCCGATGGTTTCGCGATAGGCGATCTTGGGCGGGCGCGTTGTGACTTCCAGCTTGTACTGCTCGGTCAGCCGCTCCAGCGCGCAGCGCAGGTGGAACTCGCCCAGTCCGAACACCACGGTCTCGTTGGTGCCGGCGGGATGCTCGATACGCAGGCAGGGGTCTTCGGCGCTGAGCTTGTGCAGCACCTCGGCCAGCCGCTGCTCGTTGCCGCGCCGCGCCGGCTCGATCGCCAGGCCGTAGATCGGCGTGGGAAACTCCAGCGGCGTCAGGTGGATGTCGCCATCCTCGGTGGCGTCGTGCAATACCGCGTCAAAACCCAGTTCATCGACCTTGGCCACCGCGCAGATATTGCCCGGGCCGGCGCGCGGCACTTCCTGTGTCTCCTTGCCTTGCAGCAACAGCAGGTGCGCCACCTTGAACGGCTGGCGGCCCTCGCCGATATAGAGCTGGCTGTCGCGCGTGACCGTGCCCTGGTGGATGCGGAACACCGCCAGCTTGCCGACATAGGGATCGACCACCACCTTGAACACATGCGCCAGCACGTGCTTGTCCGGCACCGGCTCGGCGCGCACCGCCTTGCGCTGCTCGGTGCCCTCGGCGTCCTGGCCGGTGGCGCGGTAGAACAGCGGCGGGTTGCCTTCGGTGGGGTTGGGCAGCAGCCGCACGAAGACATCGAGCAGTTCCTCGACCCCAGCGCCGGTGGCGGCCGAGGTAAAGCAGATCGGCACCAGGTGTCCTTCGCGCAGGGCGCGCTCGAACGGGGCGTGCAGCTGCTCGGGCGTGATCGCCTCGCCCTGTTCCAGGTACAGCTCCATCAGTTCGGGATCGATCTCGATCACCTGGTCGATCAGCGCTTCATGCGCCGACGCCACCGATAAAAAATCCGACTCGCCGGCCGGATTGAAGAAGCAGTCCACCACCTTGCCGCCGTTGCCCGCCGGCAGGTTGATGGGCAGGCACTCCTTGCCGAACGCCTCCTGGATCTCGGCCAGCAGCCCCGGCAGGTCGACCTTCTCGCCGTCGATGCCGTTGATGACGATCATCCGGCACAGTTGCCGCGACTGCGCCCAGGCCATGGCGCGGCGCGTGGTCATCTCGATCCCGGTCTGCGCGTTGATGACGATGGCCGCGGTCTCGACCGCTGCCAGCGCACTGATCGCCAGGCCGGAAAAATCGGGATAGCCCGGTGTATCGAGCAGGTAGATGCGGGTGTCGCGGAAGTCGACGTGGGTGATGGCGGAACTGAGGGAGCGCTTGTACTTGCGCTCCAGCGGATCACTGTCGCTGACCGTCGAGCCGCGCTCGACGCTGCCCGGAGTGTGCAGCGCACCCCCCTTGTGCAGCAGCGCTTCGACCAGCGAGGTCTTGCCGCTTCCCGCATGCCCGAGCAGGGCAACGGTGCGGATGGCATCGGGACTGTCGTGCATGGTGGCTCTCTCGTCCGGCAATGGCTGTCTGGCAATTATTGGCGAAATTCGCCGGAAACGACATACGCCAGTGTCGGCATCGGGACAAAGCCTGATACGCGCATGGGATGAAGTGGTGCGGCCGGCGCTTGGCCGGCCGACAATGGTCTGCTCAGGCCTGGCTGCGGCGCAGCAATCCGCGGACTGCTGCGCCGCAACAGATCAGGCGCCCGCGCTGACGTGGTCGGTCGATACCGCCAGCGCATGCCACGCCGCCAGTTCGCTCTCCACCTTGCGGTTCTTTTCCGCAATGCGGGCGATGGTATCGGAGCCCAGCGGCAGTCGCACCGGCGGGTTGTCGCTGTCGGCCAGGGCCAGCAGCGCGGCGGCCAGCTTGGCGGGATCGCCGGGCTGCTGGTGGTTGGCCGACGCCATGTGGCCGCGCATCGCGCCGACGGTTTCAGCGTATTCGGCGATTTCGGTGCCGACGCGGACCAGCGAGCTGGCATCGAGGAAGTCGGTGCGGAAGAAGCCCGGCTCGACCACGGTGGCGCGCACGCCCAGCGGCGCCAGCTCGGCGTCGAGCGCTTCGGTCAGTCCTTCCACCGCGAACTTGGTGGCGCCGTAGACACCCCAGCCGGGATAGGCCGCGTAGCCGCCGATCGACGAGATATTGACGACGTGGCCGCTGCGCTGGCGGCGCATCTGCGGCAGCACCGCGCGCGTCACGTTGAGCACGCCAAAGACATTGGTGGCGAACTGCTGCTCGACTTCGCGCGCCGAGGCTTCCTCCACCGCGCCCAGCAGGCCGTAGCCGGCGTTGTTGACCAGCACGTCGATGCGGCCAAAGCGGGCCACGGCGGCCTCGGCGGCGGCGCTCGCCTGCGCCTCGCTGGTGACGTCGAGCGCCACGGCGAGCAGGCGGTCGTGCGCGCCGACGGCGTCGGTGACGGTTTCAGGGCGGCGCGCGGTGGCGACGACGCGGTCGCCGCGGGCCAGCGCGGCACGGGTCAGTTCCAGGCCGAAGCCGCGCGAGGCGCCGGTGATGAACCAGACCTTGCCGGTCGCGTTGGTGGCGTTGGCAGCGATGTTGGTGTTGGCGGACATGGTGAATCTCCTTTGGGGTAGTGCTCGGTTTGACTTCGGGTTTGATGGCGGGGCCACGGAGACAAATGTAGGCGGGCGCTGTCCGCAACACTAGGCGCTGCAATCGAGATTTAAAGACAACCAGAAGTTGTCAATAAAAACGCAGGACCTCGATTGAGCAATTCTCAACCGTGTGGCAGACTCGCCGGCATGGACAAACTGCCTCCCCTGAACGCCCTGCGCGCCTTTGAAGCGGCGGCCCGGCACCTGAGCATCACCATCGCCGCGGAAGAGCTGCACGTGACGCCGGGCGCCGTCAGCCGCCAGATCCGCTCGCTGGAAGATGGCCTGGGCGTGCAGCTGCTGCATCGCGGCCACCGGCAGATCTCCCTGACCCGCACCGGCGAGGATTACTACCGTGCCGTGACCCGGGCCATGGACGACCTGCGCGAGGCCACGCGGCGGCTCGGCAAGCGCGCCAGGCGCAAGCAGCTCAAGGTGCGCGCCTACACCACCTTCGCCATGCGCTGGCTGATTCCGCGGCTGTCGAGCTTCCATGCGGCCAACCCGGGCATCGAGGTGCTGCTGACCGCATCGCTGGATCCGGTCGATTTCCGCAAGGAAGACATCGACGGCGCGATCCGCCTCGGCGACGGCAAGTGGAGCGGCGTGAATTCCCACCGGCTGGTGTCCAACATCCTGGTGCCGGTGTGCAGCCCAGGCGTTGCCGCCGGCAGCCCGAAGGTGAAGAAGCCGGCCGACCTGCAGCACCAGACGCTGCTGCATTCGATCGCGCGTCCGGACGACTGGGCGCACTGGCTGAAGGCCGCGCGCGCCGATGCGCAGGTCGATGCGCGCAGCGGCATGACCTTCCAGAGTTCCGCCATGGCCTACGCGGCGGCAATGGAAGGGCAGGGCTTCGCCATCGCCCAGCGCTTCCTGGTCGCGGCCGACCTGGAGGCCGGGCGGCTGGTCGCGCCATTCCGCCAGGCGGTCGACATGGGTGATTTCACTTACTACCTGCTGACGCCGGCGGACCGCAAGGAAAGCGCCAGCATGGCGGTGTTCCGCGAGTGGTTGCTGGCGCAATGCGAGACCCAGGGCTAGTCCCGCGCACGCCGGTCAGGCGGTGGTGGCGGCCAGCGGCTGGACGTCGGCGCAGTGGATCGCGCCGCGCGCCTGCAGCGCGGCAATCTGTGCGCGGGTGTAGCCGAAGTCAGCCAGTACCGCTTGCGTGTGCTGCCCGCACGCCGGCGCTGGCCGCGCCGGCAGCGCGTTTTCCTGCGCACTGTTGATCGGGAAGCCGGGCATGCGGACCTCCCCCAGCGTTTGGTGCCGGACGCGCTGCACCATGCGGTTGGCCGCCACCTGCGGGTGCGCCATCAGGTCTTCATAGGTGGCGACGCGTGCGCACAGGATATCGGCGTCCTGCAGCAGCGCCAGCCATGCGTCGGTGGAGCGGGTCACGAACGCGCTGGTCAGTGCCTCGACCATGGCCCCACGGTTGGCCACGCGCAGCGGCGACGTGGCAAAGCGCGGATCGTCGGCCATCGCCGGCAGGCCCAGCACGTCGCACAGCCGGCGCCAGCGCTCGGGCATGTAGGCTGCGACCATGATCCATCCGTCCGCGGTGCGGAAGGCCTGGTTGGGCGCCGCGTAGGGGGCGGCGCTGCCCGCGCGTTGCGGCAGTTGCCCGTCGGCGCAATAGCTGGTGAGCGACGATTGCTGCAGCGCCAGCGCGGCGTTGAGCAGGCTGACGTCGAGATGCCCGCCCTGGCCGTCGCGGGCCCGCTGCGACAGCTTGCCCAGGATGCCGACGCAGGCGACATAGCCGGTCATCACGTCGACCACCGGCGCCTGTACCTTGCACGGCTCGCCGTCGGGCAGGCCAATCAGGCTCATCAGCCCCGAATCGGCCTGGATGATGCCGTCGACGCCGGCACGGCCGGCATACGGGCCGTCCTGGCCATAGGCCGAGATCGAGCAGTAGACCAGCGCCGGGTTCAGCGCCGACAGTTCGACATGGCCCAGCCCGAGGCGCTCCATCACGCCGGGGCGCATGCTTTCCACCACGATGTCGGCTTCGGCCGCCATCCGGCGCGCCACCGCGAGACCCTCGGGGGATTTCAGGTCCAGCGCCACGCCCAGCTTGTTGCGATTGAAGCCGTGGAACAGCGCGCTGTCGTCGCCCAGCCAGCCAGGGCCGAGCCCGCGGCCCAGTTCACCGCCGGGCGGTTCTACCTTGATGACCCTGGCGCCCATGTCGGCCAGCAGCATGGTGCAGGTCGGCCCGGCGCCGATCTGGGTGAAGTCGATGACGGTCAGTCCGTCCAGTGCGTCGCGCAGCATGTCAGCTCTCCGGAAGGATGCGGGATCGTTTGAACGTGCCCTGCGCGGTGGCGACCTGCACGCCGGCATCGGTGGCCAGTTCGGCCGAGGCAAAGTACAGGCTGTTGCCGGCGCGGCTCACCGTCGCGGTGGCGCGCAGCCGGCCCGCGCTGGCCTTGCTGAGGTAGCTGATGGCCAGCATCACCGTCACGGCGTGGCCGAGGGCGCCGTCGGCGCCGGTCGGCAGGCCGGCGTAGCCGCACGCGGCGTCGAGCAGCGTGGCGATCACGCCGCCCTGCACGCTGCCCTGCCGGTTCAGGTGGCGCGGCTCGACGTCCAGCTCGAAGGCGCAGCGGCCGTCGCCCACGCTGGCCAGGCGGATGCCGAGGTAGTCCAGCAGCGGGTTGTCGGTGGGCGGCGGCATGGCGCGATCGATGAGATCGACGAGAGCGGCGGGCGCGTTCACAGCGCCACCTTGATGTTGTTGTCCTGGATCACACGCTGCCAGCGCGACATTTCCTTGCCGATATACGCCTTCAGTTCGTCCGGCGTGGAGGCTTGCGGCTCGAAGCCCTGCTTCGCCAGCTGCCCGGCAACGTCGGGCGACTTCAGCGCGGCCACCAGCGCGGCGTTGACCTTGTCGACCACGGCCCTGGGCGTGCGCGCCGGCGCCAGCAGGCTGTACCAGAGTTCCGCGTCGTAGCCGGCGATGCCGGCTTCGGCAAAGGTCGGCAGCTCGGGCATCAGCGCGCTGCGCTTCTTGCCCGCGATGCCGAGCGCGCGCAGCTTGCCGGCCCGCACGAACTGGATCGACGAAGCAAAGGTGGCGAACGAGATCTGCACCTGGCCGCCCATCAGGTCGGTGATCGACGGGCCGGTGCCGCGGTAGGGCACGTGCAGCAGTTCGGTCTTGTTCAGTTTGGCGAAGACTTCTCCCGCCAGGTGCTGCGGCGTGCCGGGCCCCGGGCTGCTGTAGCTGAGCTTGCCCGGGTTGGCGCGGGTGTACTGGATGAACTCCTGTAGCGTGCGGAACGGCTGGTCGGGATTGGCGACCAGCATGATCGGCACCGACGCGATGCGCCCGACCGGCTCGAAGTCGCGCTCGACCTGGAACGGGATCTTCATGCCGAGAAACGGGTTCATCGTGATCTGGCTCGACGCGATCACCAGCGTGTAGCCATCCGGCGCGGCATGCGCGACGTAGTCAGCGCCCAGGTTGCCGCCGGCGCCGGGCTTGTTCTCGATCACGATGGTCTGGCCCAGCAGCTGGCTCATCTTGGGCGCGATGGCGCGAGCCAGGATGTCATTGCCGCCGCCCGGGGCGAACGGCACCACCAGCGTGACCGGCTTCTGCGTGGGGTAGGGTGCCTGTGCCGCTGAGCTTAGCGCGGTGGCCGCGAGCACGCCGGCCATTGCCGCGCGCATGATTCGGGAAATACCTGCCATGGTTGTCTCCTGCGTGGTTCCTGTCAGTTGGTCAGCGGCCCGTGTAGCGGGGCTGGCGCTTTTCGGCGAAGGCCTGGCGGCCTTCAGCGCGGTCGGCGGTATCGCGCAGCACGCCCCAGTAGAGTTCGGTGAGCTGCTGCGCGTCGGCTTCGCTGAGGTGGCTGGTCTGGCGCGACAGCTTCTTAACCGCCTGCACCGCCAGCGGCGCGTTGTCGGCGATGCGCGCGGCCAGCGCCAGCGCGCGGTCGGGCAGGGCGTCGGGGGCCATGGTCTCGGTGACCAGGCCGATGCGCGCGGCGTGCGCGGCATCGATGCGTTCGCCGGTCAGCACCATCTGCATCGCATGCGCCGCGGGCACGGCCTTGAGCAGCCGGTGCAGGCCGGACACCGCCGGGATCGAGCCGACCGCGACTTCGGGCAGGCCGAAGGTCGCCTGCGTCGACGCAATCCGCAAGTCGCACTGCAGCGCGATCTCCAGCCCCGCGCCGAGGCAGTGCCCGTTGACCGCCGCGACCAGCGGCTTGGACAGGCCGAGGTCGCTCAGGTCCATCAGCCGGATATAGAGCCCCAGGTCAGCGGCCTGCTCCGGCGCGCGGAACAGCGCCTCGGGGTAGGTGGCGGCAGAGGTGCGCGTGCCCTTCAGGTCCGCCCCGGCGCAGAAGGCGCGCGTGCCGGCACCGGTCAGCACCGCGACGCGCAGGTCGTCGCGGTCGCGCACCTCGGCCAGGTGCGCGCGCAGTTCGCGCAGCGTGGTCACGTCGAGCGCATTGAGCGCGTCGGGCCGGTCGATGGTCAGCACTGCGACCGCGCCTTCGATATGGCGTTGGATGGTCATGATGGCCTCCCTACACGCTGGGCGACGACAGGCTGCGCCCGCCGCAGACATAGAGCGTCTGGCCGGTCACGTACGACGACTGCGCGTCGAGGAAGAAGCTGACCGCATTGGCGATATCGTCGGCGGTGCCGATGCGCTGCACGGGCACCGACTTCTGCAGCCGCGCCTGCACCTCCGGCGCAAAGCCCCGGAACAGCGGCGTATCGACGATGCCGGGCGCGACCGCGTTGACGGTGATGCCCTTGCCGGCGAACTCGATCGCCAGCGAGCGCGTCAGGCTGACCACGCCGCCCTTGGCCGCGGAATAGTTGGCCTGCCCGAAGCCGCCCAGCCAGGCCCGCGACGAGATATTGACCACGCGCCCGTAGCCGCGCTCGACCATGCCGGGCAGCGCCGCGCGGCAGCACAGGAACTGCGAGCGCAGGTTGGTATCGATGACCAGGTCCCAGTCGTCGTCGGTCATCTTCAGGAAGCGCATGTCGCGCACGGCTCCCGCGTTGTTGACCAGGTAGTCGACGCGGCCGGCGCGCGCCGATACCTGTGCAAAGGCATCGTTGACCGCGGCGGAATCGGTCAGGTCGGCGGTGGCGCCGAAGGCGTTCAGCCCTTCGGCAGCCAGCGCGCCGACCGCCTCGTCGAGCGCGCCGCCATCGCGGTCGAGCAAGGCCACGGTCAGCCCTTGCCGCGCCAGTTGCGTGGCGATACCCAGGCCTATGCCGCGTGCGGCGCCCGTGACCACGGCCACATGCGTGGGATCGAATCGTTGCGTACCCATCTCAGACTCCCAGCACGTGGACGGAAGACGCGGCGTGGTCGACGCCCGCGATGCCGCCGCCGGTGCATTGCGTCAGGCCGACGCGGGCATTGTCGACCTGGCGCTCGCCGGCACGCCCTTGCAGGTGCCACAGGATTTCGACCATCTGCGCCACGCCGGTGGCGCCGAGCGGGTGGCCTTTTGCCAGCAGGCCGCCGCTGGGGTTGACCGGCACGCGGCCGCCCAGCCGGGTCGCGCCGGACTTCAGCAGCGACACCGCTTCGCCTGGCCCGGCGAGGCCCAGCGCTTCGTAGTAAAGCAGTTCGGCGATGGTGAAGGCGTCGTGCAGTTCGACCACGTCGACATCCTGCGGCCCAAGCCCGGCCTGTTCATACGCCTGGCGCGCGGCACGCGCGGTGATCTCGGCATCGAGGATATCGTCGTCGGCCTCTTCGCGCAGGCCGGACACCACCACCGACGACAGCACCTTGACCGGGCGCGCCTGCGCCGGCCGGCGCGTGCTCAGCACCACGGCGGCGGCGCCATCGGCCTGCGACGGGCAGCACTGCAGCAGCGTCAGCGGGTCGGCGATCATGCGCGAGCCGAGCACTTCTTCCACGGTGGTGGCCTTGCGCTGCTGTGCATACGGGTTGAGCGAGCCGTTGTAGCGGTTCTTGACCGCCACTTCCGCCAGGTCGGCCGGCGCAGCGTCGCGCTCGTGCAGGAAGCGCGTGCCGCGCATCGCATACACCGCGGGCAGCACCATGCCGGCCCTGGCATAGAGGTCCGTCTTGCGGTCATTGCGCTGCAGCGGGATGGTGCCGCCGCCGAGCGCGGTGAGCTGCTCGATGCCGAACACCAGCACGGTGTCATATTGCCCGGCCAGCAGCGCGTGCCGCGCCAGGTGCACGCCGGTGGCACCGCTGGCGCAGGCGTTCTCGACGTTGTAGACCGGGATGCCCTTCAGCCCCAGGTCGCGCACGATCAACTGGCCCAGGATCATGCCGCCGAGCACATTGGCGCAATACACCGCCTGGATGCGGCTGGCCGGCACGTCGGCGTCGGCCAGCGCCTTGAGGATGGCCTGTTGCGCCAGTTCCGGCGCCAGCACGCCGGGGTGGCGGCCGAACGGCGTCATCGCGCCGCCGTGGATGTAGATGTCCTGCATGGTGCTTTCCCTTTCCTTTTTTTGGATCCGTCAGGCCGTGACGGCCTCGAAGACATAGCCGAACTCGGCATCCGGGCGCGCTTCATAGCGGTCGCCGATCACCGGGCGCGCCTTGCCTTGCAGGCGCCCGAAGATCCGCACCGGACCGACGAAGTCGACATAGCCAAGCGCGTACGGGGGCTGCCCGGTCTTGGGCGCGGGATGGATCACGGTGAAGCTGTAGACCACGCCGGAGCCGCGGATGGCGACCGGGTCATGCTCGGCGGCGAGCGGCGAATCGGCCGGCACGGCCGGGAAGATCCATGCGCCGCTGGCGCGGTGGCGCGAGGCGGTCAGGTGGGGGAGGGGGTCCGCACTCCAGAGCGGATAGGCTTGGTCTGACACGGCAGTCTCCTGTGTTGGTGGGCCTTGGCGTAATGGTTGTCGCTGGCGGCGCGCGCGACAAACGACATTTCGGGTGCCTTCACTTGAGAAAAAATCAAACGAAGGGCCGGCGCAGGGCGTCAGGAGAAGCGTGTTGGCGGGAAGCCGGCGTGGGGCCTCGGGGGGGCAGGTACGTACTGAAGGGTCAGGCCACCAGGCCGACCAGCCGCGACAGCGACTGCTCGGCGCCGCGCGAGGCCGCCACCACGAAGTCGATGAAGCGCCGGACCCGCACCGGCATCTGGCTGCGGTGCGGGTAGTACATGTACAGCCCGACCTGGCTGCTGCTGTATCCAGTCAGGATCGCCCTGAGCCGGCCGCTGACCAGGTCAGCATGGACCATGTAGGCGGGCAGCTGGCCGATGCCAATGCCGGCGCGTACCGCCTCGACCTCGGTTTCCACGTCGTTGAAGCTGGCCACGGCCGGCAGCTCCTGGTACACCAGGTTGCCGTCCACCTGCAGCTCCCACGGCACCATGCGGCCGGTGGCGGGGCGGCGGAAGCCGGTGCACGGGTGCCGCATCAGATCGTCGAGCGTGGCCGGCTCGCCATGCCGCGCCAGGTACTCCGGCGCGGCGCAGATCACCAGCGGCAGGTCGCACAGGCGCCGCGCCACCAGGTTCTGGCCCGGACTGGTGCCGACGCGGAAGCCGACGTCGATCCTGGCTTCGACCAGGTCGGTGAAGAGATCGCTCAGCACCACGTCGAAGCCGATGCCGGGATGCTGCTCGCGGAAGCCCTTGACCAGCGGCACCAGCACGCGGCTGCCTAACGACGGCGGCGCGGTCAGGCGGATCAGCCCGTCGTCGTCGCCGCGGCTGGCGCGGACCTGCTCGAGCGCTTCGTCGAGCTGGCGCATGCCGGGGGCGGTCAGTTCGAACAGGCGCGCGCCTTCGTCGGTCAGGCTGAGCTTGCGCGTGGTCCGGTGCAGCAGGCGCACGCCCAGGTGGGCCTCGAGTGTGCGCACCGCCTTGCTCGCCGCCTGCGGCGTGACACCGGCTTCGACCGCGGCACGCCGGAAGCTGCCGGCGCGTACCACGCCGAGGAAGAGGGTGAGGACCCGGGCCTTGTCCATGACTGGCAACCAGTGGTTGGGAATGCGCCCATCATAGCGCCAGTCATGGCCACGCAGGTGGCAAGGCACCTAGGGCTCGACCAGGTGCTCGATGCGGATCGGCAGCTCCCGCACGCGTTTGCCGGTGGCGTGGAAGACGGCGTTGGCGACGGCCGGGGCCAGTCCCACCAGGGCGATTTCACCGAGCCCCTTCGCTCAGTTCGTTGACGTGGGGATTGACCTCGTCGACGAAATGCGCCTCCAGGCCCTGCATATCCAGGTTGACGGGCACCAGGTAGTCCGCCATGTACGCATTCACCGGGCGGCCGTCGCGCGGGTCGAGCGCGGTGCGCTCCATCAGCGCCATGCCGATGCCGCCAACCATGCCGCCGGTGCACTGGCTGGCGGCCAGCCGCGGATTGACGATGCGGCCCGCGCCATAGGCGCCGACCACGCGCCGGACCCGGATGGTGCCCACATCGGGATCGATCGCGACTTCGACGAACACCGCGCCGAAGGCGTGCATGGAGAAGCGGCCGCGCACCGCCGCATCGGGCCCCGATATCTCGCCAACGCCAGGCGGCTTGCAGCCCCATGCGCTCAGCAGGGTCCTGGACTATATCCACGGCTCCCCGGAGGTGGTGACGCTGCAGGCGCTGGCGGATCTTGCCAGGGTCAGCCGCTTTCATTTCGCGCGCATGTTCAAGCGCAGCATGGGTGAAACGCCGATGGCGCATGTGGAGCGCGTGCGCCTGTTGCGCGCGCGCGAGATCTCTGCTCGGGCGATTTTCCGCTGGCGCTGGTGGCTACGCTGGTGGGGTTCTCCGACCAGTCTTACCTGGGGCGGCGGTTCAAGCGGCATTTCGGCTGTACCCCCGGCGAGCTGCTGCGGCGCGGCACCACGCCAGGCGACGATGCCTTGGCGCAACTGCCGCAGTTGCCGCAAGCGCCGCCGGCTGCCATGTCATGCCTTTGTAATTAAGACCCTGGCTTTCCTTGTAATCCGTGGATTCATGGCGCGCACAGCGTGTGCCGGAGCCTGCAACGCTCGCTGGTGCGCCGCCAGATGCACCGGCTACCCAAGGCACGAATGTTGCGGAGGTACTGGCAGCGATGGGTATATCGCTGGCCCGAGAGTCATGTGACCGGGTCGACCACCCACCCGCCACAAGGCGTCGGTTGAGGCCGCGTCGGGACCTTTGGGACAAGGAGAGCTGTCATGAATATCGTCTGGCTTGTTGGAGCCGTAGTCATCATTCTCGCGGTACTCAGCTTCTTCGGCTTGCGCTAGGCCACATCGCGTAGCGTGCCGCGCAGCGCGACGGCAACCGCCGGCGCAAGCGCGTTCCGCGGGCATCGCCCGATGCCCTTGCTGCAGTGCGGCGTGGCGCCGCCACGCCCGCTTCTCTGTTCCCTTCGCCGAGCGATTTCATCTGTTCCGACGACGACCTTTTGTGCCTGTCCTGCCAACAATGTCCGGCCAAGACAGCGACAAACCATCCGAGGAGACAGACATGAGCACGCATCCGTTCGACCTGACCGGCAAGGTGGCACTGGTAACCGGCGGTAATGGCGGCATCGGCCTGGGCATTGCCGAAGGGCTGGCCGCCGCTGGCGCCGATATCGCGATCTGGGGCACCAATGCCGGCAAGAATGCCGCCGCTGCGGATCGTCTGGGCCGGCATGGGCACAAGGTGCATACGGAACTCTGCGACGTGGGCGACGAGCAGGCGGTCGAGGCCGCGATGGCGCGCACGGTGGCGGCGCTGGGCCGCATCGACGGCTGTTTCGCCAACGCCGGCGTCGGCAGCGGCAGCAAGGCAGCCTTCGACCAACTCGCGACCGAGGCCTGGCGCCGCACCCTGCGGGTCAACCTGGACGGCGCTTTCTTCACGCTGCGCGCGGCGGTGCGGCAGATGCTGGCGCAGGGCGAGGGCGGCGTGCTGTGCAGCACGGCCTCGGTCGCCGCCATCGAAGGCGCGCCGCGCGCCGAACACTACGCGGCCACCAAGGGCGGCGTGATCTCGATGATGCGCGGGCTCGCGGTCGAGTACGCGCGCAAGGGCATCCGCGCCCATTCGATCCTGCCGGGCTGGATCAAGACCGAGATGACCAGCGCGGCACAGGGCAACGATGCCTTCCAGGACATGGTGCACAAGCGCGTGCCGATGCGCCGCTGGGGCGAGGGCAGCGACTTCGCCGGCATCGCGATCTACCTGATGAGCCCGGCATCGGCCTACCACACCGGCGATACCTTCGTCATCGACGGCGGCTATACGCTGTTCTGACGCCTGGGGCCCACCGCCCAGACCCTGCCGCCGCCGACCACGTAAGCGCGCTCGTCGGCCTGCGGCCGCACCGTCGCATGGCCGGTGAATGCGCCGAACGAAGGCAGGATGGCGCCGCGCGGCCCGAACAGGAAGCAGGGCAGGCGCAGGCTGTCGGCGCCGCTGCCGCGCAACCGGCAGGCCGGGTGCAGGTGGCCCGCCAGCACATAGCCCAGCGGCGAGGCGCCGGGCATATGGCAGAGCGCGAACGGGCCCGCGACCGCAGGCTCGGACACTACGGCAATGCCGAGCGACGCGGGCGGATCACCCGCGCGCGCGTCGTGGTTGCCGCGCACCAGCGTACAGCGCAACGTTGCGGGCAGGTGCTGGCGCCAGTCGTACAATGCCTGCAGCACCGCCGGCGTGCGCGCGGCACGCGCGTGCAGGAAGTCGCCCAGGAATACCAGTTGATCGACCGGCAGCTGCCGCACCAGCCGGGTCAGCAGCGCCAGGTTGTCGCCGGTGGTGCCGTGCGGCACCGGCTGCCCCAGCGCGCGGAACGCCGCGGCCTTGCCGAAGTGAACGTCGGCCACCATCAGCATGCCGGCGGCCGGCCACCACAGCGCATGTTCGGGCAACAGCCACAGGGTCTCGCCGGCGGCCGACACCGCCAGCGCGCCGCCCTGCTGCAAGCTGACGGCGTCGGGGTTCATAGCAGCGGCAACGGCTTCGACGGCTTGCGTTGCCGCCGCGGCCGGCGCGCGGTGCGGGCGGACGGGCCGGCATGGTCGGCCATGCCGAAGCGCGCGGCTTCGGCCACGGCATCGGCCATCATCTCGGCCGGCATGCCAGCGGCTTCGCCGGGCTCGGGCCCGGCCGCCAGTTCCAGGTCGGCCAGCATCCGGGCGATGCGGTCGGCGAGCTTTTCGGTGCTGAGCTTCTCGCGCAGGAATTCGACCACCAGCGGGAACGACAGCGGCGTGGGCCGCTTCAGCGCGTGCAGGTCCAGCTCCAGCGCGGACAGCCGTTCCAGCGTCGCGGCGAGCCGGTGCGCGTCCAGCTCCTGCATCAGCACTTCGCGCTCGGCCTGGCCCAGCAGCAGGTTGCCGGGATCGTGCTTGCGGAAGACCTCGTAGAACAGGCTGGACGACGCCTGCAGCTGGCGCGCGCTCTTGGGCGCGCCGGGGTAGCCCTGGAAGATCAGCCCGGCGATGCGGGCAATCTCGCGAAAACGCCGCAACGACAGTTCGCCCGCGTTCAGGCTGCCCAGCACGTCGGCGGCCAGGTCGCGCCGGCGCTCGTCGGCCAATACCTGCGGCAGCCAGCGGGCCCACTCCACCGGCGCCGACGCCAGCAGTTCCAGCCCGTAGTCGTTGACCGCGACCGAGAAGGTGGCCGGCACCTGTTGCCCCAGCCGCCATGCCAGCAGGCTGCCGAGGCCGAGATGGACCGAGCGTCCGGCGAACGGATAGAGGAACAGGTGCCAGCCCTCGCGCGAATGCAGCGATTCGGCCAGCAGGGTATGGCGCGAGGGCAGCGCGGACCACTGCGCCTGCAGGTCCACCAGCGGCTGGATCAGCGGCAGCTCGGGGGTGTCGCGCGGATCCAGCCGGCCCGCCGCGGCGGCGGCGAGCGTGTCGATCACGGCCTCGGCCAGTTCGGTCGACATCGGCATCTTGCCGCCGTTCCAGCGCGGCACCACCGGCCGCCTGCCGCTCGCGCGGCGCACGAAGGCGGTCATCTCCCGCACCCGCACCAGCTCCAGCAGCCGGCCGCCGAACAGGAAGCAGTCGCCGGGCGCGAGCCGCGCGATAAAGCCTTCTTCCACCGAGCCCAGCGAAGCGCCGCCGGTGCCCGCGCGGCTCCAGTAGCGCACCTGCATGGTGGCATCGCTGACGATGGTGCCGACGCTCATGCGGTGGCGCCGTGCCAGCCCCGCGTCCGGCACGCGCCAGACGCCTGCGTCGTCGGGCACGGCGCGCCGGAAGTCCGGGTATGCCGACAGCGTGGCGCCGCCCTGGCGCACGAAGTCCAGGCACCACTGCCATTCCTCTGCGCTCAGGCCGCGGTAGGCCCAGGCGGAGCGCACCTCGGCCAGCAACGCGTCGGGCCGGAAGCCGCCGCCCAGGGCCACCGTCACCAGGTGCTGCACCAGCACGTCGAGCGGTTTGTCGGGCGACTCGCGCGCCTCGATCCGTCCTGCCTGCACCGCATGCCGCGCGGCCACGGCCTCGACCAGTTCCAGGCTGTGCGTGGGCACCACCGTGACCCGCGAGGCGCGGCCCGGCGCATGGCCGGAGCGCCCGGCGCGCTGCAGCAGGCGCGCCACCCCCTTGGGCGATCCGACCTGCAGCACGCGCTCCACCGGCAGGAAGTCGACGCCAAGGTCCAGGCTGGAGGTGCACACCACCGCGCGCAGCGCGCCGTTTTTCAAGTTCAGCTCGACCCATTCGCGCACCGCGCGGTCGAGCGAGCCGTGGTGCAGGGCGATCTCGCCCGCCCACTCCGGGCGCGCGTCGAGCAGCGCCTGGTACCACAACTCGGCCTGCGAGCGGGTATTGAGGAACACCAGCGTGGTGCCGCCGTGCGCCAGTTCTTCCACCACGTGCGGCAGCATCGACAGGCCCAGGTGGCCGGCAAACGGGAAGCGGCTGGCGTTGTCGGGCAGCAGGGTGTCGAGCAGCAGGGTCTTCGGCGTATGGCCGTGCACCAGCGCGCGCCGCTCGCCGGGCACGCCGCTGAGCAGCACCTCGGCCGCGTGCGGCAGGTTGCCGAGCGTGGCCGACAACCCCCACACCATCAGCGCGGGCTGCCATTGCCGCAGGCGTGCCAGTGCCAGCTGCACCTGCACGCCGCGCTTGTTGCCGAGCAGCTCGTGCCACTCGTCGACCACCACCATGCGCACCCGCCGCAGGGTGTCGTGCGCGTCGGCACGGGTCAGCATCAGTGTCAGGCTTTCGGGCGTGGTCACCAGTGCGGTCGGCAAGCGCCGCTGCTGCGCCGCGCGCTCGGCGCTGCCGGTGTCGCCGGTGCGCAGCGCGACGGTCCAGTCGAGGTCCAGCTCGGCCAGCGGCGCCTGCAGCGCGCGCGTGGTGTCGGCCGCCAGCGCGCGCATCGGCGTCAGCCACAGCACGGTCAGCGACGGCGCGGGCTTGTCGTGCGACGGCGCCGCGCGCGGCGTGGCGAATGCCATCAGCGCGCCCAGCCACGCCGCATAGGTCTTGCCGGTGCCGGTGGTGGCATGCAGCAGTCCGCTCTGGCCGCGCGCGATCGCGGTCCAGACTTCGCGCTGGAAGGCGAAGGGCTGCCAGCCGCGCGCGTCGAACAGCGCCTGCATGCCCTGGGCAACGGTCAATGGAGGTGGGGCGGGCGCCGGATCGATCGCGGGCCGGCGCGCGCCGCGCGGCGGGCTCATGCCGCATCCTCCCGCGCCGCGCCGGTGGCCGGCAGCATCGCTTCGAGCGTGGCCAGCGTGTCGGCCTCGTCGATCGGCTTATCGGTGCGCCAGCGCAGCATGCGCGGAAAGCGCACCGCGATGCCGCTCTTGTGGCGGCCGCTGCGGGCAATGCCTTCGAAGCCGAGCTCGAACACCTGGGTCGGTTCCACGCTGCGCACCGGCCCGAACTTCTCGACCGTGGTGCGGCGGACGATGGCGTCGACCGCGCGCATCTCGGCGTCGGTCAGGCCCGAATAGGCCTTGGCGAAGGGCACCAGCGCGCGGCCCGGCGTGCCGGGCGGGCCGTTCCAGACCGCGAAGGTGAAATCGGTGTAGAGGCTGGCGCGGCGACCATGGCCGCGCTGCGCGTAGACTAGCACGGCATCGACCGAGTACGGGTCGATCTTCCACTTCCACCAGACCCCGACATCCTTGGTGCGGCCCGCGCCATAGGCCGCGCCGGCGGCCTTCAGCATGAAGCCCTCGACCCCCAGCTCGCGCGACGCGTCGCGCAGGCGGGCATAGTGCTCCCAGTCGCCGGCGTCCACCAGCGGGCTCAGTTCCAGCGCGGGGTGGACGTGCGCCGCCACCACCTGTTCCAGCCGCGCGCGCCGTTCGGCCTGCGGGCGGGTACGCCAGTCGTCGCCCTGCCACTCGAGCAGGTCATAGGCCATCAGGATCGCCGGCGCCTCGCGCAGCAGCTTTGCGCTCAGCGTCTTGCGGCCGATGCGCTGCTGCAGCAACGCGAACGGCTGCACGCGGCCGTGCTGCCAGATCACGATCTCGCCGTCGAGCACGGTGCCGTCCGGCAGCGGCGCAGCGGCCTGCAGCAGTTCCGGGAAGCGCTCGGTGATCAGTTCCTCGCCACGCGACCACAACCAGGTCTGGCCGCCGCGCCGCACCAGTTGCGCGCGGATGCCGTCCCACTTCCACTCGACCAGCCACGCCCCGGGCGCGCCCAGCACAGTGTCGAACTGTTCCACCGGGGCCTGCAGCGGGTGGGCCAGAAAGAACGGATACGGCTGGCCGCCGGCGCGCAGCGCGCGGTCGTCTTCGTCTTCAGGCGCCAGCAGGGCGAGGAAGCGCGCCGCGTCGGGCCGCGCCGACAGGTCGGTGTAGCCGACCATGCGCTCGGCCACGCGCTTGGGGTCGATGCCGGCCACCTCGCCCAGCGCCCGCGTGACCAGCAGGCGCGACACGCCCACGCGGAAGGCACCGGTGATCAGCTTGAACAACACCAGCCGGCCGTGCGCGTCGAGCGGGCGCCATAGCGCGTTGAGGCGTGGCAGCAGCGTTTCCGGCGCCAGCCCGCGCAGCGGCAGCAGGCGCTGCTCGACCCATTCGGCCAGGCCGGCGTGGTCGGCATCCTGCGGGTCCGGCAGCAGCAGCGCGATGGTTTCGGCGAGATCGCCGACGGCCTGGTAGCTCTCTTCGAAGAGCCAGTCGGGCAGGTCGGCGGCCTGCCGTGCCAGGTCGCGCAGCAGCGATACCGGCACGATCTGGCGCGGCTTGCCGCCCGCCAGGAAATAGACGGCCCAGGCGGCATCCCCGGGCGGCGCGATGCGCAGGTAATCGACCAGCGCGGCCAGGCGGGCCTTGGTCGAGGTGGTGCCGTCCAGCGTGGCGTAGAGATCGGCGAAGGCCTTCATGGGGCGGCCTGCTCGTTGCTGGCATCACTGCCCGATTCAGCCGCCTGCGCTTCGGCGCGCGCGGATTCATCGTCGTCGCCGTACTCGGTCTCGAACGCCTGCGCCTGCCAGCCGCGCTCGTTCAGGTAGCGCACCATCACGGGCACGTTGCCGTGGGTGACGATGATACGGCCGGCATCAGTGGCACTGATGGCCTGCAGCAGACCCGGCCAGTCGGCATGGTCGGACAGCGCGAAGCCGCGATCGACACCGCGGCGCCGGCGCGTGCCGCGCAACTGCATCCACCCGCTGGCAAAGGCATCGGACGCATCGCCGAAGCGCCGCAGCCAGGGCGAGCGCTGCGCCGACGGCGGCGCCACCACCAGCGCCTGCCGCAGCAGCGGGCTGCGCGGCGGCAGTTCTGAGGCGAGCGCCATCGGCGGCAGTGCCACGCCGGCCTCGGCGTAGGCCGCGTTGAGCGTGGTCAGCGCGCCGTGCACGATCACCGGGCCGGGCAGCCCCTCGATGCCTGCATGGTGCAGCAGGCCATGCAGGATGCGCTGAGCCTTGCCGAAGCTGTAGGCGTAGACGATGCTGGCGCGGCCGGCCTGCGCATTGGCCTGCCACCAGTTGAAGATCTCCGCCATCAGCGTCGCCTGCGATGGCCAGCGGTAGATCGGCAGGCCGAAAGTGCTTTCGGTGATGAAGGTATCGCACCGCACCGGCTCGAACGGATCGCAGGTGCCGTCCGCTTCCAGCTTGTAGTCGCCGGAGGCCACCCAGACCTGGCCGCCGTATTCGAGCCGCACCTGGGACGAGCCGAGCACGTGCCCGGCCGGATGCAGGCTGATCGTGACGCCGTGATGGGTGATGCGTTCGCCGTAGGGCAGGGTGTTCAGGTGGATGCTTGGCAGTCGCGCCAGCAGCACGCCGCGGCCGGGTTCCGAACAGAGGTAGTGCGCGTGTCCGAAGCGGGCGTGGTCGGAGTGGGCGTGGGTAATGACGGCGCGCTCGACCGGGCGCCACGGATCGATGTAGAAGTCGCCGGGCGGGCAATACAAGCCTTCAGGCCGGGCGACGATGAGGTCGCCGGGGCGGGCGGGTTCGGATGGGAGCGGCCGGGGGTGGTCCAAGCGTGCCTCCTGATGCACTGCGGCCGGCATGCGGCCGCGATGCTCCCGGGGTGGGAGACTTGGGCATCATACTGCGGCGGCGCGCGCGGTGAGGAGACGGTGGGGTCCGGTTTGGATGTCGGTGATGGTCCGACAAGAGGTTAGAGAGACTGCAGGTTTGCTCCCCTCTCCCGCGCGCGCGGGAGAGGGGAGCGTTCACCACGGGCGAAGACATGTCACGCGTGCGTGGCAAGCCGAGCCGCAACCTCAAAACACATCATCCTTCCAGTGATACCAGTGATACAACACCCGCTGCCCCATCCGGCGGAACGGCGCAAACATCTGCGACTCGACCATCTCGCGCACGTTCGGGAACGGCAGCGGCGAGCGGAAGATCGGCAGCTGCGGCAGCGACGATTCCTTGCCGGCGATCAGCGCCGCCAGCCGCTTGCCCGCCTGCGCGGAGTACATCACGCCATTGCCGCCATAGCCCATTGCGTAGTAGATCGATTGCGACGGGTGCGGCTGCGTGATGCGCGGCATCATGTCGTGGCTGACGTCGACCCAGCCCCACCATGAGTAGTCGATCTGGATGCCGCGCAGCGCCGGGAATTTGCGGTGCATGTCGGCGATCAGCTTCTGCTTGTACTGGTCCTGCGGCGCGTCATTGCCGGTGATGGCGCTGCGGCTGCCGATCTGCAGGCGGCCGTCGGGCATCAGCCGGTAGTAGTGGCGCAGGATGCGGGTGTCGGTGATGACCTGGGTGGTGCGGAAGTTGCACGCCGCCAGTTCCTCGGCGGTGAGCGGGCGCGTGACGATCGAGTTCGACAGGATCGGGAACAGCCGGTTCTTCAGTTCGCGGTGCAGCGATTGCGAGGTGTAGCCGCCGGTGGCCACGGCCACGGCGCGGGCGCGCACGATGCCGCCGGGGGTGCGCAGGTAGTGCACGCCGTTGCGGGTTTCCCAGCCGGTCACGGGGCTGGACGGATGCACTTTGGCGCCCAGCTCGCGCGCGCGGCGCAGGTAGCCGAAGGCCAGCTTGCCGGCATGGATGCCGATGCCTTCGGGCTCGTGCATGGCGCCCGCGGCTTCCTTGTCGTCGACGTATTCGCGCCGCACGGTGTCGGCGTCGAGGATGCGCGCGTCGTACTTGAACACCTCGCGCAGGATCTTCGCCTCCTTCTCCAGAGCGGGCATCACCTTGTCGCGGTGCGCGATATACAGGTGGCCGCCGGGCTGCGGATCGCAGTCGATGTCCTTGATCAGCCCCTTGAAGGTCTCCATGCCGTCGCAGACCTCCTGGTGCAGGCGCAGCGCGGTATCGAGGCCGTAGCGCTGGATCCACTGCGAGCGCTTGAGGCGGCCCGACGCGCATTGGGCCTGGCCGCCATTGCGCGTGCTGCAGCCCCAGCTGACGCGGTTGGCCTCGAGCACGGTGGCCTTGATGCCGTATTCCTGCGCCAGGAAGATGGCGCAGGTCAGGCCGGTAAAGCCCGAGCCGATGATGGCCACGTCGACGTCGATATCGTGGGTGATCGGGCCGTCGTCGGCGGGCGGCTCGCCCGCGGTGCCGATCCAGTAGGTCGGGGCGTACTCCCGGCCGTGGCCGGGCGTGGGCGTGTGCAACGGGTCATAGGCGGGGTCGTACGGCCGGGTCGGCGCGGTCGACTGCTCGCCGGCCAGGAGGCTGCTGCGGGGAGCTACGGCTTGCATGGTGCGTCTCCTCGCTTCAGGCTGCGGCCACCACCGGCGGGCGGTCCTTGCGGTAGGCGTTCTTCACCGCGATCTTGCCGCCGCGGAAGGTGAACACGTCGACCATGCGCGCCTCGATGCGGGCGCCGTCGGCGCGGGTGCCGCGGAAGGTGGATTCGCTGACGCCGCGGTCGCCGACGACGAAGTGGTCGCCATCGACCCATTGCGCATCGGGGAAGGTCTGCCAGGCCAGCTGGAAGCCTTCGCGCACCGCCTCGCGGCCAACGAAGCTGCGGCCCAGCAGGTCGGGGCCGGCCACGCCGTGGAACACGCAGTCATCGGCCATGCAGGCCATCAGCGCGTCGAGGTCGTGGCGGTTCCAGGCGTCGTTGAAGGCTTGCAGCAGTTCGATGCCGGCGGCGGTGTTGTCCTTGGACATGGCTTGGTCTCCGTGAGTGTTGTGTGCCGGTCCGTGGGGAACCGGCCATGACTCGAGCATAGGGAAACCGGCCGCGGCGCTGTAGCGCCAGTTCGGGACTATCGCTTGGGCCAGCGGCGCAGCCCGGCCCGCGGCCCCGCTCAGGCTGCGGGGCGAGCCCGGGAAGTGACGGCGGCGGGGGCCTTTGCGCTGCCGGCGGTGGCCTGCAGTTCACGCGCGACGCCGGCCAGCACGCGGATGCCGGGCTCGATGCGGTCCAGCGAGATCGACGAGTAGCCCAGCCGGAAGCCGTTGCGCGGCGCGGGCTCGGCCATGAAGAAGACGCTGCCGGGCTCGATCAGCACGCCCTGCAGTTCCGCCAGCCGCGCCAGCGCATCGGCGTCGAGCCAGGACGGCCCTTCGATCCAGCAGGAGGCGCCGCCGGCGATCGGCACCGCGTGGAAGTCGGGCATATGCGTGGCCAGCGCCGCCAGCACCGCTTCGGCGCGCTCGCGGTGCGCGGCGGCGAGCCGGCGCAGGTGGGCGTCATAGTGGCCGAGCGACAGGAACAGCGAGAACGCGCGCTGGATATACGCCGACGGGTGCCGCAGCATCAGCCGGCGCGCGCCGCGCAGTTCGGCGATCAGCGCCGCGGGGCCGACGATGTAGCCGATGCGCAGCCCCGGCGCCAGGCTCTTGGACAGGCTGCCGACGTAGATCACGCGGTTGCTGCGGTCCAGGCTCTTGAGCGTGGGCGTGGGGTCGCCCTCGAAGCGGCTCTCGGCCTCGTAGTCGTCCTCGATCAGCACGAAGTCGGCTTCCTCGGCCTGCCGCAGCAGCGCCTGGCGCCGCGCCAGCGGCATGGTGACAGTGGTCGGGCACTGGTGGCCGGGAGTCACGTAGACGTAGTCGCACGCGCGCTGCGCGTCGGACAGCGTCAGGCCCTGGTCATCGACTGGCAGCGGCACCAGGTTCGACGTGTGCGAGCCGAAGATGTTGCGCGCGTCCGGATAGCCGGGGTCCTCGATGCCCACCGGCGTGTCGGGGCTGACCAGCAGGTCGGCCAGCAGGTACAGCGCCTGCTGCGCGCCCACGGTGATCACGATCTCGTCGGTGCCGGCCCAGACCCCGCGGCGCGGCAGCACGCGGGTGCGGATCTGCTGCACCAGCGACTCGTCATCGCGCAGGATCATGTCCTGGGCCCAGTCGTGGATGTCGAGCACGCTCAGCGCCTTCAGGCAGCATTCGCGCCAGTCCGCGGTGGGGAACAGCGCCGGGTCGTACTGGCCGTAGATAAAGGGGTAGGGATAGTCGCGCCAGTTGGCGCGCTTGACGATATTGCGCTGCTGCGTGGGGCGGAACACGAAGCGCCGTTCCCAGTCGGGCTCGCCCAAGCGCGCCGGCACCGGCTCGCCGCGCAGCGAGGCAACGCCGCTGACGCGGGTGCCGAGGATCTCGGGATTGACGAAGTAGCCGCTGCGCTCGCGCGCGACCAGGTAGCCTTCGTCGACCAGCTGCTGGTAGGCCAGCACCACCGTGTTGCGCGCCACCCGCAGCTGCGCCGACAGCTCGCGGCTGCTGGGCAGCGGCTCACCTTGCGGCAGCTGCTCGTCGAGGATGGCCGAGACCAGCATCTGCCGGATCTTGCCCTGCAGGCTCAGGCCCGAATGCACGTGCTGCTGGAACAGCTGCGACCAGAGGGTGGTGGGAGACTTCAGGCTCATGGGGCAGGGAGGGCGTTTCCTGAACGGCGAAGCGCGCCAGCATACCGCACCGGCGCGCCCCGTCAGTCATGGTTCAGTTGCTTCTGGCATCTCGATGCCAGTCATCGGCGCTTGGGCGCTTCAATACTTGCGCAGGTCGCGGCGCGGCAGTTCCGCCAGCGGCACTACAGGCTCCACGCCACGCCGAAACAACTGGCGCGCCGCGTAGGCCAGCAGCAGGATCGCCAGGCTCACCACGCCCAGCGCCAGGGGCGTGCGCTGGTCGGGAATGAAGGCCATCGCCACCACGATGCCGAGCATGCCGACGATCGCCAGATAGGTGAGGTACGGATAGCACCACATGCGCACGCGCAGCTGGTCAGGCGCCTCGCGCTCCAGCCGCGAACGCAGGCGCAGCTGCGAGATCGCGATCAGGATGTAGACGAAGATCGCCACCGTGCCATACGAATTCACCAGGAAGGCGAATACCGTATCGGGCGAGACATAGGACATCACCACCGCGCCGTAGCCGAACAGCGTCGCCACCAGGATCGCGCGCACCGGCACGCCGTTGCGGCTGACGCGGGCCAGCGACTGCGGCGCGTCGCCACGGCGGGTCAGTGCAAACAGCATGCGCGACGAGGCGTACAGGCCCGAGTTGAGCGCCGACAGCACCGCGGTCAGCACGATCGCGTTCATGATCTGCGCGGCCGCCGGCACGCCCATCACGTTCAGCGCGCTGACGTACGGGGTGGCGATGCTGGTGGAGTTCCACGGCACCAGGCAGACCACCAGCAGGATCGAGCCGACATAGAACACCAGCACGCGCGTGATCACCGAGCTGGTGGCCTTGGCCACGGCCTTCTGCGGCTCGGCGGTCTCGGCGGCGGCGATGGTGACGATCTCGGCGCCGAAGTAGAAGCCGGTGGCCGCGACCGCGCCGGTCAGCACCGGCACGATGCCGTTGGGCATGAAGCCGCCATTGGCGGTCAGGTTGGCCACCTGCATGCCGTGGGCGCCGGGAGCCAGGCCCAGCACGTACACGCCGGCGACGAACAGGAACACGATGATTGCCGCGACCTTGATCGAGGCGAACCAGAACTCGAACTCGCCGAACGACTTGACCGACACCAGGTTGGTCAACGTCAGCATCACCAGCAGCACCAGGCTGATGATCCAGTTAGGCACGTCCGGCAGCCAGTAGCGCACCAGATCAGCGCCGGCAACGGCTTCGAGCGCCACCACGATGACCCAGAAGTACCAGTACATCCAGCCGGTCAGGAAGCCGGAAAGGTTGCCCACCGCGGGGCGGTCGCGCCAGGCTTCGCGCGCATACTCGTAGAAGCCGCCGGTGCCGGGCAGGGCGCACGCCATCTCGCCCAGCATGCGCATGACCAGCACGACCAGCAGGCCGGTGATCAGGAAGGAAAGGACCGCGCCGGGGCCGGCCGACTTGATGACGACGCCGCTGCCGACGAACAGGCCGGCGCCGATCACGCCGCCGAGCGCGATCATGGTCATGTGGCGTTGCTTGAGGCCGTGGGATAGTCCGTTGCCAGACTGGGGTTGTTGGATCATGGTGTGTCTCCTGTGCTGCGCGTGCTGCCGGTGCTACTTGCAGCCAGACCAGCGTTTTTGGCAGGCGCCACGGCTTCTCTTCTGTATAGGTGGCGGCGCGGGAAACGCCAGCCGGGGCCGTGGTCGGTTCAGTGTGTGCAATCCCGGGTGCGGGATGCTTATCCGTCCATGTCGACTAGTCTCCGGTGTCTGCTTAAAAATCCGGAACTAGTTGTTCCGAAAAACTATTGTTTCACCGAAATGTAGGCCCTCCTCGGCGGAAGGTCAACCAGAAGTTTCGATAATTGATATGATTTGACTCTGAAAATGAAACTTACCTATGATGGAGCCAGGCATGAACGATATGCGCTTCGCCAAAAGTGACGCCAAGCCCGACGGAGACACGCCGGCACTGCGTTTGTTCGGCCTGCTCGAAGTCATCGCGGAGAAGGACCAGTCCTTCAACCTGCAGGCGCTGGTGGAAGAAACCGGCCTGCCCAAGCCCACGCTGCACCGCATGCTGCAGCAGCTCGAGGCAGCGGGGCTGATCCAGCGCAACGGCGACGGGCGGCAATACGGCACCGGCCTGCGGCTGCGCCGGCTGGCGGAGAACCTGTTGCTCAACAGCACCTCGCACGGCGCGCGCCACATGGTGCTGCGGCGGCTGGTGGAAGAGGTGGGCGAGAGCTGCAACCTGACCGCGTTCTCGGGCGGCGAGGTGCTGTACCTGGACCGTGTGGAAACCGCGGCGCCGCTGCGCTTCTACCTGCATCCGGGCTCGCGCGTGCCGGCGCACTGCTCGGCCACCGGCAAGCTGTTCCTGGCGCAGCTGGCGCCGGCACAGCGGCAGCGGCTGCTGGCGCATGCGGAGCTGGAGCGCTACACGCAGAACACGCTGACCGACCACGCGCAGCTGGAAGCGGAGCTGGAGCGCGTGAAGCGCGACGGCTACGCGCTGGATGACGAGGAATTCCTGCCGGGGCTGGTCTGCATCGGCGTGCTGGTGCCGGCCGCGGACGGCGGCAAGTCCAACCTCGGGCTTGCGCTGCAGGCCCCGGTCATGCGCGTGGCGCGCGACAAGGTGGTGCAGTTGCTGCCCGCGCTGCAGCGCGCGGCCAGCGCGCTGGCGGCGATCGAGGCCGACAGCGCCAGCAGCTGGCAAGGCGGCGCGGAAAGCGCCGAAAGCGCCGAAGAGGACGAATAGCGCGCACGGCGTCACGCGGGTTGCCCCGCTGGTCGCGGTGCCAATATGAAAAAAGGCATGGCGACCAACGAGGAGCATGAGGTGACGCAAGAGCAGTATGGCAAGCCGGACCGGATGATTCCGGTCCGCGAGGTGTTCGGCATCGATTCCGGACTGATGGTGCCGGCCTTCAGTGAGTGCGGCCAGCGCGACGACCACGTGCCGGAGATCGACCCGGCCTACCGCTTCCAGCCGGAGGTGACGCTGGCGATCCTGTCCGGCTTCATGCGCGACCGGCGCGTGATGGTGCAGGGGCTGCATGGCAGCGGCAAGTCGACCCATATCGAGCAGGTGGCGGCGCGGCTCAACTGGCCGTGCGTGCGCGTCAACCTGGATGGGCATATCAGCCGGCTCGACCTGGTCGGCAAGGACGCCATCGTCGTGCGCGACGGGCGCCAGGTGACCGAATTCCAGGAAGGCATCGTGCCGTGGGCGCTGCAGCGGCCGGTGGCGCTGATCTTCGATGAATACGACGCGGGCCGGCCCGACGTGATGTTCGTGATCCAGCGCATCCTGGAGCGCGACGGCAAGTTCACGCTGCTCGACCAGAACCGGGTGATCCGGCCGCATCCGTCATTCCGCCTGTTTGCCACGTCGAATACCGTGGGGCTCGGCAACGTCAACGGGCTCTATCACGGCACCCAGTTGCTCAATCATGCGCAGATCGACCGCTGGAACGTGGTCGCCACGCTGGATTACCTGCCGCATGAGGAAGAGGCGGGCATCGTGCTGGCGCGCGTGCCCGAACTGGACAACGACGCCGGCCGCGCGCTGGTCGACGCCATGGTGGCCATGGCGGGGCTGACGCGGCGCGGGTTTGCGGCGGGCGACCTGTCGGCGCTGATGTCGCCGCGCACCGTGATCAGCTGGGCCGAGAACTGCCAGATCTTCCGCGATCCGGGCCTGGCGTTCCGGCTGACCTTCCTGAACAAGTGTGACGAGGCCGAGCGGCCGGTCGTGGCCGAGTATTACCAGCGCTGCTTCGGGCAGCTGCCCGGCGACACGGCGACGGTCGCGGCCGCATCGGAGTCCGCGCCATGAGCACGGCGTCGGCCTTGCAGCTGCGCCGGCGCCAGCGCCAGGACGAGCTCTCCGGCGCCGCCGTGCGCGCGCTGACCGGCGACGCGGCGCTGCATTTCCGCGATGGCCGGCTCTGGCGTGCGATGCGGCCGGTGCCGCAGCATGCGCCGCACCTGCGCACCGATCCGGACACCGACACGGCGGTCTGCCTGCGCGGCGCCGCCGACGGCGCCGCGCTGCGGCAGGCGCATTCCGACGCCGCTCTGCACCACAGCTTCTGTCCCGCCGACCCGGTCGAGCGCCTGGTCTTCGAGCTGCTCGAGCAACTGCGCTGCGAAACCCACCTGCCGCGCGGCATGGCCGGCGTGGCAGCGAATCTGCGGCATCGCTTCATGGCGTGGTCGCGCGCGTTCCATCGCTCGGGACTGACCGAAGGCCATCTCGGCATCCTGCTCTATACCGTGGCGCAGGTGGCGTGGTCACGGCTGAGCGGCGAACCGGTGCTGGAAGACACCGAAGACCTGATCGAGGCCACGCGCGCCGCCATCGTTCCCGTGCTGGGCACGGCGCTGGCCGGGTTGCGCGCGCAGCGCCACGACCAGTCCGCGTTTGCCGTGCATGCGCTGGCGCTGGCACGTGCCGTCGCGGACATGGTCCGCAACGAAGCGCCGCGTGCAGGCGAGGATGACGGCAACGCCGTTTCATCGGCACGCGCGGGCTTTGCGCTGTGGCTCGATTTCGACGAGCCGGCGGCCGAAGCCTTCGCGCTCGCCGACAGCGGCCACAGCCGCGTGCTGGCCGACGCTGCCGATGGCTACCGCATCTTCACCACCCGCTACGACCGCGAAGTGCGCGCCGCCACGCTGGTGCGCCGTGCCTTGCTCGACGAGTACCGCACGCGGCTCGACGCGCGCATCGCGCGCGCCGGCGTCAACGTGGCGCGGCTGGCCCGCAAGCTGCGCGCCGCGCTGGCGCAGCCGCGCGTCGATGGCTGGTCCTTCGGCGAGGAAAGCGGCCGCATCGACGGACGCCGGCTGGCGCAGCTGGTCAGCTCGCCCGCCGAGCGGCGCCTGTTCCGCCGCGAAGCGTACAAGGCGCATGCGGATTGCGTGGTGGGTTTCCTGGTGGACTGCTCGGGATCGATGAAGGCACGGGCGGAGTCGCTGACATTGCTGCTCGACCTGCTCGCGCGCGCCCTCGACCAGGCCGGCGTGGCCACCGAGGTGCTGGGCTTCACCACGAACGCCTGGAACGGCGGTCGCGCCCGCTCCGACTGGCTCGCGCGCGGTCGGCCGGCGCACCCTGGCCGGCTCAACGAAACCTGTCACATGGTGTTCAAGGACGCCGCGCGCAGCTGGCGCCGTGCGCGCACCGACATGACCGCCTTGCTCAAGGCCGACCTGTTCCGCGAAGGCGTGGATGGCGAGGCGGTGGAATGGGCCTGCGCGCGGCTGCACGCCACCGGCAAGACTCGCCGCATCCTGCTGGTGGTGTCCGATGGCAGCCCGATGGATACCGCCACCGGGCTGGCCAACGATGCCTGCTATCTCGACAACCACCTCAAGGCCGTGGTGGCGCGGCACGAGGCGTTGCGCGACGTGGAAGTGCTGGGGCTGGGGGTCGGGCTGGATCTCAGCCCGTATTACCGGCACACGCTGGCGCTGGACCTGTCGCAGCCGGTGGATATGGCGATGCTGGATGAGGTGGCGGGCTTGATCGCCGCGCGGCGGCGCTGAGTGCCGCGCGCGGCAAGGGCTGCAGTGCAGTGCCGAACTCAGGCGCGCACTGCCTCCCGGGGCTGCCATGACACCGCGATATCGCCCTCGATGAACGTCTGGCAAGCCAGCCGGAAGCCCGCTGCGAGTTCGTCGTCCGTCAGCAGTTTCTTTTCCTTCGGCTTGACCGCGTCGGTATGTTCGCGGCCCTTGTCGATGCGGCACTTGCAGGTGCCGCACAGGCCGCCGCCGCACTTGAAGGGGATGCCGCCCTGTTCGCGCAGCGACACGCGCAGCAGGTTGCTGTTGACCGGCGCGCTGACCGTCTTGCCGTGGTTGGTGAGGAAGGTGATCTGGATCATGGCGATGAATGCGTAGCGTGCGGGCGTGAGGCTTCAGGACCGCCCCCCACGGCGACCGGCGTGGGCACGAGGGCGATGTCCATGCTGCCGAAGCTGGCCAGCTCGCGCAGCGCGGCGCGGGCGGCCTCCAGCGTGGCGTACTTGTCGAGGAACTTGGTCGATACCAGGTTGACGATGCCGGGCGGGGTTTCCTCCTGCACCCGTACCTTGGTATCGGCTGTATCGGCCGCCAGCTCGGCAATGACGAAGCGAGCGGTGCGCTTGCCGTAGAAGACATAGTCGTACGCCTCGACCGCGGTCATGCCGTCGGTCGGTTCGGTGCGGAACTGGCCGGGGCGGCTGGTGAGCAGCACGAACATGTCAGGCTCCGGCGCTTGCCGTGGCGAGCGCGGCGGGCGCCGGCAGATCATCCTGCGCCAGCTCGATGTCATGTTCGATCCACAGCTGGCACGCCAGCCGGTATCCCTGCTCCAGCCGGTCGCCGAGCTGCTTCTTTTCCTTCCAGTTGGGCGGCGGCAGGTGCTCGGCCCCGGCGAGCACGCGGCAGGCGCACTTGGAGCATTTGCCCATGCCGCACTCGTAGCGCAGGTTGGGGTAGGGGAACTGCCGGATGCCGGCGCGGACAACCAGGTTGGTCTGGGGCTTGACCTCGTCGACAAAGGTCTCGCCGAGCTTGTGGAAGGTGACTTTGGGCATCGTCAGGTCTGGGGAAAGTCAGGGAAATGGCTTCGGTAGCGATGCTTGCGGGCGCCTACGACCACAACACCATTGCCGCCACGGTGGAGCAGCCCAGCCCGATCAGCACCGGGATCAGCAGCGCACGCACCGCTTCCAGCACCGGCACCCGGGCGAAGCCTGCCACCGCGATCAAGGATGACCAAGCCACCAGCGTGCCGCCGCCGGTCCAGACCGCGCCCATCTGGCCCACTGCGGCGAGCGTGGCCGGGTCGAAGCCGACCACTGGCCCGAGCGCGCCCGCCAGCGTGCCGGTCAGCGGCAGGCCCGCGAAACCGGAGCCGTCGATGCCGGTGATCATGCCGACCAGCAGCACGCCGAAGGCGACCAGCACGTGGTGGTCCGGAATCATGTGCTGGTAGGCCTGGATCAGCTCGAACAGCAGGCTCGGTGCCTTGCCCGGCGGCAGGCCGAGGATCTGCGCGGCGGTCTCGCCGGCGCCGACGAAGAAGAAGCCGGCAATCGGCAGCACCGAGCCCATCGCCTTGAAGGCAAAGACAAAGCCATCGGTGATGTGCTCCGGGCAGACGTCGAGCATGCGGCGCGGGCCTTCGGCCGCCAGCGTCGCCAGCATCATCAGCACCGCCGCGACGCCGCCGACCAGCGCGGCCGCGTCGCCGCCCTTGAGATCCTGCACCCCCGCGCCGAGCTTGGGCAGCACCATCACGGCGACCACTGCGAGGAAAGCAACCGGCGTCACGATGGCGAAGCACTTCGACCACTTCACCCGGCGCCTGGCGACCATCGACAGGCTTGCCTCGATATTGCTGTCGGTGGCGAGCGGTTCGGTGTGCGCGGTGCCTTTGGCGATCTCGGCCTTGTCGAAGGTGATGCCGCCGTCGATCGCCTCGGCGGTGCCGCCGGCCTGCGCCTGCCAGCGGTCGAGCAGGGTGCCGCAGGCCGGCACGATGTGCTTGCGCATCGACAGGTAGGCCAGGCACAGCGCAATGCTGCCGGTGATGATCGACAGCGCCAGCGCGCGGTCGGCCACCACGGCGGCGCTGACCGCCGCACCGGCGGCCTTGGCGCTGATGCCCGGCGCGACGCCGATCACGTAGTCCGACGACAACGCCATGCCTTGCCCGGCAATGGCAATCGCCATCGCGCCCGCCAGCGGCGGCAGCCCCGCCGCGATCGCGGCCGGCAGCAGGATGGCCGAGACCAGCGGCACGGCCGGCGTCGGCCAGAAGAACAGCGAGATGACGTAGGTGATGCCCGCCAGGATGAAGAAGGCCGAATGCCCGTTCTTCATCACCACGCGGAAGGGCTCGACCATGCGTATGTCGGAGCGCAGCGTCTTGAGCGCATTGAGCAGCGCCGTCATGAAGGCGATCACCAGGAAGATATTGAACAGCTCCTTGGCGGCAACCAGGCTCGCGGAAAACACCCCGCCCAGCGCTGACACCGGGCTGCCGGTCAGCGCAAAGACGACCAGGGCGGTGCCGACGATCGACGGGACGACAACATTGGCGCGCAGGATCATCGTCAGCACGATGACTGCTACCCCTGACAGATAGATCCAGTGCGCGGCACCGATCACGACTTGTTGTGACATGAAGACTCCCTGGGGGCGGAGGGGTTTGTGGGGGGCGGATCCATCTGACTGCGCTGGTATCCGTTTCGGTATACTATATTCCAGCGTGTTGCCGCGCCAAGCGATTTCTCATCCGGAATTACGCCTAGACGAAGGCGGTGCAGATTCGCTCAAGACCGCACATTTATTGGGAATTGGCCTGATTCGCTCTCCTTTCGATGGTGCATGACGGTCCAATCCGGTTGCTCGGCATCACATCGATATGTAGACTGTATACCGTTAAATAGAGTCTGGCCTGACAAGCGAGGCGAGATGTGCAGGACGCGTGCCCGCAGGCCCGGACCGTGCTCCAAGCCAGCCCGGCCGTCCGTCAACCAGGCCTCGCCACCTTGCCTTCCGCCATGACCGACACATTGCTTTCGCTGCTGCCCGCCGGCCTGTCCGTCCCGGACTACCTGTCGATGGGGGCGCTCACCCTGGCGGGCGCCTGCCTGCAGGGTGTGGGTGGGATCGGCTTTGCCATGCTGTCGGCGCCACTGGGCGCGATCTTCTTCCCGGACCTGGTGCCGGGGCCGCTGCTGGCGATGGGCTGCTGCCTGTCGCTGATGGGCGCCTTGCGCGAGCGCGAGGCCATCGTCTGGGACATCGCCGGCTTTGCGCTGGCAGGCCGCGCCCTCGGCGGGGCCGCGGCGGTGCTGACCATCGCATGGCTGGCGCCAGGACCGCTGGCGGTGCTGTTCTCGCTGTCTATCCTCGCCGCCGTGGCGTTGAGCCTGCTGGGCTGGCGCCTGCTGCCTGGCGCGCGCAACGTGGTCGTCGCGGGCACCCTGTCCGGCTTCATGGGGACCATCACTTCGGCCGGCGCGCCGCCGTTCGCGCTGGTCATGCAGCATATGGCGCCCGCGCCGATGCGCGCGACCATGGGCTGCATCCTGTCCGGCGGCGCCGTGCTGTCGCTCGCCATGCTGGCGCTGGCGGGGCGCTTCGGCCTGCCGCAGCTGGTGCTGGCGCTGGTGCTTGCGCCATTCCTGCTGGCCGGCTTCGCGCTATCGAACCGGCTGCGCGGGCGCGTGTCGCCCACCGCGGTGCGCCGCTTGCTGCTGGGCCTGTGCGCGGCCGGCGCGCTGGGCGTGCTCGGCCGCGCGGCCCTTGCCTGATAACGCCGCGCCCGCGGCGCCTCTGATTCTTTCGCTTTCCAGATCAACCCAACCAGCGGAGTTCCCATGCAGCACATCACAGACGCGATGATCGATGCCCACGTCACCCCGGAAGATGCCCGGCAGGTCATGGAGGCGGCGTTTTCCAGCTTCGGGCGTGGCGAAGCCGCGATGCAGGAGCGTATCCGCACCGAGGCCGGCGGCGTCAAGCTGTCCACGCTGGGGGCGGTGATCCCCCGGCAGGGCGTGGCCGGGGCCAAGGTCTACACCACCATCAACGGCCAGTTCTCCTTTGTCATCCTGATCTTCTCGACCGACGACGGCCGCCCGCTGGCTTCATTCGACGCCGGCGCCATTACGCGCCTGCGCACGGCGGCGTGCACCACGCTGGCCGCGCAGAGGCTGGCGCGTCCCGGTGCGCGCACGCTGGCGTTGTTCGGCGCCGGCACGCAGGGCGCGCAGCACGCGCGCCAGCTCAGCGCCACGCTGGGGCTGGAACGCATCCTGGTGTCCGATCCGCATGCGGACGCCGGCATGCCTGCGCGGCTGTCGGCGCAGTGCGGCATCCCGGTTGTGGTGGCCGAGCCCGCTGCCGCGGTGGCCGAGGCCGACGTCATCGTCACGGCCTCGCGCGCGACCACGCCGCTGTTCGCCGGCGCGTCGATCCGGCCGGGCGCCTTCGTGGCCGCCATCGGCTCCAGCTTGCCGCACACGCGCGAACTGGATGACGCCGCGCTGCGCCGCGCCGCCGCGGTAGTGGTGGAGTGGCGGCCGCAGTCGATCCGCGAGGCCGGCGATATCGTGCTGGCCGATCCGCAGGCGCTGCCAGCCGAAAAGATCGTCGAACTGGCCGACGTCGTGCTCGGCAAGGTGTCGCCAAGGCAGTGCGACGAGGACATCGTGATCTACAAGTCGGTCGGCGTGGGCCTGGAAGACGTGGCGCTGGCCGGCCTCGCCTGGTCGCGCATCGCCGGCGGGGTGGAGCGCCGCGCCGCGTGAGCAGCGCCGATCGCTCCAGCGCCGGGTAAACACTGATGTGATTAGTCAACACAACCCTTGTCGTCGCTGATTGACTGTATATAGTATACAAATATGCCGAGGCCGATCTCTCTGCGACCCGGGCCCGGCATTCAACCCACCGAATCGCCCCACATCGCCAACCAGGAGCCCCGTCATGGCCGAACTGATGAACCGCGAAGATTTCCGTGCCGCCCTTGAAGAAGCCATCAAAGGCAAGAGCGCCAACAAGGCGCCGTTCAGCGTGGCCTGGGCCAGCGGCAAGCTGACCCGCGCCCATCTCGCGCGCTGGGCCGAGAACCACTATCACTACGTCGGCCCGTTCGCGGATTACCTGGGCTACATCTACGCCCGTACGCCGGACCGCTATACCGAAGCCAAGGATTTCCTGCTCGCCAACATGTACGAGGAAGAGATCGGCGGCGACCGCCACACCGACCTGCTGATCCGCTTTGCCGAAGCCTGCGGCACCACGCGCGAGCGCGTGATCGACCCGGACAACATGTCGCCCACCACGCGCGGCCTGCAGAGCTGGTGCTATGCGGTGGCCATGCGCGAGGATCCGATCGTGGCCGTGGCCGGCCTGGTGGTCGGACTGGAGTCGCAGGTGCCGTCGATCTACCGCAAGCAGACCCCGACGCTGCGCGACAAGTACCAGTTCACTGACGAAGAGGTCGAGTTCTTCGACCTGCATATCGTCTCGGACGAGATCCACGGCGAGCGCGGCTACCAGATCGTGCTGGAGCACGCCAATACGCCGGAGTTGCAGCAGCGCTGCCTGAAGATCTGCGAGATCGGCGCGCAGATGCGGCTGCTGTACACGACCGCGCTCTATCACGACTATGTCGAGAAGGAGCTGCCGCTGCCCGAACTGGACATGGCCGCCTGAGCGGCGCCACGCATCCGCACCGACGATGACCATATTCCTGAACCATATCGACGGCGAATGGACGGCCTGCCAGTCGGGCCGCACCTTCGACAACGTCAACCCGGCCGACACCGCCGACATCGTGGGCCGCTTCCAGGCGTCGTCCGCGGTGGACGCGCAGGCGGCCGTGGCGGCCGCGGCGGCGGCCTTTGCCGGCTGGAGAAAGACCCCGGTTGGCACGCGTGCCGCCATCCTCAACCGCGCGGCGGAGCACCTGGAAGCCAACGCCGACAGCATCGCCGCCGAACTGACCCGCGAGGAAGGCAAGGCGCTGGCGCTGGCGCGCGACGAGGTGCTGCGCTCGGTCCAGACGCTGCGCTTCTATGCCGTGGAAGGGCAGACCTTCACCGGCGAGGTGTATCCGAACGACGACCCCGACCAGCTCGTCTACAGCCAGCGCGAGCCGCTGGGCGTGGTGACGGTGATCGCGCCGTGGAATTTCCCGGTGTCGATCCCCGCGCGCAAGATCGCGCCGGCGCTGGTGACCGGCAACACGGTGGTGTTCAAGCCGTCGTCAGAGGCACCGCTGTCGGGCTACCGGCTGGCCGAGGCACTGATCAAGGCCGGCTTGCCCAAGGGCGTGCTGAACTTCATCACCGGCAGCGCCACCGAGATCGGCGCGACCATCACCGAGGCGCCGGCCGTGCGCGCGATCTCGTTCACCGGTTCGTCGCGCGCCGGCGAGCAGATCCACCGCGCCGCGCCGCTGACCACGCGCACGCAGATGGAACTGGGCGGCAAGAACCCGCTGATCGTGATGGAAGACGCCGACCTCGATCGCGCCGTCGACCTGACCATCAAGGGTGGCTTCTCGCTGTCGGGGCAGGCCTGCACCGGCACCAGCCGCGTGCTGGTGGCCGAGTCGGTCAAGGCCGCATACACCGAGCGCCTGCTGGCGAAAGTCGCCACACTCAAGGTCGGCAGCGGCATGACGCCGGGGATGGATCTCGGGCCGCTGGCCTCGCCCAAGCAATTGGAAACCGTGCTGCGCTACATCGACATCGGCAAGGCCGAGGCAACGCTGCTGTGCGGCGGCACGCGCCTGACCGGTGCTGACTTCGACAAGGGCTACTACGTCGCGCCGACGGTATTCACCGACGTGACGCAACCGATGCGGATCGCGCGCGAGGAGATCTTCGGGCCGGTGATCGCCATCATCGGCTTCACGGACTATGCCGACGCCATCGCCAAGGCCAACGATACCGAGTACGGCCTGGCCGCGGCCATCGTCACCAGCAACCCGCGCTACATCCACCACTTCGCCACGGACATCGAGGCGGGCACGGTCAAGATCAACCGCACCACCACCGGCAACCTGGTCAACGCGCCGTTCGGCGGGGTCAAGCGGTCGAGCACTTCGACCTTCCGCGAGTCGGGCCGCACCGGGCTGGAGTTCTACACGCAGGTCAAGACGGTCTACCGGGGCGCCTGAGCCCGGCCGTCGCAAGGAGTCACAGACATGAAGAAAGCCATCAAGCTGGAACTGCGCGAAGCGCGCCACATGGTTGCCGCCGCGATCCGGCGCTCGGAAGAAATCGGCGTGCTGGAATCGATCTGCGTGGTCGACGAAGGCGGCTACCCGCTCGCGCTCGAACGCATGGACGGCGCCCGCATCACCGGGCCGCAGATCGCATGGAACAAGGCCTTTACCGCCGCGGGCCACAAGCGCTCCACCCACCTGTTCACCACGCCGCCCAACGGGCCGGCGCTGCCGGGCAACGAGGCCTTCGGCATCCAGTGGAGCTTCGAGGGCAAGTTCGCGGCGTTCGTCGGCGGGTTTCCGATCGTGGTCAACGACGAGGTCATCGGCGGCATCGGCCTGTCCGGCGGCAACGGCGAGCAGGACACGCAGGCCGGGCTGGCGGCGCTGCAGGCGCTGGCCGAGCTGCTGGCGCCGCAGGACCTGAAGGTGCTGGTGCAGGCCGACATCAAGAAGTAAGTACAAGTTCGTCTCAGCGGAGGTTCCATGTCGTACCGCATCCAGATCGCCGAAACGCAGCAGGTCTTTTTTGTCGAGCGCGGCGAGACACTGCTGCAGGCCGCGCAGCGCGCCAGCATCGCCTTGCCGCACGATTGCCAGTTGGGCGGCTGCGGCACCTGCCGCATCCGCCTGCTCGACGGGCAGGTGCGCTACGACGAGGAACCGTTCGGCCTCGCGCCGGACGAAGCCGCCGCCGGCTACGCGCTGGCTTGCCAGGCGCAGCCCCAGGCCGACCTCGTCATCAGCACCGCGCGCGAGGACGAGGCCTGCGCCGAGCCCGCGCGGCACCGCGCGGTGGTGCAGGCGGTGCGCCCGCTGTCGGCGGACGTCATGCACGTCGAGCTGGAGGTGCCGGACGCTGGCGCGCTCGACTACCGCCCCGGCCAGTACCTGAAGCTGCTGAGCGCCGACGGGCTCGCGCGTAGTTTTTCGATGGCTTCTGTGCCACGCGACGGCCGCGTCGATCTGCACGTGCGCCGCATTCCGGGCGGCGCCTTTACCGACGGCATCCTGCCGCGCATGCAGGCCGGCGATGCGATCGACGTCGAACTGCCGCTCGGCAACTTCTTCTACCGGGCCCGCGATTACCGGCCGCTGCTGATGGTGGCCACCGGCACCGGGCTGGCGCCGATCAAGGCGATCCTGGAATCGCTGATGGGCGATCCCGACTGCCCGCCGGTGTCGCTGTACTGGGGCATGCGGCGGCCGCAGGACCTGTACCTGCACGACGACATCCCCTCATGGGCCGAACGGCTCTATGACTTCCAGTACGTTCCGGTGCTTTCGCGCGCCGGGGCGGAATGGCAGGGCAGGCGCGGCCATGTGCACGACGCGGCGCTGGCCGACCTGGGCGACCTGAGCGAACATGCCATCTACCTGTGCGGCTCGCCCGACATGATCCGTGACGCCCGTGCCGCTTTCCTGGCGCACGGGGCCAGTCCGGACTACATCTATGCGGATAGCTTTACCTTCCAGCACCCTTGTTAAGACATGGCGGTATGCAAGAAGAAGGCTGGTATACAATGACGCCAGCCTTTCCGCTTACGCCTCTGCCGACCCATGTCCCTCACTTCGTCTTCCGCCGCGCCCGCCGAGCCGCTGAGCCTCGGCGCCAGCCACTCGCCGCTGTTCGCTCTTGTCACCGACAAGGTGCGCGAAGGCATCCTGAACGGCAAGTACGCGCCAGGCGAGCGGCTGGTGGAAAACAAGCTGTCGGCGGAACTGGGCGTGTCGCGCATCCCGGTGCGCGAGGCGCTGCGCGCGCTGGCGAGCGAAGGGCTGGTGCTGATCGAGCCGCGCCGCGGCGCGACGGTGGCGAGCCTGTCGCCGGTGATCGCGCGCGAGATGGTGGAGGTGCGCGCCACGCTGGAAGGCCTCAACGCCAAGCTTGCCGCGCAGCGGCGCGACCCGGCGCTGGTGGCGGAACTGGAAACGGTGCTGCGCCAGGGCATGGAAGCGGCCGCACAGGGCCGCGCGGATGAGCTGCTGGCGCTCAACACCCGCTTCCATGAGGTGCTCGGCACCATCGCCGCGAACAGCGTGCTGCAGGAAATGATGCGCTCGCTGCGCGAGCGCACCGCCGTGCTGTTCGGCCCCGCCAACGTTGTGCGCGCGCGCCAGAACTGGGACGAGCACGCCCAGATCCTGCAGGCCGTGATTGCCGGCGACGCCGACCTTGCCGCGCTGCTGGCCGCGCGCCATGTCTACAGCGCCGCCAAGGCGGCTGACCTGCCAGTGGACGGGCAGGGGGCGGCGCAGGCGGCCTGAACAAAGGCTGCGCCCCGCTGTCACCTGCTCCCGGCCGGTATTTCCACAATCCGCGTTGCCGTTGCCTTTGCCATTGCATGCCCTGCAACAGGGCATTGCATGCCCGCGTATGACGCACCGCACCAAGAATGTGTATACTGTAGGCATTCAAGGTCAATTGGGATTTACCATGCAGTCGCCCGAGCAACGTTATCTGTCGCAACCCGTAGGCCAGCAACTGCTGCGCCACTTTGCAGCGCGCGACGCCGTGCGCCACGCCTCGCCGCTGGTGCCGCTGCGCCTGCGCGATATCGGCCGCTTCTTGCTGGCCGCTGGGCGGCCGCGCGCCGCGCCGAAGCCATTGCTGATCCAGCCTGAATGACCGGGCGGCGCAGCGCGCCGCTCCTTCCCCTTTCCCTCCTGGCACGCGTCCTGCGCGCCGCTCTTCCCGCAACCTTCCGCTCCTTCGGCGCTGCCCAGCGCGGTATCCGCACGCACATTAGCCTTGCACTGCGCGAAAGACGGAATATAGTATACCAACGCAATCGCAACACCTCCTGAGACCATACGCCCCCACCGCGCCTGAACCGCGCGGATAACGACAAGGAGCCGATGTGAACCTGCCGGACTGGACGACTGGCGGCTTTCCGCCGCTATGGGAGGTGGCACAACGGCTCGCCGGCGGCTCGGTTTCATCGGAGGAACTGGTAGACGCGTGCGAGGCAGCCTGGCGGCAATGGCACGGCGTCATCAACGCGCTGGTGCTGACGGATTTCGGCGCCGCGCGTGCCGCGGCACGCGACAGCGACCGACGCCGCCGCGCCGGGCAGGCGCGCGGCGTGCTCGACGGCGTGCCGTTCTCGGTTAAGGAATCGTTCGACGTCGCCGGCTGGCCGACTACCTGCGGCAATCCTGCCTTGCGCGGGCACGCCGCCCAGCGCGATGCCGTAGTGGTGCAACGGCTGCGCGAAGCCGGCGCGGTCCTGCTCGGCAAGACCAACGTCCCGCTCGGGCTGCGCGACTGGCAGAGCTACAACGCCATCTATGGCACGACCCGCAACCCGCACGATCCGACGCGTACGCCGGGCGGCTCGTCCGGCGGCAGCGCCGCGGCGGTGTGCGCGGGCCTGTCGTTCTTCGACGTGGGTTCCGACATCGGTTCCTCGCTGCGCAACCCGGCGCATTACTGCGGCATCTTCTCGCTCAAGCCCAGCCACGGGCTGGTGCCGCTGGCGGGCCACGGCACCGGTTCGGCCCGCTTCGGGGAGCAGGACATCAATGTCGCCGGCCCGCTGGCCCGGAGCGCGCGCGACCTGGAACTGGTGCTGCGCGCGATCGCCGGACCGGCCGGCCTCGATGGTGACATGGCGCTGCCGTACAAAATGCAGTTGCCGGAATGCCCGCAGCGCCAGCTTTCCGACTTCCGCGTTGCCGTCCTGCCCACCCATGCCCAGGCGGAAGCCGACGGCGAGGTCGCCGCGCAGATCGAACAGCTTGGGCACTGGCTGGCCGGCAAGGGCGCGCGCGTCGACTGGCACGTGCGGCCCGACTTCGACGCGGGCGAGCTGTGGCACGTCTACGTGACGCTGCTGCGCGCCACCACCTCGGTGCACATGGATGACGCCGCCTTCGCCGATGCGCTGGCCCGCGGCGCCACCGCCGCGCCTGGCGACCATGACTATGCGACCCTGCAGTACACCGGCGCGACGCTGAGCCACCGCGACTGGCTACGCCTGCAGGTTGCGCGCGAACGCTTTGCCGCCGCCTGGCGCCGTTTCTTCACGGGCTACGACGTGCTGCTGTGCCCGGCCGCGGCCACCACGGCATTTCCCCTAAACGAGGCGGGCGAGCCCTGGCAGCGCACCGTCACCGTCAACGGCCGCCCGCAGCCAATGACCACGCAACTATTCTGGGCCGGCCATTCCGGGCTGTGCGGCCTGCCTTCGGCCGTTGCACCAATCGGGCCGGGCACCAGCGGCCTGCCGGTCGGCGTGCAGATCGTCGCCGGCCGCTACCAGGATCTCACCGCCTTGCGTTTTGCCGGCCTGCTGGAGCAAGCGGGCCATGCCTGTCGGCCGCCGCCGCGGCCAGCCGCCTGGCCAGCGGACCACCACAACTAACCACACCACATCACATACCACTGGGGAGGGATCATGTTCGATTGGTTCCGTGATTTGTCGCGCATGGAGCGCAAGGGATTCTATGGCGCGTTCCTGGGGCATGCCGTCGACGTATTCGACTTCATGATCTATTCCTTCCTCATTTCCACGCTGCTGGGGCAATGGGGCATGAGCAAATCGACGGCCGGGGCGATCGTCACCTGGACGCTGGTGTCGTCGCTGGTCGGCGCGATCGGCGCCGGCATCCTCGCCGACCGCTATGGCCGCGTGCGCGTGCTGCGCTGGACCATCATCGTGTTCGCGGGTGCCTGCTTCCTGTGCGGGCTGGCGCAGTCGCCGGAGCAGTTGATGCTGTTCCGCATGATCCAGGGGCTGGGCTTTGGCGGCGAGTCGTCGCTGTGCATGGTGCTGGTGACCGAGATGATCCGCAACCCGGCGCACCGCGGCAAATACTCGGGCTTTACCGCGAGCAGCTATTCCTTCGGCTGGGGCGCGGCGGCGATCGTATATGCGATCACGTTCAGCGTGCTGCCGGCGGAGACGGCATGGCGCGCCTGCTTCTTCCTCGGCATCCTGCCGGCGCTGGTGGTGATCTACCTGCGCCGCAACCTGGAGGAGCCCGAGATTTTCCTGAAAAGCCGTGCGGCGGGCCGGCAAGGCTCTGCGCTGGCCGGGCTCGGACGCTTGTTCCGCGGGCCGCTGCTGTCGAAGACGCTGCTGTGCAGCCTGCTTTCGGGCGGCATGCTGGGGGCGTACTACGCCATCGCCACGTGGCTGCCGACCTTTCTCAAGACCGAGCGCGGGCTGTCGGTGTTCGGCACCAGTTCCTACCTGGCGGTCACCATCATCGGCTCACTGGTCGGCTACGTGGCGGGGGCCTATGCCACCGACCGCTGGGGCCGGCGCCTGACCTACGTCGTGTTCGCGGCGGGGGCGTTCGTGGCCGCGCTGGTCTATATGGTGATTCCGGTGTCGAACACGTCGATGCTGTTCCTGGGCTTTCCGCTGGGGGTGCTCATGCAGGGCGTGTTCGCCGGCATCGGTGCAACCATTTCCGAGTCCTATCCCAACGATATCCGCGCGACGGGCTATGGCGTCTCATACAACGCCGGCCGCGTGATCGGCTCGCTGTTCCCGCTGTCGGTCGGGTGGCTGAGTTCGGGGCACACCTCGCTGCCGATTGCGATCGCCATCGTTGCCGGAGTTGGCTATGCCATGGTCGTGGTCGCCGCGGTGTTGCTGCCGGAAACCACCGGCATGGATCTCGGGCAGGCCGGCGGCAGCGGGGAGAAGGAAGACGCCGCGCCGCTGGCGCAGCCCGCGGGAACGGTCGCCTGAACGCGCGGGGAGGGCGCTGCCGGCGCCCCCCCTTAGCGCACCCATGCCGAGATCGCCGGCAGCATCAGGCTGACGCCGATTCCGATCAGCACCCCGAACGCGACCCGCCGCGTGGTGGTCGGCGAGAACGGCGGCGGAAAGCGCCGTCCCAGCAGCGTGGCGACCACCACCACCGGCACCCCGACCGCGGCCTGCAGCCAGATCGCGGCATCGAGTTGCCCTTGCCAGGCCGAGAACAGCGTGCGCACGGACGAGGTCACGGTAAATACCAGGATCAGCGCGCAGCGGATTTCGACCGGCTTCATCGGCTGCCGGTAGAACTGGAAGATCAGCGGCGGTCCGGAGACGCCGAACATGCCGCTGAGCAAGCCGCCGAAGACGCCGCTCATGAAGAAGCTGCCGTCGCCGGAACGCTGCGGCAGCGGCTCGGGTTTGAAGGCGGCGCTGAGGCCGCCGTACAGGATCACCGCGCCCAGCAGCAACTGCAGCAGCGTGGCGGCGGAGCTGCTCAGGTACTCCAGCACCACTACGCCGATCAGCACCGAAGGCAGGATGCCGATCGCGGCCGCGCCCACGGCGCGCCAGTCGATATGCTGGAACTTGCCCGGCAGCGCGCAGGCGCTGTTGGCCAGCGTCACCAGGCTGACCACGGCCGCGACGGTGGCCACCGGCGCGAGCCCCAGCCCGCTGGTGGCGCCCATCACGATCATGCCCAGGCCGAAGCCGGTCACCGTCTGGAAATAGGTACCCGCGCCAAGCAGGGCTTGCAGCCCCAGCAGCGGCAATAGCAACTCCGCTTTCATGCCGCCTGCTCGCCCTTGGTGGCCTGTTCCGCGCTGGCTTGCGCCTGGACCACGGTGACGGCGATGACATGGAACACATCGTCGGCGCTGCAGCCGCGCGACAGGTCGTTGGCGGGCTTGCTCAGTCCTTGCAGCATCGGTCCGATGGCCTTGGCGCCGCCGACACGCTCGGCCAGCTTGTAGCCGATATTGCCGGCCTCGAGGCTGGGGAACACCAGCACGTTGGCATGGCCGTTCACCTGCGAATGCGCGACCTTGCGCGCGGCGATCTCGGCGACGATGGCGGCATCGAGCTGCACGTCGCCGTCGATGGCCAGGCCGGGACGCTGCGCGCGCACGCGCGCGGTGGCGGCGACGACCTTGTCCACGGCGGCGTGGTGCGCGCTGCCGCTGGTCGAGAACGACAGCATCGCCACGCGCGGCTCGTCGTTGAGCAGCGCGCGCGCGCTGTCGGCTGCGGCCATGGCGATGTCGGCGAGCGCTTCGGCATCCGGGTCGACCACCAGCCCGCAGTCGGAGAAGATCAGCCCGCCCTTGAGCGTATGGAAGGGCTCGCACAGCATCATCAGGAAGAAGCTCGACACCAGCCGGAAGCCTGGCGCCAACCCGATCAGCTGGATCGCGTTGCGCACCACGTCGGCGGTGGTGTGGGCGGCGCCCGCGACCGAACCATCGGCATGGCCCAGGCGCACCATCAGGTTGGCGAAGCACAGCGGATCCAGTACGGCGCGCCGGGCTTCGTCGAGCGTCATGCCCTTTTTCTGGCGCAGCGCGAAGAGCTGCTGCGCGAAGGAGGGCGTGAGCGCGGAGGTGGCGGGGTCGACCAGCGTCATGCCGTCCAGCGCGATGCCGTGGATAGCGGCAGCCGCATTGATCTGGCGCGGGTTGCCGACCAGCACGATGCGGGCGATGCCTTCCTGCGTGGCACGCTGAGCGGCCTGCAGGATGCGCGGGTCTTCGGCCTCGCACAACACGATGCGGCAAGGTTCGGCGCGGGCGCGTTCGATGATGCGGAGGATGGGTTTCATGGTGGTTGGCTCGGTGAAACTGAAAAAAGGGCCAGCGTCCGACGCTATGCCCTTGGTGTTCTCCCCTCGCCCGCTTGCGGGAGAGGGGCCGGGGGAGAGGGCTGACGCTGGCTATGCCGAAGCGCCACGACTTCGTGGAGACTCCGGCTCTCTCCCCAACCCTCTCCCGCAAGCGGGAGAGGGAGTACGCCCATCGCAAGCGATGCGCCTGTGCAAGCTCGGACTCAGACGTAGTCCTTGTACTTGTCCAGGTAGCGCACCGGCTTGGCCAGCGCATCGCGGCGGAACGGGTCGCCCAGTTCGCGGGTGCACATGATCTCGATGATGGTGGTCTTGCCGTGGTTCATCTGCAGGTCGATGGCGCGCTTCAGTGCCGGGCCAACGTCTTCCAGGCGGTCCACCACGATGCCTTCCGCGCCCATGGCCTTGGCGATGCCGGCGAAGCTCTGGTTGTCGAGCTCGCCCGCGACGAAGCGGCGGTTGTAGAAGTCCACCTGGTTCTTCTTCTCCGCGCCCCACTGGCGGTTGTGGAACACCACCGCGGTCACCGGGATGTTGTGGCGCACGCAGGTCATGGTTTCCATCAGGCTCATGCCCCAGGCGCCGTCACCCGCGTACGACACGGCCGGGCGGTGCGGTGCCGCGACCTTGGCCCCGATGATGGTCGGGAAGGCGTAGCCGCAGTTGCCCCAGCTCATTGCCGCGAAGAAGCTGCGCGGCTTCTCGAAGCGCAGGTAGCTGTTGGCCACCGAGTTGATGTTGCCGATGTCGGTGGACACCATCACATCCTCCGGCATGGCCTTTTCCAGCTCGCGCAGCACCTGGCGCGGGTGCAGGTAGTGGCCGCCGGTGGGCGTGCGTTCCTGCTTCTGTTCTTCGATCATGTCGAGGCTGTACGGGTCGCGCTCGTGGGTCCAGTCGTCCAGCTCCTGCTCCCACGCGGCCTTCTCGCTGGCGATGTCGGTGGCGCGTGCGTCGCGGGTGGCGTCGCAAGCCAGCGTGCGGCCGGCCAGGCGCTGGGTCAGCGCGATGGCGGCAGCCTTGGCGTCGCCGCAGATGCCCACCGAGATTTTCTTCACCAGGCCCAGCATCTTGTGGTCGGCGTCGATCTGGATGATCTTGGCGGTCTTGGGCCAGTAGTCCATGCCGTGCTGCGGCAGCGTGCCGAACGGCCCCAGGCGCGAGCCCAGTGCCACCACCACGTCGGCGCGCGAGATCAGCTTCATCGCCGCCTTCGAGCCCTGGTAGCCCAGCGGGCCGCACCACAGCGGGTGGCTGGCGGGGAAGGAGTCGTTGTGCAGGTAGCTGTTGACCACCGGCGCGCCCAGGCGCTCGGCCAGTGCCTTGCATTCCTCGATCGCATCGGCCATCACCACGCCGCCGCCCGAGATGATCACCGGGAACTTGGCGTTGGCCAGCAGCTCGGCCGCTTCGTTCAGGCTCTGCTCGCCGCCGGGGCCGCGATCAAGGTTCTGCGGCTTCGGGATCTCGGCGGTGATCTTGCCGTAGAAGTGGTCGCGCGGGATGTTCAGCTGCGTCGGGCCCATTTCGGCCTTGGCGCGGTCGAAGCAGCGCGCGGTGAACTCGGCCATGCGCGCCGGGTTGGTGACGTGGCCCTGGTACTTGGTGAACTCCTGGAACATCGGCAGCTGGTTGGCTTCCTGGAAGCCGCCCAGGCCGATGCCCATGGTGCCGGCCTCGGGGGTCACGATCACCACCGGGCTGTGAGCCCAGTACGCAGCGGCGATCGAGGTCACGCAGTTGGAAATGCCCGGGCCATTCTGGCCGATCACCACGCCGTGGCGGCCCGACACGCGGGCGTAGCCGTCGGCCATGTGGCCGGCGCCTTGCTCGTGCACCACCGGGATCAGGCGGATGCCGGCGGGCGCGAAGATGTCCATCGCGTCCATGAAGGCCGAGCCCATGATGCCGAACATGTCGGTCACGCCGTTGGCGGCCAGCGTTTCGACAAAGGCTTCGGACGGGGTCATGGTCTGCGGGCCGGCCGGCACCTGGCTGTCCTTCGCGGCGGCCGAGCCACCGGAAACGGCGGGATTCGAGGTGGTTTCGAGGTCGCGCATGGCGTTGTCTCCTGATGATGATGTTATAAAATGGAACAAGGCGTTCCGGAAAATTGCTTGTTGGGGGAAATGTAGGCGGAAGCTTGCCGTTGGTCAATAGAAAGTTTTGATTTACGGAATAAAAATCACGAAAAATCGAGACAATCAGCCACATTGAGTGATTCATACGGCTTTTTTTGCGGTAGGGAATGCGGGGGTCGACGCCAGGCCGTCACCGGCAGGCGCAACCAGGCCCAGCAGTGGCTGTAGCAAAAAGGGAGGGCAATCAGGTGGGCCGCACGCGGATCGGTGCGGCCGGTACGGCGGCTCAGTGAATGAAGCCGCCCTTGACGAAGCGCACCGGCTCGGCGTCGATGCGCAGCAACAGCGCCGTCAGCCCGTCGGCCACGGGTGCGGGCGTGCGTTGCGTGCCGGCCTCCGGGCCCGACACGCAGACCAGGTCTGCGTCGGACCACGGCCGGCCAGGCGTGCCCCGGGCACGCAGCCAGCCGGCGCGATCGGCCAGCAACTGCGTGCCGGCCAGCCGTGCCGGCGCCTGGCCCGAGATCGTCGCGAGCACCTGCCAGGCGTGTGCGGAGGCTGCGGTGCAGCCGGCGCGGAAGCGCGGCACCCGCGCCGGGGGGCGGCCGTCGGGCGTGACCAGCACGGTCAGGAAGCGCGGATCGTCGAGCGGCAGCGCGCTGGCGCTGTCGACCGCGACCAGCCGCACGCGCTGCCCGCCGCGCCATGCGGACAGGGGCACCGGCGCGGCGTCGCCGCAACGGACCGTCATCTCCGGCAGTGGCAGCGGCACCGGCCAGTTGCCAGCGCTGTCGCTGCCCGCCGACAGCGCCTTCATGTAATCGATCACGGCCCAGGCCTCGTCGTCGCCAAGCCGGTCGCGGAAGGCCGGCATGGAGGACTGTCCGAGCCGGTCGCGCATGCCGGCCAGCACATGCCAGAACAGCTCGCCGTCGGCGCGCCGCGCCAGCAGCGGGCTGGCCAGCGTGGGCGGCCACACCGCCAGGCCGGCGGCGAGCGGCCCTTCGCCGCGTCCGTCGGTGCCGTGGCAGGCGGCGCAATGCTGCGCATAGACGCGTGCGCCCAGGGCACCAGCCCCACGCGGCGCAAGGCGTCGTCGACGCGGTGGCGCTGCTGCGCGAGCAGGCCCCGCGCCTGCAGCCCGAGCGCGACGTTGTCCCAGACCCGGCGCCATGGATACAGCGTGGGATCCTGGAACACCACGATGCGCGAGGGATCCGGCTCGGTGATGGGCACGCCATCCTGCCGGATTTCTCCCGAGGTGGGCTGGTCCAGGCCCGCGACCAGGCGCAGCAGCGTGGACTTGCCGCAGCCGCTGGGGCCGAGCAGGGCGACGAATTCACCCGGCGCGACGGCGAGGTCGACGTGGTCGAGTACCGGCAGCCGGTCGGCGCCGTTGCCAAACCAGTGGCTGACCTGCCGGATATCGATGCGGGCGCCGGTTCGTGCTGTCGAGTCATCAACTGCCGCCGCGTTAACTCCCCTCTCCCGCGCGCGGGAGAGGGGCTGAGGGAGAGGGCCAGTGTGTGCAGCACCAACACCGCCTGAAGGCACGCCAGCGCCTGCCCTCTCCCCCGCCCCCTCTCCCGCGTTGCGGGAGAGGGGAGCCTTCTTCACGCGCGGGAAAGATCCCGAGGCTTTCAACCGCTCGACCACGCTCACCATTTCACCGTCCCCTTCTGCCACGACAACACGCGGTCGCGCACGGCGAACAGCAGCGTGATCACGCCCGAGAACAGCAGCGCCATCACGATCAGCGCCGCATACATGTTGACATACGAGGCCCAGCCCTGGGCCCAGGTCAGGTACCAGCCCAGGCCCGACTTCACGCCCATCATCTCGGCCGTGACCAGCACCGAAAACGAAGCGCCGAGCCCCATGAACAGGCCGACGAACACCTGCGGCAGCGCCGCCGGGATCGCCACGCGCAGCACCAGGAACCAGCCCGAGGCGCCCAGCGTGCGCGCGACGTCGTAATAGCTCTTGTTGACGCCGGCCACGCCCGACCAGGTCAGCACCGCGACCGGGAACGCCGTCGCCAGCGCAATCAGGAATACCGCCGCGGCATAGCTGGACGGGAAGAAGTAGAAGGTCAGCGGCAGCAGCGCGGTCGATGGCAGCGGCCCCAGCACGCGCAGCACCGGATGCACCCAGTAGCCGATGCGCCGCGACCAGCCGATCGACACGCCCACCAGGAAGCCCGCGAGAGCGCCATACGCGACGCCCAGCCCGAGCAGTTTCAGCGTGTTCAGCGCACTCTCGCCAAGCCGCGGCCAGTCGTCCGCATACACCTCGATCAGCGCCTGCGGCGGCGCGAAGAACGGCGTGGGCAGGATCGCGGTCTTGGCGGTCAGGATCTCCCACGCCGACAGCGCGACGGGCAGCGCCACCAGCCACGGTCCGGCGCGCCGCAACGCCGCCAGTGGACGTTGCGCGGTCCGGGGCCGCTGGCCGGCCAGCGATACCACCGCCAGCAAGGCCGCGCCGGCCAGCGCCGCGATGCCCAGTTCCGCGGTATAGGCCCAGTCGCTGAAGCCCACCGCCTGGTTGGGCCAGTGCCAGGTCAGCGCACCAAACGCGGCCCACGCCAGCGCGGCGAGGATGCCGGCGGCCCAGACCGGGGCGGCGCGACGGGATGCGGTAGCGCTTGCGTGAGGTGCGGGCGCCGCGGAGGGCTGGCGCCCGAGACCTGGATCGAGCGCGCTTTGAGTTGTGGTCATGGCATTACCCCAGCACGTTGGCGTAGACATGCTGCGCCAGGCGTTTGGCATCGGTGGACTTCTTCAGCACGCCGATGCGGCGGAAATCATCGGCGTAGAACGCGATCTCGTCGCGCAGGTCGACCCCGGTCGGGTGGTGGGTATAGGTCAGCGTGGCGTAGAGCTTGCGCAGGTCTTCCGGGTTGATTTTGGGCGAGTACCTGGCGAACACCCTGGCGGCCTCGTTGGGATTCTCGTTGACATAGTCGGTGGCCTGCACGATCGAGCGCGCCAGCGACGTCGCCGCGGGGCGGTCGTTGCGCACCAGTTCGCCGCGCGCGCCGACCACGCAGCAGACCTTGCGCGCGTACTCGCCGGTGAGGTTGGTGGCCAGCTCCACGTAGGCGCCGTTGGTGCGCTTTTCCAGCAGGTAGAGGTTGGGGTCGCCGTCGGCAATCGCCTGGATCTCGCCCTTGTCGACCGCCACGCCCAGCAGGTCGGCCGGGTACTGGCGCCAGCTGACGTCCTTGTCGGGATCGATGCCGTGCTTGGCCAGCAGGATGGTGAAGAAATGCTTGCCCGGCGCGGCCAGGTCGCTGACGCCGACGGTCTTGCCCTTGAGCTGCTGCAGCGTGGTCACGCCCGCGGCCTTCGCTCCCACCAGCCGCACGCAGCCGCCGTGCGAGCTGCCGATGATCTTGACATCGAAGCCGGCTTCGAGCGGCTTGAGCCAGCGGTGGATCATGCCCACCGCGGCGTCGGCCTTGCCGGTGGCGATCGATTCCAGCAACTGGTCGGTCGAACCGCTGTAGTTGATCAGGTCGACCTGCAGGCCGTTTTTCTCGAAGAAGCCTTTCTCCTGCGCCACCACGACCGGCGTCAGGCAAAAGGAATTCTGGTTCCAGGCAAAGGTCAGCTTGCGCGGCGCCGACCAGGCCTGCCGGCCCAGGATCAGCGCGGGCGCGGCCACGGCCGCGGCGCCGGCAAGGCGCAGCACGCGGCGTCGGCGCGGCTCGGCATGGTTGCTGTGGTTGGGGCTCATGCGGGATTCCATGGTTCGTTATGCAAGGGCTGCACTCAGGCGGCCTGGCGCTGCGTTGCCGGCGCGGCGTCGTGCTGCGCCACCAGGGCGCGCACGCGCGGGATCAGCTCGCGGCCGTAGTCGATGGCGTCTTCCAGCGGATCGAAGCCGCGGATCAGGAAGGTGGTGACGCCCAGCTCGTAGTAGGCCAGCAGCGCCTGCGCGACCTGCTCGGGCGTGCCGACCAGCCCGGTGGAGTTGGAGCGCCCGCCGGTCTCGCGCGCGATCGCGGTCCACAGGCGCTGGTCGACGCGGTCGCCTTGCCCGGCCGCCGCCAGCAGGCGGCGTGCGCCCTCGCTCTGCTGCGGGCCGCCGCGGCTGTAGCCGGCCTGCACGCGCAGCGCGCGGGTGCGCTCGAGGATGCGCTCGGCGCGGGCCCAGGCCTTGTCTTCGGTGTCGGCCAGGATCGGGCGGAACGAGACCGAGAAGCGCACCGTGCGGCCGTGCCGCGCGGCTTCGGCGCGCACGCGGGTGGTCAGCTCGCGCACCTGGTCGAGCGACTCGCCCCACAGCGCGTAGACGTCGGCATGCTTGCCGGCAACCGCCAGCGCGACCGCCGAGGCGCCGCCGAAATAGATCGGCACATGCGGCTGCTGCGCGGGCTTGACCTCGGAGAAGCCCTGGGTAAAGCGATAGAACTGGCCTTCGTGGTCGAACGGCCTGGCCTCGGTCCAGATGCGGCGCAGGATGTGCAGGTACTCGTCGGTGCGCGCATAGCGCTGGTCATGGTCGAGGAAGTCGCCGTCGCGCTGCTGCTCGCTGTCCGAGCCGCCGGAGATGAAATGCACGCCCAGGCGGCCGCCGCTGAACTGGTCGAGCGTGGCGATCTGGCGCGCGGCCAGCGTCGGCGCGGTAAAGCCGGGGCGGTGCGCCAGCATGAAGTGGATACGCTCGGTGACGCTGGCGGCGTAGGCAATGGTCAGCGTCGCCGACGGGCCGGTGGAGTGGTGCGGCACCAGGATGCGGTCGAAGCCGGCCTCTTCATGCGCCCGGGCAAACGCGCGCACGTACTCGCGATCGATCACGGGGCCTGACGGGGGGTGGATCTCGGACTGTTTCTGGCTCTGGATCATGCCAATGAAATCGACGCTCATATGCGCTCTCCTGGAAGTCGTTGTCGGGTTGGCTTGGGCTGAGGCAGAAATTACGACAGCGGCGCGGCCGCGCTAACGAATAAAAACGACGCTCCATATTCGATAAGCATCGTTTTCGCCGGACAGCGGCGGCGCTACGCTAGGCGGCATTCGCTGCGCCTCGCGCGCTCATCTTTTTCCGGAGTCCCGTTCCATGTCCTTGACGTCTGCCCTGCGCCGGCTGCCCGCCAGCGATGCGCGCCTTGGCGAGGTGCTGGCGGCGCTGTCCGCGCGCTTTGCCGGCACTGCCGGCGCGCACGATGCCGCGGCCAGCTTCCCGCACGACAACTTTGCCCAGCTGCACGCCCATGGCCTGATCGCGCAGGTAGTGCCGCGCGCGCACGGTGGCGGCGGGGCGGGCCTGGCGCAGGCGCGCCGCATCGTGGCCACGCTGGCCGGCGGCGACGCCGCGACCGCGCTGGTGCTGACCATGACTTACCTGCAGCACCGCGCCATCGCCCGCGCGGACTCGCACTGGCCGGCGGCGCTGCGCGCGCAGGTCTTTGCCAGCGCGGTGCAGGAGGGCGCGCTGATCAATTCGCTGCGCGTGGAACCGCAGCTGGGCTCGCCCGCCCGCGGCGGCCTGCCGGCCACGGTGGCGACGCGGGCGGCCGACGGCTGGCGCGTCAGCGGCCGCAAGCTGTACAGCACCGGCATCCCGGCCTTGCGCTGGCTCGCGGTGTGGGCGCGCACCGACGAAGCGCAGCCGCGCGTGGGCGTGTTCCTGGTGCCGGGGCCCGCGTCGGGTATCGCCGGCGTGCGCATCGTCGAGAACTGGAACCACCTTGGCCTGCGTGCCTCGGGCAGCCACGAGACCGTGCTCGACAATGTCTGGATTCCGCCGGACCACGCTGTCGATCTCCGTGCACCGTCGGCGTGGGCGCCGGCAGCCGCCAGCCAGGCGGACCTCGATGCCAACGCCGACCAGCAGGCCTGGATGGTGGTGCTGCTGGGCAGCCTCTATGACGCGGTGGCGCGCGCCGCGTCGGCCTGGCTCAACGACTTCGTGCGCGAGCGTGCGCCCGGCAGCCTGGGCGCGCCGCTGGCCACGCTGCCGCGCGTGCAGGAGGCCATCGGCGAGATCGCCGCGCTGCTGCGGGTCAACCAGGTGCTGCTCGACGACGCCGCGGCGCGCACCGATGCGGGCGCGCCGCCGGCCCTTGCCGACAGCGGCCTGCTGAAGTTCACCGTGACCGGCAACGCCATCCGCGCGGCCGAGCTGGCCCTGCAGCTGTCGGGCAACCACGGACTGAGCCGCCACCACCCGCTCGAGCGCCACTATCGCGACGTGCTGTGCAGCCGCATCCATACGCCGCAGAACGATTCGATCCTGCTCGCCGCCGGGCGCGCGCAGCTGGGCCTGTAAGCGCCGCCGCGCCCGCCGTGCTATGTTTGCGGAGCCAGAGCCCCGCAGAGGGTCGCGCGGCCGGCCCCCGCGCCTGGCAACCACAACGAGACACTCCGGAGCATTCCCATGGGCAGTTCCCCCGATCCCAACGCGCTGGCGCCGCTGCGCGACTTCATCACCGGCCTGGCCGCGCTGCTCGACCAGCATCCCGACGAGTCCCGCATCCTGCGCGAAGGCGGGGCCTTGCTGGCAACGCTGGTGGCGCGCGATGACTGGCTGCCCGAAGCGTGGGCCCGGCCGCACCCCGAGTACTACCAGCAGCACCTGCTGCATTGCGATTCCGCCGAGCGTTTTTCCATCGTCAGCTTCGTCTGGGGACCCGGCCAGCGCACGCCGATCCACGACCACACCGTATGGGGCCTGATCGGCATGCTGCGCGGCGCGGAAGATGCGCAGCCGTTTGCACTCGACACCGCCGGACGGCCGGTTGCCAGCGGCGCGAGCGTGCGCCTGCTGCCCGGCCAGGTCGAAGCCGTGTCGCCGGCCGTGGGCGATATCCATCGCGTCAACAACGTCTACGACGACCGCGTCTCGGTCAGCATCCATGTGTACGGCGCCAATATCGGCGCGGTGCGCCGCTCGGTCTACGCCGAGGACGGCACCCGCAAGCCCTTTGTCTCCGGCTATTCCAACCAGACCCTGCCCAACCCGTGGGACCGCTCCCGCGAACTCGCCCAGTCATGACCAACGTTTCCGCTACGCCGGCCGCGCCAACCGCGCCAGCCTTTACGACGGTTTCTGCCGAAGCCGTGCGCAACGCCTTGCGCCACTGCGACGAGATCGCACTGATCGACGTGCGCGAGGAAGATCCCTTCGCGCAGGAGCATCCGCTGTGGGCCGCCAACTTCCCGCTGTCGCGGCTGGAACTGGACGCGTGGGCGCGCATTCCGCGCCGCGATACGCTGATCGTGGTCTACGGCGACCATGCCGGCGCTGACCTGGCGCCGCGCGCGGCAGCCGTGCTGCAAGGCCTGGGCTATACCAGCGTGCATCTGCTGGAGGGCGGGCTGCGCGCGTGGATCGACGGCGGCGGCGAGGTGTTCCGCGACGTCAACGTGCCGAGCAAGTCGTTCGGCGAAGTGGTGGAAGCCGCCCGCCATACGCCGTCGCTGGCGGCGGAGGAAGTGCAGGCGCTGATCGACAGCCGGGCCGATGTGGTGATCGTCGATGCGCGCCGCTTCGACGAGTACCAGACCATGAGCATCCCCACTGCCACCAGCGTGCCGGGTGCCGAGCTGGTGCTGCGCGTGCGCGAGCTCGCCCCCGATCCGCGCACGCGCGTGATCGTCAACTGCGCGGGCCGCACGCGCAGCATCATCGGCACGCAATCGCTGGTGAACGCGGGGATCCCGAACCCGCTGGCGGCGCTGCGCAACGGCACCATCGGCTGGACCCTGGCCGGCCAGCAGCTGGACCATGGCGCCAGCCGCCGCGCTCCGGCCACGGTCAGCGCTGCCAACCGCGACAGCGCCCGCCGCGGCGCGCGCGAGATCGCCGACCGCGCCGGCGTGCGGCGCATTGCGCTGGCGCAGCTGGACACGCTGCAGTCGGCCGGCCGCACCGTGTACCGCTTCGATGTGCGCACGCCCGAGGAATTCGCCGACGGCCACCTGCCAGGCTTCGTCAACGCGCCGGGCGGGCAGCTGGTGCAGGAAACCGACCACAGCGCACCGGTGCGCGGCGCGCGCATCGTGCTGGCCGACGACGATGACGTGCGCGCCGGCATGACGGGATCCTGGCTGGCGCAGATGGGGTGGGAGGTCTGGGTGGTGGAACCGGTGGCCGCCTCGGCGCGCAGCGAGACCGGGCCGGTCGCCGCGCCGGTGCCGACGCCGGCGCCCGTAGCCAGCGTTGGCACGGCGCAGCTGGCCGCATGGCTGGAGGCCGGCGACGACAGCACCGCCGTGCTGGATTTCACCACTAGCGCCAACTATGTCACGCGCCATGTCCCGGGCGCGTATTTTGTCATTCGCGCCCAGCTGGCCGACGCGCTGGTCCGCATCCCGCGGCCGCGGCGTTACGTCCTTACCTGCGGCAGCAGCCTGCTGGCGCGCTTTGCCGCCGCCGACCTGCTGCGCCTGACCGATGCGGAGGTGTTGGTGCTGGAGGGCGGCACCCAGGCCTGGATCGCCGCCGGGCTGCCGCTGGAGAGCGGCGAGACGCGCCTGGCCTCGGACCGCACCGACCGCTATCGCCGCCCCTATGAAGGCACCGACAACCCGCGCGAGGCGATGCAGGGCTACCTGGACTGGGAATTCGGCCTGATCGCGCAACTGGAGCGCGACGGGACGCATGGGTTCAGGGTGGTGTAGGGCGTGGTGTTGCGTTCTGCATGCGCTCCTGCATTTTATGCAGGAGGCTTGGGGCAGGGCGTTTAAGCCGCTTAATTTCAGGTGAAGATCGAACGAAACAGGGGCTTCGTTGCGGATCCGATCCGTCTAAAAAAAGGCGCCAAAGACGCAGGTGCTCTCTACAGCAAGGGAACGAACGTAACGATTCCCAGTCAATCGTAATCGTTCAGTTACAATGCTGTCCTGCAGCATCCCGGCGCTTCCGCACATCTGGAGCCCCGGCGCTGCTGCCAATGCCCCCGATCCCATGCGACTGTTGTTCCTGCTGCTGACTGCCATGTGCTTGTCGCTGCTCTCCTTTGGAGCGGCGGCGGACGCGCGCGCAGCCATGCCGGGGCCACAGCAGGCAGGTGTGGACCTGATCGACATGGCGGCGGCACAGCCGATCGACGACCTGGGCCGCATCGTGGTGCCGGGCGACGACGGCCTGCACGACGACGATATCTGCGATGACCCGCCTCCCGGATACTGCAATATCTGGTCGGCCGACCTGCTCGATCCGCTCGACCTGCTCGACGAGATCGAAGAATCCAGCGCGCTGATTGCGTTACCCCCGGTGAAGCTGCTGCTGCCCACCGGCGACGTGGCCCAGCCCCCGCCAGGCCGCGCCGATCCGCCACCTTCGGCCTTTTTCCGGCCACCCATAGCCCTCGCCTGATCGTTTCCTGCGCCCGCGTCGTGCGCGCTGCCGCACGCAGCCGCCCAGCCGCGGGCCGCGCCCCCTTGCCTGACATCGCCAGCCTGCCTGCCGCCTGACCGCGCCGGCAAGCCGCCGCCGTTGTGCGCCCTGCCGTGATTGCGTCCCCGTGGCTGCTTCACCTGGGGCGGGCGGCGGCGTGGCGAGAGAGGCAGCCGTATCGCTTGCTTTCCCGACTCATGACAACAACCAAGCTGACCCTGATCGCGTCGCTTTCGCTGATGGCGCTTGCCGTGGCCCCGGCCCAGGCCGGAGCCCAAGGCGGCACGACCGCGAAGGCGACGGACCCGGCCGGTGCCCCGGCCCGCACACCGCTGTCCAAGCCGGCCGCCGCGCCGCTGCCGGGCGCCGCCATCCTGGCCGCCGCCGCCATACCGAAGGCCGCCCCGGCCGGCGCTGCCGCTGCCGGACCCGCCTACTCGCTGCCCCGGTTGCTCGACCTGGCCCAGTCCACCAACAAGGGCGTGGCCGCCGCCGAGGCCAACGTCGATGCGGCCAGCGCCGCCATCAGCAGCGCCCGCGCCTATCCGAATCCGCAGGTCGAGGTGATGTATGGCCGCCTGTCCGGCAAGCAGCCGGGCGTGACCAGCGGCAATGCGCCCAGCTATGCGGTGGTGCAGAAGTTCGATTACCCGCACCAGCGCAGCTTGCGCGAGGCCATGGCGAGCCGCGGGCTGGAATCGTCGCAGGCGGTGCGGCAGGGCTTCCGCGCCGACCTCGCCGCGCGCGTGAAGACCGCCTATTACGACGTGCTGCGCCGCGAGAGCGAGCTGCATGCGGCCGAGGAAGATCTGGCGATGATGCGCCAGATCCATTCGCGCGCGCGCCTGCGCGTGGAAGTGGGCGAGGCCCCGCGCTACGAGCTGATCAAGGCCGAGACCGAACTGCTGGCGTCGCAGAAGAGCCAGCAGACCGCCGAGCTGCGCGTCAACCAGGCCAAGGCCGCGCTGCGCCAGCAGGTGGGCGGGGCCATGCCGGGCAAGTTCACGCTGGCGGGCACGCTGGGCCAGGCGCCCGACGTGCCGCCGCTGCCGGCGCTGCGCGACACCATGACCGCCGGCAACGCCGAACTGGTCCAGCGCCGCATGGAGCTGGAGCGCGCGCAGCTGGGCGTCGATTACCAGAAGTCGCTGCGCTGGCCGGAAGTGGCGCTGCGCGCCAGCACCGACCGCCAGCCTGACAACAACGTGTCGCAGATCGGCCTGATCCTGACCATCCCGCTGTGGGACCGCCGCAGCGGCCCGGTGGGCGAAGCCACCGCGCAAGCCACGCAGGCGCGCAGCGCGCTGGAGATGCGCGAGTTCGAGCTGACCCAGGAACTGGAAGCGGCCTACCGCCAGTACGAGATCAACCAGGCCCAGGTGACGGCGCTGGAGTCCGGCATCGTGCGCGAGGCCGAGTCGGCGCTGGGCGTGGCCGAGGCCGCCTACCGCTTCGGCGAGCGCGGCATCCTGGACTACCTCGATGCCCAGCGCGTGCTGCGTGGCGCGCGCAATGAGCTGATCGCCGCGCAGTATGACCTGCAGCTGGCCGCGATCCAGATCGAAAAGCTTATGTCGACCGCCCCGGGCGCCACCGCCGCGCCGGGCCTGCAGCCGACGTCCAACATCGAACAGAAATAACCATGCGTCCCAATTTCCTGCTTTCGCTGACGGCCGCCGCCGTCCTGACGTTCAGCCTGGCGGCCTGTTCCGACCAACCTGAACCGGTCGCCGAAGCGCCCAAGCTGCCGCCCGGCGTGATCCAGCCCGAGGGCAACCTGCAGAAGGGGCTGAAGGTGGCCCCCGTGGCCGCCTCCCCGTTCAGCGAGATGCTGCGCGTGGCCGGCCGCATCGACTTCGACGAGCAGCGCGTGTCGCGCATCGGCGCCAGCGTGACCGGCCGCGTGACTGACCTCTATGCCACCCTGGGCCAGGAAGTGAAGGCCGGCCAGGTGCTGGCGCGCCTGCACAGCAGCGAGCTGGGCGCGGCGCAGATGGCGTTCCTGAAGAGCGAGGCCCAGACCGAACTGCAGGGCCGCAACGCCGAGCGCGCGCGCCAGCTGTTCGCGGTCGACGTGATCGGCCGCGGCGAACTGCAGCGCCGCGAGAGCGAACTGGCGATCGCCTCGGCCGAGATGCGCGCCTATCGTGACCAGCTGCGCGTGCTGGGCATGTCGGCAGGCTCGATCGCGCAACTGGCCAAGAGCGGCAGCATCAACTCGCACTCGCCGGTGTATTCGAGCATCAGCGGCACCGTGGTCGAGCGCAGCGTCGCGCAGGGCCAGGTGGTCCAGCCCGCCGACGCCCTCTACACCGTGGCCGACCTGTCGCGCGTATGGGTGGTGGCCGAGGTGCCCGAGCAGCAGGCCGCGCAGGTGGCCGAGGGCCAGAGCGTCGAGATCGAGGTGCCGTCGCTGACCAACGGCGCCGGACGCCAGACCATTACCGGCAAGCTGATCTACGTCGGCCGCACGGTCAGCCCGGAGTCGCGCACGGTGCTGGTCCGCACCGAACTGGAGAACCGCGAGGGCCGGCTCAAGCCCGCCATGCTGGCCAGCATGCTGATTGCCGGCAAGCCGGTCGACCAGCTGGTGGTGCCGGCGGCGGCGGTGGTGCGCGACGGCAACGACGAGCTGGTCTATGTCGAGATGCCGGGCAACAAGTACCGCCTGACCCGCGTCAAGCTGGGCGCCGAAAGCGACGGCATGCGCGTGGTCCAGAACGGCGTGAAGGCCGGCGACCGCATCGTGGTCGAGGGCGCCTTCCACCTGGACAACGAGCGCAAGCGCCTCGAGCAAGGGTAATCGGCCATGATGAAATCCCTAGTCGAAGCCGCCATCAAGCAGCGGCTGGTGGTGTGCGTGCTGGCCGTGGTGCTGTTCTTCTTCGGCCTGCGCGCTGCCACCAAGCTGTCGGTGGATGCGTTCCCGGACGTGACCAACGTGCAGGTGCAGATCGCCACCGAAGCCGCGGGCCGTTCGCCCGAGGAAGTGGAGCGCTTTGTCACCGTGCCGGTGGAAATGGCCATGACCGGCCTGCCCGGGCTGGAAGAGATGCGCTCGCTGAACAAGGCGGGCCTGTCGCTGATCACGCTGGTGTTCACCGATGCCACCGACGTGTACTTCGCGCGCCAGCTGGTGATGGAGCGGCTGATCGAAGTCGGCGGGCGCATGCCGGAGGGCGTCACGCCCGTGCTGGGACCGGTCTCGACCGGCCTGGGCGAGGTCTACCAGTACACGCTGGACCGCGCCGACGACGGCGACCGCGAGCTGACCCAGGAAGAACTGGCCGAGCGCCGCATCGCCCAGGACTGGGTGGTGCGGCCGCTGCTGCGCTCGATTCCCGGCGTGGCCGAAATCAATTCGCAGGGCGGTTATGTGCGCCAGTACCAGGCGCTGGTCAACCCGGAGCGGATGCGCCATTACGGTGTCTCGATCCAGCAGGTCTATGAGGCGCTGGCGCGCAACAACGCCAACTCCGGCGGCGGCGTGCTGCCGCACTACGCCGAGCAGTACCTGATCCGCGGGGTCGGCCTGGCCAAGGGTGTCGAGGACCTCGGCAGCATCGTGCTGAAGGAAGTCAACGGTACGCCGGTGTACCTGCGCGACGTCGCCAACGTTACCATCGGCCATGAGGTGCGCCAGGGCGCGCTGGTCAAGAACGGCCAGACCGAGGCGGTCGGCGGCATCGTCATGATGATGCGCGGCGGCAATGCCAAGGAGGTGGTCAGCCGCGTCAAGGCCCGCGTGGCCGAGATCAACGAGCGCGGCATGCTGCCGGGCAAGCTGCAGATCGTGCCGTACTACGACCGCAGCGAACTGGTTGACGCGGCGCTGTGGACCGTGACCAAGGTGCTGCTCGAAGGCGTGGTGCTGGTGGTGATCGTGCTGTTCCTGTTCCTGGGCGACGTGCGTTCGTCGATCATCGTGCTGGCCACGCTGGTGCTGACGCCATTGCTGACCTTCATGGTGATGAACGAGGCGGGGCTGTCGGCCAACCTGATGTCGCTGGGGGGGCTGGCGATCGCCATCGGCCTGATGGTCGACGGCTCGGTGGTGGTGGTCGAGAACGCGTTCGAGCGGCTCGGCCACAAGGAGCCCGGACTGAGCAAGACCGAGATCCTGGTCAAGGCGGTGCAGGAAGTGGCCACGCCGGTGATCGTCGGCGTGGGCATCATCATCCTGGTGTTCCTGCCGCTGATGACGCTGTCGGGCATGGAAGGCAAGATGTTCGCGCCGCTGGCGTTCACCATCTCGATTGCGCTGGCGATCTCGCTGTTCCTGTCGCTGACGCTGTCGCCGGTGCTGTCGTCGTACCTGCTCAAGGGCGGCGCCGAGCATGACACCTTCCTGATCGCCTTCATGAAGCGCCACTACCTGCGCCTGCTGCACTGGGCGCTGGGCAACAGCCGCAAGACCGTGCTCAGCGCGGTCGGCGCCTTCGTCGCCACGCTGCTGATCGTGCCGCTGCTGGGCACCTCGTTCATTCCGGAGATGAAGGAAGGCTCGATCGTGCCCGCGATCGACCGCGTGCCCAACATCTCGCTGGAAGAGTCGATCAAGCTGGAGAAGGAAGCCAACAAGCTGGTGCTGGGCGTGCCGGGCGTGAAGTCGGTGGTGTCGGGCGTGGGTCGCGGCGAGAGCCCGGCCGATCCGCAGGGCCAGAACGAATCGACCCCGATCGCCAGCCTGAAGGATCGCGACGAGTGGCCCGACGGCTGGACCCAGGACGATATCGCCAACGCCATCCGGGAAAAGCTCAAGGCGATTCCGGGCGTGCAGATCGTGATGGCGCAGCCGATCTCGGACCGCGTCGACGAAATGGTCAGCGGCGTGCGCTCCGACGTGGCGGTGAAGGTGTTCGGCGATGACCTGGACAAGCTGCGCGAACTGGCGGGCGAGATCGCCCGCGTCGCCGGCGGCATCCAGGGCTCGCAGGATATCCGCATCGAGCGCGTGTCGGGCCAGCAGTACCTGTCGATCGAGATCGACCGCCAGGCGATCGCGCGCTACGGGCTCAACGTGTCGGATATCCATGACGTGATCGAGATCGCCATCGGCGGCAAGCGCGCCACCGACATCTTCGAGGGCGAGCGCCGCTTTGCCGCGGCGGTGCGCCTGCCGGAGGAGTTCCGCAACAACGTGCAGGCGATCCGCCAGCTGCTGGTGAACACGCCCGACGGCATGCAGGTGCCGCTGCAGAGCGTGGCCCGCATCGACGTCAACGACGGTCCCGCGCAGATCAGCCGCGAAATGGCCAAGCGCCGCGTGGTGGTGATGATCAACGTGAAGGATCGCGACCTCGGCGGCTTCGTCGCCGAGCTGCAGCAGGCGGCCGGCGCCAAGGTGAAGCTGCCCGAAGGCTATTACCTCGAGTGGGGCGGCCAGTTCCAGAACATGGAGCGCGCCATGGGCCACCTGAAGATCATCGTGCCGGTCACCATCGCCGCGATCTTCTTCCTGCTGTTCCTGCTGTTCAACTCGCTGCGCTTTGCCACGCTGATCATCACGGTGCTGCCGTTCGCCTCGATCGGCGGCATCATCGGGCTGTTCGTCACCGGCGAATACCTGTCGGTGCCGGCGTCGGTGGGCTTTATCGCGCTGTGGGGCATGGCGGTGCTGAACGGGGTGGTGCTGGTGTCGTACATCCGCACGCTGCGCGACTCGGGCCTGTCGCTCGATGAAGCGGTGGTGCAGGGCGCGACGCAGCGTTTCCGCCCGGTGATGATGACCGCGACCATCGCCATGCTGGGCCTGGTGCCGTTCCTGTTCTCGACTGGCCCCGGCTCTGAAGTGCAGCGCCCGCTGGCGGTGGTGGTGATCGGCGGGCTGATCACATCGACGCTGCTGACGCTGGTGATGGTGCCGACGCTGTACCGCTGGTTTGACGATCGCAAGCCGGATCCGACGCGGGATGTGCCGGTGTAAGGCAGACTCGCTGATCTGAATCGACAGCTGGTTTGCTACCCTCTCCCGCTTGCGGGAGAGGGGCAGGGGGTGAGGGCAGGCACTGGCATACCAACAGGCTTTACTCTCGTAGAGCCTCCGGCCCTCACCCCAACCCTCTCCCGCAAGCGGGAGAGGGAGTACCCCGGCGGTAGATCATAAGCCGGTGGACCTGGCCGGTTGATTAGCCCAAGTACAACGCCCCATGCAAGTCGCTGCTTGCATGGGGCGTTTTTCTTCCCGACTGGCGCAGACACCTACGCCAGCCGCATCTCCAGCTGACGCGTCCACAGTTCCAGCACGAAATCCGGCTCCTCGTGGCGGATATGCCGATACAGCCCGCGCTGCGCGCCGATCGCTTCATGCACCGCCTGCGCGGTAATCTGCTGCTCCGCGAACGGATGCCTGAAATGGCAGGCGACGATGACGCCGTCATCGGCGAGCGCGCCGGCCGCCATCGCCGCGACCTCGTGCCAGTCCGGCTTGGGAAAGTAGTAGCCCAGTTCGGAAAACACCATCAGGTCGAAGCTGCCCTCCGGCCACTGCTGCGGCAGTTCGCCGGTCAGCACGCGTGCCTGCGGGAACGGCGCCAGGCGTTGCCGCGCCTGCTCGGCGGCGCTCTCGGCCAGTTCCATTGCCACCAGCGCATCGCAGCGCGGCGCCAGCGCCACGCTCAGGTGGCCGCCGCCGCAGCCGGGCTCGAAGGCGCGGGCGAAGCGCTCGCGCGGCAGCGTGGCCAGCAGCAGGGCGCGCTTGCGCGCTTCGTACCAGCGCGTGCCGATGCCCCAGGGATCCTCGTTGCGGCCGTACAGGCCGGCGAAATAGTCGCGGTCGACCGGCATGGCGGCGGGCCTCAGTAGCCGTAGTAGGGTGCCTCGCGGTAGTAGCCGGAAGGCTGCGGTGCGCACGGCACGTAGGCGCGGTCGTAGTCGCGGTAGCAATAGCCCGGCGGCACCTCCGGCGCCGCGTAGGAGACCGGCGCGGGGGCGTAGGTGACGGGCGGCGGCGCGACCGGTGCCGCCACCACCGGCGCCGAGGCCAGCATGGCGCCCAGCGCCAGGCCCGCCAGCGCGCCGACCGCCAGCACCGCGCCGGCGTTGGAGCCGCCGTGGTCGTGATGGTGAGGGCCGCGCGCCGAGGCGGACCCGGCGGCTACCAGGGTCGCGGCCAGGACCGCCGCGGCGACGATGCGGGTGGAGGGGCGCATTTCAAACTCCTTGTCATGCACGGCTTGTGTTCCTGAATGATGGACGCAAAGCGGCGATCAAGGTGTTTCCGGCCCCGGGTCGACTTGTTAGCTTTGTAACCGCGGCTTTTAATACCAGCCTTTCGTGACCTTGTGTAAGACGCGGTAAAACGGCCATGTCCGAAACCGCTTATCCGAGCGTTTCGGCCAGCTCTCCCAGCCCGCGCGCACTGGCGGCGAGTTCGCTTGCCAGCGCCGCGACCAGTTCCGCCGCCGGCAGTGCCCGGGCCAGCGGCACCGCCTGGCCGGCCCACTGCGCGGCAAAGTCGGCGCTGCCGCGCGCCCTGGCGGCGGCGTGCAGAGCCTTGCCGGCATCGTAGGCGGTCGGATAGTCGGGCGTGGCCGGTGCACCGGCTGCCGCCCCCAACTCGGTGAAGCGGTTGGCCAGGCCGCGGGCATGGCGGCCGGAAATGGCCCGCGTCAGCACGGTCGGACGCTTGCGCGCCTGCAGCAGCGCCTCGCGGTAGGGGCCGTCGGCCACGGTCTCGGGGCAGGCGATAAACGCGGTGCCGAGCTGCGCGGCCTGCGCGCCGAGCGCCAGCGCCGCGGCGATGCCGGCACCGTCCATGATGCCGCCCGCGGCGATCACCGGCAGGCGGGTCTGGGTCGACAGCACGCGCACCAGCGCGAAGGTGCCCAGTCCCTCGTCGACGGCGGACGGGTCGAACACGCCGCGATGGCCGCCGGCCTCGATGCCCTGCGCGACGATCGCGTCGATGCCCGCCGCCTCGATCGCGCGCGCCTCTTCGAGCGAGGTGGCGCTGGCCAGCAGCACGATGCCGGCGTCGCGTAGCGCGCGGATCCGGCCCGCATCGGGCAGTCCGAAATGGAAGCTGACCACCGCCGGGCGTTCTTCCAGCAGCATCGCGTGCATGGCATCGTCGGTGACGTAGCTGCGGTAGATCTCGCGCAGCGTGGCCGGCGGGGTGGCGCCGAATTCGGCAAAGCGTGGCGCAAGGTAGGCCAGCCACGCCTGCTCGCGCGCGCTATCGGCGACGGCCGGCGCATGGCAGAACACGTTGACGTTGAACGGTCCGCTGGTCAGTGCGCGCGTCTCGCGGATGGCCTTGCGCGCGGCTTCGGCATCCATGGCGCCGACGCCGAGCGAACCCAGTCCGCCGGCATTGGTGACGGCCGCGGCCAGCGCGGGTGTGCTGACACCGGCCATGGGTGCCTGGATGATCGGGGTGCGGATGCCAAGCCTGCGCAACAGCGGCAGCCGGTCAGCGATTGGGGTGGTCTGGGTCAATTTGGCGCTCCTTGGCAAGATTCGATGGCGATGGTGCGGCGAGGAGGAACGGCAGGGTCAGCCGTCGCGCAGTTCGCGCACGAAGGCGTCGCAGGCGTGCGTGGCATAGCCGGCACGCTTGACGATATAGGTGTGCACCGCGCGCACCGGCACGGTCTGCACGTCGACCGCGTCGCGGTGCAGCGCCAGCAGCGAGCGCGGCAGGATCGCCATCGCGGTGCCGGCGCTGACGCAGGCCAGCATGGCGTGGTACGACGGCATCTCGGTGATGGCAAGGCGCTGGCGCATGTCGTCGCCGCCCTGCTCCAGCCAGGCTTCGGCGCACTGGCGGTAGGTGCAGCCCTTCGGGAAGGCGGCGAGGCGGCGCAACGCCACGTCCTGCGGCCCGCGCGCCTTGGGATGGCTGCCGGGCAGCACCAGTTGCAGGTGTTCGGTGAACAGGTAGGTGCCTTCCAGGCCGGGAGCGAGTTCATCCAGGTCGGCAGCGCGCGCCGGCCCTTCGCCCGGGTGCGCGATCACCGCGCAATCGAGCCGGTGGTCGAGCACGGCATCGACCAGCGCGCGCGTGGTGCCGGTGCGGATCTCGATGTCCACGCCGGGCCAGGCCGCGTGGAAGCGCGCCAGCGGCATCGGCAGGCGGTTGGCGGCGGCGCTCTCCATGGTGCCGATGCGCAGGCGGCCCGACGGCGCGGCGCCCTGCATCGACTGCCGCGCTTCTTCCGCCAGCGCCAGCATCTGGTTGGCATAGGCGAGCAGCCGGTGCCCCTCTGGCGTCAGCAGCATGCGCTTGCTGTCGCGCTGGAACAGCGCCACGCCGAGCGCCTCTTCCAGTTGCTTGACGCGCGTGGTGACGTTGGATTGCACCCGGTCCAGCAGGCGCGCGGCGCGGGTGATGCTCTGCTCCGTGGCGACGGCGCGGAAGATTTCGAGTTCAGCCAGTTCCATCAGGGAGGGGCGGCAGGCAGGAAAGATATTCTCCTCAGGAGAATATATCAAAGCAATCCATCTTGCCATGAGAATATCGGCAACGGCTGCCCCGCGCGCCGGCGGCGCTGCCTCAGGCCGGCGCCGTCTCTCTCGGCCAGCCTGCCGGCACCCGTACGCTGTCGAGCGCCATCTGCGCAAAGTCCGGGCCCCAGTTCATGCGTTCCATCCGCATCACTTCAACCTGCGTGATGCCGATCGCCGCGAACACATACTTCAGGTAGGGCGACAGGAAATCCTGCTGGCTCCCCGGGCTGTCCCGGAACGGGCCGCCGCACGAGACCACCGCCAGCACCGGCCGGTCCGTCAGCATGCCGACCTTGCCGGCCGGCGTATTGCGGAAGGTGCGATCGGGCCGCACCACCAGGTCGATCCAGGCCTTGAGCGCCGACGGCACGGTGAAGTTGTGCATCGGCGTGGAGATCAGCACGGCATCGGCCGCTTCCAGTTCGGCGATCAGCGTTTCCGACAGCGCCAGCGCGGCATGTTCGGCCGGGCCGCGCTGCCCGGGCGGCATCAGGCTGGCTTCGACGGTGGCACGATCGGGATGCGGCAGCGGCTGGCCGGCCAGGTCGCGTTCGATCACGCGCACGGAGCCAGCGCCGATCTGCCCCAGCAGGCGCGCCGCGGCCTGCCGGCTGTTCGAGGCCTGGCCGCGGCTGCTGGCGCTGAGGTGAAGCAGGGTCGTCATCGTTGGTTGCCCGCGAGTGGGAAATGGAAGTGGAGCGCGCTGGCCAGCAGGCCGTTGCGGTAGTAGAAGCGGTGGCCGAGCACGTTGGCGAGCGGGGTATCGAGGACCAGCGTGCGGCAGCCTGCCTGGCGCGCCTCGTGTTTGAGCCGGTCCATCACCTGCTGCCCATAGCCGCTGCTGCGTGCGTCCGCGTCGGTGACGAGGTCGTCGACGTAGGCATGCACGCCGCGCACCAGGTTTTCCTGCAGGCGCCAGCCGGCCAGCGCCACCGGCCTGCCGCGGTCCCACAGCACCAGCAGGCGATAGCCCGTCGCCGCCTGACGGCGCCAGCGCGCGACCAGTTCGTCGGCCGACGCCAGATGCGGGCGCAGTTGCCGCATCAGCGCAAAGCAGGCGGCCACCTCCGTGTCATGTTCGGCATGCCTGAGCTCCGTGTCGGGAGCGGTGGCGGGAGTCATGCTGCGCCTCCTGCCGCTTGCGCGGGCGGCGGGGGGAACTGCAGGCCGGCGGCAATCCGGTTCCATGCCTGGATCGCGGCGATCGAAGCGGCCAGGTAGGGGATCTCGCTCTCGCTGAAATGCTCGCGCACGTGCGCCAGCGCCTGCTGGCGGGCGTGTTCGGCGCCGGCGCTCGCACCCAGCACGGTCAGCGCCTCGGCCCAGCCCAGCGCCGCCTGCTCGCGCGCGCAATGGACGCCGGCCTCGCGCCAGACCGCGACCAGATCCAGCTTGCGCGTCTCCACGCCGTGCCGGCGCGCCAGGTCCAGGTGGAACTGCAGGCAGAAGGCGCAGCCGTTGAGCTGCGACACGCGCACCTTGACCAGTTCGGTCAATGGCTTGGCGAGGCCGGAGTCATCCACGGCGTTGCCCAGCGCGCGCAGGGCCGCGTACACGGCGGGGGCGGCGCGGGTGAATGAATCGAACGTCATGCTGGCATGCGGATCTGGCATTCCGGGCCTCCTTCGGCGGAACTGGGTTAATATCAGAGCGCGAACATAATATAAGAGTTCTGACATTATGCGCAAGACAAGCACCAAACGCGGCGCCACCGCCACCGCCATCGCCACCGCCACCGCCACGGCCACTGCCGTGCCGGCGCCCGGCGAAGGCAAGCGCGGCGAGAGCGGGCACCTTGGCTATCTGCTGCGCCAGGCCAGCGCGGCCAACCGGCTGCGCATGGAGCGGGCGCTGGCCGACCTGAACGTGACGCCGCCGCAGTTCGTGGTGCTGACCATGCTGGGTGCGTACCCGGGGCTGTCGGGCGCCGACCTGGCGCGGCTGGCGCTGCTGACGCCGCAGACCGTCAGCGTGATCGTCGGCAACCTGGAGAAGGCGGGCCATATCGAGCGCGCGCCGCATCCGGTGCACGGCCGCATCCAGACCATTGCGCTGACGGCGCAGGGCAAGGTATTGCTGGGCCAGTGCCGCGAACGTGTCATGGCCAACGAGGCCCGCCTCGCGGCGGGCCTGACGGCGCAGGAAGAGCAGGTGATTCGCCGCTGGCTGGTGGCGCTGGCGGTGGAAGACGCCGCCGCGGGGGAGCCCGCGTGGTAGCGGCCATGATTGGCACGGCGGCGCTGCCGCCGGCGGTCAGCCGGTCGCCAGCGCGCGCTCCGGCTCCGGTCCGAACGGCGGCATGTTCTCGAGCCGCAGCGACTGTGGCACCGACAGCGAGATGCCCGCGGCGCGCAGGCGCTTGAGGATCTCGAACAGCAGGTCGCTGCGCGTGCTCGCGGCGATGCGCGGGCTGCCGACATAGCCGGTCACCGACAGCGTGATGCCGTTGGGCGCGAGCTGGCTGAACATGACCGATGGCGCCGGCACGTCGAGGATGCTTTCGTTCTCGCGATAGACGTCGAGCAGCAGGTCGCGCAGCTGCTCGGGGTCGGTGTCCAGCGGGAAGGTCAGCTGCAGCGAGGCCACCCCCTGGGTGCTGTTGCTCATGGTGACGTTGCGCAGGTTCTGCGAGATCAGCTGCGAGTTGGGCACGATCACGGTGGAGCGGTCGCCCAGCTGGATCTCGGTGGCGCGCACGTTGATGCGGCGGATGTCGCCCTCGACGCCGGCAATGCTGACCATGTCGCCCACCTTGACCGGGCGCTCCGTCAGCAGGATCAGGCCCGAGACGAAGTTCTTCACGATCTCCTGCAGGCCGAAGCCGATGCCGACCGACAGCGCGCTGACGATCCACGCCAGGTTGTCCCAGCGCACGCCCAGCAGCGACAGCGACAGCAGCACCAGCAGCACGTAGCCGACATTGCTGAACAGCGTGATCAGCGACGCGCGCAGGCCCGGCTCCATGCACAGCTTGGGCAGCAGCTCGGCATCGAGCCAGCGCCGCACCGTGCGCAGCAGCCAGATGCCCACGCCCAGCGCCACCAGCGCATTGAGGATGCGCTCGGGCATGATGTTCAGGCTGCGCAGCTTTTCGCCGCCCAGCACGGTGACCAGGCTGTTGACCAGGTCGGCGGGCGTGGTGCCGAAGCCGCCGGTCAGCAGCGCCACCACCGCCAGCAGCAGCAGCAGGCTGGCGCCGATGCCGGACAGGATGGTGGCGGCCTGTTCCAGGCGCGCATCGTCGACGCCGAACAGCTGCTTGATCACCTGGCCGCTGGCGTGCTGGGTCGAGAACAGGCTTTCGAACAGGTCGCGCGTGACCTGGGTCAGCAGGTACAGGCTGCACAGCACGATGTCGAACCAGACCAGCTCGTAGGTCAGGAAGCGCGCGAAGCTGATATAGCCCGCCAGCAGCGCCACCATCGACACGATCACGATCAGCGTGACGCCGGCGTGGATCATGCCGGCCAGCGTGGCGCGCGCCTCGGGCTGCTCGCCGGCGGCGGCCAGTTCGTTGCGCACGCGGTTGGCGCGCAGCAGCGCCGCCCCGATGGTCAGCACCACCACCAGCGAGACCAGCCCGCGCCCCAGCAGCGTGACCTGCACGCTGGTATCGGCGATGCGGTTGAGCTGTTCCAGCGTGCCGGCCAGGAGCAACAGCCCGGCCAGCACCGCGGGGAACGGCTTCATCGCCCGCGCCACGGGATCGGCCAGCGCGGGCAGCCGCCATGACGGGTGGCGCGTGCACAGCAGCGCGCGCCCGAGACCCGCGATCAGGGCGCTGGTCAGGGTCAGCTTGACCAGCCCGCCGTACAGCGTCATCAGGTCCGGCGGCAGTTCATAGTTGCGCGTGAAGGCGTTGTAGACGATCTGCACCGCCAGCCCGGTGGTCGCCACCGTCGCGATGGTGGTGGCCAGCGCCAGCGCGCTGCGCCGCAGCCGGGTCGGGGGCAGCTTGTTCAGGCAGAACCAGGCCAGCGCGCGTTCGGCCAGGCGCTTGCCCAGCAGCCACACGCCCAGCGCGAGCAGCAGCAGGGCGATGGTGGCGGCGCGCTGCGACGGCTGCCACGCCAGCTGCACCATCGGCACCACCTGGTCCAGGAACGCGGCCATGCGAGCGCGGTCCTCGGCGGCGGGGCTGACCATCGGCTTCCAGAACTGCGGGTTCAGGATGCTGTCGGAGCGCAGCGCCAGCTGGTCTTTCAGCTGGCTGCGCTGCAGCCGGGCGATCTGGCCGCTCAGGTTGGCGATGTTCTCCTTGCTCTCGGCCGCCTGCTTGAGCTGCGCATCGAGCTGCAGGCGCCGCGCGTTCAACTCGGCGCGCTGCCGCACCACCGCCGGGGCCTCCCTGGTGATGCCGTCCGACGGCGACGGGCCCAGCACGTCGAGCTGCGCCTGCAGCTGGTTGCGCTGCGGCGCCAGCGCGGCACTCAGGCGGTCGACATCCGCATCGAGCTTGTGCAGGTCATGGTCGAGCTCGTCGAGCTTGGTGGTGCCGTCGGGGTCGGAGGCCTGCTGCTTGATGCGGTCCTGCTCGGTCTGCAGGCGCTTGAGTTCGGCGCTGGCTTCGGCGTGCGTGAGGGCGGGGGGCTGCTGTGCCTCGGTGACGGAGGCGGCCTCGGATGCCGGCGCCGCGATCGCGGCCGGCAAGGTGGCTGGCATCAGATGGCATAGCGCTGCGAGCGCAAGGCCCAGTGCGAGCCGTGAAACGTTGCTCATGGCGGAATCTCGTCGGACGGTGACGGCTTGCGGCGCTCCGGCATCGGCAGGCGGGATCGCCGGTCGCGCCGGCATCGGAAGGGGGCGGCGCGGCGATCGGATGCGGGAACGGCCGGGACGCCGGCAGTGAACAGGCGAGGGGACCGCCGCTTGCTGGCGGCCCTCTCGGCGCATGGTCCGGCCAGGCCCGATGCGCCCACGCGTGGGCATCGGCAGCGGCTGGCCGCGGTGGCGGGACCGGTGCAACCGGGCCTGCCGCGATTCGCGAAATTATAGGAAAGCGCATCCGCCACACCGCCGGATGCTGCGGCGGATCGGGCACACTGTGACAAATTGATACGCATCCATGCCCGTGGCGCTGGCGCAGCCACCGTCGGCATGCTCGCCGTCATCGCAGTAACATCACGGGCTTCGGGCCATGCGCGTCCCGCATTGCCTCAGTCACTCAACATCGTCACTCAACATCTTCTGGAGAACGCATGGCGGTTGCGTCAGGCACCGAAAAGACCAGGCTCGACGGCGACGCCGGGCCGATTGAAATGCTGGTCGACCGACCCAAGGGCGATCCGCTCGGCATTGCCGTGGTGGGCCACCCGCATCCGTTGCTGGGCGGCTCGGCCACGCACAAGGTGCCGCACCAGCTGGCCAAGGCGCTGGTGGCGCGCGGCTACCTGACCGTGCGGCCGAATTTCCGCGGCGTGGAGGGCTCGGGCGGCGCCCATGACCAGGGCCGCGGCGAGGCGCAGGACATGCTGGCAGTGGTCGCGCACCTGCGCGCCATGCATCCCGGCCTGCCGCTGGCACTGGCCGGGTTTTCCTTCGGCGCCTTCGTCATGACCCATGTGGCCGCGGCGCTGGCGGCCCAGTCCGTGCCGATCCGCCATCTGGTGCTGACCGGCACCCCCTACGGCGTGGTGAAAGGCCATCGCAGCTATGACACGCCAGCCGTGCCGGCCGACTGCCCCGATTGCCTGATAGTGCATGGCGAGCGCGACGAGCGCGCGCAACTGGCCGCGCTGTTCGAGTGGGCCCGGCCCCAGGCGCTGCCGGTAGTAGTGGTGCCGGGGGCGGATCACTTCTTTACCGGCAGGCTGCCGCTGCTGGTGCGTATCGTCGGGGGCTACCTGGACCGGCCCGCGCACGGTGCCACCGTGTAAAAACTTCGATCGTTGCCGCGCTTGCGCGGGGGGCGCCGGCGGGGCGCTCCGGCACGCGCGCGTGGCTGCGCGCCGCGGTGACCGGCCGCGAGGCATGGATGATGCTACCGATAGCAGACACGGCGCAGATATGGCGCAACACGCGCGTTCAGATCGGAGGCAATCCATGAAAGACTATCCACCGTCGGAAATCAGGGAAACGTGGCGCAATCGCGGCTATGGCGAGCCCGGCGATACCCGCCAGGCACACCACTGGCGCAGCGGCAATCCCGGCGGCGCCGGCTTTGGCTACGGGCAGGCGCGCTATGGCGCGGAAGCCGGCGAAGGCCCGGAAGATCAGTACCGTCCCGGCATCCCGGCGCGGGCCGCCTCGCGCCGGCTGCCCAAGAACTACCAGCGCACCGACACGCGCATCCGCGACGACCTGTGCGAACGGCTGGCGCACGCCGACGACGACGTCTCGGACGTGACCGTCGATGTCGGCTCGGGCATTGTCACGCTGACCGGCACCGTGGCCGACCGCGGCGTCAAGTACCGCATTGAAGAGCTGGCCGAAGACGTGCTGGGCGTCAATGAGGTCCGCAACAACCTGCAGGTGGCGCGCCGCGCGGGTGGCGCGGAGGAAGGGCAGCAAGAGGCAGGCGCCGGCGGGCGCGGCGTACCCGGACAGCGGCGGCTGGGCCAGTCGGCCGGACGGCGCGAGCCGGTGGGAGAGGTCGGCGCGGACGTGCTGTATATCGTCCAGTCGCGCGACGGGCGCTTTCTCGGCGCGGAGTCCGGCGAGGCCGTGCTGGTGGCGGGGATTGCCCAGGCCGGCTTGTTCGACGATCCGGACGAAGCCCGCGCCGCGGCGCAGGAGCATTGCAGCCGCGGCTACCGCATCCTCGCGACGCGGCGCTGACGCCGCCGCGGGGTCAGGCGTTGGGCACGGCAGGCGCGCCGGCCGGATCGGGCTGGATCTGCATCACCGCGGCGCGCTTCTCCAGCAGGTGCTGGCGCAGGATCGACGCCAGGCGCTTGCCGTCGCGGGCTTCCAGCGCGCGGATCATGGCCTCGTGGTCGTGCACTGCGCGGTCCCATTTGTCGGTCTGGTGGTTCGAGCGAAAGCGCATCGCCTTGAGCCGCCGGTTCAGCGTCAGGTAGGTCTGCAGCAGGGTCTGGTTGCGCGCCGCCGCGGCGATGCGGTCGTGGATTTCCTGGTTGCGGCTGTAGTAGCCGGGCAGGTCGTTGCGGGCATGGCAGGCCAGCATGGCGTAATGCAGCGCCTTGATCTCGGCCAGCTCCGGCGCCGTGATGCGTTCGCACGCCAGCTCGCCGGCAAAGGCCTCGAGGCCGCTCATCAGCTCGAATGCTTCCCACGCCTCGGCCTCGCTCATGCGCGAGACGCTGGCGCCGCGGTTGGGAGAGATCTCGATCAGACCTTCGGCGGCCAGCACCTTGAGCGCCTCGCGCAGCGGCGTGCGCGAGATCCCCAGCGTTTCGCACAGTTCGCGCTCGTTCAGCTTCATGCCGGGCGCCAGCACCCCTTCGACGATGAAGTTGCGCAGGTGGTCGACCACGGTGTCGTGCAGCCGCTGGCGCACCACCTTGGGCAGGAGCGGGGCGGCAGGAGTGCCGGTGCCGCCGGTGCCGTCCGAAGGTTGCATGCAATGTCCCTGTCATTAGCGTGGTGCCATTCTAAGACATTGCCGGCCCGCCGCAACGCCGGCCGCGGCCGCTGCGCTCAGCGCGCCGGGCCGCGCAGCGGCACGCCGCCCTGGCGCGGCGCCTCGCCCCCCGCGCGGCGCCCGATCAGCGCCGCCGACAGCGCCGACACCAGTCCCGCGAATACCACGTAGGCGCAGATCTGCCAGGGTTGGCCGCCGCCCGACTTGAGCAGCGCCGTGGCGATGATCGGTGTGATGCCCGAGGCGAAGATGCCCGAAAACTGGTAGACGAACGAGATCCCGGTGTAGCGCACCCTGGCATCGAACAGCTCGCAGAACAGCGCCGCCTCGGGCCCGTACACCGCGGCGTAGAGAATGCCGAACGGCACCACGATGGCCAGCCATAGCAGCATGGTGTTGCCGCCGCTGTTCAGCATCAGCCAGAACGCGGGGAAGGCCGACAGCGCCGTCACCAGCGCACCCCAGAAATACACCCGCGTGCGGCCGATGCGGTCGGACAGGTGGCCGAAGAACGGGATGAAGAAGCACATCGCGATCGCCGCCGCCATCACCCCCAGCAGCGCCTGCGTGCGGCTGATATTGACGGTCTGGGTCAGGTAGGTGATCGAGAACACGCCGAAGACGTTGAAGAAGACGCCGTCGATATAGCGCGCGCCCATGCCCTTGACGATATTGCCGGGGTAGCGCCGCATCATGTCGACAAAGGGAATCCGGGTTTCGGCATTGCGCTGCTTGATCACGGCGAATTCCGGCGTTTCCTTGACGTTGAGGCGGATATACATGCCGACGAACACCATCGCCGCCGAGATCAGGAACGCCACCCGCCAGCCCCAGTCCAGGAACTGCGCATCCGACAAAGTCAGCGACAGCAGGGCCACCACGCCCGACGCCAGGCACAGCCCGATCGCCAGCCCGATCTGCGGCAGCGACGCGTAGAAGCCCTTGCGGTGCGGCGGCGCGTACTCGTACGCCATCAGCACCGCGCCGCCCCATTCGCCGCCCAGGCCGATGCCCTGCAGCACGCGCAGCAGCAGCAACAGCACCGGTGCCAGGATGCCGATGCTGTCATAGGTCGGCACCAGCCCGATCAGGAAGGTCGAGACCCCCATGATCATCAGCGTCATCACCAGCATGCTCTTGCGCCCGACCTTGTCGCCGAAGTGGCCGAAGATCACGCCGCCGAGCGGGCGCGTGACAAAGCCCACCGCGAAGGTGGTGTAGGCCAGCATGGTGGCCACCAGCGGGTCGTCGCCGGGGAAGTAGAGCTTGTTGAAGACCAGGCCGGCGACCACGCCGTACAGGAAGAAGTCATACCACTCGATGGTGGCGCCGATCACGGACGCCAGCGCGACCTTGCGGATCGCCTGTTCGTTGGGGCTAGTCATTGCTTGTCTCCTCTGGTGGTGGGCGGCGTCCTCTGGAAGCATGGTTATGGACGCCGATGCGCTGCGGGGCCTGGCCTGGTGGCTATCGATGCCCGGCCCCGCCGGTTTGCCGCTTCAGGCCGCGGCGGCCATCGGCGCGACGACGTCGGCGTGGTGGATCCCGCGCCGCGCGTCTTCACGGATCAGGTCTGCGGCGCGCTCGGCCATCATCACCACCGGCACGTTGGTGTTGCCCGAGACCAGCGTCGGCATCACCGAGCAGTCCACCACGCGCAGCCCGCCGAGGCCATGCACGCGCAGGCGCGCATCGACCACCGCCAGCGGATCGGCGGCGGGTCCCATCTTTGCCGTGCCCGACGGATGGAAGATGGTGGCGCCGTACTCGCGACAGAAGTGCAGGATCTCGTCGTCGCTGCGCACCTCGTCGCCGGGCCGGAACTCGCGCTTCATCAGGCCGCGCATCGGTTCGGTCTGCGCCACGCGCCGCGCGTAGCGCACCGCCGCGATGGTGCAGCGCCGGTCCAGCTCGGCCGACAGGTAGTTGGGCTGCATCGACGGCGGCTCGAACGGATCGGTCGAGCGGATGCGCACGGTGCCACGCGACGCCGGGCGCAACTGGCACACGGAATAGGTGCAGCCCGAGAACGGATGCACCGTGCCGCCGGCCATGTCGGCCGACAGCGTCGAGAAATGGAACTGCGTGTCCGGCGTGGCGCTTTCTTGCGGCAGGGCGCGGCAGAACATCGCGCCCTGGTTGATGCCGATGGCCAGCGGGCCTCTGCGCAGCAGCAGCCATTCCAGGCCCATGCGCGCCTTGCCGGCCAGCGTGCGCAGCTGATCGTTGGTGGTGATGGGTTTGGCCACCTCGTAGATCAGCCGGATCTGCAGGTGGTCCTGCAGGTTTTCGCCGACGCCCGGCAGCGCATGCACCACCGGGACACCAAGGTCCTGCAGCAGCGGCGCCGGACCGACGCCGGACAACTGCAGCAGCTGCGGCGACTGCAGCGCGCCGGCGCACAGGATCACTTCGCGCCGCGCCCGCAGGACATGGGGCTGGCCGTGCCGGGTGTAGCGCACGCCCACGGCGCGCTTGCCCTCGAACAGGATGCCGGTGGTGTGCGCGTCGGTTTCAACGCGCAGGTTGTCGCGCCCGCGCGCCGGGCGCAGGTAGGCCACCGCGGTGGAGCAGCGCCAGCCGTTGCGCGTGGTCAGCTGGTAGTAGCCCACGCCCTCCTGGTCGCCGCCGTTGAAGTCGGCCTGGCGCGGCAGGCCCAGCGCCTGGCCGGCGGCGATGAAGGCATCGACCAGCGCATGGCGCCGGTCGATCGAGGTGGCATTGAGCGGGCCTTCGGTGCCGCGCGTCGGCCCGGCGCCGAGGTCGTTGTTCTCGAGCTTGCGGAAGTAGGGCAGGCACTCGTCCCAGCCCCAGCCCGGATTGCCCAGCGCGGCCCAATGGTCGTAGTCCTCGCGCTGCCCGCGCACGTAGATCAGGCCGTTGATGGCGCTGCTGCCGCCCAGCGTGCGCCCGCGCGGCCAGTAGATGCGGCGGTTCAGCATGTTGGGATCGGGATCGGTATAGAAGCCCCAGTTCACCTGCTTGTGGAACATGGTCTTGCCATAGCCGATCGGGATATGGATCCACGGGTAGCGGTCGGGCGGGCCCGCCTCGAGCAGGCAGACCGAATGGCGGCCGTCTTCGCTGAGCCGGTTGGCCAGCACGCACCCGGCCGAGCCCGCGCCCACCACGATGTAGTCAACGGTTTGCGACATCGTCGCTGTCTCCTGTTTCTCGCCGGCGGGCGCGCGGCCCCTCGGCTTGGATTTATAATTTGAAACGTTCTGTTCCGGATTTTATTTTCACAAGCCGGAATGGAAAGCCCAATCGCGAGGAGACGCCGGTTGTGAAACAGAACATGACAATGCCGTTTCAGAATCGCACTGCAGCAGAAGACGAGGTGCCGGAGGAGGATGCCCGCAGCCTGCGCGTGCTGGCGGTGCTGTCCAGCCTGGCGCGGGCGCAGCAGCCGCAGACGCTGTCGCAGCTGTCGCAGCGCCTGCATGTGCCCAAGGCGACGCTGATGCGCCTGCTGGCGGCGATGGAGCGCAGCGGCTTCGTGGTGCGGATGCCGGCCGAGCGCGGCTATGTGCCCGGGCCGGCCGCGGCGGGGTTGTCGCTGCAGACGCTGCGCAGCCCGCCGCTGCTGCGCGAATGCCGAGGCATCCTGGCCCGGCTGGTGGCGCAGCTGGGCGAAACCTGCAACCTGACCGCGCTCGACGGCGACCGCGTGCTGTACGTCGAGCGCGTGGAAACGCACGAGCCGCTGCGCCTGCAGCTATCGCCCGGCATCCACGTGCCGCTGCATTGCACCGCCAGCGGCAAGCTGTTCCTGTCGGCGATGAACCGGCTGGAACGCCAGCAGACGCTGCGGCGCCTGGACCTCGCCGTGCACACGCCGCGCACGCTGTCCGACCAGCCGGCGCTCAATGCCGAGCTGGACCGGCTGGGTGCGCGCGGCATCGGCGTCGACCACGAGGAATTCGTGCGCGGCATGTGCGCGGTGGCGGTGCCGGTGCGCGAACCCGGCGGCGCCGCCCCGGGCCGTGTGGTGGCGGCGATCGCGTGTCATGCGCCGACGGCGCGGGCCTCGCTCGAAGCGCTGCTGCGGGCGGTGCCGACGCTGCAGGGTGCGGCGAAGGAGATGGCGGCGGTGCTGTGCGGGGAGTGAGCCGGGTCGCAACGCTTCCCGCTCAGCGCTTGCCAACGCCAGCCGCCGCCACCGCGCGCGCGGCCAGCAACGGCACCGGCTCGGCCATCACAGTCTCGCCGGCCCGGCGCATCACGAGCTCGCGAAACAGGCGAGCCGGCGTGCGCGGCGTGAGTTCGTCGTTCCACACCGCGACCACCGGCTCCACGCGGCTGCCGAGTTCAAAGCGAAGCACTCTTGCCACCTTAGCCAGGGTAAGTTGCGCGGCGATGCGTTCGGGAAACACCGCCAGGAAATGACCTGCCTGCAACAGGCTGGCGGTGGCGGCCACATCGCTGGTGCGGATGCCCAGCGAGGGCGCTGGCGCGCCCAGCGTATGGAACGCCGCGTGCAGCAAATGAAGCATGCGCGAGCCCGCCACCGGAATGCACCATTGCTGCCCGGACAGTTCACGCGCCGTCAGCTTGCGGCGCGTAAGCAGCGGATGGTCCGGGCTGGCGACGATCACCACCTTCTGTGCCGGCACCACCGGCGCCGCGCGCAGCGCGGGTAGCGACAGGCGCGGATCGTCATAGGCGAACAGCAGGTCCAGCGAGCCACTCACCAGCTGATCCGCCAGCTCCCCGATGCCGCCTTCGATCACGCTGATCTCCACGCGCGGATGATCCCGGTAGAAGTCGCTCATCGCCCGCGCCAGGAAGGGCTGCACCGACATCGTCCGGAAGGCGATGCGCAACGCCCCCTGGGTGCCGGCGCGCACCGCCTGCAGCGATTCGGCAAGCCGCTCGAGCTGCGCCAGCAAGACCGCCGCATGCGCCGCCATCTCCCGTCCGGGCTCGGTCAGGTGCAGGCCGCGGCGGCTGCGCTCGAACAGCGGCATGCCGACGATGTCTTCGATCTCGGCCAGTGTCTTGGACACCGCGGCGGGACTGACATGAAAGCGAGCGGCGACGGCGGCGGCGGTCTGCATCTCGCTCAGTGCCAGCATGATGCGCAGGTGCCGCAGCTTGAGGCGGCCAAGCAGGGTATGGGCGAAGGTTTCGGGAGGCATGAGAGCTGACGGTGATCGCGGGGGGCAGCCCATTCTACAAGTTAACCATTTGCTCAACAAACAGCGATTTTTATTCTCTTTTGGTGTCGGACCGGATCCCATATAGTCCGCCCATCACCGGATTCATTCCAAGCCATCACGAGGCAATCAGACCTCAGGAGGAGACCCATGGGAGCAGTTATCCATTTGCGCTCGATCATGCGCGGCATGCTTGCCGGCGCTGCCTTGCTCGCAGCCACTTGCGCAAGCGCCGCAGCCGCCTGGCCCGACCGGCCGCTGCGCCTGGTCGTGCCGTTTCCGGCCGGCGGTTCCTACGACATCATCGGCCGGACGCTCGCGCGCAAGCTGGAACAGCGGCTGGGGCAGCCGGTGGTGGTGGAGAACATCGCCGGCGGCGCGACCGTGCCGGGCGTGTCGTCCGTGCTCAGGGAGAAGGCCGACGGCAATACCTTGCTGCTGGCCAGCGACGGCACGCTCAGCATCAATCCGTACACGATCAAGGGGCTGCGCTACCGGCCCGATACCGACCTGACGCCGGTGACCATCGTCAGTACCGTGCCGCACTGGATCATCACGCGCGCCGACCGCAAGGAGATGACGCTGAGCCAGCTGAAAGCGCATATCCAGCAAAATCCCGGCAAGGTGTCGATCAGCATCAACGTCGTCGCGGGGGCTGCGCACCTCGGCCTGGCCGACTGGAAGCGCCGCAACGGCCTTGACTTCACCATCGTTCCGTACCGCGGCTCGCCGCCGGCCATGGCGGACCTGATCGGCGGCCAGACCTACGCGCATGTCGATGTGATCGGCTCGTCGGTCAACTACGTCCAGGATGGCAAGGCCAGGCCTCTGGCTGCGCTGCAGGCGGAGCCCATCACGCAGTTTCCCGCCCTTGAAACGCAGCAGACGGGCGGCGCGCATGCACTGCAGGTACGCGGCAACCTGGCGCTGGTGGTCAAGGCGGGTACGCCGGCCCCGGTCATCGACCGGCTTTACAAGGAAGTGAAGGCCAGCGTGCAGGAAGCGGACTTTGCCGCGCGCCTGCAGACGCTTGCCTACGAGCCGGTCCTTTCCACCCCCGAGCAGGCCCTCCGCTTCCTGCAAGCGGAAGCGATCCGCTATGGCGCCATTGCGCGCGCGGTCGATCTTGAATCCAACTGAACCCTTCACGCTGTCGGAGCCAGTCCATGCGCTTTGTCATTGCCCTGATGCGGCATGAAACCAATACCTTTTCGCCGATTGCCACGCCACTGAGCGCGTTCAACCGCGGCAGCACCGACGGCCCGCTTTACGGCGACGACGCGGTGCGTGCGTGCCAGGGCACCAACAGTGCCGCGGCCGCATTCATCGATATCGCACGGCGCCAGGGCGACGACTTTGTGATGCCATTGATGGCGAACGCAGTGCCTAGCGGCATGGTCACTGCCGAAGCCTTTGAGTCGATGGCGGCCACCATCGTGGCGGCGGTACGCGCGGGCTGCGATGCCGTGATGCTGGACCTGCACGGCGCCATGGTAGCCGAGGGTTATCCGGATGCCGAAGGCGAACTGCTGGCTCGCATCCGTGCCGTCGCGCCAGAGACGCCGATCGCGGTATCGCTGGACTTCCACGCCAATTTCAGCGCAGCGCTGGTTGACAATGCCACCGTGATCGCTGGCTACTGCACCTACCCCCACGTGGATGTGTACGAGACCGGCGCACGCGCCGCCCGTACCCTGATGGCGGCGCTGCGGGGCGAGGCCCGTCCGGTGTTGCTGTGGCGCACGCTGCCGATGCTCACCCACATGCTGCGCCAGACCCCGCGCGCGCAACCCATGAAGGACATCATGGAGCGCGCGATGGCGGCCGAGCGCGGTGGCGAGGTGCTCAACGCGTCGGTGTTCGGTGGCTTTCCGCTTGCCGATATCCCACATACGGGCCTGGCCGTGGTGATCGTGGCAGATGCCGCCAGGATCGAAGCAGGGCGGTGCCTGCTCGACGAGCTCTGCGGCATGGCGTGGGAACGCCGGGCCGATTTCGTCTTCCCGATCGAGCCGATGGCGCAATCCATCGCGCGCGCCAGGACGCTCACGCAAGGCCCGGTGGTGCTGGTGGACCATGGCGACAACTGCGGGGCCGGCGGGCCGACGGATGAAATGACGGTGCTTGGCGAAGTCCTGCGCCAGCGGCTCGAAGGCGTGGTCGCCGGGCCGTTCTGGGACCCGGGCGCCGTGGCGGAACTGATTGCCGCCGGCGTCGGGCAGTCCGTCACGCTGGATGTGGGCGGCAAGACCGACATGCCCGCGCTGGGCCTGAAGGGCCGCCCGCTGCGGCTGAGCGGCCGGGTGCAGTGCATTACCGACGGCAACTACGAGGTCACCGGCCCGATGTTCACGGGCATGAAGCTGAGCCTGGGCCGCACCGTGGTGCTGGATGTCGCCGGCACGCTGGTGGTGATCTGCGAAAAGCCGCAGGAGCCGTTCGATACCGGCGTGTTCACGCACGCGGGCATCGACCTGTCGCGCCGCAAGTACATCCTGATCAAATCGCGCCAGCACTTCCGCGCCGGGTTTGAGCCGATCGCCAGCGAGATCGTGCTCGTGGCCGGCCCCGGTGTCTGCAGCTCTGATTACAGCCAGTTTCCGTTCCGCAATCTGCGCCGCCCGATCTATCCGCTGGAAGCACATACTGTGCTCGAGGCCGCCTGAGCGCATCCGCCGCTGTCAACCGGAGTGACCCGCATGCTATTTCCGAACCCCTTGCAACGACTGGCCGCGGCGCTGGCATTGGTCCTGAGTGCCAGTCCAGTGCTCGTCATGGCCGCCCCCGCCAGCGGCGACTCGCCCGTGCGCGTCGTGGTCGGCTTCGCGGCCGGTGGCGCGCTGGACATCTTCGCGCGCACACTGGCCGAAAAGCTGCGCGTGTCGCTCGATACGCCGGTCCTGGTCGAGAACCGCCCCGGCGCATCGGCGCGGCTGGCGCTGGAGAACGTCAAACGCGCGCCGCCGGACGGGAAGACGGTGCTGATCTCGCCCGCGCCGCCGTTCACCATCTTTCCGCTGACCTACAAGCGCCTGGCCTATGACCCCGACAAGGACCTGGTTCCGGTCGCCTACCTGGCCGATGTGCCGCTGGTCGCGTCTGCCAGTGTCAGCCAACCCTATCGGACCATGCCGGAATACCTGGCGTGGGTGAAGCGCAACCCGGACCGGGGCGGCGTCGGGCTGGTCACGCTCGGCGGCAGCATTCATTTCGGGGTGCTGTCGCTGAGCAAGTCGATTGGCGTGCCGTTGCTGCCCACGGCCTATCGCGGCGCCGTGATGATGCTGACCGATGAGATCGGCGGCACGCTGCCGTTAGGTATCGATGCGGTTGGCGGCCAGATGGAGCTGTACCGGGCGGGCAAGATCCGTTTCCTCGGCGTCACCGGGACCCGCCGGTCGGCGCTGCTGCCCGATGTGCCAACGCTGGCGGAGGCGGGCGCGCCGGGTTTCGAGGCGGCGTCCGGCTGGTACTCGGCCTTTGTGCCGGCGGGACGCCGCCGGCGGCGGTGGCGCGGCTCGAGAAGGCGCTGCTCGAAGCCGTCAAGGACCCCGTGGTGCGCGACAAGATGTCGGCGCTGGGCATGGAAATGAACGGCAAGCCGGGGGATTCCCTGCGCAAGCTCATTCAGGCGCAGCGCGCGCAGTGGGGGCCGGTGGTCGCGGCCTCGGGCTTTTCAGCCAGCGAATGAGGCCAAGCGGCCAGGCCACGGTGGCGCGGGTATCGCTTGCTGCCTACGCTGTCTGCACAGCGCCAGGCCGCAACAGCAGCCTGACCCGCTCGCGCAGCATCGGCAGCACCTCGCCCTCGAACCACGGATGCTGCTTGAACCACGGCTGGTTGCGCGGCGACGGGTGCGGCAGCGGTATGAACGCGGGCGCGTAGTCCTGCCATGCCCTGACGGTTTCGGTCAGCGTGGGCTTGCGGCGTGCGCCGAGGAAATGCCGTTGCGCGTACTGGCCGACCAGCAGGGTCAGCGCGAGCGACGGCAGTTGCGCCAGCAGGCGGTCCATCCATAGGGGCGCGCATTCGGGGCGCGGCGGGTTGTCGCCACCCTTGCCGCGGCCCGGATAGCACAGGCCCATCGGGATGATGGCGAATTGCGAAGCATCGCAGAAGGTGGCGTCGTCGACCCCGAGCCACTGCCGCAAGCGGTCGCCGCTGGCATCGTTCCATGGAATGCCGGTCTCGTGCACGCGCATTCCCGGCGCCTGGCCGACGATCAGGATGCGGGCGCGGGCGCCGGCGCGCACCACCGGGCGCGGACCGAGCGGCAAGTGCTGCGCGCAGGCGCGGCAGGCGCGGACCTCGGTCAGCAGGGCCTCGAGCGCGGCGGGTTGGTGACGCCGGGTGTTGCGCTGAAAATCCAATCCCGTACCCTCCCGGACCAAGCGTCCTTAGTGCCGCGCACGGCCCGCGGCCGCGTCAGAAGCTCAGCCCGATCGAGACCACGGCGATCTGGTCGTGCGCGGCCGGGTTGAACCAGTAGACCGCACCGGAGACGTGCTTGCCTTTCACTTGCGCAAACACGCCGCGCTGCAAATTGCGGCCATTGTCGGGCACACGCGTGCGCTGGGCCGCCAGGCCAAGCCGCAGCCAGTCGCGGGGGCGCCAGGCCAGCTCGCTCCATGCATAGGCGTAGCCGGACGGCTCGGCGTCCGGCACGTACTCGAACTCGATATAGGCATCGGCATGGCGGCCGGTCAGCGTGGCCTCGAACCCGCCCACGACGCTGTGCGTGCTGCCGGTGACCACGCCGAGGATCGGCGTGAAATCCAGCCGCAATGCATCACCCCAGCCAAGGTTGTAGCCGGCGAAGAATGAGTAAGCATCCATGCCTTCGTAGTTGCTGCGCGCCTCCAGATGCAAGACGCCGCGCTTGGCGATGGCGATGCCCGTGACATAGGCGTCGCTGCCGCGCGGCAGGTTGAGGTAAGCCGAGATCCCGCCGCTCCAGGCCGGCGCCTCCGCGGTCGCGGGCGTGCCGCTGTCTTCGGCGGCAAGCAACGGCAGCGGCGCGATCGCCGCGGCCAGCACCAGGCAGCGTGCGGCCCGTCGCGCTGCCCGCGTGGGCGGTGGTGCCGCCGGACGTGCAGCCCTGGCTGCGTCCTGCATGGTCAGCCTCCGAGCGCGATGATGGCCATGGTCAGCGCAACCCCGACCAGCGTCATCGCCGCGCCTGCGATCCATCCGCCGAAGCCGGCATGGCGCCCAAGCGCGATGCCAGCCCCGAACAGCATCAGGATGGTCAGCACGCGCGATACCAGCAGCGCCGTGGAGACGTCCGCGAACACGATAAACGGCAGGGCCACCGGGAACGTCGCCACCACCACCAGCAGGAAGATCCCGGCAGCTGCCAGCAGATCCTGCGCGCTCAGCGCCGGGCGCGCGGGCAGATCGGCAGTGCGGGCGAGGCGGCCTCGCAACGCTTCCAGCTCGGCATCGTCGACCAGCGTGCGCAAGGCCGGCGAAAGCGCATCGCGCAGGCGCGCGATGGCGTCGCCCGGGTCGCCGGCATTGTGAACCGCCCTGACCAGGGACAGCCTGCGTCCGCGCTCGGTCAGCGTGCGCACCAGGTACATCACCGCGTCGGCCAGCCCCCAGGCCAGGTTGCAGCCCAGCGCCGTGAAGAACATCGTGCGCGGAGCGTCCGCCGGCGCGCCGACGGCCGACACGGCGCCCACGAAGGTCAATGCCATGAAGAGGCCGAAGCACATCTCGCACACGCGGTCGACGGTATCGAGCAGTCGCGGCCGCGCTTCGGCAGCGTGGGGATCTAGGGAGGTAGTCAGCACTGGCTTGCACCCGGCAGCAAATGCCCACGGCGAAGGTCCGCGACGAAGCCCTCGCACCCGTGCCGGGCGCGATGGCATCGAGCCTGCGGCTCCCGGGCGGGCAGTGTTCCCGGAGGCGCGACCAGACGGCGAAGGCGGCGCCGCCGGCACTCGCCAACCGCCGCCGCGTTTACTGTAGGCAAAGATCCACACCGATGATAGCGGGCATGGTGGGGGAAACTACCCGCCGGAGGGGGCGCCGGCGCTGCGGTGCCTTCGGAATCTGTGCCGCCATGATGACCGTCGCCGCCTACCGTCGCAGCATCGCCCGGGTTGTCCGGAAGGCGCGCTTTCGCGCGGCTCTGCAGTGGTTGGCCGATGCCGGGCGCATGACGTATTTTACAGGGGCAAGGCGCCCCTGCCGCCGGACCCGGCGGCGCAAGCCATGCAGCAGCGCAGCGGCTGCCGCATGCCAGGCGGCGCCACGGCCGTCACAGGAGCCTGCCATGCCCGACGCACTACGCCACGCGCTTCGCCGCTTCGCCATCGCCTGCTGTCTGGGCCTTGCCGCCTGCGGAGGCGGTGGCGGGGGCGACAGCGCCGGTGCGGGCGACGCAGGCGGTACAGGTGGTGGTGGCGGTGGTGGAGGTGGTGGCGGCGCCGGTGGCAACGGCTCGCTGACGCTGGCGATTTCGGGCCTGCCGGCCGGGACTCAGGCGGCCATCACGGTATCGGGCCCGGGCCAGTTCCGCCAGGCCGTGGTCCAGCCCACCACGCTGTCCAACCTGGCGCCCGGCAGCTATACCGTCGCCGCTACCGACGTGCTCACCGGCAGCGCCTTGCGTCGGCCGCAGCCGCCGTCGCAGGTGGTCGCGGTGGCCGCGGGCACGGGAGCGACTGCCAGCGTGGCCTACGGCGCGCCGGAAGCGATGCAGTTGTCGTTGACGCAGGTGCCCGGCGAATTCTCGGCGCCGATCTTCCTGACCGCCCCCGCCGGCGACGCGCGCCTGTTCGTGGTGGAACGCGCCGGCCGTATCCGGATCGTGCGCGACGGCGCCTTGCTCGCCGCGCCGTTCCTCGATATCGCGGCGCTGACGACGACCGACGGCGAGCGCGGACTGCTGTCGATGGCGTTCGATCCCGACTACGCGGCCAATGGCCGCTTCTACGTTTACTACACCGACACCAGCGGCGCCATCACCATCGCCCGCTACCAGGTCTCGGCCGCGAATCCTGACCTTGCCGAGGCCTCGGGCACGGTACTGCTGTCGATCCCGCACCCGGGCTTTTCCAACCACAACGGCGGCCAGCTCGCGTTCGGCCCCGACCGCATGCTCTATATCGGCACCGGCGACGGCGGCGGTGGCGGCGATCCGGCGGGCAACGCGCAGAACCCGGCGACGCTGCTGGGCAAGATGCTGCGCATCGACGTCAGCGGCGCGGCGGGCTACGGCGTGCCGGCCGGCAATCCGCTGCTGGGCCAGTCCGGCAGCCGCGGCGAGATCTGGGCGCTCGGGCTGCGCAACCCGTGGCGGTTCTCGTTCGACGCCGGGTCGCTGTATATCGCCGATGTCGGCCAGGACCAGCGCGAGGAAGTCGACGTCGCGCCGTCCACCAGTGCGGGCCTGAACTACGGCTGGAACCTGACCGAGGGCACCGCGTGCGTGGGCGCGGCCACCTGCGACAAGAGCGGGCCGACCATGCCCGTGTTCGAGTACGGCCACGATACAGGCGGCTGTGCCATCGTCGGCGGCTACGTGTATCGCGGCAACGCCAGCCCGGCGCTGCGGGGGCGCTACTTCTACTCCGATCTGTGCACGGGCAAGCTGCAGAGCTTCGTGTACCGCGATGGCGCCGCCGCCGAGCCGGTCGACTGGAACGTCACGGTGCCGGGCAGCGTGTTCTCGTTCGGGCTGGATGGCGCGCAGGCGCTGTATGTGATGGCCGATCCTGGCACCTCCGCGGGCAGCGGGCGGGTTTACCGGATCGATGCCTCGGGCGGCACGCCTTGATGCGCGACCGCAGCACCTCGCCGCGCCTCGCCTCGCCTCAGGCCGCGTTGGGCTTGCGGCCGACGCCCTGGATCAGCTTGTTGACGCGCGCCAGGTACTGCTCGAACACCCGGTTGGCCTGTTCCTGGCTGTCGATCGGCTGCAGCACGGTGCGGCCCTCGGCTTCAAGCTTGGCGCGGATCTCCGGCCTGGCCAGCGCTGCGCCGATGGCCCTGCGCAGCACCGCGACGCGCTCCGCCGGCGTGCCCTGCCTGACGAAATAGCCGCCGCCGATGGTGTATTCGAAGTCCGGCACCAGCTTGCTTTGCGAAATCAGCGGGACCGACCTGAGCGCGGGCGGCAGCGCGCGCGAGAAGCTGGTCAGTATTTTCAGCCGGCCCTGCTGCTGCATGCTGTCGAAGCTGGACTGGTAGGGCAGGATGGCGAAGTCGACCTCGCCGCCGGCAAGGCCCTGCAGCGCCGGCGCGCCGCCCTTGTACGGCACGTGCAGGAACGGCACGCCGAGGCGCGCGGCCAGCGCGTCGCCCATCAGGTGATAGATCGAGTCGATGCCGACGGTGGCGTAGGTCAGCGGCTTGCCCTTGCTCTGCCGGGCGAACTCGATGAACTTGTCGAGGCTGTCCACGACGATGCCATTGCGCACCATCAGCACGATATTGGCGTCGCTGATCGGCGCGGCCAGCAGGAAGTCCTGCGGCTTGTAGCGTGCGGCGGGGTTCAGCAATGGCGCCAGGAACACCTCGTTGATCGAGCCATGGAAAAAGGTGTAGCCATCGGCCGGCGCGGCCAGCACCTTGTTGGCGCCGATCAGGCCGGTGCCGCCGCCGTAGTTCTCCACCACCACCTGCTGGCGCACGCTCTTGCCGATCGATTTGCCGAAGATGCGCGCCGACGCGTCGCTGGCGCCGCCGGCGGGATACGGCACTACCAGCGACAGGGCCTTGGCGGGAAAGGCATCCGCCGCAAACGCCGGCAGGCCTGACAGCAGGGAAGTGCCGGCGGCAAGGCCGGCGTGTTGCAGGAAGCGGCGGCGGTTCAGGGTAGCCATGGGCTTTGTCTCCTCGGTTTCTTGCTCAGGCCAGATAGCTTTGCGCCAGGTGCGCCCAGAACGCGGCGCCGACCGGCAGGGCCTTGTCGTTGAAGTCGTACAGCGGGTTGTGCACCATGCAGCCGCCGTCCTCGCCCAGGCCGTTGCCCAGCCGGATATAGGCACCGGGCCGATGCTCCAGCAGGTAGGCGAAGTCCTCGCTGCCCATCACCGGCGGACGCTCGACCACGTTGTCCGCGCCCACCAGCCGGATCGCGGCCTGGCGCGCGAATTCGGTCTGCGCGGCGTGGTTGACCAGCACCGGATACTTGCGTTCGTAGACCACCTCGGCCTGCAGGCGGAAGCTCTGGGCCTGGGCCGTGACGAAGTCCTGGATGCGCTCTTCGACCAGCGTGCGCACGCGCGGGTCGAGCGTGCGCACGCCGATCTTGATGGTGGCGGTGTCGGGCACCACGTTGTAGGTGCTGCCGGCCTGCAGCGCGCCCACGGTGATGACCGCCGACTTGAGCGCGTCGATTTCGCGGCTGACGATCGATTGCAGCCCCAGCACCATGCTGGCCGCGCCCTGCATCACGTCGATGCCGTGGTGCGGCATGGCGCCGTGCGCGCCGCGCCCGCGCAGCGTCACCGTGGCGCGGTCGAACGAGGCCATGGCGGGGCCGGTGATGACGCCGATCTGTCCCACCGGCATTCCCGGCGAGTTGTGCAGCGCATACACCTCGTCGCACGGGAAGCGCTCGAACAGCCCGTCCTCCAGCATGCGCAGCGCGCCGCCTTCGTTCTCTTCGGCCGGCTGGAAGATCAGGTTCAGCGTGCCGTTGAAATCGACCGACTCGGCCAGGTAGCGCGCGGCACACAGCAGGATCGCGGTGTGGCCGTCATGGCCGCATGCATGCATCTTGCCCGCGAGGGTGCTGGCATAGTCCAGTCCGGTCTGTTCCTGGATCGGCAGCGCATCCATGTCGGCGCGGATGCCCAGCGCCTTGCTGCCGTGGCCCTTGCGCAGCGTGCCGACCACCCCGGTGGTGCCCAGGCCGCGATGCACGGCGTAGCCCCATGCCGCCAGCTGCTCGGCGACGAGGTTGCCGGTCTGGCGCTCTTCGAAGGCCAGCTCCGGATGCGCATGGATCCTGCGCCGGATCGCGACGAACTCCGGCGCCAGGGACTGGATGGATTGCTGCAGGTCGGCGTGCAGGGTGTCGGTCATGGGGCAGGGGATCGTGTTGGTTCACCGCATTCTCCCTGCAGGCGCGCACCGAAACCATGACAACGATGGCGACAAATCGTTGTATAAGATGCAACGATAATACATCGCGGCAAAGCGGTACCGACCGTTGCACGCCGCCGGGTGGAGACCGAGAATGGAAGACGTGCTGGACCGCAAGCGGGCGCTGTGCCTGCTGCAGATCATCGAAACCGGCTCGGTGCGCGGCGCCGCCGACGTGCTGGAGCTGGACCCGTCGGTGGTCAGCCGCGCCGTGGCCAGGCTGGAGCAGGACACCGGCCTGACCCTGCTGGAGCGGCGGGGGCGCGGCGTGGTCGCCACCGACGCGGGCCGGCTGCTGGCGCTGTTTGCCCGGCGCCAGCAAGACCTGAACGACACCTTCGTGGCCGAGGTGAACAACCTGAAGAACGCCCAGCGCGGCCACGTCGAGCTGTCCTTCGGCGAGGGCTTTGTCGACCTGGTGCTGGAGCCGGTGCTGCAGGGCTTCCTGCGCAAGCACCCCGACGTCACCTGCAGCATCCAGGTGGCGGGCACCGACGAGACCGTGCGCCTGCTGCTGGAGGACCTGGCCCATATCGGCTTCGTGTTCCAGCCGCCCGACGATGCGCGGCTGCACTCCCACTATTCGAGGCTGTCGCCGATCCGCGCGCACGTGCACAAGGACCATCCGCTGGCGCGGCGCCGGCGCGCGCTGACGCTGGCGGACCTGGCGCAGCACCAGGGCGCTTTCCTGGCCGGCTCGTTCGGCGTGCGCAAGCACGTGCAGGCGGCCGAGCTGGACGAGCACATCACGCTCAAGCCGATGCTGGTGACCAATTCCTTCAAGGTGCTGTGGGAGTACGCCGCGATGGGGCTGGGCTATATCCTGACGGCGCGCTCGGTGCCGCTGCGGGAACCGCAACTGCGGCAACTGGTGTCGCTGCCGCTGGCCAATCCCATCCTGAACAACAGCCGCATCCATATCCTGACGCGTGCCGGCCGACATCTGTCGCCGGTCGCGGACGGTTTGCTGCGGCACCTGGTGAAGGCGTTTCCGGCCGCCTGACCCGGCGCGTCATGCGGCGGCGGCGAACGGAGTGTTCGGGAATGGCAGAGGCGCGCGGGCCGGAATGCGGCGATCATGCAGTTTGATCCTGTCCGCCACTTGCGCCCCGCCATGCATGTCCATCTGCAGTCTTCCATGCACGCCAGCCTGCAGCAGCTGTTGCTGGCGTTTCCGCTGTCGGTCGAAGCCGGGCGCGGCAGGGTGGTGGTGCGGCGACGCGGCTACGAGCGGGTGCTGCTGGCCGGCCAGCAGGCGATCATCGAGCCGTTCGAAGCGTTTGCGCTGCGCCTGGACGGCAGCAGCGCGCAGCCGGCAGCGTGCACGCTCGAGATGCGCGGGCTGAGCCCGGCGCAACCGTCGGAATGCCTGCACCATCGGATTGCCAAGCGGGTGTTCCTGCAGCCGCAGTACGCCTGGAACGCGGCCTTTATCGCGGAACGGCTCGGCATGTCCGCGGCGCAGCTGCGCCGCGCCTTGTTCGCGCAAGGCACTGCGCTGACCGACCTGTGCCGCACCCAGCGGCTGATGCGGCTGCTGTTCGACGTGATGGCGGACGACGCCGCGCCGGGCGAGGCCAGGCGGCGGGTCGGGTGGCCGGCCAACAGTGATGTCGACAGCGCATTCTATGATCGCTTCGGGGTCTCGCTGGAGGCCGCGCGGCGGCTGTCCCGCGGGCGCGAGCTGCCGCGGCAGCGCTCGGTGGCATGACGCGCGCGCCGCGGTTTGCGAGATAATCCGGCGAGATAAGCCGCCGTTGTGCCCGGGAATGATGTCATGCGTTTTGATCTGGTCGACCTGAAACTGTTCACGCATATCGCCGAGGCACAGAGCCTGACCGGCGGGGCGCAGCGCTCGCACCTGTCGCTGGCCGCGGCCAGCACCCGCATCAAGAACCTGGAGGAACACGTCGGCGTCAAGCTGCTGAGCCGCAGCAGCCAGGGGGTGAAGGTGACCGGCGCGGGCGAGACCCTGCTGGCCCATGCGCGCCGCGTGCTGCGCCAGCTGGAGCAGCTCAGCGGCGACCTGCAGGAATACGCCGCGGGTGTCAAAGGCCACGTGCGCGTGTTCGCCAACACCACCGCCATGAGCGAGTTCCTGCCGGCGGTGCTGCGCAGCTATCTGGTCAGCCATCCGGACGTGACCATCGACATGCACGAACGGCTCAGCCCGGACATCGTGCGCGCGGTGCAGGAGGGCATCGTCGATATCGGCATCATCGCCGGCAACGTGCGCACCGAAGGGCTGGAGGTCATGCCATACCGGCGCGACCGGCTGGTGCTGGCGACCGCGCTGAGCCATGCGCTGGCCGAGCGCGAGCGCGTGGATTTCATCGAGACGCTGGACTACGACTTCATCGGCCTGCCCGAGGACAGCGCCATCCACAACTTCCTGAAGCGCGCCGCGGCGGACCTGCAGCGCAGCCTGCGCTGGCGCGTGCAGGTCAGCAATTTCGAGACCGCGTGCCGCATGGTCGAGGCCAACGTCGGCCTGGCGGTGCTGCCCGAGACCACCGCGCGCCGCCATGCCAGGGCCATGGCGCTGCGCATCGTCCAGCTCAACGACGAATGGGCCGAGCGCCAGCTGCAGATCTGCGTGGCCGACCTCGACGCCTTGCCGCTGTTCGCGCGCAAGCTGGTGGACCTGCTGGTCGAAGACGGGCAGGGGCGCCAGGACTGAAGCCGCGGCGCCGGCGACCAGGGCCGGCTACGGCTCGGCCCCGAGCAACTGGCGCAACTGGTGCTTGAGCAGCTTGCCGCTGGCGGTCGCGGGCATCGCCGCCACGCGCAGGATCCGCTCCGGGCGCTTGTACGGCGACAGGCGCCCGACCAGGTAGTCATGCAACGCGGGCGCGTCGAAGCGCTCGCCCGCGCGGATCTCGACGAAGGCGACCACTTCCTCGTTGCCGTCCGCGGCGGGCCGGCCGATCACGGCCGACACGCGCACCGACGGATGCGTGTTGAGCACCGCTTCGACTTCGATCGGGTAGACCGTGAAGCCCGAGCGGATGATCAGGTCCTTGGTGCGGCCGACGATAAACAAGGCGCCGTCGGCGTCGAGGCGCCCGATATCGCCCGTATTGAGCCAGCCGCCGGGGCGCAGGGCCGCGGCGCTCAGTTCCGGGGCACGGTAGTAGCCGCGCATCACGCCCGGCCCGCGGATCCACAGTTCGCCGGGCTGACCCGGCGGCACCGGCTTGCCGTCGGCGCCGATCACCTGCAGGTCCGCGCCCGGGACGATCTCGCCCACCGCGCAGTCGGCGCGCGGCCGCTCCAGGCGCGTCACGAACATCGATCCGGCGTACTCGGTCATGCCATAGCCATGGTGCAGCGGCTGGCCGAAGACTGCCTCGACATCGCGCTTGAGAGTGGGGTCGAGCGGGCCGCCGCCGGTGTAGAGATAGCGCAGGCGCGGCGACGGCTGCAATGGCGCACCGCTGGCCCGCAGGCGGGCCAGGATGCGGCTGAACATGGTCGGCACGCCCTGCAGCAGCGTGATCGCGCCGCCGCGGATCGCCGCGGTGAGGTCCGCCGCGTTGAAGCGCGCGCACAGGTACACGCTGGCGCCGGCGTGCAGGGTCGAGACCAGCAGCGTGCCAAGGCCGAACACATGCGAGATCGGCATCACCGCGTAGGCGCAGTCGTCCGGCCGCATGCGGCGCGAGGCCACGGTCACGCCGGCAAAGTGCAGCAGGCCGCGGTGAGTGACCATCACGCCCTTGGGCTGTCCGGTGGTGCCCGAGGTGTAGATCAGCGCGGCCACGTCCCGCGCCAGCGCTTCGGGCTCGCGCGTGGCGGTCTCGTCGATGGCGCCCGCCATCAGCGGGCCCAGCCCGGCCGGGGCAATTTCGCGGGCGCGGTAGCGCACGCCGTGGCGCAGCGCATCCGGCGACGCCGCGTGGGTGAACAGCATCAGCCGCGGCTGGCAGTGGGCGCGGATCACTTCGATCTCGCGCTCGGACAGGCGCGCGTTGACGACCACCGGCCATGCGCCCAGCTCCGACAACGCGAACACCAGCGTGATCACCGCCAGGCAGTTTTCGGCCACCACCAGCACCCGGTCGCCGGTGCCCACGCCCTGCGACTGCAGGTAGCGCTGCGCGTCCCCGATGCCGGCCCACAGCTGCGCATAGGTGGTGGTCCGGTCGTCTTCGAAGAGGGCGACATGGCCGGGCGCGTGCGTGGCCCAGTGGCGCGGGATGTCGCTGATGCGGGTGAGAGGGGCTCGGTCCGGTGGCATGTTTCAGGCGTCCTTGTGCGGGGCACAGCGTGCGGCGGGCGGATGGTCGGCAGGCACCGGGCCGGGCCGCCGCCGCCGCCGCCGTGGCATCAATAGCGTTCGAACACCGCGGCGATGCCCTGGCCGCCGCCGATGCACATGGTTTCCAGGCCGTAGCGGCCGCCGCGGCGCTGCAGTTCGTGCAGCAGCGTGGCCAGGATGCGCACGCCGGTGGCGCCGATCGGGTGGCCCAGCGAGATGCCCGAGCCGTTGACGTTGAGCTTGTGCTCGATCGCGTCCTGGTCCTGCCAGTCCCAGCCCTTGAGCACCGCCAGCACCTGGCAGGCAAAGGCCTCGTTGAGCTCGACCAGGTCCATCTGCTCCAGCGTCAGGTTCAGGCGCGCCAGCAGCTTCTTCACCGCCGGCACCGGGCCGATGCCCATGTGCGAAGGCTCGCAGCCCGCCGCCGCCCAGCCCACCAGCGAGGCCATCGGGGTCAGGCCGAGTTCGGCGAGCTTGTCTTCGGCGACGATCAGGCAGGCGGCCGAGGCATCGTTCTGCTGGCTGGCGTTGCCCGCGGTGACGGTGCCGTTCGGCATCAGCACGCGCAGTTTGGCCAGGCTGTCGAGCGTGGTCTGCGGGCGGTAGCCTTCATCGCGCGTGAACGGCACCGGCTCGCCCTTGCGCTGCGGCACCTGCACCGGGACGATCTCGGCGTCGAAGCGTCCGGCCTCCCACGCCGCGGCGGCGCGCTGGTGGCTGCGCACGGCAAAGGCGTCGGCGTCCTCGCGGCTGATGCCGTAGTCGCGCGCCAGGTTCTCGGCGGTCTCGATCATGCCGGAGATCTTGCCGAAGCGCTCCACCGGCTGCGAGCGTTCGCGGCCGCGGTCGAGGCGGTCGAAGAAACGCACGTTGCCGGAGCGCGCGCCCCAGCGCATGTCGGTGGTGTAGTACTCGATATTGCTCATGCTTTCGACGCCGCCCGCGATGACCACGTCGGCGGCGCCGCTCTGCACCATCATCGATGCCGTGACGATGGCCTGCAGGCCGCCGCCGCAGCGGCGATCCAGCTGCATGCCCGGCACTCCGACCGGCAGCCCGGCCTGCAGCGCGGCCCAGCGGCCCACGCACGGCACTTCGCTGTTGGCGTAGGACTGGGCAAAGACCACGTCGTCGATGCGCGCGGGATCGATGCCGCTGCGTTCGACCACGGCGCGCACGGCGGTCGCGGCCAGTTCCTCGACCGGCACCGGGCGCAGGCTGCCGCCGAAGGTGCCGACGGGGGTGCGAAGGGGGGTGACGATTGCAGCTCTGCGCATGGAAGTCTCCTTGGAATCGGGGATCGGGTAAATCATCAAGTTAGTCGGTCGACGCCACCCCGGGAAGGGCAGGAAAGGGCGACGAAGGCGGCGCCGCACCGGCGCAGCAGCGCATGGGCCTGGCGCTCCAGGTCCGCGCGGTGTTCGGGGGCGGCGAGGTCCAGCATGCGGCGCACGCGTTGCGACAGGGTCTGGCCGCGCAGGTCGGCCACGCCGTGCTCGGTGACGATCAGGCCGGCGTCGGCACGCGGCGTGCTGACCGGGCCGGACAATTGCGCGACGATGCGGCTCGCGCCCCTGGCGGTTGCCGGCAGCGCCACGATCGGCAGGCCGCCGCGGCTGCGCGCGGCGCCGCGCAGGAAGTCCACCGCGCCGCCCACCGCGCCGACATAGACGCCGGCGGCCACTTCCGCATTGACCTGGCCGGTCAGGTCGACCTCGATGGCGGAGTTGATCGCGGTCAGCTTGTCGACGCTGGCGAGCACCTCGGGGTGGTGGGTATAGGCGGTCTCGCGCAGTTGCAGTTGCGGATTGCGGTGGGCCCAGCGCCGCAGCCGCTCGCTGCCCATCAGGATGCCGCCGATGCCGATGCCGGTATCGATGCTCTTGCGTGCGTTGGTCAGCACCCCGGCTTCGGCCAGCGCGGCGATGCCGTCGCCGACCGCGCCGCTGTGCAGGCCCAGGTCACGGCGATCATGCAACGCAGCCACTACGGCCTCGGGCAGGTTGCCGATGCCCATCTGCAGGGTCGCGCCATCCTCCACCCAGCCGGCGATGTGACGGGCGATGGCCTGTTCGACTGCGCCGGGAGCGCCGCGTTCGAGGCTGATGGGCGCGCAGCGCGCCTCGACCTGCAGGTCGATCTGGTCGGCGGCGAGATAGTGGCTGCCGTGGGTCCACGGCACCTCGGGGTTCACTTCGGCAATGACGACGCGGGCCCGGTCGAGCGCGGCGGGCAGGTATTCATGCACCAGGCCCAGGCTATGACGGCCCTGTTCGTCAGCGGGCGAGACCTGCACCAGCACCACGTCGGCGCGCAGCGTGCCGTGCCGGATCAGCCCTGGCAGGTGCGAATAATGGCTCGGCACGATGTCCAGCACGCCCGCGCCGGCCAGCCGGCGGTGCGGCCCGCTGGCGGCATAGCCGAAAAAGTCGATGACGTCGGCCTGCTCCGGCTGCAGCGTGTCCGACTGGCCGATGCCGACGAATACGCTGAAGCGCCCGCCGCGGGCGATCGCATGGCGATGCGCCACCAGCGCGCGCGTCAGCGTCAGCGGCTCGGCGGTGGCTTGTCCCCACCAGAGGTGGTCGCCGGGACGGATCAGGGCTTGCAGTCGGGAGGCCAGGTCGTGCATGTCGACGGGGAAAACGTTGGCTCGGCACACGGCCGGAATCAGCCGGCTTGTGCCGGACAGCCCTGAGCATGTCGCCAAAGCCGCGTTTGCGCTATTCGACAATGCCAATGGCCGGCTTTGGCGATTGCGAAACTGGCCAACGGCAGCCGGAGGCGCCGCCTGCCCGGACTTAAGCCGCGTGGAAGGCGCGCTTTCGGAATCGCTGATTGCCGCGCCGGCCGAACGCCGCGACCATGGCGGCTATCACGCGGCGTGGCCGATCCGCCGCGCGGCCGCCACATACCGATCGCCAAAGACTGATCGCCACCGACACAGACCACCGCAAGCCAGCGCCATGATCGAACAGACCTTATCGAACAATTTCCACGAAATCCGCGATGCCATCCGGGCGCTGTGCGCGGAGTTCCCCGACGAGTACTTCCGCAAGGTCGATGAACAGCGCGCCTATCCCGAGGCGTTCGTCAATGCGCTGACCGCGGCGGGCTGGCTCGCGGCGCTGATCCCGCAGGAGTACGGCGGCTCCGGGCTGGGCCTGACCGAAGCCTCGGTCATCATGGAAGAAATCAACCGCTGCGGCGGCAATTCCGGCGCATGCCACGGCCAGATGTACAACATGGGCACGCTGCTGCGGCACGGGTCCAAGGCGCAGAAGGAAAAGTACCTGCCGAAGATCGCCTCGGGCGAATGGCGCCTGCAGTCGATGGGCGTGACCGAACCCACCACCGGCACCGACACCACCAAGATCAAGACCTCGGCGGTGCAGAAGGACGGCCGCTATGTCGTCAACGGCCAGAAGGTGTGGATCAGCCGCGTGCAGCACAGCGACTTCATGATCCTGCTGGCACGCACCACGCCGCTGGCCGACGTAAAGAAAAAGAGCGAGGGCATGTCGATCTTCATGGTCGACCTGCACCAGGCGCAGAAGCAGGGCCTGACCGTGCGCCCCATTCCCAACATGGTCAACCACGAGACCAACGAACTGTTCTTCGAGGACCTGGAAATTCCCGAGGAGAACCTGATCGGCGAAGAGGGCAAGGGCTTCAAGTACATCCTCGATGGCCTCAATGCCGAGCGCACGCTGATCGCCGCCGAGTGCATCGGCGACGGCTACTGGTTCATGGACCGCGTGACCAAGTACGTGAAGGAGCGCGAAGTCTTCGGCCGCCCCATCGGCCAGAACCAGGGCGTGCAGTTCCCCATCGCCGAGTCCTTCATCGAGCTGGAGGCGGCCAACCTGATGCGCTGGAAGGCCTGTGAACTGTTCGACAAGCACGAGTCCATGGGCGCGCAGGCCAACATGGCCAAGTACCTCGCCGCCAAGGCCAGCTGGGAGGCCGGCAACGCCTGCCTGCAGTTCCACGGCGGCTTCGGCTTCGCCTGCGAGTACGACGTCGAGCGCAAGTTCCGCGAGACGCGCCTGTACCAGGTGGCGCCGATCTCGACCAACCTGATCTACTCGTTCGTCGCGGAACACGTGCTGGGGCTGCCGCGCTCGTTCTGAGCGGAGTGGCGTACTGGGGGGCAGCGGCCCCTTGCCAACGGCCTGATCGTGGCGATCGGCAAGGTACGCTGCGGCGTTGGCCCCGGGTCCGGGAGCAACGCCGCGGTGCGGACGCCTCAGAAGATGTGCCGAATCCCGGCCATCACGCCGACGCGGGTGGTACTGCTGACATCCGTCACCGGCGTCCCGGCCCAGTACTCCGTCTCCCGCCCGACCGTGCCGCCGCGCGCGAAGGTGGCATCGGCCTCGAGGAACAGGCTGGTGCGCTTTGACAGCGCGTAGTCCGCCACCGCCGATACCGCGTCGGCATTGCCGCTGCCGAGCGCGATGGGCGTGGACTGGAACTGCGTGGTGACGTTGCCGCTCTGCTTGTAGCGGTAGTACGCGCCCGACAGGTGCAGCGCGGGCGTGGCCTGGTAGCCGATGCCGACGAAGGCGATGCCGAAGCGCGCGTCCGGGTTGCGCTCGCTGCGTCCCATATAGCCGACGTAGCCGGTGGCGTTGCCGACGACATAGGACGCGCCGACCGAGTAGTTGTGCAGCGTGTTGTCGCCGGTGCCCGGGCGCTGCTGGTCATAGGCCACGCCGAAGGCGAGCGGCCCCCGCTGGTACATCACGCCGCCGCCGAAGGTCGCCCCGCGCGCGGTGCTGCCCGGCTGCTCGCCGAAGCCGTAGTCGAGCTGGATGCTCACGGGGCCGAGCGTCTTCTTGTAGACCACGCTGTTGTTGATGCGGTAGCCCTGGAAGAAGATGTCGCCGCCGGTGTAGAGCGGATCTGACCAGAAGTTGCCCCAGCCCTGGTCGAGCGGGTCGAAGGCCCAGCCGATGTTGTTCAGCGCGTTGTACTGGCGGCCGAAGGTGAGGGCGCCCCACTCGCCAGAGAGGCCGACATAGGCCTGGCGGCCGAACAGCGCGTTGTAGGCGGTCTTGCCGTCGTCGGTGCCGAAGCCGTTTTCCAGCAGGAACACGGCCTGGTTGCCGCCGCCGAAGTCTTCAGTGCCTTTCAGGCCCCAGCGGCTGCCGCCGATGCCGCTGGACACGAGTTCGGCCAGGTCGTGATGGCGGCCGTCGAGGTTTGACGTGTAGCGCACGGCGGTGCTGACCACGCCGTAGAGCGTCACGTTCGATTGTGCATGCGATGCGCAGGGCAGGGCGACAGGCAGCAGCGCGCCCGCCAGCAGCCAGAGGCTGGCTGGTTTGTTCATGGTGTCTCCTCGGGGGGAAGGCGGCCGGCATCCCGTGCGCCGGCCTTTCTTGTGACTTACAGGTCGAGCACGAGCTTGCCGCCCTTGGCGCGCGACACACAGATCATCATCGTCTTCTGCGCCGCCTTTTCCTGGTCGCTCAGGTACTGGTCGAAGTGGACGGCCTCGCCTTCCAGAATGCGGGTCTCGCAGGTGCCGCACACGCCTTCGCGGCACAGGCACTCGACCGGGACGGTGCTGCCGCGCTCGATGGCCTTCAGGATCGACTCGCCGGCGGCCACCTCAACCGTCTTGCCGGATTTCGCCAGCACCACGGTAAAGGCATCGCCCGCCTGCTCCGGCGCGGCGAACTGTTCCCAATGCACGCGCGACGGATCAAGGCCAACGTCCTGCGCGGCCTGGCGCACGGCGTCGATCAGCGGGGCGGGGCCGCAGACATAGACATGCGCGCCGGCCTCCATGCCGCCCAGCAAGCCGGAGAGGTCGAGCTTCTGCCCCTTGCTGTCGACATAGAAGCTGACACGGCCCCCGGAAGACTCCTGCGTGAGCGCCGCCAGTTCATCGCGGAACGCGCCGTGCTCGTCGGCGCGGAAGGCGTAGTGCAGCTCGTGCGACGCGCCGCGCTTGCGCAGCTCGTGCATCTGCGACATGAATGGCGTGATGCCGATGCCGCCAGCGATCAGCACGTGGTGGTGCGCGCCATGATCCAGCGCGAACAGGTTGTTCGGCGTCGTGATGGTGAGCGCGTCGCCCTCGGCGACCTTGTCGTGCAGGAACGCGGAGCCGCCTTTCGACGTCTCCTCGCGCCGCACGCCGATCTGGTAGCTGCCGAGCGCGTCGGGCGAACTCATCAGCGAGTAGGCGTTGCTGTACTGGCGCTCGCCGTCGCGCATCTGCACGATCACGTGGCTGCCGCCGGTAAAGGCCGGCAGCTCGCTGCCGTCGATCGCTTCCATGGTGAAGCGCTTGATCAGCGGGGTCACGTGCTCGATGCGCGCAACCCGCACCTGGAGGGTCTGGTAGGTATTGCCCATGCTGCTGTCGTCCGGGTGTGGTGCCAGCGCGTTACAGCGCCATGCAGAGGTATTTCATTTCGAGGTAGTCCTCGATGCCGTACTTCGAGCCCTCGCGGCCCAGGCCCGATTGCTTCACGCCGCCAAACGGCGCCACTTCGTTCGAGAACAGGCCGGTGTTGATGCCGACGATGCCGTACTCCAGCTGCTCGGCCACGCGCCAGACGCGGCCGATGTCGCGGCTGAAGAAGTAGGCGGCCAGGCCGTAGATGGTGTCGTTGGCCATGCGCACGACGTCGGCTTCCGAGGTGAAGCGGACGATGGGTGAGACCGGCCCGAAGATCTCCTCGTCCAGCACGCGCATGCCGGGTTTGACGTCCGCCAGCACCGTCGGCGCGAAGAACTGCGCACCGGCCTCATGCACGCCGCCGCCGATGGCGACGCGCGCGCCCTTGCCGATGGCATCCGCGACCAGTTCGCCGACCTTGGCGACCGCCTTCTCCGTGATCAGGGGACCGATCTCGCTGCCGGACGTGAAGCCGTTGCCCACGCGCAGTCCGGCCACCTTCTCCACGTAGCGCTCGACAAACTGCTCGTACACGGCATCGTGGATATAGAGGCGGTTGACGCAGACGCAGGTCTGGCCGGCATTGCGGTACTTGGCCTGGATCGCGCCTTCTACCGCCGCGTCGATGTCGGCGTCTTCAAACACGATGAACGGCGCATTGCCGCCCAGTTCCAGCGACACCTTCTTGACCGTGCCGGCGCACTGCTGCATCAGCAGGCGGCCGACCGGCGTGGAACCCGTGAACGACAGCTTGCGCACCAGCGGATGGCCGGTGAACTGGCTGCCGATGGCCGCCGCGTCGCCGGTGACGATGTTCAGCACGCCCGCCGGGATGCCGGCGCGCAGCGCCAGTTCGGCCAGCGCCAGCGCGCTGAACGGCGTCTCGTTGGCGGGCTTGACCACCATGGTGCAGCCAGCGGCCAGCGCGGGCGCGGCCTTGCGCGCGATCATCGCCGCCGGGAAGTTCCACGGCGTGATGGCGGCGCAGACACCGATCGGCTCGCGCACCACCACCAGGCGCTTGTCGGCGGCCGGGGAGGGGATCACGTCGCCGTAGAGTCGCTTGGCTTCCTCGCCGAACCACTCGATGAACGAGGCGGCGTAGCGGACCTCGCCACGCGCTTCGGCCAGCGGCTTGCCCTGCTCGCGGGTCATGATGGCGGCGAGGTCGTCTTCGTTCTCGATGATGAGGTCGAACCATTTGCGCAGCAGCGCGGCACGCTCCCTGGCGGTGCGGGCTTTCCAGGCGGGCAGGGCGGCATTGGCGGCCTCGATCGCGGCCACGGCGCCGGCCTCGCGCATCAGCGGCACGGTGCCGACCTGCTCGCCGGTGGCGGGGTCGGTCACGGCGACGGTGGCGGCGTCGGGGGCGTCGGTCCATTCGGCGCCGATCAGGGCCTGCTGGCGGAAAAGGGTGATGTCCTTCAGTTGCATGGGTCTGGTCTCCGTTTCGGTGTTGATTCCCCCGCCCGTGCATGGGAGGGGGGTATCGGCGCTCACGCGCCTTCGTATTCCTTCGCCACCTTGCGGTGGAAATGGACGATGCCGTGCTCGCTGATGCCGCTGCGCTGGCGGTCGACCATGATCCGGCCCTGGCCGCGATAGCCGCGCGACTTCAGGCCCTTCTGCACGCTTTCCACCAGGCGCAGGTCTTCCGGGCGAAACACGTCGCGATACCACTCGACCAGCTTCTGCTGGTCCTCGGTCAGTTCCTTGTTCAGGAAGTAGATCTCGTAATGCTGGAGCGTGACTTCGGCGCTGGCCGGGAACTCGTAGATCACCGTCATGAAGTTGGCGCCCGGCGGCACGTTGAACATCGTGCAAGGCCAGGCCCAGAAGCCGCTGAAGCTGGGGTCCTTCACGGAGTCGTCCAGCTTGAAGGACTTTTCCGACGACTTGGCGTGGCCGAACTGCAGCGACCAGTTGCCGTGCAGCGTGTGGGTGTACTTGTCGACCTGCACCGAGTCCGAGAAGCCGGGGTGCGCCGGGCCGCAGTGGTAGCACTCCATGTAGTTGTCGACGATGGATTTCCAGTTGGCCGGCGTCTCGGTGACGAAGCGGGCGCCGAGGTGGAGTTCGTCGATGACCGGGCAGGCGGCGCGCATGCGGGCTTCCAGGCCGGGAAGTTGTTCCTCGACGCTGCCTGCGTCCGGATTCATGTTGATAAAGACGAAGCCGGCGTATTCCTCGACCCTGACCGGGACCAGGCTGGATTTGCTCTTGTCGAAATTGGGAACGTTGTCGCAGTTGCGGGCCAGCGCCAGTTCGCCGTCGAGCTTGAAGGTCCAGGCGTGGTACGGGCAGGTGATGACGTTCTTCGCGCGGCCGCTGCCTTGCAGCAGTTGGTGGCCGCGATGCGGGCAGACGTTGTAGAAGGCGCGCAGCACGCCTTCGCGGTCGCGCAGCACGACGATGCTTTCGCCGATGATCTCGCGGGTCACGTAGTCGTTCGACTCGGCCAGTTCGCTGCTGTGGGCCACGCAGATCCAGCTGTTGGCGAAGATCTTTTCCTTCTCGTATTCGAACACCGCTTCCTTCGTGTAATACGAGGCGGGCAAGGTCCAGGCGTTTTCGTCGTCGGCGCAGAAGCCGGCGGGCAGCTTGACGGCGGCGTTGTCCAGGGTCTTCTCCATGATTCGGTTCCTTTGGTTAATCTGTAGTTAAGCGTTAAATAGTGTTTAACAACAAGGCGGAAGAAAAAGCCCGGGGGCGGGCAAAGTGTGGGCAATGAGCCAGCCAGGGCGGCGGCGACCGCCCTGACCAACAAGCCATCAATGCATCAAACGTTGGCGACGGCGGCCTCGCTGTCGGTGGTCACGGCGCGGCTCTCGCCGTCCGGCCGGGGGTTGGACTGGGCCGCCTCGATCAGGTGTGCCGGCGTGTCGGCGTAGTCCTGCAGCAGCCAGCGGAACAGGCCGAACAGCTTGATGCCGAGGATGACCAGGAACGGGATGGCGGTCAGCACGACGGCTGTCTTCATGGTCTCCAGCGACGCCTTGACGAACAGCATCGCCAGCGGCACCAGCGTCAGCATCACGCACCAGAACACGCGGCTGGTCGGCGACGGGTCCTGCCCTTCCTCCAGGTTGCGGGTGGTGGTGGCGGCCACGGCGTAGGCCACTGCGTCGACGTGGGCGGCGAGGAAGACGATCATGATCGCCAGGTACACGGCCAGGAACACCTTGCCGGCCGGCAGCGCGCTCAGCAGCATTTCGACTGCCGTCTCGCCGCCGTGCTCCTTCAGGATGCGCGGCACGTCGATGGCCCCCGAGATGAACCGGTGCATGCTGTAGCTTTCCAGCGCGCCGAAGAAGAACCAGCATCCGACGCTGCCGCCCAGCAGCAGGGCATAGATGACTTCCTTGACCTTGCGGCCCTTGGACACGCGCGCCACGAACATCGCCACGCCCGGCGAGTACGACACCCACCACAGCCAGTAGAACACCGTCCAGCCGCGGCTGAAGGCACCGTCGCCGGTGGGATCGGTGAACAGGCTCATGTGGACGTAGTTCTGCAGCATCAGGCCCAGGCCATTGACGATGTTGTTGCCGGCGAACAGGGTCGGTCCGATGGCAAACACGACCGCGGCCAGCAGCAGCGCGCCCCAGCAGACCATATGGCTCAGGCGCTGCATGCCGCCGTTGATGCCGATGTAGGCGCTCGCGGAGAACAGCACCGACACGCCGACGATCACGATCAACTGCGTGACGAACGTATCGGGCACGCCGAACAGGCCGGACAGGCCGCGCGTGAAGGTCGACGCGGTCAGCGCGATGGAAACCGTCAGCGCCCCGAACATCGTCAGCAGGAAGATCAGATCCACCAGGCGGCCCACCGGCCCGGTGGCGCGGAAGCCCGTGATGGCCTCGATGATCGACGCCAGGTTCAGCCCCTTGTTCTTGCGCACATGGAAGTGGTACGCCATCGCCAGCGAGGGCAGCGCGTACACCGCCCAGGCGCTCAGGCCCCAGTGAAAGAACGAGTAGCTGATGGAGTGTTCCAGCGCTTCGCGCGTGCCGGTGGGCACGTTCAGTCCGGGCGACTGGTAGTAGTAGACCCACTCCATCACGCCCCAGTACATGGTCGACGACCCCATGCCTGCGCAGATGAACATGAAGACCCACGACAAGGTGGAATACACGGGCTTGCCTTCGCCGAGGCGCACGTTGCCGTACTTGCTGAAGGCCAGCGCCAGGCAGGCGATGACGCAGCCGAAGACGAAGATCTGGACCAGCGAGCCGAAGGAGCGCGTGGACCAGTCGAAGAGCTGGGTGGCGGTGGCGGCCGCTTCGGCGGGCCAGCGGACCATGGCGATGACGGTGACCAGCACGGCGGTGAGCGTGCAGACGGTCAGGAAGCCGTCGCGGCGGGGCGTGGACGTTTTCAAGTGGATCTCCTCCGATGCGTCTTGGCGCATGGTGCTTTGTGGTGGAACTTGTCTACCCGGCGCGGTTGGGGCCGCGTTCTTCTCTTGCTTTGTGTAAACCAGTGGTTTACAGTAACCATTGGTTTACGCAAACTCTATGCAAAATTCCGGGGATGCACAAGCTCCGCGCTGAAAAAAACTACGTGTGTGCCGAATGGGGCTTCTCGCGCCAGGCGGAGCACACGCGCCGCGCGAATTCCGCGTCACGTATGCCCGCGCATCTGGCGTCAGACGGCTTCGGCGATGGCCTTGCCCACGTCGCTGGTGCCCGCCTTGCCGCCGGCATCCGGCGTCAGCGGACCTTCGTGCAGCACGGTCTCGATCGCGGCGAGGATGGCGTCATGCGCCTGGCGTCCGGCTTCACCGCCGAGGAAGTCCAGCATCATCGCGCCCGACCAGATCATGCCGATGGGGTTGGCGATCTGCTTGCCGAAGATGTCCGGCGCCGAGCCGTGCACCGGCTCGAACAACGAAGGGAACTTGCGCTCCGGGTTCAGGTTGGCCGAACCCGCCAGGCCGATGGTGCCGGTACAGGCCGGGCCGAGGTCGGAAAGGAGGTCGCCGAACAGGTTGGAAGCGACCACCACGTCGAAGCGCTCCGGCTGCAGCACGAAGCGTGCGCAAAGGATGTCGATGTGCTGGCTGTCCCATTTGACTTCGGGGAATTGCGCTCCCATCGCGGCGGTGCGCTCGTCCCACCAGGGCATGCTGATGGCAATGCCATTGGACTTGGTGGCCGACGTGAGCTTCTTGCGGGGACGGGATTGCGCCAGTTCGAAGGCGTACTTCAGGATACGGTCAGTGCCGTGGCGGCTGAAGATCGACTGCTGCACCACGATCTCGCGCCCGGTGCCCTCGTACATGCGGCCGCCGACCGGGCTGTACTCGCCCTCGGTGTTCTCGCGAACCACGTAGAAGTCGATGTCGCCAGGCTTCTTGCCGGCCAGCGGGCAGGGCACGCCAGGCAGCAGGCGCACCGGACGCAGGTTGACGTACTGGTCGAACTCGCGGCGGAACTTGAGCAGCGAGCCCCACAGCGAGACGTGGTCGGGCACCTTGTCGGGCCAGCCCACGGCGCCGAAGTAGATGGCGTCGAAGCCGTCGAGTTGCTGCTTCCAGTCGTCCGGCATCATCTTGCCGTGGCGCAGGTAGTAGTCGCAGTTGGCCCATTCGAAGTGGCGCACTTCAATGGGCAGGTTGAACTTGCGCGCGGCGGCTTCGACGACGCGCAGCCCTTCGGGCAAAACTTCGTTGCCGATGCCGTCGCCGGCGATGGCGGCGATCCGGAACGAAGCTGGAGATGGTTTGGTCATGGCGGTGTCTCGCTCGTGTCTGGTGGTCAGGACGCGATCGAGGATGCCGGGAAACCCGGCGCGGATCATCCGCGCAACCGTGGATACAGGAAACACGAATCGTGAATAATCTGCCGCCACTGGAAGACCTGCGGGTGTTCTGCCTGGTTGCCCAGCGCGCCAGCTTCGTCGCCGCCGCAGAAGAACTGGGCAGCTCGCCGGCCTATGTCAGCAAGCGCGTCAAGGCGCTGGAGCAGGCGATGGGCGCGCAACTGCTGCACCGGAGCACGCGCCAGGTGTCGCTGACGGAAAACGGCGAGCGCGTGTGCCGCTGGGCGCGCCACATGCTCGACGAGATCGGCCAGTTGATGGACGACGTCTCGGCTGGCGGCGGCTCGCCGCGCGGGCTGGTGCGGATCGGCAGCAGCGTGGGCTTTGGCAGGCGGCGTGTCGCGCCGCTGATCTCGACGCTGTGCGAGCAGTACCCCGGCCTGGAAATCCGCTTCGATGTGTTCGACAAGCTGGTCGACCTTGCGGCCGAGGGCATCGACCTCGACATCCGCATCGGCAACGACATCGCCCCGCACCTGATCGCCCGCCGGCTGGCGCGCAACTGGCGGGTGCTGTGCGCGGCGCCATCGTATCTCGCGGCGCGCGGCATGCCGCAGACGCTCGACGCGCTGGCGCAGCACGACTGCCTCGTGACCAAGGAGCGCGACCATCCGTTCGGCATCTGGCGCATGACGGGGCCGGAGGGCGACCGCAACGTCAAGGTCGGCGGGCGCCTGTCGTCCAACCACGGCGAGATCGTCGCGGGCTGGGCGCTGGCCGGGCATGGGGTCATGCTGCGCTCGATGTGGGACGTCGAGCCTGACCTCAAGGCCGGCCGCCTGGTGCAGGTGCTGCCCCACTATCGCCAGGACGCCGATATCTGGGCGGTGTATCCTTCGCGCCTTTCCGGCTCCGCACGGCTGCGCGCCTGCGTCGAGTTTTTCATGCGGCATCTCGGCGATGCCACCGGGGAATCCAGCACATGACAGAAAACAGCTTTGCATTCCGCCTCAAGGAACTGCTCGAACACAAGAAGCTCACGCTGCAGGCGGTCGCCAACGCGCTCGAGGTGTCGCGCCCGGCGGTCCACAAATGGACCCGGGGCGGCGAGATCGACTACGAGAAGCTGCGCAAGCTGGCGGCGTTCCTCGGCGTCAACTGGATCTGGCTGCGCTACGGCGAGCAGGCGCGGCAGGAGGCGGAAACCTCGAGCGCGGTGGAAATCCCCATGACCGACATGCGCCGACGCTACACCGCCGAGATCATGGAGAGCGAGGCGCGCATGAAGCTGGCGCAGGAGGGCGCGCGCATCGTCACGTGGGAATGGAACCTGATCACCGACGACGTGACCTACTCGTCCAACGTCGAGGCGGTGTACGGCTGGCGCATCGTCAGCAACGAAAGCTTCTGGAAGCACGTGCATGCCGACGACGTGCCCATGATGAACGCCGCCTACGAGGAATCGCTACAGACCGGCCACGCGCACGAATTCGACTTCCGCCTGTACCAGCCGGACGGCAGCATCCGCTGGATTTCGTCCCGCGCCACGCCGGTGCGGGAACTGGACGGGCGCATCGTCAAGATCGTCGGCATCAGCATGGACAACACCGCGCGCAAGCTCGCCGAGCAGTCGCTGCGCGACCAGCAGGCGCGGTTCCAGGCGGTGTTCGAGTTGACCTCGGAAGGCATCGCCTTGCTGGACGGAGCGCTGCGCTGCGAGTCAGTGAACGCGGCGCTGGCGACGATGGTCGGCTGCGATGCCGGCGCGCTGCTGGGCGAGGGGCTGGCCGGCCGGTTCGCCGACGCCGGCGCGCGCCTGCGCAGGATCACGCCCGCGCGGCCGAAGGCCGAGTTTTCTGCCGAGCTGAAACGGGGCGACGGAAGCGGGCTGGCGGTGACGGTGCGCGCGACGCTGAACCGCAGCGAGGACGGCGCGTCGTACTACGCGCTGGCGCTGCGCCTGGCCTGACAGTGTGTCATGTCGGTACCGCGGGTTGCGGCCCACGGATCAGCAAGCCAATGCGCTCGCGCAGGAACTCGATCAGCGTACGTGTTGCCGGTGAGGGGTAGCGGCTAGGCAATGTCATGATGTATAGCGACTGCGGATCGGCCTGAATGCGAAAGTCTGGCAGTACGGGCTGCAAAGCATGGTAGCTGGCGCAGCGGGATACATAGGCGGGAAGCAGTCCAATCCCCAATCCCTGGGCAACCGCATCAGCAAGAAGCGGAAAGTCGGCTTCAGGTTCATCTGGCGTATGGGTTCCGGCGTCACGCGACAGGTGTACCTTTGCCGGGCGGCAACACTCCCCGCGTCGCTGGCCGTGACAACGGTATGGCGATGTCTTCTCGCGATTACCAAACGGCTCGTGGACGAGAGACAGTGGCCGGTTTGCCGTTTCAATGCTGGAGTGGAGGGCACGGGGATTCAGCGGTGAGAAACCGGGCATTGTTCCCCGCAGCTCGACTCCAGCTTGGGCACGAGAGGCTGATGCGACATCCAATGATCGCGTTGCTCGGATATGTGACCTTCCTGCCTACGTACTTTCACCTAATGCTGCATTGCGACAATCCTTCTGCTACAATCAGGGAAAACCCCATAAGGGTAATCCCGAAAGGAAGGACGCCATGAACACCCAATCCGATACCAAGCTGACCGATCAACTGGAACGCCAACTCATCGAGCGCGAACTCGGTGCGCAAAGCCTGGGCTTCGCCCACGACGTGAAGCGCGCCATCGCCGCCGTGCAGTCGGTGATCGAGCGCCTGCAAAGCCAGGCCCGCAAGGCCAAGGTGGTCTACGCCAACGGCTAAGCGCTGGCACAGCAGTACGGCAGTTGCGGCCCGTCCGGGCTGCGTTAAAGAACCGGCCATACGTGCGCCCGCCCCGGGTGAACGCGGCCGGTTTTGTTTTGCCTCCGCGCTGGAGTGCCTTGTGAGTAACTCTCACAAGGCTTGCCAGCGCTTTTCGTTTTGCCGCGGCTGCGGACAAGGCTATCGTGAATGCCTTTGCCGAACCCCCTCCGCCCCATGTCCCCGCTTGTCCTGCTGTGCCTGCTGATCACCTATGTGGTCTGGGGCACGACCTACCTGGCGATCCGCTTTACGCTCGAGAGTTTTCCGCCGCTGTTCATGATGGGCACGCGCTTCCTGTGCGCGGGCCTGTTGCTGGCCGCGTGGTTGGCCTGGCGCGGTACGCCAATGCCGTCGGCGCGGCAGTTTTGCCATTGCGCGGTGCCGGCGTTGTTTCTGCTGGTGGGCGGCATGGGTCTCACGGCGATTGCGGAGCAGACCATTTCCTCTGGCGCCACCACGGTGATGATCGGGTCGATGCCGATCTTTGCGCTGATCTGGGGCGCGTGCTTCGGCAACCGGCCGAAGTGGTATGAGTATGTGGCGATCGCCATCGGCAGCGCCGGCATCCTGGTGCTGACCGCGGGCGCCGAGTTCCAGGTCAGCACCGGCGGCGTGGTGGCGCTGCTGCTGGCGGTGGCGAGCTGGTCGTTCGGCTCGCAGCTGGCGCGCCGGCTGGACCTGCCGCCCGGGGCGGCGGCGTTTGCCGCCGAGATGGTGATCGGCGGCGCCGTGCTGATGGTGCTGTCGATGCTGCGGCAGGAGCCGTGGCCGTCTTCCGTCGGCGCGCAGGCCGGCTGGGCCTGGGCCTACCTGGTGGTGGCGGGATCGCTGGTGGCGTTCTCCGCTTACATGTACCTGGTCTCGACGGTCAGCCAGACCCTGGCGGCGAGCTATGTCTACGTCAACCCGCCGGTGGCGCTGGCCATGGGCGCATGGCTGGGCGGCGAACAGATCGCGCCGCAGACGCTGGGCGCGGTGGTGCTGATCCTGGCGGCGCTGCTCGTGCTGAGCCTGGGCACGCTGCGCGCGGCGCGGACCCAGGCGGCCTGACGGCGCCGCGCGGGCACGGGCCTCAGCTGCCCGACTGCTCCTGGATCCACAACGACAACCGCACCTTGTAGGCCTGCTGGATATGCCGGCGCGCGATCTGCTCGGCCAGCGTCGGATCGCGCTGTTCCAGCGCTTCCACCAGCGAGATGTGTTCTTCGTACGAACTGCGCGCGCGCCCCGGCACCGCCAGCGTGGTGCGTCCGAGCAGCGCCATGGATTCGTGCAGCGAGCGCAGCGTCTTCAGCAGGTAGCGGTTGTGGGCGCAGCGGTGCAGGGTTTCATGGAACAGCCGGTTGTTCAGCGCGAGCCGGTCGGGATCGTCGGCGATGGCGAGGTCGCGCTCGACGATATCGCGCAGCAGCGAGATCTCGACGTCGGTGGCGTGGCGCGCGGCGAGCGCGGCGGCGGTGCCTTCCAGCACTTCGCGCATCACGTACAGCTCGCTGACCATGCTGGCATCGAGCTGCGTCACCATCATGCCGCGGTTGGGCTCGTTGACGACCAGCCCTTCCGACTCCAGCCGCGACAGCGCTTCCCGCACTGGCGTGCGCGACAACCCCAGCGATTCGGCCAGTTCGACCTCGCGCAGCCGGGTGCCGGGGGAAAGCTGGCCGGCCTGGATGGCGGCGCGCAACTGCTGGTAGGCGCGCTCCGAGCGCGGGAGCGATGCAGCCTGGCCGCTCTCGGCGGCGCCGGCGAACTCTTGAGAAATCATGTGAGGCTGGCGGATGCAGTGGAACTGTCGTAGCCAGCCATCATACCCGCTCGCGCCCGCCCGACATCACGGTGTCGCAATAAGGTGTAAAGGGGCTGGCCCGGTGCCGGCCCCGCCCGGCCGGGCGCGTCAGCCCGCCGGCGACTGGAACGGGTGGTACTGGTACAGCCAGGTTTCCGACAGCGGCTTGCCGTTCAGGCGCAGGAACAGCCGCAGGTCGACCGGCTGGGCCCCCTCGGTAGTCAGGTCGAACTGGGCCCGCCAGTGCCCCGCCACGCCATTGGGCACGGCTTCGGTGAAGACATAGGAAAAGGTGCCGCGCGAAGCGGTCAGCACGGCTTCTGGCTTGACGCCGAAGGGCAGTTTCTCGAGCGGCGCGCCCTTGAACTCGACCATGAACTTGCGCACGCCTTTGGGCCGCGGCTGGCCGGGCTGGCCGCCGTTGCCCAGGCGCGTAGCCACGCAGCGCGCCAGCGGCGACGGGTAGGGCTGGTCGGCGGCCCAGTGCAGCCGGTAGCGCAGGCGATAGGTGTTGCCGGCCTTGGCCGGCGCCCTGGGCACCCACATCGCGACGATGTTGTCGTGGATCTCGTCGTCGGTGCGCAGCTCCACCAGCTGCACCGAGCCGGCGCCCCAGCCATCGCGCGGCTCGACCCAAAGGCTCGGACGGCGCTCGTAGTTGACGCCGTCCTGGTAGTGGTCGAACAGGCGGTCGCGCTGCAGCAGCCCGAAGCCCTTCGGGTTGTCATCGGAGAAGGCCGATGCCGTGGTCTGTGGCGGGTTGTTCAGCGGGCGCCAGATATGCTCGCCGGCGCCGTTCCACAGCGCCAGGCCGTCGGAGTCGTGCACTTCGGGGCGCCAGTCGACAGCGGTGCCCTTGATGCTTTCGGAGAACCAGTACATCGAGGTCAGCGGCGCCAGCCCCAGCCGCGCCACGTCCTTGCGCAGGAACAGCACGCACTCGACATCCATGATCACGGCCTTGGCGCGCTGCATGACGAAGCGGTAGGCGCCGGAGATGCTCGGCCCATCCAGCAGTGCGTAGACCGTGACGGTGTCGCTGTTGCCTTCGGGGGTTTCGAACCAGAAGTGGGTGAAGGCGGGAAATTCTTCCTGCTTGCCCGCTTCGGCCACGTCGATGGCGATGCCGCGCGCGGACAGGCCGTACTGGTACAGCTCGCCGATGGCGCGGAAATAGGAGGCGCCGAGGAAGGCGACCCAGTCGTTCTTGCGCCAGTCGCGGGTTTTCTGGTCGCCCAGGCGGCTTTCCTGGAAGCGGAAGCCGGCAAAGCCGCTGCCCGCCGGCAACTTGTGCGCGGGGCTGTCGGCCGGCATGTCGAAGTAGGCATCGTCATAGACGATCTCGCGGGCCTTGCCGGTGCCGCCCTTGGCGCGCTCGATCACATGCATGCGCACCGGGGTGCGGAAGTAGGTGCCGAGGTGGAAGAACGTGACCGGGAACTGGCCGGGGCCGTTGGCAAAGAGCGCGTCGTCGGTGCGGAAGCGGATCTTGCCGTGGGCGTCGTAGTCGATGCGGGACAACACCTCCGCGGGCGGCGCGGGCGGCGGCGCGTAAGGCTTGCCGGCCAGGGCGCGGGCGCGCTCGATCAGGGCGTCGAAGCCGAACGGCTGGGCCTCGCCTAGCTTGATCCGGCTGGCTGCCAGCACCGATGGGGTAATGCCGAGGGCGGCAAGCGCGGCAGAGGCGGTGGCGGAGACCAGCAGGGTTCGGCGATTCATCATGTGGTGAAAGCGTCCTTTTATTGTCCGGGATTGTGCAGAACTGTAAAGACGCCGGCGCCGCGGAAAAGTTCGGACACCCTCTGTTACAGCAGGTGGCGCCAGCGCCTCATCGCACCTCGCTTGCCTCGCGCCTGGCGCGGCGCTGCCGGCGCCGTTGCCGTGCCAGCATGTTCAGCCCCTCGACCGAGGCCGAGAACGCCATCGCCGTATAGATGTAGCCCTTGGGCACGTGGGTGCCGAGGCCTTCGGCGATCAGCGTCATGCCGATCATCATCAGGAAGGCCAGCGCCAGCATCACGATGGTCGGGTTGCGGTTGATGAAGTTGGCCAGCGGCGTGGCCGCGAACAGCATCGCCATCACCGCCGCGATCACGGCCACGAACATGATCTGCACGTGTTCGGTCATGCCGACCGCGGTGATGATGCTGTCGATCGAAAACACCAGGTCCAGCACCAAGATCTGGCCGATGGCCGCGGCAAAGCTGTGCACCGCCTTGGCCGTGCCGCCTTCCTCGCCCTCCTCGGCGGCGGTGACGTGGTGATGGATTTCGCGCGTGGCCTTCCACACCAGGAAGCCGCCGCCCGCGATCAGGATCAGGTCGCGCCACGACAGGCCATGGCCCAGCACGGTGAAGAGCGGCTGGGTCAGCGTGACGATGAAGGCGATGGTCGCCAGCAGGCCGAGGCGCAGCAGCAGCGCCAGGCTGATGCCAATCTTGCGGGCCTTCTCCCGCATCTCCGCGGGCAGCTTGTTGGTCAGGATCGAGATGAAGATCAGGTTGTCGATCCCCAGCACGATTTCCATCGCCACCAGCGTGGCCAGCGCCGCCCAGGCGGCGGGATCCTGCAGCAATGCCAACGTCGCTTCCATGAAGGCTCCGCATTGATTGGAGGGTGCGGCGGTGACCCGCCCGAGGCGCATGCAGGCTTCATGTTAGCGCAGCGCCGCTTGCCCGCGCGCGGAACGAAAAAAGAATGCGGGTTGCCATGCGACTTTATGGAATATAGTATGTGATATATCAAAAGATTCAATCGAGCCATCAAGGAGGCAGCACTATGAAAGTCTGTATCTACGGCGCCGGTGCCATCGGCGGCTATGTCGGGGCGCAACTGGCGCGGGCGGGGGCCGAGGTCAGTTTCGTCGCGCGCGGACCCCATCTCGCGGCGATGCAGGAGCACGGCGTCAAGCTGCTGATCGATGGCGAGGAGCGGGTGGCGAAGGTGCGCTGCACCAGCGATCCGCGGGAACTCGGTCACCAGGACTATGTGTTCATCACCCTCAAGGCGCATTCGGTTCCCGGGGTGGTGGACCAGATGCAGCCGCTGCTGGGACCCGACACCGCGATCGTAACCGGCGTCAACGGCATTCCTTACTGGTACTTCTACAAGCACGGCGGCGAGCTGGCCGGCCAGACGCTGGAAAGCGTCGATCCGGGCGGGCGCCAGTGGCAACGCCTGGGGCCGGAGCGGGCGATCGGCTGCGTGGTCTATCCGGCCGCCGAGATCGTCGCGCCGGGCGTGATCAAGCATGTCTACGGCAAGAAGTTTCCGCTGGGCGAGCCGGACGGCAGCCGCTCCGCGCGCGTGACCGCGCTCAGCGAGATGATGATGGCCGCCGACCTCGACGCGCCGGTGCGCGACAACATCCGCGACGAGATCTGGCTCAAGCTGTGGGGCAACCTGTGCTTCAACCCGATCAGCGCGCTGACCCACGCCACGCTCGACGTCATTACTGCAGACCCCGCCACGCGCGCGCTGTCGCGCCAGATGATGGTGGAGGCGCAGGGCATCGCCGAGCGTTTCGGGGTGAAATTCCGGGTCGACGTGGAGCGGCGCATCGACGGCGCCGGCGCCGTGGGCGCGCACAAGACCTCGATGCTGCAGGACCTGGAGGCAGGGCGGGCCATGGAGATCGACCCGCTGTTGACGGTGGTGCAGGAAATGGGGCGGCTGGTGGGCGAGCCAACGCCGATGTGCGATGCCGTGCTCGGGCTGATCAAGCAGCGCGACGCGATGGCGAAGCTTGCCGCCTGAGTGGAACCGGGGGACGCGGGTCGGGCGTTCTCCCAGGCGCGAGCCTGGCACGCGCCGGTGAGGCGTGCCCGGCTCGCGAAACCGGAAGGCAGGGCGATTGTGATATACCATATACGACAGGCCGCGCACCGCTTTTGTGCCGATGCATGTGGACCGCGCATCGTTTGATGCGTTTTCATAATGGGTCAGGCGTTTTTGCTAAGCTGTGCAGCAATGCGGAGAGCGCCATTCCGGCCGCCCGGCCGCCGGTCTCACACGAGCACATCCATGTCTGCGCAAAGCCAATCCATCGTCCAGCCCAACGGGCTGTCACTGTCGGTACAACCAATCAACGCCGGCGCCAGCCTGCGCGACCAGGCCTACGCCATGCTGCGCCAGGCCATCGCCGACGCCGACATCTACCAGTCGCGCGACGAGATCCGGCTGGATGAGCGGGTGCTGAGCGAGGCCATGGGCGTCAGCCGCACGCCGATCCGCGAGGCCATGACGCTGCTGGAGCAGGAAGGCTTCCTGCGCACCGTGCCGCGGCGCGGCATCTACATCATGCGCAAGACCAAGCGCGAGATCGTCGAGATGATCCAGATGTGGGCCGCGCTCGAAAGCATGGCGGCCCGGCTGGCCACCGAGAATGCCAGCGATGCCGAGATCGCGCAGCTGCGCCGCATGTTCGACAGCTTCCGCGACTCGACTCCGGCCGAGCACATCGAAGAGTATTCCGACGCCAATATCGCGTTCCACCAGGCGATCGTGAAGCTGTCGAAGTCGCAGATCATCATGGACACGATCCGCAACATCTTTATCCACGTGCGCGCGATCCGGAAGATGACCATTTCGCAGAGTGATCGCGCGGCACGGTCCATCGTGGACCACCTGCGCATCATCGAGGCGCTGGAGAAGCGGGACACCGAACTGGCGGAGCGGCTGGTGCGGCAGCATTCACTCGATCTCGCCCACTACGTCGAGAAGCACTGCGATTTCCTGGACTGATGCGGGTACAGCCAGGCGGATAAAGCGGCGGACTTCGGTCCGCCGCTTTGCTTTTGGGCCTGGCCGGCAGGCGCGGTGCATTTCGCTAAATGGTGTGTGATATATCAATGTGAAAAGCGCCGGGGCGTTTATGCCAGCCCAGCGCTGAAAAAGCCCGTTCTTATACTTTAAACCGCTAGATCGGCGCCGGCTGCTGCGCCGCATCGTCGATATTTGCACCGGAAGCGCCAAACTCCTCTTGCTCTCTTCTGATATATCACATACCGTATGTCATCAGAGACTACAAATAGCGGAAGAGGAGACCCTTCGCAATGGAAACCAAAGCCCTGCAAGGTGTGCGCATCCTGGACATGACCCATGTCCAGGCCGGCCCGTCGGCAACGCAGTTGATGGCGTGGCTGGGCGCGGACGTGATCAAGGTGGAGATGCCGGGACGCGGCGACATCACGCGCAGCCAGCTGCGCGACGTGCCGAACGCCGACAGCCTGTACTTCACCATGCTCAACTCGAACAAGCGCAGCCTGACGCTGAACATGAAGACGCCCGAAGGCAAGGCGCTGCTCGAAGACCTGATCCAGCGCAGCGACGTGCTGATCGAGAACTTCGGCCCCGGCGTGCTGGCGCGCGCCGGCTTCGACTGGGACCACCTGCAGGACCTGAACCCGCGCCTGGTCTATGCCTCGATCAAGGGCTTCGGCCCGGGCCCGTACGCGGACTGCAAGGCCTACGAGAACGTGGCGCAGTGCATGGGCGGCTCGGCTTCGACCACCGGCGACGCCGACGGCGTGCCCACGGTAACCGGCGCGCAGATCGGCGATTCCGGCACCGGTGTGCATGCCGTGGTCGGCATCCTGGCCGCGCTGCTGCATCGCGAGCACAGCGGTCGCGGCCAGCGCGTGGAAGTGGCGATGCAGGATGCGGTGCTGAACCTGTGCCGGGTCAAGCTGCGCGACCAGCAGCGCCTGGCCAACGGGCCGCTGCGCGAATATCCCAACGAGGAATTCGGCGACCACGTGCCGCGCGCGGGCAACGCCTCGGGCGGTGGGCAGCCGGGCGCGGCGCTGCGCTGCGCGCCGGGCGGTCCCAACGACTATGTCTACGTCATCATCCAGCCGCAGGGCTGGGAGCCGCTGATGCGCCTGTGCGGGCGCGAGGACCTGATCACCAACCCGGACTACGCCACGCCGGAAGCGCGCCTCAAGCACCTGGCCGACTGCTTCGCCGTGATCGAGAAATGGACGCGCGGCGTCAGCAAGTTCGAGGTGATGGCGGCCCTGAACGAGGTCGATGTGCCGTGCGGCCCGATCCTGTCGATGAAGGACCTGATCGAGGACGAGTCGCTGTACCAGCGCGGCTACCTCGTGGAGCTGGAGCACCCGCAGCGCGGCAACTATGTGCAGCTGGGCTGCCCGATCACGCTGTCGGCCTCGCCGGTGCAGGTGGAACGCTCGCCGCTGCTGGGCGAGCACACCGAGGAGATCCTCGAGTGGCTGGGCCGCACGCCCGCGCAGATCGCCGCGATGAAGCTGGCCGGCGCGGTATGAGGCCGGCCTGATGCGATCGCGCTCGTCATTCCCGCCCGCGCGGGCATGACGAGCGCGGCGCGCGCCATCCTGCCTTCCTTCCTTTCCAAGATCCCTGCAACCGACATCTGCGCAGGCGGGCCTTCCTTTGCCTGCGCAAGGAGCATGCTGTGCAAACCTGGATTCGTTTTCGCCGCGCCGACGGCAGCATCGGCCATGGCCGCATCGATCAGGACGACCCCAGTCGCGTCGTCGATTATGACCGCGACGGCTTCGACAATCCGTGCCCCACCGGCGCCGTGCATGACCGTGCCGCGCTGACCCTGCTCGCGCCATGCGTGCCGGGCAAGGTGGTGGCGCTGTGGAACAACTTCCATGCGCTCGCACGCAAGCTGGAGAAGCCGGTGCCGACGCACCCGCTGTTCCTGATCAAGCCGGCGTCGTCGCTGGCCGGTCCCAACGACGCCGTGCAGCGCCCCAAGAGCTACGACGGCAAGATCGTCTACGAGGGCGAACTGGGCATCGTCATCGGCAGGAAGGCGCGCAACGTGACGGTGGCGGAGGCCGGCGCCCATATCTTCGGCTACACCATCGTCAACGACGTGACCGCGGCCGAGCTGATCACGGCCGATCCCAATTTCCCGCAATGGACCCGGGCCAAGGGCTTCGACACCTTCGGCTGCATCGGCCCGGCCATCGTCACTGGCTTTCAGTGGAAAGCCGCCAGCGTGGTCACGCGGCTGGACGGGGTGGAGCGGCAGAACTACCCGCTCTCGGACATGATCTTCTCGCCCGAGGAGCAGGTCAGCCGGATCTCGCAGGACCTGACGCTGATGCCGGGCGACGTGATTGCGGTGGGCACCTCGCTGGGCGTGGGCTCGATGAAGGACGGCGCCGTGGTCGAGGTGTCGATCGCCGGCATCGGCTCGCTGGTCAACCACGTGCGCGGCTGAGCCGGGCGCCAGATCCCTTTCCTGAAACGGTGAATGCCATGCCAATGACGATCGGTGTGCCGCGCGAGGTCCACCCGGGCGAGCGGCGCGTTGCCGCGACCCCGGACTCGGTCAAGGAATTGCTCAAGCTCGGCTACCAGGTGGTGGTGGAGACCGGTGCCGGCCTGGAAGCGTCGTTCTCGGATGACGACTACCGCGCCGCCGGCGCGGCCATTGTCGACGCGGCCAGCCTGTGGGCCTCGGTCGACGTGGTGGCCAAGGTGCGCCCGCCGCAGGTCCATCCCAGCCTGGGCGTGGAAGAGGCGGCGCTGCTGAAGAAGCATGCCACGCTGATCGGCTTTGTCTGGCCGGCGCAGCAGATGCCGATGCTGGAGCGGCTGGCGCAGCGCGGCGCCACGGTGCTGGCGATGGACTGCGTGCCGCGCATCTCGCGCGCGCAGAAGCTGGATGCGCTCAGTTCGATGGCCAACATGGCCGGCTACCGCGCGGTGATCGAAGCCGCGCACGCCTTCGGCCGGCCCTTCGCCGGGCAGATCACCGCCGCCGGCAAGATCCCCCCGGCGCGCGTGCTGGTGATCGGCGCGGGCGTGGCGGGGCTGGCGGCGATCGGCGCGGCGCGCAGCCTGGGCGCGGTGGTGCGCGCCTTCGATACGCGCCCGGTGGTGCGCCAGCAGATCGAGAGCCTGGGCGCGGAATTCCTCACCGTCGAGATCGAAGAAGACGGCAGCGGCAGCGGCGGCTACGCCAGGGAGATGAGCCCCGCCTTTATCGAAGCGGAAATGCGGCTCTTTGCCGAGCAGGCGCGCGAGGTCGACATCATCATCACCACCGCGCTGATCCCCGGCAAGCCGGCGCCCAGGCTGCTGGAGGCCGGCACCGTCGGGCTGATGCGCGCCGGCAGCGTGGTGGTCGACCTGGCTGCCGAGCAGGGCGGCAACTGCGTGCTAACCGTGCCGGGTGAAAGCGTGCGCCGCGATGGCGTCACCATCATCGGCTACACCGACCTGCCCAGCCGCATGGCGGCGCAGGCGAGCCAGCTCTATGGCACCAATATCCGCCACCTGCTGAGCGAGCTGACGCCGGGCAAGGACGGCCAGCTGGTGGTGAACATGGACGACGAGATGATCCGCGGCGCGACCGTGCTGCACCAGGGCGCGGTGACCTGGCCGCCGCCGCCGCTGACCGTGGCGGTACCGCAGCAGCAGGCGCCGGCCGAGGTGCCGGTGGCGGCCGAAGCCGCGCCGCCGCGCCGCCGCACCGGCACCACGCTGATTGCACTGGCATTGGCGGCCGCTGCGCTGCTGGGGCTCGGGGCGGTCGCGCCACCGGCGTTCATGGCGCATTTCACGGTGTTCGTGCTGGCGATCTTCGTCGGCTACCAGGTGGTGTGGAACGTCACCGCGGCGCTGCATACGCCGCTGATGAGCGTGACCAATGCCATCAGCGGCATCATCGTGGTCGGGGCGCTGGTGCAGCTGGGCAAGCCATCGCTGCTGACGGCGGTGATCGCGGGCTGCGCGGTGCTGGTGGCCACCATCAATATCGCCGGGGGCTTCCTGGTGACGCAGCGCATGCTGAAGATGTTCCAGCGCGACTAAGGCCAGGGAGAGAACCATGCCATCCGGAATCAGCAATATTGCCTACCTCGCCGCCAGCGCGCTGTTCATCCTCAGCCTGAGCGGGCTGAGCCATCCCGCCACCGCCCGGCGCGGCAACATGCTCGGCATCGCCGGCATGGTGATCGCGGTCATGACCACGGTGCTGGCGGGCAGTCCCGACGGCATTGCCATCATCATCGTGGCGATGGTGGTGGGCGGCCTTGCCGGCGCCATGCTGGCCCGGCGCGTCGAGATGACGCAGATGCCGCAGCTGGTGGCGGTGCTGCACAGCTTCGTCGGCCTGGCCGCGGTGCTGGTCGGCTACGCCAACTACCTGGAGCCGACCACGCTGGCCGGTGCCGAGAAGGCGATCCATGAGGTCGAGACCTACCTCGGCATCCTGATCGGCGCGGTTACCTTCACCGGGTCGATCATCGCCTTCCTCAAGCTGCAGGGCACCATGGGCGGCAAGCCGATGCTGCTGCCGGGGCGCCATGTGCTCAACGCCGGCGCGCTGCTGGTGTGCGTGTGGCTGGGCTATGCCTTCCTGGCCGCGCCGGATCCGCAGCAGGGCCTGGTGCCGCTGGCGGCGATGACGGTGATCGCGCTGCTGGTCGGCGCGCACCTGGTGCTGGCCATCGGCGGCGCCGACATGCCGGTGGTGGTGTCGATGCTGAACAGCTACTCCGGCTGGGCGGCCGCGGCGACCGGCTTCATGCTGGGCAACGACCTGCTGATCATCACCGGCGCGCTGGTGGGCTCGAGCGGCGCCATTCTCAGCTACATCATGTGCAAGGCCATGAACCGCAGGTTCCTGTCGGTGATCCTGGGCGGCTTCGGCGCGGTGCAGGCGCAGGGCGCGGCGACCGAGCAGGGCGAGGTGCTGCCGGTGTCGAGCGAGGAAGTCAGCAGCCTGCTCAAGGACGCCAGCGAGGTCATCATCGTGCCGGGCTACGGCATGGCGGTGGCACAGGCGCAGGGCACCATCAGCGAGATCGCGCGGCGGCTGCGCGCGCAGGGGGTCAACGTGCGCTTCGGCATCCATCCGGTGGCGGGCCGTCTGCCGGGGCACATGAACGTGCTGCTGGCCGAGGCGCGGGTGCCGTACGACATCGTGCTGGAAATGGAGGAGATCAACGACGACTTCGAGAAGGCCGACGTGGTGCTGGTGGTAGGCGCCAACGACATCGTCAACCCGGGGGCGCTGGAAGACCCCGCCAGCCCGATTGCCGGCATGCCGGTGCTGGAGGTGTGGAAGGCCAGGACCGTGGTGGTGTCCAAGCGCAGCATGGCGGCGGGCTACGCCGGCGTGGACAACCCGCTGTTCTACAAGGACAACACGCGCATGTGGTTTGGCGATGCCAAGGGCAGCGTCGATGCCTTGCTGCGCCAGCTGGAGGAAGCGCCGGCCTGATCGCCTGTCGCGGCGCGGCATCGATCGATGCAAGCCACCGAGGCACGCTTGCCGGCGGGTCTCGGTGGCTTGTTGCATTGGCGATGCCGCTGGCATGACCGGCGCCGCGGCGATTCATGCCAGTTCCGCTATATATAAGGGGTCGTGAATAGAAACGATAAAAAACTTTAAGACTAGTCAAATTAAGCTTCAGGTAGCATCAATCCACGACTTCATGTGCCGCAATGCCAGGCGCCGGTCTAGTTGCGAGAAGGGCATCCCACATAGGCCCTGATGTGTCCCCCCGGGCACAAACGATCAGTACCAGGAGACAAGACAGATGGCGCAATTGGAAGCATCGGCTCGCGCCGCTCACGAGGACGTGAACGGACGCGGGCTGCAGAACCGTTGGATCCAGCTTGCAATCGGTGTGGTATGCATGGGGCTGGTGGCGAATTTGCAGTACGGCTGGACTCTTTTTGTGTCACCCATGGACGCCAGGCACCACTGGGGCGCGTCCGCGATCCAGGTGGCCTTTTCGATCTTCATCGTGACCGAGACCTGGCTGGTGCCGCTGGAGGGCTGGCTGGTCGACAAATTCGGCCCGCGCCCGGTGGTGGCCGGCGGGGCCATTTGCGCGGGGCTGGCATGGGTGATGAACGCCTATGCGACCACGCTGCCGGAGTTGTATGTGGCCGCCGTGATCGCCGGCATCGGCGCCGGCGGCGTCTACGGGACCTGCGTCGGCAATGCGCTGAAATGGTTCCCGGACAAGCGCGGCCTGGCTGCCGGCCTGACCGCCGCGGGCTTTGGCGCGGGCGCAGCCATCACCGTGATTCCGATCGCCAACATGATCCAGAGCGCGGGCTATGAGAAGGCCTTCCTGTTCTTCGGCATCCTGCAAGGGGCAAGCATCCTCGTGCTGGCGCTGCTGCTGGTGAAGCCCGCGCCGCCCAGGGGCGCGGCGGCGGCCAGGGCGGTGCTGACCAACCCGGTCGAGTACACGCCGGGGCAGATGGTGAAGACGCCGGTGTTCTGGCTGATCTACGCCAGCTTTGTCGCGGTGGCGGCGGGCGGCATCATGGCGACGGCGCAACTGGGCCCGATCGCCAAGGACTACGGCTTTGCGTCGATGCCGGTGACGCTGCTGGGGCTGACCTTGCCGCTGCTGACGATGACGCTGTCGATCGACAACCTGTGCAATGGCTTCACGCGCCCGCTGTGCGGCTTCCTGTCGGACCGGTTCGGCCGCGAGAACACGATGTGCGTGATCTTCGTCGGCGAGGGGCTGGCGCTGCTGGGGCTGATGCAGCTGGGCCACAACCCCTACTGGTTCATGTTTTTCGCGGCGCTGACCTTCCTGTTCTGGGGCGAGATCTTTTCGATCTTCCCGGCGCTATGCGCGGACACATTCGGCAGCAAGTTTGCGGCGGCCAACGCGGGCACGCTGTACACCGCGAAGGGGACCGCGGCGATGCTGGTGCCGCTGGCCTCCGTGCTGTCGGCGCGCGGCGGCTGGGAAGCGGTCTTCACCGTGGCAGCGGTGGTGACGATCGCCGCCGGCCTGTCGGCGAAACTGGTGCTGGCGCCCATGCGCAAGCGGTTCATTACCGGGCACCCGGCGTCGGCGCTGCCGGTGGCCGAGGGCGGCCTGGTTGCGAAGACATCCCCCGGTCGCGCTGAATAGACTGGGCCGCGCCGGACGGTCGTAATGCATGGAGCTGACGGCCAGGCGCCTGCGCCAGGCCGTCCGTTGCAACCAGCGGAAGCAACGCAAGCGGGACGTTCGACCGGTGCCGCAAAGGCGGTCGTTTTAGCCCAAAGGGCGTAAAAACGTTGTATGTAATATATCTATAGGCGGTCCGCCGCGCAGGGAGCACTTGGGCGTCTCAGCCCGTATTTGTGCCAGCTGCGCATAACTGGCCACAGATTAAGAACTTGCGCTGTTTTGGGCGCTGATACAAACGGAATTGCTGCGGTGCACTGACGAAAGTTTGCTGCAGGGATGGAAAATACCTTGCCGTTCTCTGATATATCACATACCGTATGTCATCAAGACCGGTCGAACGGAACCGGCACCGACCGCAGCAGGGCCCAGCCCCCGCGCACCACGAACACAAGTCCAAAAGGAGACCAAGCATGTCGGAAGTCGTAGCGAAGCGGGCCCCAGGCACTCCCGCGGCAGCCTGAGTCACAAAAATTCCAACCCCAGTCAAATTTGCATAGAAGGAAGCAACCATGGCAGAAGTCGGAAACGAGCTGCAGCGTCACGCCGCGGAAGAGCAGCAGGCACAAACCGATGGTTTCCATCTGGTCATCGACGCGCTGAAGCTGAACGGCATCGAAAACATCTATGGCCTGCCCGGCATTCCGGTCACCGATCTGGCCCGTCTGGCGCAAGCCAACGGCATGCGCGTCATCAGCTTCCGCCACGAGCAGAACGCCGGCAACGCCGCGGCGATTGCGGGCTTCCTGACGCAGAAGCCGGGCGTTTGCCTGACCGTGTCCGCGCCGGGGTTCCTGAACGGGCTGACCGCGCTGGCGCATGCCACCACCAACTGCTTCCCGATGATCCTGATCAGCGGCTCGAGCGAGCGCGAGATCGTCGACCTGCAGCAGGGTGACTACGAAGAGATGGACCAGTTGGCCATCGCCCGTCCGCACGCCAAGGCTGCGTTCCGCGTGCTGCACGCGGAAGACATCGGCGTCGGCGTCGCGCGTGCCATTCGCGCCGCGGTGTCGGGCCGCCCGGGCGGCGTGTACCTGGACCTGCCGGCCAAGCTGCTGGGCCAGTCGCTGGAAGCCGAAAAGGGCAAGCAGTCGCTGATCAAGGTGGTGGATCCGGCGCCGCGCCAGCTGCCGGCGCCGGACTCGGTCGAGCGCGCCGTCGCGCTGCTGAAGACCGCCAGGCGTCCGCTGATCCTGATCGGCAAGGGCGCCGCCTACGCACGCGCCGAGGCGGACCTGCGCAAGCTGGTCGAGAAGACCGGCATCCCGTACCTGCCGATGTCAATGGCCAAGGGCCTGCTGCCCGATACGCATCCGCAGTCGGCCTCGGCGGCGCGCTCCTATGTGCTGGCCGAAGCCGACGTGGTGCTGCTGGTCGGCGCGCGCCTGAACTGGCTGCTGTCGCACGGCAAGGGCAAGACCTGGGGCAAGCCCAAGCAATTCATCCAGATCGATATCGCGCCGACCGAGATGGACAGCAACGTCGCCATCGCCGCGCCGGTGGTGGGCGACATCGGTTCGTGCGTAGCGGCGATCCTCGACAAGGTGGGCGACGACTTCGCCAAGCCGGGCGCGGACTGGCTGAACGCAGTGGCCGACCGCCGGGACACCAACCTGGCGAAGATGGCCGAGACCCTGACCAGGGCCAGGGATGCCGCGCCGATGAACTTCCACGGCGCGCTGGGCGTGCTCAAGGACGTGGTCAAGGCCAACCCGGGCATCTCGTTCGTCAATGAAGGCGCCAACACGCTGGACTACGCCCGCGCCGTGATCGACATGTATGAGCCGCGCAAGCGCCTCGACGTCGGCACCTGGGGCGTGATGGGCGTGGGCATGGGCTACGCGGTGGCCGCGGCGGTCGAGACCGGCAAGCCGGTGCTGGCGCTGTGCGGCGACAGCGCCTTTGGTTTCTCGGGCATGGAAGTCGAGACCATCTGCCGCTACAACCTGCCGGTCTGCATCGTCATCTTCAACAACAACGGCGTCTACAAGGGCATCGACAAGAACCCCACCGGCGGCACCGACCCGGCGGTCACGACCTTCGTCCCGGGTGCGCGCTACGACAAGATGATGGAAGCGTTCGGAGGCGTCGGCGCCAACGTCACCACGCCTGCGGAACTCGAGGCCGCGGTGAACGAAGCGCTGCGCTCCGGCAGGCCGACGCTGGTCAATGCCGTCATCGACCCGGCGGCCGGCACCGAAAGCGGCCGCCTCACCAACCTGAATCCGCAAAGCTCGGCCAAGAAGTAATCCACCCGAATTTCACCCCCTAATCCAATAGGAGACGAACGTGAACCTCCCACTCAATGGCATCAAGATCATCGACTTCACGCACGTCCAGGCGGGTCCCGCCTGCACGCAGCTGCTGGCATGGTTCGGCGCCGACGTGATCAAGGTCGAGCGCCCGGGTTCCGGCGACGTGACGCGCACCCAGCTGCGCGACATCCCGGATGTCGACGCGCTGTACTTCACCATGCTCAACTCCAACAAGCGCAGCCTGACGCTGGACACCAAGAAGCCGGAAGGCAAGAAGATCCTGGAGCAGCTGATCCGCGAGTCGGACGTGCTGGTCGAGAACTTCGGGCCGGGCGCGCTGGACCGCATGGGCTTCTCGTGGGAGCGCATCAACGAGCTGAACCCCAAGATGATCGTGGCTTCGGTCAAGGGCTTCAGCGACGGCCACCACTACGAAGACCTCAAGGTCTACGAGAACGTGGCGCAATGCGCCGGCGGCGCGGCCTCGACTACCGGCTTCTGGGACGGCCCGCCGACGGTATCCGCCGCGGCGCTGGGCGATTCCAACACCGGCATGCACCTGGCGATCGGCATCCTGACCGCGCTGATCGGCCGCGACAAGACCGGCAAGGGCCAGAAGGTGGCGGTGTCGATGCAGGATGCGGTGCTGAACCTGTGCCGCGTCAAGCTGCGCGACCAGCAGCGCCTGGACCGGCTGGGCTACCTGGAAGAGTACCCGCAATATCCGCATGGCACCTTCAGCGACGTGGTGCCGCGCGGCGGCAACGCCGGCGGCGGCGGCCAGCCGGGCTGGGTGCTGAAGTGCAAGGGCTGGGAGACCGATCCCAACGCTTATATCTACTTCACCATCCAGGGCCATGCCTGGGAGCCGATCTGCAAGGCGCTGGGCAAGCCGGAATGGATCGACGATCCCAACTACGCCACCGCCAAGGCGCGCCAGCCGCATATCTTCGATATCTTCAACACCATCGAGGAATGGCTGGCCGACAAGACCAAGTACGAGGCGGTCGACATCCTGCGCAAGCATGACATCCCGTGCTCGCCGGTGCTGTCGATGAAGGAGATCGCCGCCGATCCGTCGCTGCGTGCCAGCGGCAGCATCACCGAGGTGCCGCACAAGGAGCGCGGCAGCTACCTGACGGTGGGCAGCCCGATCAAGTTCTCCGACCTGAAGCCGGAGATCACCGGCTCGCCGCTGCTGGGCGAGCATAGCGAAGAGGTGCTGGCCGGGCTGGGCTACGGTGCGGAAGAGATCAAGCGCCTGCGCGAGTCCCAGGTGATCTGACGCTGGCCGCCGGCACCCGTGCCGGCGCCGACGCCGGGGCCGCGCTCATCGCGGGGCTCCGGCGTTTTTGCTTGTGGCGCCGCGATGTGGCACGCTAGCCTGGTGGCACTGGCGGGCCCCAGCCGCTGCCTTTTGTAGATGACGAGAGGGAATCCCCATGACAGAGCAGATCGACTACGCGCAACTGGTGTCCGCCATCGGCGACGCCATCATCATCTCCGACGCCAAGGGCGCCATCACGCTGTGGAATCCCGCGGCCGAGCGCATGTTCGGCTTCACCCAGGCCGAGGCCATGGGCCAGTCGCTGGACCTGATCATCCCCGAGCGGCTGCGCGGGCGGCACTGGGAAGGCTACGACAAGACCATGGCGACCGGCATCACGCGCTACGGCCATGACCTGCTCAAGGTGCCGGCGGTCGGCAAGGATGGCAAGGCGATGTCGATCGCCTTTACCGTGGCGCTGCTCAAGGACACCGCCGGCGCCATCACCGGCATCGTCGCGGTGATCCGTGACGAGACTGCGCGCTTCCAGGAAGAACGGGCGCTGAAGAAGCGGCTGGTGGAACTGGAGAGCCAGGTCAAGGAACAGGCCTGAGGCGCCTGCTGCCGGAGTGACCCGGAGCCCGCTGCGCCGGGCGCTTCGCCCTGCATTAACCCGGCCTTCTTGGTGCGTTGACGTGGTACCAAGCGGCCCCTACATTGGGAGCCTGACCAGAACCACTCCAGGGAGACAACATGGCCCGTCAGGCTTCGACGGCTGCGGTCGTCCACGGCGGCGCGACCGTCGGCCAGCTCTATGCCGCGGCGCTGCGGGCACGGCCCGGCGTACCCGCCGTGGTCGGTGACGACGTCACGCTGAGCTATGAGGCGCTGGCCCGGCAAAGCGCACGCATCGCGCGGCTGTTCGGCGCGCGCGGCCTGGCGCGCCAGGCCGCCGTGGCCTTCCTGGTGGGCAATCGCGCCGAGGCGGTCGCGGCCATCATCGCGGCGCAACTGGCCGGGCTGAAGGCCGTGTCGCTGCACCCGATGGCCGCGCAGGCGGACCATGAATTCGTGCTGGCAGACGCGGGAGTGCAGGCGCTGGTGGTCGACAACGCCCGCTTCGCCGAGCGGGCGCGCGCGCTCGCCGCCGGCACGCGGCTGCAGGTGCTGCCGCTCGACGACGGCGAGTTCGGGGCCGGCCTGGCCCGCGCCGCGGCGGCATTCGATGATGCGCCCGTGGTCCCCGGCGATGATCCGACCGAGATCAGCAAGCTGTCGTACACCGGCGGCACCACCGGACGTTCGAAGGGCATCCTGCATACCCACCGCACCACGGTGACGATGCTGCAGTACATGCTGGCGACCTACGAATGGCCGGCGCAGGTGCGTTACCTCGTGACCACGCCGATCTCGCATGCCTCCGGCAGCCTGTTCCTGCCGACGCTGCTGCGCGGCGGCACCATCTACCTGTGCGACAAGTTCGGCCCGGCGGATTTCCTGCGCCGCGTGGCCGAGCATCGCATCAACCTGACCTTCCTGGTGCCCACGCAGATCTACGGGCTGCTCGATTGCGACGGCCTGGACACGGCCGACCTGTCCAGCCTGGAACTGGTGCTCTATGGCGCGGCGCCGATCGCCCCGGTGCGCCTGGCCGACGCGCTGCGGCGCATCGGCCCGGTGTTCGGCCAGATCTACGGCCAGGCCGAAGCGCCGATGTGCATCAGCTACCTGAGCCCGCGCGACCACGATCCTGACCACCCCGAGCGCCTGCGCTCGTGCGGCAAGGTGATCCCCGGCAACCAGGTCAGGCTGCTCGATGCGCAACTGCGGGAAGTCGCGCCGGGCGAAGTGGGCGAGCTGTGCGTGCGCGGCCCGCTGGTAATGGAAGGCTACCTGAACCGGCCCGAAGAGGACGCCAGGGCCTTTGCCGGCGACTGGCTGCACACCGGCGACATGGCGCGCTGCGACAGCGAAGGGTTCCTGTACCTGGTCGACCGCGCCAAGGACATGATCATCAGCGGCGGCTTCAACGTGTACCCGAGCGAAGTCGAGCATTGCCTCGCGCTGCATCCGGCCATCGCCATGTCCGCCGTGATCGGCGTGCCCGATCCCAAGTGGGGCGAAGCCGTGACCGCCGTGGTGGTGGCCCGCCCCGGCACCGGCCTGACCGAGGCCGACGTGATCGCCCACGTGACCCGGCACAAGGGCGTGGTCAATGCGCCCAAGCAGGTGGTGTTCGCCGATGCGCTGCCGCTGACGGCGCTGGGCAAGATCGACCGCAAGGCCATCCGCGCCCGCTATTGGGGCGGACAGGAGCGGCAGGTCGCCTGATCCTTGTCACCGTTCCCGCACGGTCCCGCAAGAGGACCGGCATTCCTGCCAGGCCGACCACAATTGGAGGAGACCACCATGGCAAACCGCTTGCCGCAACCCAAGGCCATCTGGCCAACCCGCTTGCTCCGTGCCGCGCGAGCCTGTCTGCTGGCGCTAGGCATCGCTGGAACCGGCGCATACGCCGCCGACGCGTATCCCACGCGGCCGATCCGCCTGGTGGTGCCGTTCGCACCCGGCGGCGTCACCGACCTGACCGCCCGGACCTTCGCCAAGTACATGGGCGATGCGCTGGGGCAGCCGCTGGTGGCGGAGAACAAGCCAGGCGCCGGCGCGACCATCGGTGCAAACCTGGTCGCGCGCGCGGCGCCGGACGGCTACACAGTGCTGCTGGGCACCAACGTTACCCATGCGATCAACCCGCGTCTGATCGCGGCCACGCCCTATGACCCGCTGAAGGACTTCCAGGCCGTCGCGGTATTCGGGCTGAACGGCAACGTGCTGCTGGTCAACAACAACTTCCCGGCCCGGACCTTTGCCGAGTTCCTGGCAAACATCAAGTCGCGGCCCGGCAAGACGAACTATGCCTCAGGCAGCGTAGGCAGCTCGGCGCACCTGTCGGCGGAGTTGCTCAAGCAGGATGTCAAGGGACTCGAATATACCCACGTGCCCTACGGCGGGCCTTCGGAAGCCATGGCTGCATTGATCGGCGGGCATGTGGATTTCCTCTTTGCCAATATTGGCGCCGCGGTCACGCAGGTGAAATCCGGCAAGGTGCGCGCGCTGGCGGTGACGACCGCCAAACGCGCGCCACAGTTGCCCGACGTGCCCACCATCGCGGAATCCGGCGTGCCTGGCTTCGAGGTGGTCGGCTGGATGGCCGCGTTCGTGCCCAAGGGTACGCAGGCGCCGGTGGTGGCGCGGCTCAACGAGGTCATCAACCAGGCCCAGAAGAATCCCGACCTGCGCACCACGCTGGACGCGGCGGCGCTGATTCCGGTGGTGGCTACGCCCGACCAGGCCAGCCGCTTCGTGCAGGACGAATATGCCAAATGGGGCGGCGTGATCCGCGCCGCCAATATCCCGCCGCAATAGCAGGGGAGCCGCTGCCGTGCAAGCGCCAGGCTAGGTCTTGCTGGCTGCGGAGCCAGGCCGGCACAGCAGGCCGTTCAGGATGATCTCGTAGAACTCGCTGAAGGCATCGCCCATCTTCATCCCGGTGTCCTTCAGGAACTGCTGGCTGCGCAGGCGGTGCGCGGCGCCGAGCATCGCTTCGGAAACCAGCCGCGGGTTGTGCGGCGCCATCAGTCCCTGCCGCATGCCCGCCTCTAGCAGGCTTTCGAGCCCGCGTACGCGCGCCAGCTGGTACGCATCGAACACGGCCCGGCCGCTGTCGCTGGCATCGAGGTCGGCCAGCGCGGCCTTGCTCAGTCCCGAGGTATTCAGCGCGGCGTGCAGGTAGGCCGACACGGCGCTTGCGGCATCGCGCTCGCCGCGCGCCGCGGCAAAGCCCCGCTCCAGGTTGGCCGCCAGCACGTCGCGGCAGATGCCGACGAACAGCGCCTCCTTGGTCGGCGCGATCTCGTACAGGCGCCGGCGCGAGCAGCGCATGCGCTGCGCGATCACGCCGATGGTCAGCGACGAGACGCCTTCGCTGCACAGCAGGCGCGTCAGGTCCTCGATAAAGTCTTCGTCGGTGCGTCGCGTGGCCATCAAGCAGGCGGGGTGTGTATCCGGCTGCCGCCGGTGGGTTCGAACAAGGGCTGGGAGCGCTATGTTACGACGATTTCCCGCACGCACTGCGGCATGACGCCCGGCGCGCGGTGGCGTGGAGCTTGCACGGCTGCTGCAGCGCCTTGCCACGCGCAACGCGAAGGCCCGCCGGGGGCCGGCGGAAACGGTAAAAGCGGGAGAGCCATGTGAAAATTACTGGCGCTGCGTGCAGCAGGACCGACAGGGGCGGCGGGCGATGGCCGGACTCAGGCGCGTCTTTGGGCGTGCCGCAGCAGCAGCGCGCCCAGTGGCAGCGCCAGCCCGAAGGCGACGTAGACCAGCGCCAGCATGCCGGGCGACAGCCGGCGCTCGAAGCCGGGCGTAAGGCGATGGGGCGTGCACTTCAGGTCGACGAAACACGCGATGCCGGCAATCGCCAGGCCGCCGAGCACGCGCGCGGGCGCGCTGGGGCGTGCGTGGGTGCGTGCGCTGGGGCAGGCCGCCGGATGGGGACTGCCGACGGCCATCGCGCCTTCGTAGAACGCCGCCCAGAACACCGACATCGCATGATGGATGACATAGCCGAGCACGGTATGCCGCACCGACGGCCGGTTGACGTGCATGGCCCGTTCGCCCCAGATCCAGTGGCTGACGGCGTTGACCGGCGCGAACGCGCTGCCGCAGTCGGCGCTGCCGGCGCAGGCGAGCATGCCGGTGGACAACAGGCTGGCGCAGGTGCCGGAGAGCGCGGCGCGGCGCAGCACCGTGGCCACATCCACCGCGTGCTGGTGCTCGGCGCCAGCGGCTTTATCGGCAGTCATGCCTGCGCCGCAATGCTGGCTGGGGGATTCCATGTGATAGCGGGCGTGCGGCGCTTGCCTGCGCGCGATGCACCCGAAGCGCCGCATGGCGGCCATGCCTGCACGGCAAGCGAATTCCGTGCCGTCGATTTCGCGCGGATGACCGCGGCGGCGGACTGGGCGCCGTTGCTGGCGGACGTCGATGCGGTGGTCAACCTGGTCGGCATCTTCCGCGAGAGCGCCACGCAGTGCTTCGACGTGCTGCACCGCGCCGCGCCGCAGGCGCTGTTCGATGCCTGCCTGCGCCAGCGGGTGCGGCTGGTGGTGCAGATGTCGGCGCTGGGTGCCGACGAACACGCGCAGACCGAATTCCATCGCAGCAAGCGCGCCGCCGACCAGCACCTGCTCGGCCTCGGCATCGATGCCGTGGTGCTGCAGCCATCGCTGGTGTTCGGTGCCGACGGCACCAGTGCGCAGCTGTTCTGCGCGCTGGCGACGCTGCCCTGCCTGGCGCTGCCCGGCGGCGGCCGGCAGCCGGTGCAGCCGCTTCATGTCGACGACGTGGCGCAGGCCATCGTCGCCTTGCTGGCCGGGTGGGGCGGCGATACCCCCTGGCGCTCCGGCCGGCTGGCGCTGGTGGGCCCGGCGCCGATGCCACTGGCCGGCTACCTGGAGGCGTTGCGCCATGGCCTGGGCTTGCGCGGCAAGGCCTGGCTGTTGCCGCTGCCGCGCGCACTGGCCCGGGCGGTGATGCCGCTGGCCGAACGCGCCAGCGGCGGCGTGTTGGGGCGCGATGCGCTGACCATGCTGGACCAGGGCAGCGTGGCCGATCCGTCCGGGCTCGCGTGCCTGCTCGGGCGGCCGCCGCGGGCGGTGGCTGCATTCATCCCGCCGGGATTGCGCGGCGCGCTGCGCGCGCAGGCGCTGCAGCGCTGGCTCCATCCGCTGTTGCGCTGGAGCGTGGCCTTGGTGTGGATCGTCACCGCGGCGGTTTCGCTGGGGCTGTACCCGGTCGCCGACAGCTACGCGTTGCTGGCGCGCGCGGGCGTGCCGCCGGCACTGCAGCCGCTGGCGCTGTATGGGGCCGCGCTGCTCGACCTGATCTTCGGCGTGCTGTGCGTGCTGCCGCGGCGCCCGCGCTGGCTGTGGCTGGCGCAGATCGCGCTGATCCTGGGCTACACGGCCATCATCAGCGTGCGCCTGCCGGAATACTGGCTGCATCCGTATGGCCCGCTCAGCAAGAATGTGCCGATGCTGGCCGTGCTGTGGTGGCTGCACCTGAGCGAGGAGCGGGCATGGACTACGTCACGCTGAAATGGCTGCATATCGTGTCGGCCACCTTACTGTTCGGCACCGGCGTGGGTAGCGCCTTCTACCTGGTCGGCGCGACGCTGACGCGCAATGTCCGCACCGTCGCCGCGACCGCGCGCATGGTGGTGATCGCCGACTGGATCTTCACCGCATCCACCGTCATCCTGCAGCCGCTGACCGGTTATGCGCTGGTGAAGATGACCGGGTTTTCGTGGGCGGTGGCTTGGCTGAAGTGGTCGGTGATGCTTTACGCCATCGCCATTGCCTGCTGGCTGCCGGTGGTCTGGCTGCAGAAGCGCATGCGCGACGTGGCGCTGGACTGTACCGGGCCCCAGTTGCCGCGCGCCTACTGGCGCCTGTTCTGGTGGTGGTTCGGGCTGGGCTTTCCGGCGCTGTTCTCGTTTCTGGCCATCTTCTACCTGATGGTGGCCAAGGTCAGTTGAACAAAAAACGGCGAGGCCGCTGTCGCGCGCCTCGCCGTGAACCGATCGGGCCGCTCAGTTGAGGTGGCCGACCGCGCGCAGGTATTCGTTCTTTTTTTCGAAGATCAGCCCGCTCAGGAACGCGGCGTCGTAGGCGGCCAGCAGGTGAGGGTGGTGTTCCTCGATATAGCGGGCCACCCGGCCCTTTTCGCATTCGATGCCGCACAGCCATTCATACATGGCGGCGTCCCAGCGAAAGCGCAGCCCCAATTCGATAAACGCCGCGTTGTATGCCGCGAGCTGGGTCTCGCGCGGTATCGGCTGGTTGTCGGCGCCGACCGTAATGGCGGCGTGGCGGCCTTCGTGCTGGGCTGGGTTCATGCTGGTCTCCTCGGATGCGCGCTGGCGGTTGGGTTGAGACAAGCATAGGGAGGGCAAACGATTTACGATAATTAAACTTTCACAGCAAAACCATAAGTCATCGTTTATGGAATAATTCAGGCCTCCTGGCGGATCAGGCCTTCAACGCCCGTGATGCTCTGGATCAGGTCGGCGCCTTCTTCCATCAGGAACTGCTTGAACGCCAGCGCCACCGGCGGCAGCCGCTTGTTCTTGCGGTGCACCACGTACCAGTTGAGCATCACCGGAAAGCCCTCGATATCGAGCACGGCGAGCTTGCCGGCCTGCAGCTCCAGGCCCACGGTATGGGCCGACAGGAAGGCAATGCCCATGTTGGCGATCACGGCCTGCTTGATGGTCTCGGTGCTCTTGATCTCCATGGCGATGCGCAGGTTCGACAGCCGGCCGGCAAAGCCTTCCTGCATCGAGTTCCAGGTGTCCGAGCCCTTCTCGCGCGAGACAAAGGCCTCGTCGGCCAGCGCGGCCAGGGGAATCTTGCGCTCGCCCACCAAGGGATGGGTGGGCGCGGCGACGATCACATATGGGTGGGGCGCAAAGGCCTCGTTGATGGTGTCCACGCCCTCGGGCGGGCGCACCATCACGGCGAGGTCGGTCAGGTTGCCGGCGAGCTGGTGCAGCAGTTCCTCGCGGTTGTGCACGGCCAGGTTCAGCGTCACGCCCTCGTGGCGGTCCATGAATTCGGCCAGCAGCCGCGGAAAGAAATAGTCCCCGGCGCTGATCACCGCGACATTAAGGCGGCCGCCGGAGATGCCCTTGAGCTGCGACATGGCGTCTTCGGCCTCGCGGAACTGCTGGATGATGCTGCGGCTGTAATGCAGCATTTCGTGGCCCGCCGGCGTCAGGTAGATCTTCTTGCCGAGCTGCTCGAACAGCGGCAGCCCCACGTGGTGCTCCAGTTGCCGCACCTGGGTCGATACCGCGGGCTGGGTCAGGTGCAGTTCCTCGGCGGCGCGGGAAAAGCTCATATGGCGGGCAACGGTCTCGAAGACCTTCAGTTGCCGCAGCGTGGCGTTCTTCATCCTGCTCCCGTCCTATAAACGATCAGCTATATAAACGATAAAAAACTTTATGCAGTACTGATCTTAGATTCAAGTAGCATCAATCGTCAGCTTTGCATGTCCCGCCCGAATCCATCCGGCACTCCGGCACCGCAGGAGCCAGCCGCCGGCCACCCAGCATGGCCGATAACAACGATGGCTGCCGACAGCCACGACCAACACCAAGGAGACTACCGTGACCGGACCGAATGCAGCCGCGCGGCCCCTGCGGCGCCGTGCCATGCCCGAAGACAGGCTTCGCCTCAGCCACGCCGGCGCGGGGCAGGGGGGCAGGCCATGAATATCTCGCTCCCGCAACTGAAGGCCTTTGCCGCCGTGGCGCGGCACAAGAGCTTTACCCGCGCCGCGGTCGAACTTGGCCTGACGCAGTCCGCGGTCAGCCGCAGCGTGCGCGAACTGGAAGAAGAGATCGACCAGCGGCTGTTCGACCGCACCACGCGCCAGGTGGAGCTGACCGACGCCGGCCAGCACCTGTCCCAGCGCATCTGCCACCTGATCGAGGAGGTGGAGCAGACCTTGCGCGACAGCCAGGGCGCGAGCCGGCCATGCCAGGGCCTGGTGCAGATTGCGTCGGACCCGGTGCTGAGCTCGATGTCGCTGCCGACCTGGCTCGCCGGCTGCCGCCAGGCATGGCCAGCGATCGCCATCCACCTGAAGGACCGTTCGCAGGAATCGGTGCTGCAGAGCGTGCGCAGCGGCGAGGTCGATTTCGGCATCGCCACCGATCCGCGCGCCGGCGACGACCTGTATTGCGAGCCCTTGTGCGTCGACGCCTATCACGCCGTGCTGCCGGCCAAGCACCCGCTGGCCCAGCAGGACACCGTAGGGTGGGGCGACCTGTCCGATGCCAGCGTGCTGACGCTGGACCAGCAGTGCGGCGTGCAGCCCGTGGTGGAGAAGGCGCTCAGCAGCTATCACGTGCGCGCGGGCTCGCTGCAGTTGCTGGGCCATTTCGCCGCGGTGTTCGGCATGGTGGCGCTGGGGCTGGGCATCGGCGTTCTGCCGTCGCGCGCGCAGGCCGGCGGCATGCATCCGGCCGCCGTGATGCGCCCGCTGCGGCCCCAGGTGACGTCGACGGTGATGTTGGTGCGGCGCAAGAGCCGGTCACTGAAGCCCAACGCCGCGGCGATCTGGGACGCCTTGCGCGGCCAGGAGTATCAGGAGCCGCCGGTCCAACGGCGCGAACCCACGACGGTATGAAGAGGAGGGCATCGAGCCAGTGTTGGATTAGTGCAAAAGCTCTACTGATATATTACATACAGGATATTTACACATAGTGCGGCGCAGCATATAATGGAAACTCCTGATCACAACGTTACTGGAGTTTTCAAATGGAAGTCGCTCTTCTCGTCGCCCTTGGCCTGGCCCTGATCGCTGTCGGTGTGGGCGTGACCACGCTGCTGGCCACGCGCCTGCCCATGGATGTGCTGGTCACCGCGCAGGACCACGGCCGCTTCGCCGGCCTGGGCTCGAACCAGCATAGCGACGGCGTGGGCCGCGCCAGCACGTCGCGCATCGTGCCCTCCGCTGGTGAACTCGCCTATGCCTGAGGCCGGCGCGCGCTCGGCGCTTGCGCGCTGAAGCGCTGAAGGCAAGGGCTGTAGCGGCCGACATCCCTTGCGACCATCACGGCGAGCACGGCCGCCACGCTTCCCGTCTTCCTTCCCTGTCTATCTATTCGCGATTGGCTAATGTCTGCCGCCCCTTCGCGCTACTTGTCTTCCAGCTGCCAGAATCCCCCCAGCAGCGCGTGCATTCCCCGACATTCCATATCGATACGGACACTGCCAGGCCTGCATGTCTGCATCTAGGGACTTTCCCGAACCGATCGTTTTCCCGGTTTTTCGATGGCGCGATCCCCGGCATGCTTGCGGATGCAATGCGTCGGCGGATTGATCTGGCGGCGCAGGGCAACTGCTTGATTTCCAAGGACTCTTGATGCTGCCGGAACCGCCATTGATGCAGCTTGCGCACCAGTCGCAGGCGCGCCGGGGCGGCTACGGCGCCAGGTAACGCGGCTGCATGCTGCATAGCCGCGAAGAATACGCTTGACTTACCTGATATATCACATACCGTATAGCACTAGAACGGCTCAGCTGTTCTTCGACCGAGAGTCACGCAGAGGCGTCTACAGGCGCCCATCTTCCACCTTGGCGGTTCGCCGCTATAAGGAGACATCATGGAATTGCAGCAGAGGGAGTCCACGTCGCGCTTTGCGTCGCCGTGGGTGCAACTGGTATTCGGCGTGATCTGCATGGCGATGATCGCCAACATGCAATACGGCTGGACCCTGTTCGTCAACCCGATCGACGACAAATACGGCTGGGGCCGTACCGCGATCCAGGTCGCATTCACCATCTTCGTTGTTACCGAAACCTGGCTGGTGCCGATCGAGGGCTACCTGGTCGACAAGTATGGCCCGCGCCCGGTGGTGGTGGGCGGCGGCCTGCTGTGCGCGGTGGCCTGGGCGCTGAACTCGGTGGCATCCTCGCTGCCCATGCTTTACGTCGCGGCGGCCATCGGCGGCCTGGGCGCGGGCGCGGTGTATGGCACCTGCGTGGGCAATGCGCTGAAGTGGTTCCCGAATCGCCGCGGCCTGGCGGCGGGGATCACCGCGGCCGGCTTCGGCGCCGGCTCGGCGCTTACCGTGGTGCCGATCGCCAACATGATCAAGACCTCCGGCTATGAGGCTGCGTTCCTGTGGTTCGGCCTCGGCCAGGGGCTGGTGGTGTTCATCCTCGGCATGGCCCTGTACCCGCCGTCGGCAAAGATCCTGAGCGAGGTCAAGACCACGCTGAAGGCCGCCGCCACCTACAACGCGTCGCCGCGCGAGGTGCTGAAGTCGCCGATCTTCTGGGTCATGTACGCGATGTTCGTGATGATGGCCGCCGGCGGCCTGATGGCCACCGCGCAGCTGGGCCCGATCGCCAAGGACTTCGGCCTGCACGAAGCGCCGATCTCGATCCTCGGCCTGACCCTGCCGGCGCTGACCTTCGCGCTGACCATCGACCGCGTGCTCAACGGCCTGACGCGCCCGTTCTTTGGCTGGATCTCCGACCATATCGGCCGTGAACGGACCATGTTCTTTGCCTTCGGGGTGGAGGCCGTCGGTATCCTGCTGCTGTCGAAGTACGGCCACCATCCGGTCGCATTCGTGATCCTGACAGGCGTGGTGTTCTTTGCCTGGGGCGAGATCTACAGCCTGTTCCCGGCCACCTGCGGCGACACCTTCGGGCCCAAGTTTGCCGCCACCAACGCGGGCCTGCTGTACACCGCCAAGGGCACGGCGGCCTTGCTGGTGCCGTTCTCCAGCGTGATCACCGCCGCCACCGGCAGCTGGCATGCGGTATTCATGGTGGCCTCCGGCATGGCGGCACTGACCGCGGCAATGGCGCTGTTCGTGCTCAAGCCGATGCGCGAGGCCCATGCCCGCAAGTACGTGCATGCCAACACCGCTGCGCCGATGGGCTACCGTACCGTGCCCGAAGACCTGACCTGATGAAGAAAGCAGTACGGCGCCCAGCGGCGCCGGCAGGACCCGGGCGCGTGCGGCTGCGATGCCTGCACAGCCGCCGCGCCCGGTAGCACAATACGACAACAACAAGGCACGACAGGAGGGCGGCCCACCGGGCGCCTTCCTGATCGCGCAGCGCATACCCACAACCACCATCCAGGCACGCCATGAACCAGGTTGTCATTCCCCTCGAGGCGACCGGCCTGAGCCGGCAGCGCAAGCGCCGCCAGCCCAAGGGCCGGCAGGTCGACGCGGCCGCGCTGGCCGAAGTGCGCGTGGCGCTGGGCGACATGCCCCGCCGGCGCGACCTGCTGATCGAACACCTGCATTGCATCAGCGACCGCTACGGCCAGCTTGCCATGCCGCACCTGGTGGCGCTGGCCAGCGAGCTGCGGCTGTCGATGACCGAGGTCTACGAGGTCGCCACCTTCTACCACCACTTCGACGTGGTGCGCGAGGATGCCGACGGCCAGATCGCGCCGCCACCCGCGCTGACGGTGCGCGTATGCGAAGGCATTGCCTGCGAGCTGGCCGGTGCGCAGGCGCTGATCGACAAGCTGCCCGCGCTGCTCGGCACCGAGGTGCGGGTGATCGCCGCCCCCTGCATCGGTCGCTGCGAGAAGGCGCCCGCCGCGCTGGTCGGACAGAACCCGGTCGACCATGCAACGGCCGAGGCGATCGGCACCGCCGTGCAGGCCAGAGCGGTGCGTCATGCGCCCGAACCCCATATCGACTACCACGCTTACCGGCGCGACGGCGGCTATGCCTTGCTGCAGGCCCTGGCCGGCGGCGACATCGACCCGGCCGCGGTGCTGGCCACGATGGAAGACTCCGGCCTGCGCGGCCTGGGCGGCGCGGGCTTCCCGACCGGGCGCAAATGGCGCATCGTGCGCGGCGAAGCCGCGCCGCGGCTGATGGCCGTCAATATCGACGAGGGCGAGCCCGGCACCTTCAAGGACCGCGTCTACCTGGAACGCGATCCGCACCGCTTCCTCGAGGGCATGCTGATCGCGGCGCACGTGGTCGACGTCGCGGCGATCTACATCTATTTGCGCGACGAGTATGCCGGCTGCCGCGCGCTGCTGGCCGAGGCCTTGCAGCAGCTGCAGCAGGACCCGCCGCTGCCGGGCTTGCCGCGCATCGAGTTGCGCCGCGGCGCGGGCGCGTATATCTGCGGCGAAGAATCGGCGATGATCGAATCGATCGAGGGCAAGCGCGGCATGCCGCGGCTGCGTCCGCCCTACGTGGCGCAAGTGGGGCTGTTCGGCCGGCCCACGCTGGAGCACAACTTCGAAACCCTTTACTGGGTGCGCGACATCATCGAGAAGGGCGCGGAGTGGTTTGCCGCGCAGGGGCGCAACGGGCGCAAGGGGCTACGTTCGTTCTCGGTCTCCGGTCGGGTCAAACGCCCTGGCGTGCACCTGGCGCCGGCCGGGATCACGGTGCGCGAGCTGATCGACGAATACTGCGGCGGCATGCTCGACGGCCATGCGTTCTACGGCTACCTGCCGGGCGGCGCGTCGGGCGGCATCCTGCCGGCGGCGCTGGGCAATATCCCGCTCGACTTCGACACGCTGCAGCCCTACGGCTGCTTTATCGGCTCGGCCGCGATCGTGATCCTGTCCGACCACGACAGCGCCACGCAGGCGGCGCGCAACCTGATGCACTTCTTCAAGCACGAGTCGTGCGGGCAGTGCACGCCCTGCCGCACCGGAACGGCCAAGACGCTCGAGCTGATCCGCCAGCCGAAGTGGGACCTGGCGGCGCTGGATGACCTGTCCGCGGTGATGCGCGATGCCTCGATCTGCGGGCTGGGACAGGCCGCGCCGAACCCGGTCGACTGCGTAATCAAGTACTTCCCGCACGAACTGGCCTGATGCCGACCGAGCCTGAGAGACAGACATGAATGCACTGACCCGCGCCGAACGCGCGCTAGTCGAATCCGCCGAGCCGGCCGTCACCTTTACCCTCAACGGCCGTGAAGTCAGCGCGCAGCCCGGCGAAAGCCTGCTGAAGGTGGCGCAGCGCGAAGGCTTCGAGGTGCCGCACCTGTGCTACAAGGACGGCCTCGAGCCCGCCGGCAACTGCCGCGCGTGCATGGTCGAGATCCAGGGCGAGCGCGTGCTGGCGCCGTCCTGCTGCCGCTATCCCGCCGCGGGCATGCAGGTGCAGACCGACTCCGAGCGCGCCCGTCGCGCCCAGCGCACCGTGCTGGAACTGCTGCAGTCGGACATGCCGGAAGCGGACTACACCCGCCACAACGAACTGGACCAGTGGGCGGCGAAGCTGGAGCTCGGCAAGCCGCGCTTCGCGCCGCGCCAGCGCGTGGTGGCGGACCTGTCGCATCCGGCCATCGCGGTCAACCTGGATGCCTGCATCCAGTGCACCCGCTGCCTGCGCGCCTGCCGCGACGAGCAGGTCAACGACGTGATCGGGCTGGCGCTGCGTGGCGACGAGGCCCGCATCGTATTCGACATGGACGACCCGATGGGCGCGTCCACCTGCGTTGCCTGCGGCGAATGCGTGCAGGCCTGCCCGACCGGCGCGCTGATGCCCGCGCGCGATGCCGCGCTGGCGGTGCCCGACAAGCAGGTGGAATCGGTGTGCCCGTACTGCGGCGTCGGCTGCCAGCTGACCTACAACGTCAAGGACAACCGCATCCTGTTCGTGGAAGGGCGCGACGGCCCGGCCAACCACCAGCGCCTGTGCGTGAAAGGCCGCTACGGCTTTGACTACGTCCAGCATCCGCAGCGGCTGACGGTGCCGCTGGTGCGCCGCGACGGCGTGCCCAAGCGGGGCGATTTCGTCATGGACCCCGACCACGTGATGGACGTGTTCCGCGAAGCCAGCTGGGAAGAGGCGCTGGCGCTGGCCGGCGGCAAGCTCGCGCAGATCCGCGACACTCATGGCAAGCGCGCGCTGGCCGGGTTTGGCTCGGCCAAGGGCAGCAATGAAGAGGCCTACCTGTTCCAGAAGCTTGTGCGCACCGGCTTCGGCAGCAACAATGTCGACCACTGCACGCGGCTGTGCCATGCCTCGTCGGTGGCGGCGCTGCTGGAAGGGATCGGCTCGGGCGCGGTGTCGAACCCGGTGATGGATGTCGACAAGGCCGAGGTAGTGATCGTGATCGGCGCCAACCCGACCGTGAATCACCCGGTCGCGGCCAGCTGGATCAAGAACGCCGTGAAGAACGGCACCAAACTGATCGTGGCCGATCCGCGCCGCTCCGACCTGGCGCGCTTCGCCTGGCACTTCCTGCAGTTCAAGCCCGACGCCGACGTGGCGCTGCTCAACGCGATGATGCATGTGATCGTCAACGAGGGCCTGGTCGACCAGGACTTCATCGACAGCCGCACCATCGGCTTCGACGAGCTGCAGCGCAACGTGGCCGCGTACAGCCCCGAGCTGATGGCGCCGATCTGCGGCATCGACGCCCAGACCATCCGCGAAGTCGCGCGCGTCTATGCCACCTCGAACAGTTCGATGATCTTGTGGGGCATGGGGGTTTCGCAGCATGTGCATGGCACCGACAACGCGCGCTGCCTGATCGCGCTGGCGCTGATGACGGGACAGATCGGGCGGCCCGGCACGGGGCTGCATCCGCTGCGTGGGCAGAACAACGTGCAGGGCGCTTCCGACGCCGGGCTGATCCCGATGATGTACCCGGACTACCGGCGCGTCGACGATCCGCTGGCGATCGCCAGCTTCGAAGCGCAGTGGGGCATGCCGCTGGACCGCCAGCCCGGCCTGACCGTGGTCGAGGTGATGCAGGCGATCGAGCGCGGCGAAGTGCGCGGCATGTACATCATGGGCGAGAACCCGGCGATGTCCGACCCGGACGCCGAGCATGCGCGCGAAGCGCTGGCATCGCTCGACCACCTGGTGGTGCAGGATATCTTCCTGACCGAGACGGCGTACCTGGCCGACGTGGTGCTGCCGGCCTCGGCCTTCCCCGAGAAGACCGGCACCTTCACCAACACCGACCGCACCGTGCAGCTCGGCCGGCAGGCGCTGGATCCGCCGGGGCAGGCGCGCCAGGACCTGTGGATCATCCGGCAGATGGCGGCGCAGCTGGGGCTGGACTGGCGCTACCACAGCGTCGAGGACGTGTTCAACGAGATGCGCCAGGCCATGCCGAGCATCGGCGGCATGACCTGGGAGCGGCTGGAGCGCGAGCACGCCGTGACCTATCCATGCATGGAAGAGGGCGATCCGGGCGAGCCGGTGATCTTCACCGACAGTTTCCCGACCGCCACTGGCCGGGGCCGCTTCGTTCCCGCCGACATCATTCCGGCGGCGGAGCGGCCCGACGCGGACTACCCGATGGTGCTGATCACCGGGCGCCAGCTCGAGCACTGGCATACCGGCAGCATGACGCGGCGCGCCGGCGTGCTGGACGCGATCGAACCCGATCCGGTGGCGCTGGTGCATCCGCTGGACCTCGACGCGCTTGGCGGCACGCCGGGCGGCGTGGTCACGCTGTCGTCGCGGCGCGGCGAGGTCACGCTGTATGCGCGCGCCGATGCCGGCACGCCGCGCGGCGCGGTGTTCGTGCCGTTCTGCTACTACGAGGCGGCGATCAACAAGCTGACCAACGCGGCGCTGGACCCGTTCGGCAAGATTCCCGAGTTCAAGTATTGCGCGATCAGGATGACGGCGGGCGGACCGGTGCCGGTGCAGTCGAGCTATGGCGGCGGGCAGATACTCGAGCCTGCTTCGGCCTGGCCGCAAGGATCGGTGGTGTCTCGCATCGCGGGCGGGACACCACCTCGGCCTCAATAGTTCATCGTCACGTTGAGCATCGCTACGCGCGGATTGCCCACCGGCAGCACGTTGTTGTTGAGGCCACCCGCATAGTACATCTTGTCGAACACGTTCTTGACGTTGAATGCCGCGCGCCAGTGCGAGGCCACGTAGCCGACGGCCAGATCGGCGACGGCGTAGCCCGGCACGGTGTAGCTGAAGCTGTAGCCGCGCTTGGCGCTCTCGCCGCGCACGCCGGCACCGACGTACCAGCCGGCGAGCGCGCCGCGCAGGCGATACTGGCTCCAGACCGAGAAGCTGTGCCGCGGCACGCTGTTGAGCGGCTTGCCGACGTTCGCGGCGGTGGTGTCCTCGGTGACTTCGCCGGCGATATAGGCATAGGCCGCCGACACGCTGAGGCCATTGCCGAGATCCTGCGTCAGCTCCACTTCCAGCCCGCGCGAGCGCTGTGCGCCGACGGCCACGCTGAATCCCGTATTGACCGGATCGCTGCCGAGCACATTGGTGCGCGTCAGGTCGAACGCGGCGAGCGTCAGCAGGCCGGACTTGTCCGGCATGTCGAACTTGACGCCCACTTCGTACTGGCGGCCCTTCTCGGGCTTGAAGGTGGCGCCGCTGGCATCGGTGCCGGCGTTCGGCAGGAACGACGTGGCGAAGCTTGCGTAGGGCCGCGCCCAGCTGGTCAGGTCATACATTACGCCCGCGCTGCCGGTGACGGCGTTGCTGTCGTTGATGGAGCGCGCTGCTGCCAGCCGGTCCGTCGTGCCGGTCCGCGCCGATTCGTAGCGCACGCCGCCGGTCACGGTCCAGCGCTCCGCAAGACGGATCTGGTCGCGCAGGTAGAGGCCGAGCGCATCCAGCGTATCGGTCGCATCGAGGCTATAGGCGGACGGGCAGTTGATGCTGGCGCCGTAGACGGGGTGGTAGACGTTCAGCGCGGCGACGCGGCATGTCTTCTGCAGCCGGTCTTCCTTCGTATGCCGGTAGTCGACGCCGAAGGTCACGCTGTGGGCATGGCCCGTGAACGCAAAGGTGCGCTGCACGTTGGTGTCGACCCCGAACGAGTCTCCCGAGAAGCTCTGCTGCGTGCCGCTGCGGTTCATGGTCTGGCTGTCGAGCGCCATGGTGCCGGCCGATACCAGCGTGCCGCTCAGCGACGATGCCTGGTAGCGCAGGTTCTGGTTCAGGGTCCAGCCAGAGTCGAAGCGGTGCGTCAGCGCGTAGCCGACGCGGTCCTGCTCGCCGTCATAGGAGGGCGCATTCGGTTCGCCGATGAAGCGGCTGGCCGGCACCACGCCATTGCGGTTCGGCACCAGCGTCCCATTCACTGGCAAGCCCTGCTGGCGCACGTAGTTGCGCTGGTTGTGGCTGGCCAGGATGGTGAAATCCGTGCGCGCGCCAAGGTCGAGCGTCAGCGACGGCGCGATCCAGCGATTGCGATACCAGACATAGTCGGTCGGATCGTCGCTGTTCATCATCAGTGCGCTCAGGCGGAACGCGGCCTTGCTGTCCTTGGCCAGCGGCGTGCCAAGGTCGACCGTCATCTGCCGCAAGCCGTAGTTGCCGACGGTCAGGCCCAGCTCGCCGAACAGTTCCGCGCGCGGGCGCTTGCTGACCATGTTGACCAGGCCACCGGGCTGCACCGCGCCGAACAGTATCGAGGCCGGGCCCTTGAGCACTTCCACGCGCTCCGCGCCGAACAGTTCCTGCGCCACGCGGTTGTTGCTGTCGACCAGCAGCCCGTCGGCAAAGACCGATTCCGAGGCCCGCTGGCCGCGGATGATGAAGTCGTCCCAGCCGCGCCGGCCATAGGTGTTGGTGACCACGCCGGCCGAGTTCTGCAGCGCGTCGCCGAGGTTCTGCGCCTGCTGGCTGTCGAGCAGGTCGCGCGTGATCACGGTGATCGATTGCGCGGCGTCGGCCGCCGATTCCCCTGACTTGGTCACGCCGGCCGCCCGCCGCGTGGCGAAACCGACGTCGGTCTGGCCATCGCCGGCGGCGCTGACCGTCACGGATGGCAGCGTGGCAAGTGCTTCGGCGGCGTGGGAGACAGCGGCAGGCAGCAGCAGGGAGCTGGCAGCGGCGGGTATGGCAAGACGGCGGAACAGCATGACGGCCCGGGGCGAAAGCTACGAAAGGCCGAATAATAAATGAGAATAATTCTTGTTTCTAGGAATTTTATCGGCACAGGCCCGGTTGCCTGGTCAACATTCTGAAACCGGCGAAACGGAGCGACGGCGAAACGGAGCGACGGCGAAACGGGGCGACGGCGAATCGTCAGCGCGGGCCGGTCAGATGGTGTCGTCGCGATCCTCGATCACCGAGATATCCCAGCACGACATAAACAGCGCGGCAATCAGCGGACCTATCACAAAGCCGTTGATGCCAAACACAGACATGCCGCCCAGGGTCGATACCAGCACGACCCAGTCCGGCAACTTGGTGTCCTTGCCGACGAGGACAGGGCGAAGCAGGTTGTCGACCGCGCCAATCACCAGGGTGCCGATGACAATCAGCGCGACGCCCTTCCAGAGCGGGCCGGCCAGCAGGAAATAAATCGCGGCGGGGCCCCACACCAGCGCAGCGCCGACGGCCGGCAGCAAGGACAGGAACGCCATCAGCGTGCCCCACAGCAAGGCGCCGTTGATGCCCAGCAGCAGGAAAGCCAGGCCGCCCAGTACTCCCTGGACCACCGCCACGACCATGTTGCCCTTGACCGTGGCGCGGACCACGGTGGTGAACCGGTTGACCAGCCGGCGGGTGTGCGCGTCGTTCAGCGGCATGGCCTCGCGCAAGCGATGGGAAATCACCGCGCCGTCACGCAGCAGGAAAAACACCAGGTACAGCATGACGCCGAGGCCGACGGCGAACTGCAGCGTGTTCTGGCCAATGGCGACAGCCTGGGCCGCCATGAACTGGCTGATGCGGGCGGCACCTTCGGTCAGCTTAGCCTGCAACCCGGCGACGTCGGCCAGCCCGATCTGGTTCAGCCAGGCCTCGACCGAAGCCGGCAGGGCCTGCACGGCGGTCTGGAAGTATTGCCCGAAGTCCCACTTGCCGGTCCGGATCTGCTGGTAGGCAAGGGCGACTTCCTGCGCGAGTGTGGCAATCATCAGGAACACCGGGACAATCGCCATCAGCACGCAGACCAGCAGCGTGGTCAGCGCCGCGAGATTTTCCCGGTTGCCGAATCGCACCGTCAGCCTGCGGTGCATGGGTTGGAACAGGATGGCAAGTATGGTGCCCCACAGGATCGCGCTGTAGAAGGGCAGCAGTATCCAGATGAACGCAATGGTGACGGCGACCAGAAGGATGTAGAAACCTTTCAAATTGCGCATCGGCTTGTCAGCGAGTGGATTCGTCCAGGAACGATGCCGATGGTGCCCTGCACGATGGTGTCCCGCAACTACCCGTGGGCATCAGCGGCAGCGTTTCCGAACGAGTTGCGCTCCATGATCTGGTGATCCTTGCCATGGATCAGCAACTCGACCTTTGCACGCCGGGCTTTCTCCGTGCCGGTAGCAATCGCATGGGCCATCGAAGTGAAGCGCTGCTGGTTGCCGGAGCGTCCTTCCGCTTCGACGGCCCAGCCGTTATGGGTCGGCACGACATGGATATTCTTGCCAGGCATGGCGCTCTCCGGAAGTTGGCAGTATGAGTGTCAGCGCTGTGCCACGGCCCCAGGTATCGGGCGCCGTCTGACAAGGCCGTCGGATATCCGGAAACAGAGCGTCTGCCAGCAGCGACAACGCCCGCCAGGCGCCATGGCGGGCGTTCTTCATGACAACGACAGGGCCAGCGCGGCTCAGCTCATCTTGTCGATGATCCCCTGCATCTCGTCGAGATCGAAGGCGCGCAGGGTTTGCGTGCGCACGTTGCCGAGCGCGCCGACCGCCAGGCCGAACGCGGTCATGCTGGCGTCATCCTGGGCCTCGACGGTCAGCACGATGTCGTATTTGCCCAGGGTCCAGTAGATGTCTTTCATCTGCACCCCGAAGCGCGCGCCCATCTCGCGCACCGCCGCGGCGCGCTTGGTGGTGTCCTTGACGGCGCGGATGCCCTGGTCGGTGAAGCTGGCTAGCACGATATAGCGGGTCATGGCGGGATCTCCGGTAAGGATCGATCGGACGCCGTCCCGGCTGCGCGCACGCGACCGATCGCAGCAAGCCGGGGCAGTGGTCCAGGGTGTCCCGGCACTGCACCGGGGGCCTGAGCAACCCCACACCGACGCATATCGCGCGCCAGCCGGCGTGGCGCGCCGCGCAGCGGCAGATGCCGCCGTGCATGCGACCGCGCCGTAGCTCGCTATGTATCAGTCCTGATACAGCGGCCTGCCTTAGTCCGCTGCCGGGCCGCTGTCGCCGCCCTCCGGCGTATCCAGCGCGCGCATGTTGTCCAGCAGCTTCAGCAGGTAATGCAGCGTGTGGGTCAGGTCGTTGGTGGAGAAGCCGTCCAGCGCCTGCTCGTAGTACTGCCGGATCTTGGGCTGTGCCTGGTGCAGCCACACCTCGCGGCCCGGCTCGCTCATCCGTACCAGCCGCGAGCGGCGGTCGCGCCCGTCCGGCGCCAGCGTGACGTGACCGTCGCGTTCCATCCGGCCCACCAGCCCGGACAGGTTCTGGCGGCTCACCATCAGGTAGCGCGCCAGATCACCGACGCTCATGCCATCGGCGGCTTCGGGACGCGACAGCGCGCCCAGCACTGCCCACTGCTGCGTCGTGAGGCCTTCCGCTTCCACCGCCCGTGACCCCGTTTTATGCAACATATTTGCGCATTGATACAGGCGGAAGAACAGCCGGTTGGCCAGTTCCATGCGGGCATTGGCGGAAATTTCGCCTCCGATTTCGGGGTTAACCATAGTCTTTTCCAAAGGTTTGCTGCCTTGCGCACGGTGCCAGTCGCTCCTATTATATGTAAACATATTTACGTAAATGACGGGGCAGGTGGCGGCGGCACCGCCGGCACGATAGCACCGGAACCCTGAAAGGAGAACGGCTGTGCAAGGACTCGAAGGCAAGACGGTCATCGTGACCGGCGGTGGTGGCGGTATCGGCGGCGCAACCTGTTTGCGCTTTGCGCGCGCCGGAGCAGCGGTCGGCGTGCTCGACCTGAACCCGGAGGCAGGCGAACGCGTGGCGGCGCAGATCCGCGATGCCGGCGGCCGCGCGCTGTCCGTGCGCTGCGACATTACCGATCGCGCCAGCGTCGACGCTGCGGTGGCGGCGGTGGAGCAGGAGCTGGGCCCCATCGACGTGCTGGTCAACAACGCCGGCTGGGACGTGTTCCGTCCGTTCGTCAAGACCGAGCCGGCGCAGTGGGAGCGGCTGATCGCCATCAACCTGACCGGCGCCCTGCACATGCACCACGCGGTGCTGCCGGGCATGGTGGCGCGCAAAGCCGGGCGCATCGTCAATATCGCCTCCGATGCCGCGCGCGTGGGGTCCTCCGGCGAAGCGGTGTATGCCGCGTGCAAGGGTGGGCTGGTGTCGTTCTCCAAGACCATCGCGCGCGAGCATGCGCGCCACGGCATCACCGTGAACGTGGTGTGCCCGGGGCCGACCGAGACCGCGCTGTTCGAGGACTACAAGCAGGGCGCGGGCAACCCCGAGAAGCTGGTGGAAGCCTTCACCCGCTCGATCCCGCTGGGCCGCATCGGCCAGCCCGACGACCTGCCCGGCGCGGTGCTGTTCTTCGCCGGCGACGATGCCGCCTTCATCACCGGACAGGTGCTGAGCGTATCGGGCGGCCTGACCATGAACGGCTGAGCGCAACCCACTCCCAGACAGACAACGGAGACGACCATGCAATACGAAGACATCCGCTATGAAGTGCGCAACGGCGCGGCCTGGATCATCATCAACCGCCCGGAAAAGATGAACGCCTTCCGCGGCCGCACCTGTGACGAACTGATCCACGCCATCAACCGCGCCGGCTATGACCGCGAGATCGGCGCCATCGTGCTGGCCGGCGCCGGCGACAAGGCCTTCTGCACCGGCGGTGACCAGTCCGCGCACGAAGGCCAGTACGACGGCCGCGGCACCATCGGCCTGCCGATGGAAGAACTGCACAACGCCATCCGCGACGTGCCCAAGCCGGTGATCGCGCGCGTGCAGGGCTATGCCATCGGCGGCGGCAACGTGCTGTGCACGATCTGCGATTTCACCATCGCTTCGGACAAGGCCGTGTTCGGGCAGGTCGGGCCGCGTGTCGGCTCGGTCGACCCGGGCTATGGCACCGCCTTCCTCGCGCGCGTGGTCGGCGAGAAGAAGGCGCGCGAGATCTGGTACCTGTGCCGCCGCTATCCCGCCGCCGAGGCGCTGGCGATGGGGCTGGTCAATGCCGTGGTGCCGCAGGAGCAGCTCGACGCCGAAGTGCAGAAGTGGTGCGACGAGATCATGGAGAAGAGCCCGACCGCGATCGCCATCGCCAAGCGCTCGTTCAACATGGACACGGCGCACCAGGGTGGCATCGCCGGCATGGGCATGTATGCGCTCAAGCTCTACTACGACACCGAAGAGTCGCGCGAGGGCGTGCGCGCCTTCCAGGAAAAGCGCAAGCCGGACTTCCGCAAGTACGCCAAGTAAGCCGACCGGACCGCGCGGAGACAGCCATGAATCCCTACCTTGACGAAGACCTGTCGGCGCTGGCCGAACATGCCCGCCGCTTTGCCGACGCGCGCGTCGCGCCCGGCTGCCTGGAGCGAGACCGTACCCGCGTGCTCGACCGCGCGCTGATGCGCGAGATGGGCGAGATGGGCTTTATCGCGCCCGAGCTGCCGGAACAGTATGGCGGGCAGGGCATGGGCTCGCTCGCGGCCGGCGTGATCCACGAAGCAGTGGCGCGCGCCGACCTGAGCCTGTCGTATATCAACCTGCTGGCGTCGCTGAACGGGCAGATCCTGGCGCACCATGCGCGCCCGGAGCTTGCCGGCCCGTGGCTGCAGCGCCTGACGCGCGGCGAAGCACTGCTGGCGATCGCGCTGACCGAGCCGCGCGGCGGCTCCGACGCCGCCAACCTGCGCCTGCGCATGGAGCGCGACGGCGACCACTATGTGCTCAACGGCGAGAAGACCTCGATCTCGGCCGCCGACCAGGCCGATGCCGCGGTGGTGTTCGCCCGCAGCGGCCCGGTCGAGGCCGGCGCGCGCGGCGTGTCGGCGCTGCTGGTGCCGATGGACCTGCCGGGCGTCACGCGCAACCGCTTCGACTGCCATGGCCAGCGCGCCATCGGGCGCGGCTCGATCTTCTTCGAGAACGTGCGCGTGCCGGCGAGCCACCTGCTCGGCAACGAAGGCGAGGGCTTCGTGCAGGTGATGCAGGGCTTTGATTTCTCGCGCGCGCTGATCGGGCTGCAGGTGCTGGCGGTGGCGCAGGCCGCGCTGGACGAGACCTGGGCCTATGTGGCGGAGCGCCAGGCCTTCGGCAAGCCGCTGGCGGCGTTCCAGGGCGTGTCGCACCCGCTTGCCGACTTCGAGACCCAGGTGCAGGGTGCGCGCCTGCTGTGCCTGCAGACGCTGTGGCTGAAGGACCGTGGCCTGCCGCATACCGCGGAAGCCGCGATGTGCAAGTGGTGGGCGCCGAAACTGGCGTATGACGTGGTGCACCAGTGCCTGCTGTCGTTCGGCCACGGCGGCTACGACCGCGGCGTGATGGAGCAGCGCCTGCGCGACGTGCTCGGCTTCCAGATCGGCGACGGCACCGCGCAGATCATGAAGACCATCATCGCCCGCGGCCGCGCCGGGCGCGCAGCGGTGCCAGCCTGACGCTACGGACGGACCCGGCAACGCCAACGAGGAGACAGCCCATGGATTTCGACGCCGTACTGATTGCGCCCCGCCGTGCCGCGAGCGTGGCGGCAGGCCACTGGCATGACCGCACCATCAATGATTACCTTGCCGACTGCGTGCGCGAGCGGCCCGATGCGCCGGCACTGACCGCGGTCAGCCTGGACCGCGGCACCGTGGCCCGCTACAGCTGGTCGGAACTGGCGCGCCTGGCCGACCGCGTTGCGGCGGGGCTGAGCGGGCTGGGCATCGGCGCTCGCGATGTGGTCTCGTGCCAGTTGCCCAATGGCTGGCACCTGACCGTGCTGTACCTGGCCTGCACCCGCTTGGGCGCGGTGCTGAACCCGCTGATGCCGATCTTCCGCGAGCGCGAGCTGGCCTTCATGCTGGCGCATGCCGAGTGCAAGGTAGTGGTCGTGCCGGAGACGTTCCGGGGCTTCGCGCATGCGCAGATGGTGCGAGGTTTGCGTGGCGCCTTGCCTGCACTGCGCCACGTCGTCGTCGCCGACGGCGAGGGTCCCGACAGCTTCGAGGCGCTGCTGACCGGGAAAGACGCCCCCGTTGCTCCGGCCCAGCTGCCGCACGGCAGCCCGGGTCCCGACGACGTCACGCAGCTGATCTATACCTCCGGCACCACCGGCGAGCCCAAGGGCGCGATGCATACCGCCAACACGCTGTTCTCGAATATCGTGGCCTACGCCGCGCGGCTGGGCCTGGGCGCTGACGACGTGGTGCTGATGGCCTCGCCGATGGCGCACCAGACCGGCTTCATGTACGGACTGATGATGCCGGTGATGCTGGGCGCGCATGCGGTGCTGCAGGATATCTGGGACCCGGCGCGCGCGGCGGCGCTGATCCGCGAGCAAGGCGTGACCTTCACCATGGGGTCGACCCCGTTCCTGACCGACCTCGCCCGCGTGGTGGCCGAATCCGGCACCCCGGTGCCGAGCCTGCGCACCTTCCTGTGCGCCGGTGCGCCGATCCCGGGCGCGCTGGTGGAGCGCGCGCGCGCGACGCTGGGCGCCACCATCGTCTCCGCCTGGGGCATGTCGGAGAACGGCGCCGTCACCATGACCCTGCCGGACGATCCCGAGACGCGTGCGTCGACCACCGACGGCTGCCCGCTGCCCGGCGTGGAGATCAGGGTGGTGGACGGCGCCGACGCGGACCTGCCCGCGGGGCAGACCGGGCGCCTGCTGGTGCGAGCCTGCTCGAATTTCGGCGGGTACCTGAAGCGGCCGCACCTGAACAGCACCGATGCCGACGGCTGGTTCGACACCGGCGACCTGGCCCGGCTCGACGCCGATGGCTACCTGCGCATCGCCGGCCGCAGCAAGGACGTGATCATCCGCGGCGGCGAGAACATTCCCGTACTGGAAGTCGAGACCCTGCTGTACCGCCATCCCGCGGTGGCACAGGTGGCGATCGTGGCCTATCCCGATGCGCGGCTGGGCGAGCGTGCCTGCGCCTTCGTGGTGCCACGCGCGGGGCAGTCGATCGACATGGCCGGCATGGTCGACTGGCTCAGGCAACAGAAGATGGCGCTGCAATACATCCCCGAGAAACTGGTGCTGCGCGAGGCGCTGCCGGCCACGCCCGCGGGCAAGATCCAGAAGTTCCGGCTGCGCGAGATGCTGCTTGGCGAAACTGGCTGACACTGCGTCGCGGGCATCCTGCGCGTGGCATGGTTGACTACGTTTCCGAACGACAATGCGCAATTAACCGCCATGACCCACACCCATACATCAACCCGCTGGCGCGGCAGGCCGGCAGGGTTTGTCGGTGGATGACGAAGGGGGACGGGGCAGCGGCTCGTGTCAGCGGCCGGCGCCGGTATAGCCGTGGCTGCGCGGGCCCAGCCAGCGCCATAGCCGATGCCGCCACGCGCTGCGAACCGGATCGGCCGCGGCCTGGCAGCGGCTGACATGCAGGGAGGCGGCGGTGATCGCGTACAGCTCGACATGGCCGGCGTCGGCCAAGGTGAAGCACTCGCTCGCGCTCAGCGCCGTGTCCTTCGGATCGCCATCGCGGATCAGCCACAGTTCGCCCGCGGTGCAGCGCACTGCTACCCGTTCGCCCGGGCCGGCGACCAGCCGCAGCGAACTGCGGGCGGGCAGGGTGGCGGTCATATCGTTGCTTACCAGGTACATGATGGTCTCCGGGCTCAGGCCAAGGCCAGGCCGCCGGATGCTGGCATCGGGCGCGGCTCTGACTGCGGCCGGATAAATTCGGCGATGCGCTGGATCACCGCGGGGTCGCGCAGGATGCGGCGATGGCCGAGGCCGGTGGTGGTCTCCAGCCGCGCGCCCGGCCAGGCACCGGCGATGGCCGCGCCATCTTCCCAGCGCACTTCCTTGTCGTCGCGGTCATGGATCACCAGCGTCGGCGGCACCGGGCGGGTGCGGCCCAGCTCCGGCACGTTGAACGTCGACCATGGCAGGCCCAGCCAGCGTTCGCTGTGGCGCTGCATGCGCGCCAGCACGGCCGGCGCCACGCCCAGCTGCCACGCCAGCGCGGCGCATGCCGCGCGCATGTCGGCGGGCGCGCCCAGCAGCACCGCGGCGCTTGCGGGCAGGCCTTCGCGCAGCGCCAGTGCCGCCGCCGCGCCGCCGAGGGAATGCGCCACCACGGCATGGACCGGACCGGCATGCCACGCCGCCGCCAGCAGCGAGCGCGACATCTCCAGCACCGAAGTCTGCGCGGCGCCGCGCGCCCCGGCATCGGAGGCGCCGTGCGACAGCGCATCGAAGGCGACCACGCGCATGCCCCCCGCCAGCAGGCCCTCGATCACCGCATGCCACTGGCCCGCATGGCCGCCCCATCCATGGGCGAGCAGCACCACCGGGCCGGCGCTGCCCCAGCGGTAGACCCGCACGCGCCGGCTGGGTCCATGGCCGGTCACCAGGGCCCAGTCGGCGCGCGCTCGGTCCAGCGCGTGCCGGGCGGCGGAGGTGGCGGCGGCCCGGGGCGGGCAGAACCAGATGCGCTCGAGCCGGCGCGCCGTCGCCGCGGGCATCAGCACGCTGCCGGCCTGCCAGCGCAAGCGCTGCAGGCCCATCCTGAAACGCCGCAAGGTGCCCTCGCCGCTGGCCGGGGGCGATGCCTCGCTGCTGCGCAATGCCGGCGCCGCAACGGTGGCAGAAGGGGAAGCCGGGGAAGGAGAAGAGACTGCTTGCGTCACGACCTGCACCTCCAATGGATTCTGGATTGCGCGACGTCATCGGATCCGGGCGGGCCGGAGGCGTCTCGCGCTTCTTTAAAGACCGACCAGTCGTGCTTTTTTCAGTACAAAAAAAGCCCGCCGGAGCGGTTTGCTGCCTGCCGGCGCGATAGCGCCGGCGCCGATGTCATGTCCCCGCGGGATGCGGCGCGCCTGCTGCCGCGCGCGCGAGCAGGGCCGCGAAGGCGAGCCGTGCCATCGCTTCCGCATCCTGCCGCCCCAGCAGCTTGAACGACTGCTGGAAGGCCATGCCGATGCCGGACAGTTCGAAGGCGAACTGGCGCGGCTCGACGTGCTGCCCGAACTGGCCCTCCTCGATGGCATCCGCCACCACCCGCGCGATGGTGCTGTGCCAGTCCTTCAGCGACTGCACCACCAGGTCGCGAATCGAGCCAGGCCGGTCGCGATACTCCTGTCCCAGGGCCGTGAACAGGCACCGCCCCTGGGTCACCGTGCCGCCCAGCCATTCCAGGTAGCCTTCGAACAGCGCCTGCAGCCGCGGCATGCCGCGCGGATGGCGCATCGCCGGCCGGATCACGATATCGCCGAAACGCTCCACCGCCAGGTCCAGCACGGCCTGCTGCAGCATCTCCTTGGACTTGAAGTGCGCATACAGGCCGCTCTTGGACATATTGGTGTCGGCCGCCAGCGTGGCCAGCGACAACTGCTCGAAGCCGACCTTGGCGGCGGCGTCCAGCGCCTGTTCGATGATGGCTTTGCGGGTGAGGTGTCCTTTCTGCATGCAGCGAAGAATAGCACGACCGGTCGGTTTGTCAACGAAACCCGATGCATGGTAGTTGCCCCGACTTGCGTTGTTGTGCTCGCGAGGCCATAACGTCATACAGCTAAGCATGTGACGTCAACGCATATTGAGAGGGCCCGTTACTGTCAAGGCGGCACGAAGGCGTAGTGCACTGTCCGACGCTTGGGTGAGCGCCGTCCGGTTGATGCCGGCGCAAGATGACGGGCCAGCAAGAAATCTGCACAAAGTGTTTCGGCGGGTACATACGGAACGCTTTGCGTGCTCTATACTCGAATGCACGTCCGCGCACTTTTTTTCACTGGTGACTGGAGACCGACATGAACAGTACAGCCGTGCCGAGAGGCGCTAGCGAACCGTTCCGGCAACTGCGGGCGCTGCGCCGCGCGCGCAAGCTCAAGCAGGAGGACGTCGCCCGCAAGGCGGGCATTTCCCGGGAGGCTTACCTCCGGGCAGAATCGGGCCAGGCCGACCCCCGCATGTCGACCTTCCTGGCGGCCTGCGAGGCGCTGGGCCTGGAAGTCGTGCTGGCGCCACAGCATCTTGCCGCCGACGTCAACGCTTTCATCGCCAGCCGCAACGGCGGCGTGACCGCGGCCTCGATGGCCGGCCAGCCAGCCGGCAGCGCGCCGGCACCGGCGGCGACACCGGCCTCCGGCGGCGGTTTCGGCCCCGGCACCGGCGAGGGCCCCAAACCGGTCTGATCCGCCTTCTGCCTGGCTGGCCGCATGCTTGCGGACCGGTCCGGCGGCGGGCCTCCAGGCCACCCTCAGCAGACGGCGCGTGCCCGCGGGCGCGCGCCGAGCCGCTTTTGTCCCGAGAACCGTTTCCTCCGGGGACAGCCATGACGCCGCAGGCCCCGACTGCCTGAGCCGGCGCTTTCAAGCCTTCCTGTTTTCCCTGCCGCTTCTGGCCGCTGCTGGCTCCGTCAGCGGCAACCTCCCCATTTCCCCGTTCGCCGCCTACAACTGCTAGAGCGCCGCGTGCTGCCCGCGCGCATCTGCGGTTTGACACGTCCGGTTGCGATGATTACGATATGGTAAATTCATTGCACAATACGTAATTCACGCGCCGTGCGCCCGCGCTGCGCTGATGCCCTACCCCGGAGACGCAGACAACACCATGGACCTCACGCATACCCAGCTTGCCGAGCACGGCTATATGTCCGGCTTCGCCAACGAATTCGCCACCGAGGCGCTGCCGGGCGCGCTGCCGGTGGGCCGGAACTCGCCTCAGCGCGCGCCCTATGGCCTGTATGCCGAGCAGTTGTCGGGCACGGCGTTCACGGCGCCGCGCGCGCACAACCGCCGCGCCTGGCTGTACCGGATCCGCCCGGCGGCGATGCACCAGCCGTTCACCCTGATCGAACAGTCGCGTTTCCTGAGCCGCTTCGACCAGGTGCCGCCGTCGCCTAACCAGATGCGCTGGAGTCCCCCGGCGATGCCGTCCGTGCCGACCGACTTTGTCGACGGCATCGTCACCATGGCCGGCAATGGCGGCCCGGACGCGATGACCGGCTGCGGCATCCACCTGTACCTGGCGAACCGCTCGATGCAGGACCGCTTCTTCTACAACGCCGACGGCGAGATGCTGATCGTGCCGCAGCAGGGCAGGCTGATGATGGTGACCGAACTCGGCCGCCTTGATGTCGAGCCGCACGAGATCGTGGTGATCCCGCGCGGCGTGCGCTTCCGCGTGGAACTGCCCGACGGCGAGGCACGCGGCTATATCTGCGAGAACTACGGCGCGCTGTTCAGGCTGCCTGACCTGGGCGTGATCGGCTCGAACGGGCTGGCCAACCCGCGCGACTTCCTCTCGCCGGTGGCCAGCTATGAAGACCGCGAGGGCAGCTTCGAGTTGGTGGCCAAGTTCCAGGGCAACCTGTGGCGCGCCGACATCGGCCACTCGCCGCTCGACGTGGTGGCCTGGCACGGCAACTATGCGCCGTACAAGTACGACCTGCGCCGCTTCAATACCATCGGCTCGATCAGCTACGACCATCCGGATCCGTCGATCTTCCTGGTGCTGCAGTCGCCGTCGGACACCCCGGGCGTCGACACCATCGACTTCGTCATCTTCGGGCCGCGCTGGCTGGCCATGCAGGATTCGTTCCGCCCGCCCTGGTTCCACCGCAATATCGCCAGCGAGTTCATGGGCCTGATCTCCGGCGTTTACGACGCCAAGGCCGAAGGCTTCGCCCCCGGCGGTGCCAGCCTGCACAACTGCATGAGCGGCCACGGCCCGGATGCGGAGACGTTCGAGAAGGCCAGCGTCGCCGACACCTCGACGCCGCACCACATCGAAAACACCATGGCGTTCATGTTCGAAACGCCGGGCGTGATCCGCCCGACGCCGTACGCCGCGCAGTCGGCGTCGCTGCAGCAGGAGTACTACAGCTGCTGGCAGGGCCTGAAGAAGCATTTCAACCCGAACGTCCGCTGAATCGCCGGCGTCTGCCATCCCGCCGCTTTTTCCTGCGCTTGCTTGCAGGAGAGGGCGGGGAAGGCAGGCGCACACCACGCCAGACTACCGCAGGCACGCCAGCCGTGCCCGCCAGAAATTTTCGGAGCACCCGATGACCGCCCCCCAAACCAGCTGGATCGACAGCGCCAACGACGGCAACACCCATTTTTCGCTGCAAAACCTGCCCTACGGCGTGTTTTCCACCCAAGGCCAGGCACCTCGTGTCGGCACTGCCATCGGCGACCAGATCCTGGACCTCGCCGCACTCGACCAGGCAGGCCTGCTGCCTGAAGCGGCCCGGGGCACCTTTGCCGCGGCCAGCCTGAACCGCTTTATCGCGCTGGGCCAGCCGGTCTGGAGCGAAACGCGCCGGCGCCTGACCGCGCTGCTGTCTGGCGCGGACGCCGCGCTGCGCGATAACGCGGCCTTGCGCGACCAGGCGCTGGTGCCGATGTCGGGCGCGACCCTGCACCTGCCGGTGGAGATTCCGGGCTACACGGATTTCTATTCGTCGAAGGAGCACGCCACCAACGTCGGCCGCATGTTCCGCGATCCGGACAATGCGCTGCTGCCGAACTGGCTGGAAATCCCGATCGGCTACAACGGCCGCGCCAGCTCGGTGGTGGTGAGCGGCACGCCGCTGCACCGACCCAACGGCCAGATCAAGCTGCCGAACGAGGCACGCCCCGTCTTCAGCGCCTGCCGCAAGCTGGATTTCGAGCTGGAGATGGGCTTTATCGTCGGCAAGCCCTCGGCCCTGGGCGAGCCCGTCAGCACCGCCGATGCGCCCGCGCATATGTTCGGCATGGTGCTGCTCAACGACTGGAGCGCGCGCGATATCCAGCAATGGGAATACGTGCCGCTGGGGCCGTTCAACAGCAAGGGCTTCGGGACCTCGATCTCGCCGTGGGTGGTCACCATGGAAGCGCTCGAGCCGTTCCGCCGCGACAATCCCGCGCAATCGCCCGAGCCGCTGCCCTACCTGCAGCAGCAGGGCAAGAACGCCTACGACATCGCGCTGGAAGTCGCGCTGCAGCCCGCCGGCGCGGCGGCCCCCAGCACCCTCTGCCGCACCAACTTCAAGGCGATGTACTGGACCATGGCGCAGCAGCTGGCCCACCACACCGTGTCGGGCTGCAATGTGCGCGTGGGCGACCTGATGGGCTCGGGCACGATCAGCGGCACCACGCCGGACTCTTACGGCAGCCTGCTCGAGCTGACCCGCAACGGCGCCGAGCCGCTGACCCTGGCCGATGGCAGCCAGCGCAGCTTCCTGCAGGACGGCGACGACGTGATCATGACCGGCTACTGCCAGGGCGACGGCTATCGCGTCGGCTTCGGCTCGGTGTCGGGCAAGGTCCTGCCGGCGCGTTGAAGCGGGGGCGCTGGCCGGCAGGCTTCAGCCGGCGTCAGCGCCTGGCGCGGCGGCATCCAGGATGACCGCCGCGCGGCCCGACAGCAGCGTATGTCCCGCGGCACTGACGACAAAGGCGTAGAGCACGCTGGCGCCTTCGCCGCTGATGCGCTCCGCCGTGACCTCCAGCGGCGCCGGGATGTCGTCGAGCCGCTCCACTTGCAGCACCAGCTTGCGCACGCTGGCAAGATAGCCCGTGCGCGGGCGCTGCCGCGCGCCGCCGCCCGGTTCGGCCTCGGCCAGCAGCGCGCCATGCACCGCCATGGCCTGCGCGGCATATTCGATCCCGCACAGCGCCGCCAGCCGGCCCTGCGCGCGCAGTGGATTGTCCGCAAGCGTATGGCTGGTTGCCGTGCAGCGGACCGATGCCGGGTCCCACGCCACCACGCCGTCGAGCAGGCACATGCTGCCCTGGTGCGGAATGCGCGCCGCGATCCAGGCGCGGTCCCTGATCCCCTCAGGCATGGGCCTGGCTGACCGGGCTGGTGACTTCGGCTTCGATCCGCAGCGGGTCCAGATAATCCAGTACCAACGTGCCGGTCTCGCCGCGAGCGATGGCGGCCAGCAGCGGCAGCACGCGTGCGGCGGGGGCCGAGTTGCGCAGCGCTTCGAGCGCCGTGTCCGGCATCACGGTGGCCGGCGCCTGCGTCAGCGCCACCGCGATGCGCGCCAGCGAACGCGCGCTCGGTTGCGGCGTGAGCAGCAGGGCCACGCCGAACGGGTCGGGAATCGGCCGGCAGCTGTGCAGCGGCTCCGGATAGCCGGTGTCATAGGCGATCAGCAGGCACGGCTCCGCCTCGGCGCTTGCCTGCAGCACGCCTTCCAGCAGCCCCGCGCCAAAGCTGCCGTCCATCGCGCACAGCACGTTGGAGGCGCGCATCGCGCCGGCGGCGATGGACCAGTAGCCGGCGGTCGCGTTGTGCACGGAGTTATGGAAGCGCGTCGGCGACATCAGCGGCTCAGGCTGCGCCAGCGCCTCGCAAATGGCATGGAAGTTGTGGCCGTCGCTGCTGGACGAGGTGAAGATCGTCGGCAGTTGCGCGGCATCGCAGCCGCTGGCCGCCACCGCCTGCTGGCCCACGCCCAGTGCCAGCCGCACGGTGGGCCCGGTGCGGCGGCGCTCGGCCGGCGGCAGCCCGGCGGGAAGCGGCAGTTCGGTGGCCGCGTGCGCGTAGGGCGTGCGCCCGGAGAGCACGGCACTGGCCTGCTGCCAGCCGCTCAGGCCGGGGCCGAGCAGGCCGATGCTTTCGATATAGACGGGCTGCGGCATGGCGCTGGCTCAGTGGGAAACCGCGTCCGCACGGGCGAACAGCAGGCTGCAGTTGGATCCGCCGAAACCGAACGCATTGCTCATGGCGTAGCGCAGATCGGCGTCCTGATTGGCGAGCTGGTAGTTCACGTCGAGCGCGGGGTCTACCTGCGTGGTGTTGAGGCCTGCCGGCACCAGCCCGTGGCGCAGCGCCAGCGCGCAGATCACCGCCTCGAGCGCGCCGGCCGCGCCGAGCGCATGGCCGGTGGCGCCCTTGGTCGAGCTGCACGGCGTGCCGGGCAGCACCGCGGCCATGGCCAGCGCTTCGGCGGCGTCGTTGCTGCGCGTGGCGGTGCCGTGCAGGTTGACGTAGCCGACCTGCTCCGGCGCGATGCCCGCGCCGGCGAGCGCCTGTGCCATCGCCATGCGCGCGCCGAGTCCCTGCGGGTGTGGTGTCGACATATGGTGGGCGTCGCTCGATTCGCCGATGCCTGCCAGCAGGATGGCATCGTCAGCCAGCATGCCGGTCACGCGCTCAAGCAGGCCGAACACCGCGCCTTCGCCGATCGAGATGCCGTTGCGGGCCACGTCGTATGGCCGGCACGGCTGGCGCGACAGCAATTCCAGCGCATTGAAGCCGTACAGCGTGGTGTGGCACAGCGAGTCGACGCCGCCCACTACCGCCGCATCGATCAGCCCGGCCTCCAGCATGCGCCGCGCCGAGCTGAACACCTTGGCCCCGGACGAGCACGCCGACGACACTGCCGCCGCCGGCCCTGACAGGCCCAGCTGCTGCCGCAGGAACGCCGGCAGCGAGTAGGGGTTATGCGTGCCGCCGTAGTGGAAGTCCTGCGGCAGCGCGCCGCTGGCCGGATCGCGCCGGCGGTAGCCCAGTTCCGTCTGCAGCACGCCCGCGGTGCTGGTGCCGAGAAAGACACCGATGCGGTGGGCGCCGTAGCGCGCCGAGGCCGCGCGCACCCGTGCGGCAAAGCCATCCTGCTCCAGGGCCATCTGCGCCAGCCGGTGGTTGCGGCAGTCGAACTCGGCCAGCGCTTCTGGCAGCGTGACGGCGTCGAGGCCTTTCACTTCGCCGACGTAGGTATCAAGGGCGACGTCGCTGAAACGGCAGGGCGCCAGGCCGCCGCGCTGCGCGCGCAGGGCCGCCAGGGTGGCGTCGAGGCCGGTGCCGAGGCAGCTGGTGGCCGTGAAATGCGAGAACAGGAGCGGGGACACAGCTTCGGTGAGGCGAATGGAAGGATTCTCTGAAGGCAGCGCCAATTGTAACAAGCCGCGGCGGCTCAGCCCGGCGGCACCACGGCGCGCAGGCTCACGCAGCGCAGTCCGGCCCGCTCGATCGCGGCCAGCAGGCCCGGCAGCACGGTGGTGCAGTGGGGACGGCCGGCAGGGTCCAGGCCGGGGTTGCCGTCGTGCAGCAGCAGGATGTCGCGCCCGGCCAGCCCGCCGGCCAGGCGCCGCGCCACGTGCGCGGCGTTGTTGCCGCTGAGGGTATCGAAGCCGCGCCGGGTCCAGGCCGCCAGTTGCAGCCCGAGCCGGCACAGCACCGGCTCCAGGAAGGGATTGCGCAGCCCCGCCGGGGCGCGGAAGAAGCGCGGCGCCTGGCCGGTGAGTTGCGTCAGCACCTGCTGCGCGGCAGCGATGTCGCGCTGGATGCGCGCCGGCCCGAACATCGAAAAGTGCAGCCGGTGGTACATGCTGTGGTTCTCCACGGCATGGCCGCGACGCACGATCTCGCGCACCAGTCCGGGATGCGCCGCGGCGCGCTCGCCGATGCAGAAAAACGTCGCGCAGGCGCCGTGCTGGTCGAGCAGGTCGAGCACCTGCGGCGTCAGGTCCGGGTTGGGGCCGTCGTCAAAGGTCAGCGCCACGCAGCCCTCGGCCGATGGCGGCAGGCGCAGCAGGTTGGGGCCGAGCCAGGTGCTGCGCGGCCACAGGCCGGCCGCGCACATCGCCGCATGGGTCGCGCCGATGCCGGCCACGGCCCAGCCCAGGCCCTGCGGGTAAGCGAGCAGAGCACCGATGGCGCCCACGTGCACGGCGGCGGCGCCATAAAGCAGCGGGGTGGGCCGCCACGGGCGGCTGGGGGAACCCTCGGGCAAGGCGGCGCCCGGTGCGGATAGCGGCTTCATGTTGCACTCCCGGCCTTGCCCGTCGCCGCGGACGGGGCCGCGGGCGCGAGCATGGCCGAAAACCACAGCGCCAGCACGGCGCCGGGGCCCACCGTCAGGCCGAATGCCTGCAGCAGCGGCAGGCTCGACAGCGACAGCAGGCCGAACGCGGCGACCGTGGTCAGGTTGGCCAGCAGCAGCGACACCAGCGTGTGCGGGGAAGCGACAGCCGCCTGGCCGTCTGCCGCCGGGCCATTAAAGAATAGCGCGTAGTTGGAGCCGACCGCGGCCAGCAGCAGCAGGCCGACCAGGTGCAGCAGCGTCAGCGGCTGGCCCAGCGCCGCCAGTCCGCCCAGCACCACCAACGCGGCGGCGGCCAGCGGCAGTACCGTGGCCAGCACCCGCCGCGGCGAGCGCAGCGCCAGCGCCAGCAGCGCGATGATCGCCAGCAGTCCGGCCAGCGACAGCAGCAGGGCCTCGCGCAGGTAGCTGGCATAGAGCCGGTCCGATTCGCCCTTCAGATCGACGAACAGGGTATCGGGCACCCCCGCCCGCTGGATCGCGGCACGCACCGCGGCGCTGTCGACGCCGTCGGCCGCGCTGGCATGGTTGGGCGCATGCACCGGCGCGCGCAGCGGCAGCGTGGCGCTCCAGCGGCCTTCGCGCTGCACCAGCAAGGCGTCGACCGCCAGTGCCATCGAGGTGCCGCGCAGGCTCTCGCGCTGTAGCAGGGGCCCGGTGCGGGCCGCTTCGGCCTGCGCCAGGAAGGGGGCGAACACCGCTGCGCGCACCGGCTGGCCGGCGATGGCAGCATCCAGCCGCTGCGCCAGCACCTCGGGGGGCGGCAGGCTGGCCTGGCGCTGGCGCTGGGTGGCGGCGCTCGGCAGGTAGCGCGCCGGGCTCTCGTAGCCGCCGATGAAGTTCTGCGCCACCAGCGGCTCCAGCTCGTGCGCGACGCGCTCCGCGCCCTGCAGCACGGATTCCTGGTCCGGCCCCGACACCACCACGAGATAGCGCACGTCCGGTGCGCCCAGGTTCTCGCGCAGCGAGCTGTCGAGCGCCTGGTCGCTGGCCGATACCGGGCTCAGCGCCTGCAGTTCCCGGCCCCACAGCGTGCCGCGATGCTGGACCAGCACCACGCAGGCGCCCGCGACCAGAAGCAGCACCAGCCAGCGCAGCCGGGGCGCGCGCTGCGCCAGCCATTGCAGCTTGCGGCCGAGCGGGGCGACGTCGCGCAGCTGCAGCGTGGCCGGCACCAGCTGCGGCAGCACGAAGCGCGTGACCAGCGCGGCGGTGGCGAGCCCCGCGATCGAATACAGGCCCAGCTGCGCCAGCCCCGGGAAGCCCGACAGCAGCAGCGAGGCAAAGCCGCACACCGAAGTCAGCACGCCCAGGCGCACCGTCGGCCAGAAGCCCCCCAGCCAGGCGCGCTGGTCGCGCTGGCCATTGCGCGTGTACTGCGCGGACTGCACGAACAGGTAGATGGAATAGTCGACCGCCTCGCCGATCAGCGTGGTGCCAAAGCCCAGCGTCAGGCCATGCACGGCACCGCCGAAGCCCAGGCTGACCGCGGCGATGCCCGCCAGCGCGCCGCTGAGCACGGGCACCAGCCCAAGCACCAGCAGCGGCACCGAGCGGTACACCGCCAGCAGCAGCGTGACGATGATGGCCAGCCCGATGGCCGAGAGCCGCTCGACGTCGTGCCGGATGGTGTCGCGCGCCTTGACCGAGAACACGCCTGGTCCCGTCATCACCAGCTGGTAGGGGCCGACCGCGGCGGCGCTGGCAAAGGCTTGCTGCACGGCAGCCATCGCCTCTGCCTGCGCATCGGTATCCGAGCCCGCGCCGGCGGTCTGCGCCAGCAGCAGCGCGCGCTTGCCGTCGCGCGAGGCCCACGCGCCCGCATGCATCGGCACGCGCTGGCCGGCATCGAGTTGCGCCAGCATCGCCGCGACCTCGCCGGTGGGATCGCGCGGCAGCAATGACTTGGTGAAGAGCCCGGCGGAAGAAGCCAGCAGCGCGAGCGAATCATGCACCGCCTGGGCCAGCCCGTGCTCGCTGAAGCGCTCCGGCGACACCTCGGGGCTGAGCAGGTAGCGGTGCGCGAAGACGTATTCGCGGTCCGCCGCCTGGTTGACCGGCTCGCCGTTCTGCACCGAGGCGAAGCGCCGGTCGCTGCGCAGTTGCGCCGCCATCGCGCGCGAGACTCTGGCGCGGCCATCGGCATCGCCGCCCTCGATGCCGACCAGGATCAGCCGCGATACCAGCCCGTCGCGCAGCTGGTTCACCAGCAACTGCTGCTCGGCGCTGGGCAGCCGCGGCAGGAAGGCCGACAGGTCGGCGGTGAAGCTGGTGCGGCTGACGACCGCGGCGCAGGCCAGCAATGCCAGCACCCACAACGCCAGCGCCAGGCGGCGCGGTGCCGCGCTCATCGGCCCGCGGCCGGCCGGATCTTCATCACCGAGCGGTCACCGTCGGCCTGCCGGATCTCGATCTGCTCCAGCGCATCCTGCCTGCCGTCGATGCGCACCTGGCTGACGGCCGCGGCCATGCGCGAGTCCGCCGGCGTCAGCGTCAGCGTCCAGCGGCTGGCGCGGCCCTCCACGCCCAATTTGTAGTAGCGCTCCAGCGCATCGCGGTTGCCGGCCAGCGTGGCGCGGATGCTCTCGATAAAGGCGGCGATCTCGGGGTAGTTCTGCAGCGGCATGGTGTAGCGCTTGCCGTCGCGCTCGATCGTCAGCATGTCGCCGTCGAGCACCAGGTTTTCCGCCTTGGGCGTGTGCGTGCGCTTTTCCAGGTGGTCGGGCGCGGTGAAGCGCAGTTCGCCCGAGGACTGCACCGGCTTGTCGAGCAGGGCCAGGTGCTTGGTCTCGGTAAACAGCACGCGCCCGGACTTGCGCTGCGCCAGCGTCGACATCAGCTGGTCGACGCCGAACGCGGCGTTGGCGGCCGTCGTCGCTGGCGCGGCCATGGCCGGCAGCGGCGCCAGCGCCAGCATGGCGCTCGCCAGCAGAATCGAGAACGGGTAGCGGAAAGGGCGCGCGGACAAAATCATCAAGGGCGGCTCACAGGTTAGGGCTCGTTGCCCGGCGGCGGCTGCTCGGACAGCGGCGGGCCGGCGTGCCAGAAGTCATAGAAGTTGAACCAGTTGTACGGGGCCTTGCGGCTGAAGCGCTCCAGCAGCCCGACGTAGTCCGCCAGCGCCGCCTGCACCGCCGTTTCGCGCTGGCCGCGCGCGGTCCCGGTGAAGTCCGCCAGCGGCACGAAGTGGACATCGTAGCGGTTGCCGCCGCGGTACAGGCCGGTGATGAAGAACACTGGCCGCCGCAGCATGGCCGCCATGCGCAGCGGGCCGGTGGGAAAGCCGGTCGGCGCGCCGAGGAATTCGCACTGCTGCACCGGGTCGGTGGCGCGCTGCGACAGCGTGCGGTCGGCCAGCATGCCGATCATATAGCCCCGGTCCAGGTAGTCGCGCACGCGCAGCATGGTGTCGAAGCGGCCCAGCGCGATCACGTCCTGGCGCATCGCCGGATTGATCGACTGCAGCACGTCGTTGAGCTTGTGCGCGTTCTCTTCGTACATGGTGATCGCGACCTCCATGTCCGGATGGCGCCGGCCGAGCGCGCGCACCACCTCGAAGCTGCCCAGGTGCGCGCCCAGCAGGATGGCGCCGCGGCCGGGCGCCATCGCAGCCTCCAGCAGGTGCTCGCCATGCAGGCGGATGTCGAACAGGTCGAAGCGGCCGTTGAGCAGGTAGATGCGGTCGTGGATGGTCGAGGCGAAGGTGAACACATGGCGGTAGCCGTCGCTCCAGCTGGCCGGGCGTCCGAGCACGCGGTCCAGGTACGCGCGCGAGGCATGGCGGGCCGCCGGCGCGAACAGCATGAAGTAGGCGGCGATGGCGCGCAGCACCACGCGCCCGGCGGGACGGCCCAGCGCCAGCGAGATCCACGTCATGACGCGCAGCAGCGTGATGCTGCCGCGCTCTTCGCGGCTGGACCATTCCGTATCCAGCGGCGCCTGGCGCCGCCATAGCCAGCTCAGCATGGCAAGGCTCCCGCTGGCGGCGCGCTGGCGCGCACCTGCAGCGTGCCGCTGGCGACATCGCGCCCGGCGCTGCGCAGCGTAAAGCGGATGGTCTGGTCGCCACCGCTTGCCGCCTCGGACTGGTGCAGCACCTCCACGCGCTCGCCCGGGCGCACCGGGCTCAGGAACTTCAGCATGCTGGCCTGCGCGACGGCAAGCGGGCGGCCCAGCGCGGCCCCGAGCGCCAGCACCGCATGGTCCAGCAGCACCACGCCCGGCACGATCGGATGGCCCGGGAAGTGGCCGGCCATGGCCGGGTGCCCGGCGTCGATGACAAAGCCTGGCAGGGGCGCGGGATGGCGCTCGTGCGTGCCGCACAGGCTTGCCACCAGTGCGGCGAGCGCCTCGCGTGGCAGCTTGCCCGCGGCATTGCGCGGCAGATGCTCGGCAAAGTACAGCGGGCGCGGCATGAAGGCCGGGTCGATCCGCTCGCGCAGCGCCTGCTGCAAGCGCGCCGGCGCCAGGTCCGGTGCCACCACCACGGCCACCAGCCGCACCACGTGCCCGTCGCCTTCATGCGCGTCGTCGGGCATGAAGAACGCGCCGTCGCGCACGCCGTCAATGGCGGTGAGCTGGTGATTCAGGTAGCCCAGCGAAGTCCGCTTGCCGGCAATGTTGAGCAGGTCGGCCTTGCGCCCATGGAGCAAAAAGCGCTGCTCGTCGAGCTGCGCGATGGCGTCGCCCAGCGGCACCGGCTGCTCGATATGGCCGCCCTCGGCCCAGGTCTCGGTATCGTCGCCGGCGGCATTGGGCCGGGCTTGCAGCCGTACCCCTGGCACCAGCGTCCACGCGTCTTCGCGGGCGGTGCGGCGGTGGCCAGCTGGCCGGTCTCGGTGCTGCCGTAGATTTCGCACAGCGGCGCGGCGAACAGCGCCTCGGTCTCGGCGGCCAGCTGGCGTCCCAGCGGCGCGGTGGCGCACAGCACCAGGTCCGCCGCGGGCATGGCCAGCCCGGATTGCGCCAGCATGCGCAGGTGCACCGGCGAGCTGACCAGCGCGCGCGGCGCCGGCACCGCGGCCAGCGCGGCACTGACGTCGGCAGGATAGAACGCCGGCGCGGCCACCAGCGCCGCGCGGCCCTGCAGCACCAGCATCACGGTGGCTTCGAGGCCGAACATATGCTGGGGGGGCACCGTGCCGGCCAGCGTCCAGGCGCGCCCGTCGAGCAGGCCGAGCCGTTGCGCCGCGGCGCGCGCGCTGCCGGCCATGGCGCCCCAGGTCTTGCGGTGCGGCACCGGCGTGCCGGTCGATCCGGACGTGAACACGTAGGCCATGACCTGCGCCGCCGGAATTCGCGGGATCTCGACGGGGCCGTCGGCGGCAGTGGGGGCAGTGGCGGCAAGGCCCTCGTGGTAGTGCAGCGCCGGCATGTCGAAGGCCGCGTCGGGCTGGTCATGCAGGCAGAAGGTGTCGGGTGCGAAGGCCAGCAGCTGGCGCACCGTCTCGGGCGTGTGCGACGGCGGCAGCAGCGTGGGCTTGCCCGCCAGCAGCGCCGCGCACAGGCCCACGGTAAAGCGGTAGCGGTCGGTGCAGGCGTTGAAGACATGGCCGCCCGCGGGCAGCGCGGCCGCCAGGCAGGCCGCATCGGCCAGCAACTGCCGCACGGTGACGGGTCGTCCGTGCGCCCAGGCGATGATGTCGCCGGGCGTAGCGTGGGCAACGATGGGGAGCGAGGTCATGGACGGAGCCTGTGCCGGTTGCGCGGGGGCCGGATGGCGGCGCGTCAGCGCGGCAACCCGCGCCGGCCCGCACGGGCCGTCATCAGCGCACGGTAGCCGTGCACCGCGTCGAGCAGGCCGCGGTGGCGCATGCGCGGAAAGGCGATGCGGCGGTACACGGCCTCGGCCGCGAACATCAGGGCGATCAGCAGCGGCGTGGCCAGGTTGGCGAAGCTGGACCAGGCCGCCACCGGCGCCAGCACGAACAGCAGCGTCGACACCCCCACCATCGCCGCGAAGAACAGCGTCCAGGCCTGGGTCACGCGCACCGTATAGCGCGCATGCGCGGCGGACAGCCGGCCGTGGATGGCGGTGGCGATCTGCGTGCAGAGCGGGGTGCGGCCGCGACGCAGGCTGAGCGCGAACATCGCACCCAGCGCGGCATTGGCGCCCGCATGCTGCAGGTAGTAGGTCCAGCCGAAATGACCGGCCAGCGGCGCGCGCCAGAACCATAGCGCGGCGCACGCGGCCAGCAGCGCCAGCCATGCCGGCAGCGGCCCCGCCAGCCGGCGGCAGGCCACCAGGCCGATCAGCAGGAACGGCGCCGCGCCGAGCCCCAGCGCGGCCACCTCGGCGCCGGGCCGATGCGCCGCGAAATGCAGGGCCGATTCGTAGGCCACGAAGGCCGCCACCGCGCCGATCCAGGCATGGCGCCGCCACCACGGGGCGGCGCAGTCCCGCGCCGGCATGGCGGCGGCGGGCGGGGAAAGGCGGTGAACGGGCTGGCGCGAAGGCATCGGTGGGTTCTTGATGTGTTGCGTAAGGCGCTTGGCATGCGGTGCGCCGGAAAGGCCGAGCGGCATGCGAAGCGAACGCTTTATACCCCAAAAGACCCTCCGGACGCGATCATGATTCCCCAATAGGTCGTTGATGTTGTTACTAAACTTCTCTCGACTGGCCCGGCAATGCGCCGTTTGATAGCATTCGGGTGCCCGACGCCCGCGCCGGTATCGTCGTGCCCGCGCACCGGCGGCGCAGCGGCGTTCCAGCCATTTAGCAACATGACCGAACTCGAAACCGAACTTGCCCGCCTGATCCTCGACGAACTCGACATCGCCGACCTGCGGCTGGAGGACATTACCGCCGCCACGCCGCTCTATGGAGAAGGCTTCGGGCTGGATTCGATCGATATTCTCGAGATCGCCCTGCTGGTATCGCGCAAGTACGGCGTCGAGTTGCGCTCGGACAATCCCGACAACAAGACCATCTTCACCTCACTGGGCAGCCTGGCCGCCTACCTGGCGCAACAGCGCACGCGCTAGCCCGGCCACCGTTGCCCCCAGCCCGGACAGGACCACGACATGCCGCAGCAAGCCACGCCCGCGCCGGCGCTGGTGGAAGGCGGCGCCGAGCCTTCGGCGACCCACCTGGTGCTGATTCCCAGCTATAACCCCGGCGTGCGCCTGCAGGAGGTGCTGCGCGGCGCGCGCGCGGCCTGGACCCCGGTGTGGGTGGTGGTCGACGGCAGCACCGACGGCAGCGCGCAGTGGCTGCAGGCGCAGGCCGCCGCCGACCCCGGGCTGCAGGTGCTGGTGCTGCCGCGCAACCAGGGCAAGGGCGCCGCGGTGCTGCACGGCATCGAACGGGCCGCGGCCGCCGGCTATACGCATGTGCTGGTGATGGATTCCGACGGCCAGCATCCGGCCCACCTGATTCCCGAGTTCATGGCGGTGTCGCGGCGCGACCCCGGCGCGATGGTGCTCGGGCGCCCGGGCTTCGACGCCAGCGCCCCGCGCGAGCGGGTCTACTGGCGCCGCATGTCGAATTTCTGGGTCGATGTGGAAACGCTGTGGGCTGGCATCGGCGATTCCCTGTTCGGCTTTCGCGTCTACCCGATCGCGCCGCTGCGCGCGGTGATGCAGCACAGCCGCTGGATGCGGCGCTTCGATTTCGATCCCGAGGTTGCGGTGCGGCTGTGCTGGCGCGGCGTGCGCCCGCTCAACCTCGATGCGCCGGTGCGCTACTTTGGCCGGCGCGAGGGCGGCGTTTCCCACTTCCGCTACCTGCGCGACAACCTGTTGCTGACCGGCATGCACCTGCGGCTGCTGGCAGGTCTGGTGGTCCGGCTGCCGATGCTGCTGTGGCGGCGCTTGCGCGGGCGCGCAAGCCACCCGGCGTAGGCCACGGCGAGAACAAGCCAGGCCGCGCGCAGCGGCCCGGCCGGTCAGTCGCCGAGCTCGTGGCCGATCACACCACCCACCACGGCCCCGCCGATGGTGCCGGCGGCACTGCCGTCGGTCAGTTCATGCCCGGCAACCCCGCCGGCTACCGCGCCCGCCGCGGTACAACCGGCCAGCGCCACGCTTGCGCCTACCAGAAGCGCGCCTGCGAGTTTCCACGTGATGGTCTCCTGCCTCGTGGCCGGGCCCGCCGCACGAGGTCTCAGGATGACTTCGCAGCGGCCGCGCCCTGATGCGTCCACTTTAGGCGTGTGACGCGGCTCGGCCCTTCCGTGAAGCGCCGATTGCCCTGTAGGAATCGGACGACGCGAGGGTGGCGCGCCCGTCGCCTCAGCCCTTGCCGCTGTGTTGGCGCAGCCGCTTGATCAGCGACGAGGTGTCGGCGCGGCCACAGCCCATCTGCTGCAGGTCGGCGTAGAACTGGTCCACCAGCGCCGTGACCGGCAGGCTCGCGCCGTTGCGGCGGGCTTCGTCCAGGCACAGGCCAAGGTCCTTGCGCATCCAGTCCACCGCGAAACCGAAGTCGAACTGGTTGTCGATCATGGTCGGGCCGCGGTTCTCGAGCTGCCAGGAACCGGCCGCGCCCTTGCTGATGACATCCAGCACCAGGCGCATGTCCAGGCCCGCGCGCTCGCCGAAGGCGATGGCCTCGGACAGGCCCTGGATCAGGCCCGCGATGCTGATCTGGTTGACCATCTTGGCCAGCTGACCGGCGCCGGATTCGCCGATGCGGGTGACGGCGCGCGCGTAGGCGGCGATGACCGGCTCGGCGCGCGCAAAGGCGTCGGCGTCGCCGCCGCACATGATGGTCAGGATGCCTTTTTCCGCGCCCACTTCGCCGCCGGAGACCGGGCCATCGACAAAGTGCAGCCCGCGCTCGCCGGCCGCGGCATGGAGCTCGCGCGCGACGTTGGCGCTGGCGGTGGTGTGGTCGACGAAGATGCAGCCGCTGGGCGCGCCGAAGAAGGCGCCGTCGCGCCCGGTCAGCACCGCGCGCAGGTCGTCGTCGTTGCCGACGCAGGAGCAGACCACCTGCGCATCGCGCACCGCCTGCGCGGGCGTGGCGGCGGATCTGCCGCCGAAGCGCTCGACCCAGGCCTGCGCCCTGGCGGCGGTGCGGTTATAGACCGTGACCTCGTGGCCTTTGGCGACGAGGTGGCCGGCCATATGGAAACCCATGACGCCCAGTCCGAGGAATGCGACACGCATGCTGCTGCTCCGTTGCTTGTTTGGTGTGTGTAATCGGTGAGGCGCGGTAGCGCGCTTCTCGCGAGTATACGGGCCGGGTGGGGACCCGGACAGATACAGAAGCGCCGGCGCTGTGGCATGACAGCGCGCGGGGCGGCGAAGGCCCTCGCAAGTCACAAGCGGGTCAGAACCCGCCTACGCCAGCATCCGTCCTTGTCCTATCCCGTGCGCCGCGCACGCTGCCTACATTGAACACAGGTTGCACCCCGAAGGAGCCGACTCATGTCATTCGCGCTATATATCATCGGCCTGCTGGTCCTGGTGGGCGGCATTGCCTGGGGCCTGTCGACGGCAGGGCTGGCGCCGGTCTATATCGGCATTGCCTGCCTGATCGTGCTCGGCATCGGCATCATGGCGGCGGTCTCGCGTACCCGCACCAAAGACCCTTCCTGACTCCCCGCCCGGTACCACGCCCTGCGGCTGCGGGCCCGGCGCCACGCCGGGCTCGTCCGCATGGGCGGTCACGCCGCGCAGCGGCGGGCGCACCAGGCTGGCATTCCACGCCTGCTGGATCACCTGGGCGATCTGGTTGAACGCCTGCTTGGAAATCACCGCCTCTTCGCGCATCGCTTCCAGCGACAGCCGGCCCTTGCGCAACGCGAACAGCATCAGCAGGCGCCGCTCCAGCGCCACGGTGTAGGCGCCGAACTTGCCGCGCAGGTCCGCCAGGCCCTCGGCGGCGGCGCGCGAGCGGTCTTCCAGCACGCCGTCGAGCACGGTCGCCATGCGCGCGCCGAACACCGGCGTCAGCATCGAGCGGTTGTAGCGGCGCAGCCGGTCCAGCACGGTCTGGCGGCAGATCAGCAATTCGAAGCGGTCGGCAAGCGCGCGCGCCAGCGGGCGCTCGAGGCCCAGCCGGCGATGCAGGAACAACGCCAGCTTGAAACCCAGGTGGTAGTCCAGGATATGCCGCGCGGCGCGGTTGTAGCCGATGCGGCCGTGCTCGCGCGCCGCGTCGATCATCTGCGCAGTGTTGCGCATCATCGCGTCGAGGTTGGCCACCGAGATCACGCCGTCGCCGTATTCGGGGATCAGCTCGCGCTCGCGCGTGGCCAGCGTGACCAGGCCGATGCTGAGGCGGTCGCGCTCGGACAGGGCGGTGTCGAAGTCGAATTCCGCCGAGCCCAGCTCGATGCCGTGGCGGTACTTCTGCGCCGCCTCGCGCGCGATCGCCGGGGGCAGGTCGAACGAGTCGGCCACGCGCGCCATCATGGCTTCCACTTCTTCGGTGGACAGGCGGATCGCCTGCAGCTGCAGCGCGCGTTCCTGCGGCGAAAGCTGGTCCAGCCCGAGCCGGTGGATCAGCGCGCGCAGCGTGGTGCCGTTGAGCAGCAGGCTGACCAGCACGAAGCCGGTGGCCAGGATGGCGACAAAATGCCGCAAGTCATAGGGCAGGGCGCTGTTCTCGGCGATGCCCAGCGCCAGCACCAGCGTCACCGCGCCGCGCAGGCCGCCCCATGCGATCGCCAGCTTGAAGGCGCCGTCGATAGGCGCGCTCAGCCGCAGCCACGACAGCACCGGCAGCAGCCCGAACAGCGTCACCAGGCGCGCCGCCAGCGCCGCGAGCACCAGCGCCAGCAGCAGCCAGCCATGATGCCCGGTCACGCCCGCCAGCATCGACGGCACCCGCACCGCGGCGAGCAGGAACACCACGGCGCCGGCGATGCCGGCGAACTGCTCCCACATCATGCGCAGGTGGCGCCAGTTGGGCGGCGCCAGCCGTGTCGGACCCAGCGCGCTGACGGTCAGGCCGGCGCACACCACCGCGACCACGCCGGACACGCCCAGCAGTTGCTCGGCCAGCAGGTAGAGCGGGTAGGGCAGCGCCAGCGTCAGCGCGCTTTCCGCCATGGCCAGGCCGGCCAGCCGCGGCAGCAGGTCGGACACCAGCCGCCCGGCCAGCGCGCCGCACAGCACCCCGCCGACAAAGGCCCAGGCCAGCTCGCGCAGGCCCGCCGCCAGCGTTGCCTGCGCGCCGTGCCCGGTCAGCATCGCCACCAGCACGCCGACGATGGCGATGGCGGCGGCATCGTTGAGCAGGCTTTCGCCCTCCACCAGCCGGATCAGCCGCGACGGCGCGCCGACGTCGCGGAAGATCGCGATCACCGCGGCGGGGTCGGTGGTGGCCACCACCGCGCCCAGCAGCAGGCACACCGTCAGCGGCATGCCGCTGGCCGCCGCGGTGGCGACGCCGATGACACCGGTGGCCACCACCACGGCGACCACCGCCAGCAGCAGGATCGGCGCCGCGTCGGGCAGCATGCCGCGCACGTCGGCGGTCAGCGCGGCGTGGAACAGCAGCGGCGGCAGGAAGATCCACAGGTAGGCCTCGGGCGGCAAGGCCGGGTCGATCAGCGGATGCAGGAAATGCCAGGCGAAGTCCGGGAGGGCGGCGTCGATCGCCACATAGCCGGCGCCGATGGCGATGCCGATCGCCGACAGCAGCGTCGATTCCGGCAGCACCAGCCGTGCCGCGGCCACCTGCACCATGGCGACGATGGCCAGCAGCGCGCCGGCCAGGATCAGGATATCGACGATGATGCTCATGCGCCGGCCTCCGGGGCCCCATTTGACATCGGCGGGCTTGCCAGGCGCGCGCGCACCGCCGCCGCCAGTTCCGCCGCCGCCGGGGACAGGCTGCGGTTGCGCGCGGTGACCAGCCCGATCGAGCGCTCGGTCACCGGCCCGGTCAGCAGCCGCTCGACAATGCCGGGCTGGCGCACCGTGCCGGCGGCGATCTCGGGCAGCGCGGCCACGCCGAAGCCGCATTCGACCATGGCCGCGATGGTGGCCAGGCGTTCGGCCTCGAACACCGGCTGGAAGCGGATGCGGTTCTGCAGGAAGGCCCATTCCGCGTACTGGCGCACGCTGCTGGGATGGGTCATCGACACATGCGGCGCGGCGGCGGTATCGGCCCAGCGCAGCGGGCCCGGGCGGCGCGCCAGCGGGTGCGCCGACGGGATCAGCAGCACGAAGCGGTCCGACAGCAGCGGCTCGTACTGCAGGTCGGCCTGCTGCGGGTTGGCGGCGGTCAGCGCAAAATCCACCTCGCCGGCGCGCACCAGGTCGAAGGCCGGCCCGGACAGCGTGTCGAACACCTTCAGCGCCACCTCGGGGCGGGCCTGGTGGTAGGCCATCAGCACCCGCGGCAGCACCCGCGCCGCCAGCGACGGCAGCGCGGCCACTGCCACCTGGCCGCGCTCGGCGCTGGCGATGCCGGTGACGGCGTCGATGGCGCCGCGGAACGCGGCCTGCAGCAGCGCGGCCTGCTGCATGAACACCTCGCCCGCCGCGGTCAGGCGCACGGTGCGGGTGGTGCGGTCGAACAGGCGCACGCCCAGCGATTCCTCGATGCGCAGGATCTGCGTCGACAGCGCGGATTGCGACAGGTGCAGCTGGCTGGCGGCCTGGCGGAAGTTCAGCGTGCGGCCCAGCACCAGCGTGGTTTCGATGTCTCGCATCGACAGGTTGATGTTCATGGGGGCAGCGGCCCGGCGGCATGCGCGACAGGACCATCGAGTCGATTGATCTGGTTTGACGATCATTTTATCCAGAGAATCGACTTCTTCAATCAAAGCGGGTTCTCTACACTGGCGGGAAGCCAGGAGACACCATGCCAAACACCACTCCCGCCTCGACCCCGGCCAACCTGAGCCGGCCGGGCAGCGCCCACGCCGTGGTGGTGGGCGGCGGCACCATGGGCGCCGATGTCGCCGTGGTGCTGACCCGCGCGCTGTGCCGCACCACCATCGTCGAGCCCGATGCCGGCCGCTCCGCCGCGCTGCCCGGCCGCGTGCGCGCCAACCTCGCCGCGATCGGCCGCGAAGCGGGCGCCGAACGCCTCGCGGTGGCCGCGACGCTCGACGCCGTGGACTGGGCATCGGTCGACCTGGTGATCGAATGCATTCCCGAGGACCTGGCGCTGAAGCAGGCGCTGTTCGCGGAGCTGGTGGCGCATGCGCGCCCGCACACGCTGCTCGCCAGCAACAGCTCCAGCTTTCCGATCAGCGCGATCGGCGCCGGCCTGGACACGCGGGCGCGCATGCTCGGCCTGCACTTCTTCATGCCGGCGCACCTGGTGCCGCTGGTCGAGGTGGTCCTGGGCGAGGCCAGCGACGCGGGCCATGCCGACGCGCTGGCCGCGTTCATGCGCCGCTGCGGCATGGTGCCGGTGAAGGTGCGCAAGGACCTGCCCGGCTTCCTCGCCAACCGGCTGCAGCATGCACTGTCGCGCGAGGCCTTCAGCCTGATCGACCGCGGCATTGCCTCGCCCGAGGACGTCGATGCGGCGGTGCGCTTCGGCTTTGGCTTTCGTTTTCTGGCGGCGGGACCGGTGCTGCAGCGCGACCACGCCGGCATCGACGTGCATGCGGCGGCCGGTGCCACCATGTACCCGACCTTCTGCAACGACGACCATCCCGCGCGCTGCCTGTCCGAGCGCGCTGCCGACGGCCGCCACGGCATGAAGCGCGGCGAGGGCTTCTACGCCTGGACGCCCGAAACCATCGCCGCCGAGCGCGCGCGCTATGACTACCTGCTGCGCGCCGGCCTGGCGCTGATCGCGCCCGAACTGCCCGAGATCCAGCCATGACCGACACCCCATCCCAGGCCGCCATGCAGCCGGTCCCGCACCGCGCAGCCCTGGCCGACTCGCCGCTGATCGTCACGGTGGCGCCTAACGGCGCCTACAAGCGCGCCAGCGACCATCCCGCGGTGCCGCTGACCGCGGCGGCGCTGGCGGCGGAAGCGCGTGCCTGCCTCGACGCCGGCGCCGCCATGATGCATATGCATGTGCGCGATGCCGAGGGGCGCCATTCGCTCGATGTGCAGACCTACCGCGACGCGCTGGCGGCGGTCAGGCAGGCGGTCGGTGACGCGCTGCTGGTGCAGGTGACCAGCGAGGCCGCCGGCCTGTACCAGGCTGCCGCGCAGATGGCGATGGTGCGCGCGCTGCGGCCCGAGGCGGTTTCGGTCGGGCTGCGTGAAGTCGCGGTGCCGGAGATTGCCGACAGCGAGCTGGCGGCATTCTTCGCCTGGCTGGCGCGCGAACGCGTGATGACGCAGGTGATCCTGTATGACGCCGCCGACGTGCGCCGCTGGCAGCGCATGCGCGAGCGCGGCATGGTGCCGCCGGGCGCGTGGTCGGTGCTGTATGTGCTGGGACGGTATGCGGCGGGGCAGGTGTCGTCGCCGCACGACCTGCTGCCGTTCCTGCAGGCCGCGGCCGAAGGCGGCGAGGCGCTGCCGTGGGCCATCTGCGCGTTCGGGCGCGAGGAGAATGCCTGCGTGACCGCGGCCGCCGCGTTCGGCGGCCATGTGCGGGTGGGCTTCGAGAACAACCTGCTGTTGCGCGACGGCAGCCTTGCGCCCGGCAACCATGCGCTGGTGGCGCAGGCGGTGCAGGGCGGGCTGACGCTGGGCCGGCCGATCGCGGATGCGGCCGATGCGCGCCGGATCTACGGCGAGGTGCGCTGAGCAGGCCGCGCCGCGCGGCGCGCTAAAGAGGCCGTCAGAGGCCGTCAGGCGCCGTCGCTGAAGCTGTCGCGCGGGCCGTTGGGGTTGTGGGCACCGTCGCCGAAGGGGTTGCGCGCACCGGTCGCGGTGTGTGCGCCGTCGCCAAAGCTGCTGCGGGTACCGGTGGCGGCGTTGGCACCGTCGGTGAACGGGCTGCGCGTGCTGGTAACGCTGTGCGCGCCGTCGCTGAACGGATCGACGCTGCGTGGCGCGGCCTGCGCGGCGCCGGCAATGCCGGCAATAAGGGCGGTGGCGACAAAGACTTGCCTGAGTGCATGCATGGATCGCTTCTCCGTGAGGTTGCCGGCCCGGAATGGGCGGCGGTGTGGCTAGTCTAGGGGGCGGCCGCCCACACGAGCATGACCGCCACATGACAATGCCGTCATCCCACGGGCAGTAGCCGGCACCGCATGCACGCCGGAGAAGCTGCCGCCGGGCAAAGGCTGTAGAATCATGGCTGTCCGACCGGCCTGTGGTTCCATCGCCGGTTTTTCATTGCCCGCGGAAATGCAGCGGGCCTCTCACAAGAGTCATGTCCGAGTCTGATTCAGCCAAACTCGCTGCGGTGGCGTGGATCCGCGAGCAAATGGACCGTCATGCCCTGACCTTCGACGACCTCGTCGAGGCCGGGTGCTTTGACAAGGTTGCGACGGCATCGTCGGGCGCCGAAGAACCCGCGCCGTCGCCGGCCACCGGCGCGGCGCCGAAACCCGCGGGCGCGCGCCCGCTGTACCGCAATGCCATGGGCCAGAGCTGGGACGGGCAGGGCGAGTATCCTGACTGGCTGCAGCGGGCCGTCAACGCCGGGCAGTCGATCGAGTTCTTCCGCGTCGATTAAGTCGCTGCGAGGTTCCCGCCAAGTCCCTTAAACCCCCTTGAATCCCTGCCGCGCGCCGCGCTCAGCAGTGCGGCGGCAGCAGCCGCAGCACCGGCAGCATCGGCACGATGCCGGTGAATGCCGCCGGCGTGGCCATGGGCGCCACGTGAGCGCGGTGCACGAAGACCTCGGCAGGCAGCTCGCGCAGCACGTTGGCGGCCGCGCCACGCTGCGGGGCGGTGCCCGCGTCAGGGTCCGGCGTGGCCTCCGGCGCGCCCAGCTGCAACGGCTCGCCGGCGCCGGCCGGCTCGGCCATCACGCGCACCGCGCCCCCGCAACCCGGGTCGCCGGCGCCATCCAGCGACGCTTCCGCGGCCAGCTTGGCCGCGACATGGCGGTCCGGCAGGGACAGGCCGGCCGCCTGCACCGCGCCGCACATGCGGGTGTCACCCGCCGCGATGGCCGCAGCGGGCAGCGCAAGCAGGGCAAGAGATAGCAACAAGGAGCTAGGCAGGCGTTTCATCGCAGGGAAACCGGCAGAATGGGAGACGATGCGCGCGGGCCAGTCGTGCGCACGGGAGGTGAGCGCGCATTCTACCGGGGATTGGCAAGGCCATGCCGTGGCAATGCGTTGGCATGGCGATGACATTTCTGCAATCTTTACCCATTTGCCGCCATCCTCGGCTAGCGTTACGCCATGGCGGCACGGGGCCGCCCGAAAGTGATCGAATCATGCGTATCCTGATTGTCGAGGACGAACCCAAGGCCGGCGACTACCTGCACAAGGGCCTGACCGAATCCGGCTTCGTGGTGGACCTGGCGCGCGACGGCGCGGACGGCCTGGCCCACGCGCGCGAGCATCCTTATGACCTGATCGTGCTGGACGTGATGCTGCCCGGCCTGGACGGCTGGGAGGTGCTGCGCGAACTGCGCCGCGAGCGCGACACGCCGGTGCTGTTCCTGACCGCGCGCGACGAGCTGTCGGACCGCCTCAAGGGCCTCGAGCTCGGCGCCGACGACTACATGGTCAAGCCCTTTGCCTTTGCCGAGCTGGTGCTGCGCATCCGCACCATCCTGCGCCGCGGCCCGCTGCGCGAGAGCGAATTCATCGAAGTGGCCGACCTGCAGATCGATGCCATCCGCCGCCGCGTGGTGCGCGCCGGGCAGAAGATCGACCTGACCTCGAAGGAGTTCGCGCTGCTGTACCTGCTGGCGCGCCGGCGCGGCGAGGTGCTGTCGCGCTCGCTGATCGCCTCGCAGGTGTGGGATGTCAATTTCGACAGCAACACCAATGTGGTCGACGTGTCGATCCGGCGCCTGCGCGCCAAGGTCGACGACCCGTTCCCGCGCAAGCTGATCCATACGCGCCGCGGCATGGGCTACGTGCTGGACGACGGCGATGACCGGGTGCAAGACGCATGATGCGGCTGCCGTCTTCGCTCACCACGCGGCTGGCGCTGGCCTACGGGCTGGCCACCGCGGCGATCCTGGCCAGCGTGGCGGCGTACCTGTCGAGCGCACTCTCGGCCCAGCTGGAAGGACGCGATGAAAGCGAGCTGGTGGGCGAGGTGCTGCTGGTGCGCCACCTGCTGCGCGAGGTGCGCAGCGAAGCCGAGATCCGCGCCGATACCCACCGCTTTGCCGATATCGCGATGGGCCACGAGGGCCTGATCCTGGTGGTGCGCACGCGCCAGGGCGAGCCGCTGGTGACGCTGAACCCGCGCAACGAGACCGTACCGCCGCTGCGCGTGCTGCCGGCCACCACGCAGCCCGAGAAGGGCATGCTGCAGACCTGGCGGCCAAAGAACGGCGTGCCCTCGCGCGGCATTGCCGCGCTGGGCCAGCTGGGCGACTCGGACAAGGCCGTGGAGATCGTGGTGCTGCGCGATGCCGGCTATCGCGTGGCGCTGATCCGCGAGTATCGCCACCAGCTGCTGTGGGCCACGCTGTGCGGCGCCGCGGTGGCGGCCGGGCTGGGCTTTGCGCTGGCGCGGCGCGCGCTGCGGCCGCTGCGGCGCATGGCCGCCGACGCCGCCGCGGTGACCACCAGCCGCCTTGCCACGCGGCTCGACGTGGGCAGTGCGCCGGCAGAGCTGCGCGAGCTGGCGGCCGCGCTCAACGACATGCTGGCGCGCCTGCAGGACAGCTTTTCGCGGCTGTCCGAGTTCTCGGCCGACCTCGCGCATGACTTTCGCACGCCCATCAGCAACCTGATCGGCCAGACCCAGGTCACGCTGGCGCAAAGCCGCAAGATCGCCGAGTATGAGGCGCTGCTCGAGTCCAACCTGGAGGAATACGAGCGCCTGGCGCGCATGATCGAGAACATGCTGTTCCTGGCGCGCGCCGACCATGCGCAGGTGGCGCTGGACGTGCGCACGCTGGACGCGCGCGAAGAGCTCGACAAGATGGCCGAGTACTTCGAAGCCGTGGCGGCCGACCGCGAAGTCGTGCTGACGGTTTCCGGCTCGGCCCCGGTAGAGGCCGACCAGACGCTGCTGCGGCGCGCCGTGACCAACCTGCTCGACAACGCGCTGCGCCATGCCCCGGCGGGCAGCACGGTGCGGGTCGACGTCGCGCGCGCGCCGGCCGCCGCGGGCACCGGTGCGGCTGCGGGCCCGGGCACGGGCACCAGCATCCGCGTCAGCAACCCGGGTCCGGCGATCCCGCCGGAGACGCTGCCGCATATCTTCGGCCGCTTCTACCGCGCCGATCCGTCGCGGCGCAACTCGGCGGCGTCGACCGGGCTGGGGCTGGCCATCGTCGACACCATCATGCGGCTGCACGGCGGCGGCGTGACGGTGCGCAGCGTCGACGGACTGACCGTGTTCACGCTGCAGTTCCCGGCCGAGCCGCTGCCGCTGCCTGCCGCCCCCGCCGCCGTATCCTGAGTCCGCTCTTGCACTGGCCGGGCGCGCGCGGATAATGGCGCGCGTGCCGGCCGCGTCGCCGCGGCGCGACCGGCAGTTCCCTGTCATGCAACGATGGACAACCAGGAGAGCAACATGCAGGTGCAACCCTATCTGGACTTCGGCGGCCGCTTCGACGAGGCGGTGGCCTTTTACGGCAAGGTGCTGGGGGCGCAGGTCACGTTTGCGATGCGCTACAAGGAAGCGCCGCAGGACCCGGGCATGGCGGTGCCCGACGACTGGAAGGACAAGGTGATGCACGCCAATCTCCAGATCGGCGAGAACCAGGTAATGGCCTCCGACGGCCGTCCCGGCGAGCGTCCGGCATTCAGCGGCTTCAGCCTGTCGGTGGGCGGGGTCAGCCGCGACCAGGGCCAGCGCATCTTCGATGGCCTGAGCGAAGGCGGCCAGGTGGTGGTGCCGTACCAGAAGACCTTCTGGGCCGAAGGCTTCGGCATGCTGGTGGACCGCTTCGGCATGTCGTGGATGGTCAACTGCGAGCACTAGCGGCCCGCCGCGGCATGGGCGGCATCACCCCGGCCATGCCGCTTGACTCTGTAGCCACTACAGGGTCTTCAATGTCATCAGGTCAAACCAGCGCGAACAACAAGACATGGCTCGCACGTCACCTGAAGACGCTCTTCCACACGATCACGCCGTCCAGCACGATGGGCCGCATGGGGCCTGCCAGGCGCATCACCACGGTCACCACGGCCACGCCCATGCCCATGCCCACGCCGCTGAAGCGGCGCCGGCCGCTTGTTGCGGCGGCGGGTGCGCTTCCACCGTCGCGCTGACAGCGCCGGCACCGGTCGAGGTACCGGCCGGCGCCAGCACGGCTGCCTGGCGCATCGACGCCATGGATTGCCCCACCGAGGAAACGCTGATCCGCAACAAGCTGGGGGGCATGGCCGGCATCGCCGCGCTCGAATTCAACCTGATCCAGCGCGTGCTGACGGTGCACCACACCCTGCCGTCGGCGGAGCCGGTGGCCCGCGCCATCGAAAGCCTGGGCATGCGGCCGGTCCCGCTCAGCGCCGAAGCCGCACAGCAGGTGATGCCCGAAACCGCCGCGCGCAAGCCGTGGTGGCCACTGGCGCTGGCCGGTGTCGCCGCGCTGGGGGCCGAGGCCACGGAATGGCTGGGCCTGGGGTTGCCGTGGCTGCCGGCGGTGCTGGCGCTCGCCGCGGTGGCGCTGGGCGGGCTTACCACCTACCGCAAGGGCTGGATCGCCCTGCGCAACGGCAACCTGAACATCAACGCGCTGATGAGCATTGCCGTGACCGGCGCGCTGCTGCTGCGCCAGTGGCCGGAAGCGGCGATGGTCATGGTGCTGTTCGCGCTGGCCGAGCGCATCGAGGCGGCGTCGCTGGACCGCGCCCGCAATGCCATCCGCGGCCTGATGGCGATGGCGCCGGAGCGGGCCACGGTGCGGCGTGCCGATGGCAGCTGGGACACCGTGCCGGCCGCCGGGGTGGCCGTCGGCACGCTGGTGCGGCTGCGCCCGGGCGAGCGCGTGGCGCTCGACGGCAAGGTCGTGCGCGGACAGTCGGCGCTGGACCAGGCGCCCATCACCGGCGAAAGCGTGCCGGTCGACAAGGCCGAAGGCGATGCGCTCTACGCGGGCTCGATCAACCAGTCCGGTGAACTGGAATACATCGTGAGCGCGCCCGCCAGCGACTCGACACTGGCGCGCATCATCCACGCGGTGGAGGCCGCGCAGGGCAGCCGCGCCCCCACGCAGCGCTTTGTCGACCAGTTCGCGCGCATCTACACGCCCACGGTGTTCGCGATCGCGCTGGCAGTGGCGGTGGTGCCGCCACTGCTGGCGGGCGGCGGCTGGGTGGACTGGATCTACAAGGCGCTGGTGCTGCTGGTGATCGCGTGCCCGTGCGCGCTGGTGATCTCCACTCCCGTCACCATCGTCAGCGGGCTGGCCGCGGCCGCGCGGCGCGGCATCCTGGTCAAGGGCGGGGTCTACCTGGAGCAGGGCCGCGAGCTGGCCTGGGTGGCGCTGGACAAGACCGGCACCATCACCCACGGCAAGCCCGCGCAGACCGACCACGCGCTGCTTGCCGACGATGTGCCGCACGCGCGCGCCATTGCCGCCAGCCTGGCGGCGCGCTCCGACCATCCGGTCTCGCGTGCGGTGGCCGCGGCGGCGCAGGCCGACGGCATCGCCACGCTGCCGGTGGAGGCGTTCGAGGCGCTGGCGGGGCGCGGCACGCGCGGCACGGTGCAGGGCGTCGAATACCGGCTCGGCAACCACCGCCTGGTGCATGAGCTGGGCGCGTGCTCGCCGGCGCTGGAAGCACGGCTGGAAGCACTGGAGCGCGAGGGCAAGACCGTGGTGCTGCTGGCGCGGGTCGACGGCCGGGGCGCGGCCACCGCGCTGGCGTTGTTCGCGGTCGCCGACACCGTGCGCGACACCAGCCGCCAGGCGATTGCCGAGCTGCATGCGCTGGGCGTCAAGACGCTGATGCTGTCCGGCGACAACCCGCACACGGCAGAGGCGATCGCGGCGCAGGTCGGCATCGACGAGGCCCGCGGCAATCAGCTGCCGCAGGACAAGGCCGATGCCATCGCCGAGCTGGCCGACGCGGCCCATGCCCGCGGCGGCCGCATCGGCATGGTCGGCGACGGCATCAACGACGCCCCGGCGCTGGCGCGTGCCGACGTCGGCTTCGCCATGGGCGCCGCGGGCACCGACACCGCGATCGAAACCGCCGACGTGGCGCTGATGGACGACGACCTGCGCAAGATCCCGGCCTTCGTCCGGCTGTCGCGCCGCACCGCCAGCATCCTCAGGCAGAACATCGCGCTGGCGCTGGGCATCAAGGCGGTGTTCCTGGTGCTGACGGTGCTGGGGATGGGGACGATGTGGATGGCAGTGTTCGCCGACATGGGGGCGAGTCTGCTGGTGGTGTTCAATGGGCTGCGGGTGGGGGCTCGGCGCGTTGATTATTGCTGAGGGTTTGCTCCCCTCTCCCGCTTGCGGGAGATGGGAGCAAACACCCGGTTGGTGGCACGGCTCTTCAGCCTGGTGCGGGCTGCACGATCAACTCCCCGCTTCGCCCCGGAATCTCCCCCCACGTCACCGGCAGGCGCGGCAGCGTTGCGCAATCCAGCCCGCGATACCACGTGCCCATCGACACCAGCTCGTGCCCCTGCGCACGCCAGCCCGCCAGCAGCCGTTCGAACACGGGCGCGAGCTTGCCGCCTTCGAGCTCGGCATGCAGCGTGAACACATGGTCGCGCGTGCCTTCGGTCAGCTTCAGCAGGGCCGTGTGCACGTTGTCCTCGGTCAGGCCGTCGGTGCCGATCAGCTCGTCCAGCGTCGGCAGCGTGGTCGGCATCTGCACGTGGCGACAGGGCACGCCGCCGATCGTGGGGATATAGGGCGCGGTACCGCGGCCGTCGGACGCGTAGGCCATGTCCCAGATGTCGATCTGGCGGAACGCGGCCTCGTTCATCTGCCAGCCGGCGGCGCCGTGCGTGACCGGAGGCGCGCCGAAGATCTCGCGGAAGCGCGCGAAGGCGCGCTGCATCTGGTCGCGGGTCCAGGCGGCATCGCGCTCGCGCACATTGTCCTGCCAGTAGACGTGGTCCCAGGTGTGGATGCCGCATTCATGCCCGGCGGCGCGCGCCGCGCGCATCTCGGCCGCGCCCTTGCGGCCGATATCCGGGCCGGGCAGCAGCACGCCGTACATCAGCGTGCGCAAGCCGTAGTTCGACACCACCGAGGTGCGCGACACCTTGCGCAGAAAGCCGGGGCGGAACACGCGCCGCAGCGCCCAGCCGGTATGGTCTGGGCCCAGGCTGAACAGGAAGGTAGCCTGTGCCTGCGCGGCCGCCAGCAGCGACAGCAGCCGCGGCACGCCCTGGCGCGTGCCGCGCAGCGTGTCGACGTCGACCTTCAGGGCGATCCGTGCCATGTGCGTGCGCGCTCAGTGGCTGGAATCGACCAGCGTGCGGGCCTCGACCACCTTGCCCCGGTACGCCTCGAAGATGCGCCGCAGCGCCGCTTCCATGCCGATCTCCGGGCGCCAGCCCAGGTCCTCGATGGTGTTGTCGATCTTCGGCACGCGGTGCTGCACGTCCTGGTAACCCTTGCCGTAGAAGTCGCCCGACGAGGTCTCGACGATGCGGGTGTGGCGCGCTTCCTGCGCGTATTCCGGGTAGTCGGCGGCCATCTTCAGCATCATCTCGGCGAGCTCGCGCACCGAATGGATATTGCCCGGGTTGCCGATGTTGTAGATCTTGCCGCTGGCCACGCCGCCGTGATTCTCGATGATGCGCATCAGCGCGCTGATGCCGTCGGCGATGTCGGCGAAGGCGCGTTGCTGCGCGCCGCCGTCGACCAGCCTGATCGGCTCGCCGCGCACGATATGGCCGAGGAACTGCGTCACCACGCGCGACGAGCCTTCCTTCGATTCGAAGATCGAGTCCAGCCCCGCGCCGATCCAGTTGAAGGGGCGGAACAGCGTGTAGTTCAGGCCTTGCTCCATGCCATAGGCGTGGATCACGCGGTCCATCAGCTGCTTGGAGCAGGCGTAGATCCAGCGCGGCTTGTTGATCGGGCCGTAGACCAGCGGCGAGGCGTCGGGGTCGAATTCATCGTCGCCGCACATGCCGTAGACCTCGGAGGTCGACGGGAACACCAGGTGCTTGCCGTACTTGACCGCGGCGCGCACGATCGGCAGGTTGGCCTCGAAGTCCAGCTCGAACACGCGCAGCGGCTGGCGCACGTAGGTGGCCGGGGTGGCGATGGCGACCAGCGGCAGCACCACGTCGCACTTGCGGATGTTGTACTCGATCCACTCCTTGTTGATGGTGATGTCGCCTTCGAAGAAGTGCATGCGCGGGTGCTCGACGAGGTCGCCCAGGCGATCGGTGTTCATGTCCATGCCGTAGACCTCCCACGGCGTGGTTTCCAGGATGCGGCGCGTCAGGTGGTGGCCGATGAAGCCGTTGACGCCGAGAATCAGGACCTTTTTCATCGGTTTCCCTCGTTGGACTGTTCGGTATGGAGATGTCGGGCAAGTGCCTGCGGCGTGACGGCGGCGCCGTCCGCTGCCAATAGCTGCGTGATGATGACCAGGCCGCCGTCGCCGCACACGCCGACGACCTGTCCGTCGCGCACCTGCAGGCCGGTTGCCGCGCCGCCTGGTGCGGCGCCAGGCATCGGCTGCGCGGGACCCGCCAGCGGCCGGCGTGCCTGCGCCACGATGAAGCGCTGCCCGCCAAGTTCCGTGAAGGCGCCGGGATAGGGTGGCGCGACCGCGCGGATCAGGTTGTAGACCTCGGCGGCGGGGCGGTTCCAGTCGATGCGGCCGTCCTCGGGCTTGCGCCCCGAGTAGTAGCTGCCCTCGACCAGCCGGTTGGGGCGGCGCGGCACCTGTCCCGCCATCATCGCGGGCAGGGCGCGCCACAGCGTCTGCTCGGCCGCCACCGTGACCTTGTCGAACACGGCGCCGGCGGTATCGTCGGGCAGGATCGGCACGGCGGTCTGGTCGACGATATCGCCTGCGTCCGGCCTGGCTTCCATCACGTGCAGCGTAGCGCCGGTTTCGGTCTCGCCGTGCAGCACGGCCCAGTTGACCGGCACGCGGCCGCGGTATTTCGGCAACAGCGAGCCGTGCATGTTGAACGCTCCTGCCGGCGCCAGCGCCAGCACGCCGGCGGGGATCATGGCGCGGTAATAGAACGAGAAGATCACGTCCGGGCGCGCGTCGCGCACCGCCTGTGCGAGGGCGGGATCGCCGGGATCGTCGCCATAGAGGAACGGGATTCCCAGCTCGGTGGCGGTATCCGCCACGCGGCGGAACCAGATGTTCTCGTCAGGCCGGTCGCGGTGCGTGATCACCAGCGCCACGTCCACCCCGCGCGCATGCAGCACGCGCAGGCAGCGGTCGCCGACATTGTGGTAGGCAAAGACGACGGCGCGCATCATGGCTCCACGCCGGTGCGGGCCGGTGCAGTGCGTGCCGGGTCGGCCTCGAGCACGGCCTTGATGCGGTAGCGCGGTCGGTCGCGCACTTCCTGGTAGATGCGGCCGACGTATTCGCCCAGCAGGCCCACGCCGAACAGCAGGATGCCGATCAGGAAGAAGTTCATGGCGAACAGGGTGAACACACCCTGCACTTCCGACCCCATCACGAAGCGGCGCACCAGCAGCACCAGGAACAGTACGCCGGAGAACAGCGACAGGATCGTGCCGATGGCCGAGAACCACTGCAGCGGCACGATCGAGAAGCCGGTGACGAGGTCAAAATTCAGGCGGATCAGCTGGTACAGCGAGTACTTCGATTCGCCCGCGTGGCGCTGCTCGTGCCCGACTTCGATCTCGACCGGGTTCGAGGCAAAGGTGTACGCCAGCGCCGGAATAAAGGTATTGACCTCGCGGCACGCGTTGATGGTGTCGATCACGGCGCGGTCATAGGCGCGCAGCATGCAGCCCTGGTCCGTCATGCGGATCTTGGTGATGCGCTCGCGCAGCCGGTTCATCGCGCGCGAGGCATAGCGGCGGAACGCGGTGTCGTTGCGCTGGCGGCGGATGGTGCCGACGTAGTCGTGGCCGGCGCGCATGGTCTCGACCAGGCGCGGAATCTCCTCGGGGGGATTCTGCAGGTCGGCGTCCAGCGTGATCACGATCTTGCCGCGGGTGTGCTCGAAGCCCGCCAGGATCGCCATGTGCTGGCCGAAATTGCCATTGAACAGCACCACCCGGGTCACGTCCGGGCGCTTGTGGAACTGCGCCGCCAGCATCTGCGCCGAGCGGTCGACGCTGCCGTCGTTGATGAAGATGATCTCGTAGCTTTCGCCGAGGCCATCCAGCGCCGGATAGAGGCGATCGAACAGGGCTTGCAGCCCGTCTTCTTCGTTGTAGACCGGAATGACGACCGAGACCTGGACCGGGCTCATTGGGAAAGACGTTTGCATGTTTCGCTGAGGATTGCGCAGACCCGCTCCACGTCCGAGGCTTGCATCGCCGGGAACAACGGCAGCGTGACGATGCCGCGCCCGATGCGCTCGGCGTGCGGCAGCATGCCTTCGCGCCAGCCGAGTGAGCGGTAGTAAGTGAAAAGATGGACCGGCGGGTAGTGCACGCCGGTGCCGATGCCGCGCTCGCGCATGGCTTCCATGAGCTTGTGCCGCGCCTGTGCCGGGCCGCCCTGCATGCGGTCGGTCGGCAGCACCACCTGGAACATGTGCCAGTTGGTGGTGGCGGATTGCGGGTCCAGCGGCGGCGGCAGCTCGATGCCGAGGGCCTGCAGGCCGCTGTCGGCGGCGCAGCGGAAGTAGGCGTCGGCCAGTTCGGCGCGGCGCGCGGTGATGGCGTCGAGCCGCTCCAGCTGGGCCAGGCCAACGGCGGCGTTGACATCGGTCAGGTTGAACTTGCCGCCCGGCTCTTCGACATCCATGCCGTCCATGCCGGTGCGGATCACGCCCTGCAGGCGCAGGCGCTCGGCGCGCACGGCTTCTTCGGGCGTGTTCATCACCAGGCAGCCGCCTTCGATGGTGGTGATGTTCTTGTTGGCCTGGAAGCTGAAGCTGACCAGGTCGCCGAAGGCGCCGATGCGCTGGCCGCGCCAGCGCGAGTCGATCGCCTGGGCCGCGTCTTCGATCACGCGCAGCCCGTGCCTGGCGGCGATCGCGTACAGGCGCTCCATGTCGACCGGCAGGCCGGACAGGTAGACCGGCATGATGGCGCGCGTGCGCGGCGAGATGGCGGCCTCGACCGCGTCGAGATCCAGGTTGCGCGTGCGCGGGTCGATGTCGACGAACACCGGCCTGGCTCCCACGGCCACCACCACGTTGGCGGTGGCGACCCACGTGACCGGCGTGGTGATGACCTCGTCGCCGGGGCCGATATCGGCGATGCGCAGCGCGATCTCCATGGTCGCCGAGCCGTTGGCGAAGGTGCGCACCTGGCGCCCGCCGAACAGGTCGGACAGCGCGGCCTCGAAGGCCTGCATCTTCGGTCCGGAGGTAATCCAGCCCGAGGCCAGTACCTTGCCGACCTCGGCAATGGCGGCGGCGTCGATCTCGGGCCGCACAAACGGCAGGAAGGCGGAAGCGGAGGCGGTCATGGCAAGTGAAGGAGGCAGCGGCGGTCAGGCCAGGCGAAGGCGCGGACAGCCTTCAGGAGCGGGCGATCAGGAATACGCCCGCCAGTATCAGCAGGATGCCGGCCACGCGCAAGGGGCCGATGATCTCGCCGAACAGCCACCAGGCCGCGAGCGCATTGACCACGTAGCCCAGCGACAGCATCGGATAGGCGATCGACACATCGACGCGCGACAGGCCCACGATCCAGACCCCCACGCTGACCACGTACAGCGTCAGCCCGGCCAGCACCGGCCATTGCGTCAGCACGCGCAGCGCCGTCACCAGCAGCGTGCCACGGTCGAGCGTGATGGCGCCGACGGCGTTGACGCCGGCCTTGAGCAGCAGCTGCGCCGCCGCATTGAGCAGCACGCCGGTCAGGATGAAAGCAAAGGTGGAAAGCGTCATGGCAAGGCGGTTGGCGGATTACGGTGCTGGCGTCCGTGCTGGCTGTCCGGGCAGAGCGAAATTGGCGACGGCCACGCGCCGGCGGTCACCGGCGATCTTGTGCATCGGCACGCCGCGCGCGGCCAGCGCGGCGTAGGTCTGCGGCGCCATGATCGCCACCGCGCGCTGGCCGTCCTGCCAGCGCGCGAGGAACTGGTCGAGGCTCGGGATCCACTTCTGCGGTTCCTGCCTGATGCCGAACTCGAGTTCGTCCGGATGCTCGACGAGGATCGTGGTGCGGCGCAGGTAAAACGGCAGCGTGTGGTCCAGCAGCCGCACGCTGTACAGCGGCATGTCGGGCGCCAGCACGGCGTTGATCGCAGGCACCAGGTCCGCGCCCGAGCTCGGCCTGCCCATTGCTTCGTGGGCACGCAGTCCGATCGTGGCGCACAGGAACATGGCCAGCGCATAGGCCACCACGCTGGGGAACACGCCGCGCGTGCGCAGCAGCCGGCGTGCCAGCAGCGCGCCACCCAGCATCACGGCAAAGGCGATGGCGAGCCATGCGGCGAATTCACGATACACCGCGTTGGGCGTGCCCGGTTTTTCCATCATGCCGACGAACGGCATCGCGATCAGCCCGATCACGCCGAGCGCGACCATGGCATTGACCTGCCGGCGCCACGTGCGTTCCGTGGTGGTGTCCAAAGCTACGCCGGCAAGCAAAGCCAGCGCCGGGAAGACCGGCACGATATAGCCGGGCAGCTTGGAGCCGGACAGGCTGAAGAAAACGAAGATCGCCACCGCCCACAGCCCGGCCAGCAGCGCCGGCTGGAACGGGCGCGGCGCATTGCCGCGCGCCACTCCGGCGCGCTCCCGCACCGCCTGCCACATCTGCAGCACCAGGCCCAGCCACGGCAGGAAGCCGGCCAGCAGCAGCGGCACGAAGAACCAGAGCGCGCCCTCGCGGTGATGCACGCTGGAGGTGTAGCGCTGCCAGTGCTCGTGGATAAAGAAGAAGCGCAGGAACTCCGGGTTGCGTTCGGACATCAGCCAGAACCACGGCACCGTGACCGCCAGCAGCACCGCGATGCCAGCCGGCAGATGCAGGCGGCCCCACAGCTTCCAGTCACGCGTCGCCAGCGTATAGACCACCAGCACCAGGCCCGGCAAGGCCAGGCCGACCAGTCCCTTGACCAGCACCGCTACACCCATGGCCGCCCAGCACGCCAGCATCCAGTTGCGCCGCGCGGCCGGCGTGGCCGCGGGATGCTGCGCCAGCAGCATGCAGGCGAGCACGCACGCCATGGCTGCGGACAGTGTCATGTCCAGCGAATTGAAGTGCCCGGCGACATTCCACATCGGCGTCGACACCAGCACCAGGCCGGTCAGCATCGCCACGCGGCAACCGTACCAGCGCGCCGCGGCCAGCATCGACACGCCGATGCCGAGCATGCCGGACAACGCCACGCACAGGCGTGCCTGCCAGTCGCCGACGCCAAACAGGGTGTAGGCCAGCGCCGTCACCCACATGTGGAAGGGCGGCTTCTCGAAATACTTGAGTTCGTGGTAGCGGATCGTGACCCAGTCGCCGGTGGCGACCATCTCGCGGGCAATCTCGGCGTAGCGGCCTTCATCGGAGCGCAGCAGGTGGCGCATGTCCAGGGTACCGAACCAGACCAGCAGGATCAGCAGGCCAACCAGCATGACGGTACTTGCGGCGGCTCCGATGGACGGCGCGGCGGCAAACCGCGAGGTCGATGAACTACGCATGGATCTCCTGGAAAAGCGCGACGGACGGGGGCTCGGGCGACGCGCGGCGGCGGGGAAGCCATCACAACGCAGAACCGGCGCCGGCGGTGGACAGCGGACCGGAAGGTCCGCGCCGGCGCGCTGCGGGCGCCGTGACCGCCAGGCGCCTGGGACGCCACAAGCGCAGGCATACGCGAGGCGCGCAATGGTAGCACGGCGATCAAGTCACTCCGAACGGATGCCGGGAGTGGCGACAGCGCCGGTGAGCGTCAAATGTATTGTACAAGGCATATAAGACCTGGTGAACGCAAGGTTGGCACCGGCATCCTTGTCGGCATGCCGGTTAGACCCGTGCCGGCGTGAAATGACCACTTACATGCGCAACAAAAACGCGATAATTCCGATAGCCATTTGCGCAGGTGCCAGCCAGGCGGGCGCTGAATGCGGGGCGGGACAATCCAGAACGGGGCGCGATGTGAAGACAGAGGTTCAGCAAATCCGGCAGGCCGGCCTGGTGGCGTGCGCGGCGACGTTCGTGGCGCTATTTGTGGGGCTATCCCCCCAACCCGCCGGCGCGCAGGGCATGGCGGTGCTGCCCGGCACCGGCGGTATCGCCCAGGCCGCGGCCAGCCAGGTGCAGGCCGCCGCCGCCGCGGTGCTGTGCAATGCGCCGTGGTTCCGCTCCGGGTCGCATGTGCAGATGGAAGGCGACGGCGTGATGCCGATGTCGATCCGCATGACCCTGCGCGAGGTTCAGCGTAGCCCGACCGGATGCCGCGCTCAGCTCGAGGTCAATTCCAAGTCGGCGCTGTCCGCGCTGATGGGGCCGCCGGTGATTACCAACCAGGTCCACGAGGTGGTGATCGAGCGCAGTGCGCCCGAGGCGCAGACCAGCATCGAAAGCCAGCATGCGGTCATCAACGCGCGCGCCCGCTATGCCCGCATGTATGGCGAGGCGGCGTTCCGCGGCAAGGGGGTGTTCAACTACGCCGGCCTGGACCTGCGCGAAGGCACCACGCTGGAGGGAGAAGTGTTTCGCTCGAGCGTTTCGCTGAAGGTCTATCCGCTGGGCTCCGATGAAGCGGTCAGCACCATGGACGCTCAGCGTGCGACCATCCATATCGGCTCGCGCCACGTGGGCAGGCTGCAGATGATCGACACCCTGATGGGGCGCAAGGAATGCCAGCCGATTTCCTATGACAAGCGCACCTCGCTGGGGCCGCTGATGATCGGTGGCGAACTGGTGCAGGTCGAGCCCACCGTGATGCACGTCACCGACTGGTACTGCCCGGCCGAGGCCTTCGTGCTGCGCACCGAGGTGCGCCAGGACGACAAGGTGCAGCGCGTCGATGTCACCGCGCTGGAGCGCGATACGCAGGCGCCGTAGCCGGCGCCATGCCAGCTCGCCCGCATGGAGACAAGAAAACCCGCCGTGGCGGGTTTTCTTGTCTCCGGTAGCAGCCGTGGTTCAGCTGGCGGCCGGAGCGGGGGTGGCTTTCTTCTTGCTGCTCTTGTCGTTCTTTTTCTTGGTGCCTTGCTTGGCCGGCTTCTTGTCGGCCGCCGGCGCGGAGGGGTCGGCCAGGTCGGTGCGGGTGCTCTTGTTCGCGCCCTGGCTGTACGGATCGAACTTGTCGCCGGCCTTGGCCCCCTGGCTGTACGGGTCGAACTTCTCGCCCGCCTTGGCACCCTGGGAATACGGATCGAACTGCTGCTTGCCGCCGGTCTGTGCCTGCACGGCCAGCGATGCGGCGCCAAGGCAGAGTGCGATCGCGGTCGCGACGAACTTGTTCATGGTTTCTCCTGAGATATGCCGCCGTCGGGCGGTCGTGTCTATGGCCTGCCCGGTACAGGGATGGCTCGGGCCAGTGTCGCCAACATCGTTCACGACTGTCAACTTGGGGCTTGCCCGGCGCGGCAACCTCATGGAAACCCTGAATTGCGGCGCCGGCCCGATTGCGCATGGCGCCGCGGCACGCCTTATTCGGTGACCGCGTCGGACGGATGCTTCCAGGCCGCGCGCACCTCGCCCGAAGGCGCCAGCGCCAGGTTGATGCCGCGGCTGCCGATGGGCTGCTGGAACCAGCGCTGCTGCAGCGCCGTGACCTCGGGGCCGGCAAAGGTTGCGGCCAGGGTCTGGTCCACCAGGCGCTTCCATTCCGGATCGGCCTTGGGCAGCATCAGCGCGTTCTGCTCGACGGACAGCGCCGGACCCACGATGACGTATTGCGAAGGATCCTTGGCGCGCGCGCGCAGGCCGGCCAGCAGTACGTCGTCCATCACGAAGGCCTGGGCCCGGCCCGATTCCAGCAGCAGGAACGATTCGCCGTGGTCCTTGGCATAGACGTCGTGATAGCCATACTGGCCCTTGAAGCGGCGCACGTGGCGGTCGCCGGTCGAGCCCGCGCTGGTGACCACGGTCTTGCCGCGCAGGTCGCCGAACGAGCGGATGCCCGAATCGGCGCGGACCAGCATGCGCACCGTCGACACATAGTGCGAGACGCTGAACGCAACCTGCTTCTGGCGCTCGAGCGAGTTGGTGTTGGGCGCGCAATCGAGGTCGACCAGCCCGTTCGCCACCGCCGGGATGCGGTTCTGCGGCGTCAGCGGCATCCAGCGCACCTTCAGGTCCTTCAGGCCCAGCTTCTGGCGCGCCGCCTCGGCGGCGCGCAGGCACAGGTCGACGGCATACCCGGCGGGCTGGCCCTTGTCGTCGGCAAACGAGAACGGCAGCGCGGATTCGCGGTAGCCCAGCACGATGGTGCCGGCGTCGCGGATCTTGTCGAGCACCGGGCTCTGGGCGCGGGCGGCAGCCGGGGCCAGCATGGCGGCGGCGCCGGTGGCCAGGGCGAGGGCGATGACCGCGAGCGGGCGGCGGACACGGGCAATGCGGATCGAAACGGGCAAGGCAAGGACAGACATGCGAAGAGAAACCGGGAAGCGGCCGGCAATGCGGCAAAGACGCTAGGGTATACCCCAGCAAGGACAAGGCGAAGGACATTGTCGTCATAAGCAAATTCCCGCCGCAACGGCTGGCCAGCGCGTGGGTTTCCGCCCCGGTTGCAATCGTGAAACGCCAAACGGATGAGGCATACCGGCACCGTCGAGGCGTCGGTTGCGCCATTTGACCGATGGGCTCGCCACCCTTGCTGGCCTACGCTTGCAAAAAACGTCACAGCGATGGCACGGGGGTCACTATGGCAGCAAGCAAGCGCGGGCGCGGCAGGAGGGTGGCGGCACGCGCCATCGTGCTGCAACGGCCTGGTCCGCAGGCCCGCTAGCGGACGGGCCGCACCATGCACGCAGCCGCCACGCCCGTGCGCGCAGCCACGCATGCCGGCACGGCCATGCACGGCCGGTCCGGCCATGCGCGTCCCGACGATGCGCTGCTGGACTGCCTGCTCTGGCTGGCACGGCACTTCCGGCATCCGGCTTCCGCCGAGTCGGTGGTAGCGGGCCTGCCGCTGGAATCCCATCGCCTGAGCCCGGCGCTGTTCGCGCGCGCGGCGGCGCGCGCCGGCCTGTCCGCGCGGCTGGTGCGGCGCAAGCCCGACGAGATCCCTGACCGGGTGTTGCCCGCGATCCTGCTGCTCGACCAGGATCAGGCGTGCTTGCTGCTGCGACGTGGCGATGACGGCATGCTGGTGGTGGTCATGCCCGAATACGGCGACGGCGAACAGGCGGTGCGGGGCGAGGAACTGCTGGCGCGCCACACCGGGCTCGCCATCTTTGCCCGCCCCGCGTACCGAGCCGAGGCCGTGCCGCCAGCTTCCCATGCCGCGCCCGATGATGGCCCGCATGCCTCGCCGCAAGCCTGGTTCTGGGGCGTGATGCAGCAGTCGTGGCCGGTTTATGGCGAGGTATTGGTGGCTTCGCTGCTGTTGAGCGTGTTCGCGCTGGTCATGCCGCTGTTCACCATGAACGTCTATGACCGCGTGGTGCCGAATCATGCGCTGGAAACGCTGTGGGCGCTGGCCGTCGGTGTCGGCCTGGTGCTGCTGTTCGAATTCGCGATGCGCATGCTGCGCGGCTACTTTGTCGACGTGGCGGGCCGGCGCATCGACGTGACGGTATCCGCCAGCGTGTTCGAAAAAGTCCTGGGCATCGAGATGAAGTCACGGCCCGCCTCGATCGGCAGCCTCAGCAGCCAGCTGCAGGAGTTCGAGTCGGTGCGCGATTTCCTGACGTCGGCCACGATCACCACGCTGATCGACCTGCCCTTCGCCGCGGTCTTCATCGCCGCGATGTTCTGGGTGGGCGGCCCGCTTGCATGGGTGCCGCTGCTGGCGGTGCCGGTGGTGCTGGGCCTGAGCCTGGCGCTGCAGCGACCGCTGTCGCGCGCGGTGCGGGCCAGCAGCGCCTGCGCGGCGCAGCGCCAGGCGGCGCTGGTGGAGACGCTGGTGGGCCTCGAGGCGATCAAGACCGCCGGCGCGGAAGGCGCCGCCCAGCGCCAGTGGGAGCAGGTAGTCGGACAGATGGCCAGGCTCGGGCTGCGCTCGCGCTGGCTGTCGGCTTGCGTCATCAACGCCGCGCTATTCGCCCAGCAGGCCGCCACTCTGGCGGTGGTGGTCATCGGCGTCTACCAGATTGCCGACGACCGTCTCACCATGGGCGGCCTGATTGCCTGCACCCTGCTGGCCGGACGTGCGCTGGCGCCGCTGTCGCAGATGGCCGGCCTGACCACGCGCTACCACCAGGCGCGCACGGCGCTGGCCGGCCTCGACCGGGTCATGGCGCTGCCGGTCGAGCGCCCGCCTGGCAAGCATTTCCTGCACCGCCCGCCGCTGCGCGGCGAGATTGAATTCCGCGGCGTCAGTTTCCGCTATCCCGGCCGCGACGGTGCGGCGCTCGACGGTGTGTCATTCCGCATTGCCAGTGGCGAGCGGGTCGGGCTGATCGGCCGCATCGGCTCGGGCAAGACCACCATCGAAAAGCTGATCCTGGGACTGTATGCGCCGGATGCCGGCTCGGTGCTGGTCGACGGTGCCGAGCTGCGCCAGCTCGATCCCTCGGCGCTGCGGCGCGACATCGGCTATGTGCCGCAAGACGTGATGCTGTTCAGCGGCACCGTGCGCGACAACATCGTGATGGGCGCGCCCTATGCCGCCGACGCCGCGGTGTTGCGCGCGGCGCGCCTCGGTGGCGTCAGCGACTTCATCGACCGCCTGCCGGAGGGCTATGAGCTGCGCCTGGGCGAGCGCGGCGAGGGGCTGTCGGGCGGGCAGCGGCAAGCCATCGCCATCGCTCGGGCCGAGCTGTTGCAGCCGCCCGTCCTGCTGCTCGACGAGCCCAGCAGTGCCATGGACAACCGCACCGAAGAGCAGTTCAAGGCGCGCCTTGCGGCGGCGCTGGGCGAGCGCACGCTGCTGCTGGTGACCCACCGTGGTTCGCTGCTGAGCCTGGTCGACCGGCTGATCGTGATGGACCAGGGACGCGTGGTGGCGGATGGGCCGAAGGCCGAAGTGCTGGACGCGCTCGCGGGGAGGAAGCTCCATGTCGCCTCGGCCTGAGCCACGCACGCTGGCGCGCCGCCTGGCCGACGCGCTGCGGCCGCACGCGGACGACACCGCCTTCATGGATGCGCGCGACGCGGCGGCGCTGTCGGCGCCACGCTGGTTCACGCACTGGATACTGTGGTGCGCGGTGGTTTTTGTCGCCATGGCGCTGGCCTGGGCGGCACTGGCGCAGGTGAATGAGGTGACCGTGGGCGAGGGCAAGGTGATCCCCTCCAGCCAGGTGCAGGTGGTGCAGAACCTCGAGGGCGGCATCGTGGCGCAGATCATGGTGCGGCCCGGGCAGGTCGTCAGCAAGGACCAGCCGCTGATGCGCATCGACGATACGCGCTTCACCGCCTCGTACCAGGAGGGCCGCACCAAGGACGACGCGCTGGTGGCACGCATCGCGCGCCTGAGCGCCGAGGCCGCCGGCACGGACTTCTTCGCCAGCGCGCACGGCGATGACGAATCCCGCCGTTTCATGGCCGAGGAACGCTCGCTGTACGCCTCGCGCAAGCAAGCGCTGGAAGCGAACCTCGCGGTGCTGCGCCAGCAGTCTGAGCAGCGCCGGCAGGAACTGGCCGAAAAGCGCTCGCGCGAGCAGCAACTGCGTCAAAGCCACCGCCTGGTGGCGCAGGAACTGGCGATGATGCGGCCGATGGTGGCGCAGGGCGTGGTCTCCGATGTCGATGTGCTGCGGCTGGAGCGGCAGACCAATGACCTGAAGGGCGAGCTCGATGCCTCGCGGCTGGCGATGCCGCGCCTGGAAGCGGCCTATCGCGAGAGCCAGCAGAAGCTCGATGAGGCGAGCGCGCATTTTCGCGCCGAGGCCATGCGCGAGCTCAACCAGGCCAAGGCGGAGCAGGCGGCGCTGAGCGCGACCAACACCGCCTTGCAGGACCGGGTCGATCGCACCATGGTGCGGGCGCCGCTGGCCGGGATCGTCAAGCAGCTCAAGGTCAATACCGTAGGAGGCGTGGTCCAGCCCGGCATGGACCTGGTGGAGATCGTGCCGCTGGAGGACACCCTGCTGGTCGAGGCGCGCGTGCGTCCCGCCGACATCGCCTTCCTGCGGCCAGGGCAGCCCGCCGTGGTCAAGCTGTCGGCCTACGACTTCTCCATCTATGGCGGCTTTGCCGGCACCGTCGAACATATCAGCGCCGATACGCTCACGCCGGAGCGCCCCGGGGAGCGGCCGGAAAGCTACTACCTGGTGCGCGTGCGCACCCGCGACAACCGGCCCGCCGGAAGCGCCGTGCAGGTTCCCATCCTGCCCGGCATGGTCGCCACGGTGGATGTCTTGACGGGCCGGAAGACGGTGCTCCATTACCTGCTCAAGCCCATCATCAAGACCCGCGACATGGCGTTCCGTGAACGGTAGGACCCGCGGTTGGGGCGCGAGTCTTTCGCAACGATAACAAGCAAGGCATGGCCGCGAGGCCTGCATTCAGGACGGAGAGAGAAACCATCATGGCAACCCTGACTGGCACCAACGGCAGCGACACCCTCACCGGCACCGCAAGCAGCGACACCATCCTCAGCGGCAACGGCAGCGACTATGTCAGCGCCGGCGATGGCAGCGACTATGTCGATGCCGGCAATGGCGACGATATCGTCGAGGGGGGCGCCGGCGACGACACGCTGCTCGGCGCCAATGGCAAAGACCGCCTGTTCGGCGGGCGCGGCAACGACATCTTGTCCGGCGGCAACGGCACCGACGCGGTCTATGGCGGCAGCGGCGACGACGTGATCGGCAGCGCCGACGGCGCGTCGACGCTCTACTCCGGCGACAACGGCGGCGATACGCTCTACGGCGACGGCTACGACAGCTATGCCGACTACCTGCTCGGGCCCGGCCATGGGTCGGCCCAGCCAGGCAACGACCGCATCCAGGGTGGCAATGGCGACGACCTGATCTACGGCGACAACGGCGACGGCGCGTTCGTCGGTGGCGATGACATCATTGCCGGCGGCAACGGCAGGGACACCATCTTCGGCGAAGGCGGCAACGACACGATCGCCGGCGGGGGCGGCGGCGACATGCTCGGCGGCGGCGCCGGCCGCGACACCTTTGTCTACCACGCCGTGTCCGATTCCACCGCGGCGGGGATGGATGTCATCACCGACTTCCAGCGCGGCACCGACCGGCTGGACCTGCGCCCCGTGCTGGGCGACACCGGTTTCCAGTGGGGCGGCCTGACGCCGACGGCCCATGGCGCCTGGCACCAGCAGTCCGGCGGCAACACCTATGTCTACGTGGATGTCGACGGCAATCCCGCCACGGCGGAAATGGTGATCCGGCTTGACGGCCTGCATGACCTGGCCAAGTCCGATTTCGCCGGCTACGACAACCACGCCCCTATCGCCGCGGCCGATGCCAACGCCATCGGCGAAGACAACCAACCCAATCCGATTAGCGGCAACGTACTGTCCAATGACAGCGATGTCGATGCCGGCAATGTGCTGGCGGTGGCCAGTCCCGGCACCTATGTCGGCCAGTACGGCACACTGCAGATCCACGCCGACGGCAGCTACAGCTATACCCTGGACAACGGCAATCCGCAGATCCAGTCGCTGCGCCTCGGCGAGCATGTCGATGACTCGTTCGGCTATAGCGTGACAGACGGCCAGGCATCGGCCGCATCGACGCTGAGCATCCGGATCAACGGGGCCAACGATGTGGCGACGATTTCCGCGTCGACGAGCGAAGACACGTTGGTGACCGAGGCGGGCGGTGTGGCGAACGCGACGGCGGGCGACACGTCGGCCGGCGGCACGCTGACCGTCAGTGATGTCGACGCCGGCGAAGCGCACTTTGCCGCGGTGGCGCCGGAGAATCTGGTCGGCCAGTACGGCACCTTCACCTTCGACAGCACGACCGGAGCCTGGACCTACACGCTGGATAACGGCAAGGCCGACGCACTGACCGCCGGGCAACAGGTCACCGACGCCTTGATGGTGTCATCGAGCGACCTGACCGCGCAGCAGACCATCACGGTCAATATCACGGGCAGCAACGATGCGGCGACCATTACCGCGTCGACGAGCGAGGACACGGCGGTGACCGAAGCCGGCGGTGTGGCGAACGCTGTTGCAGGAGACAACACTGCCGGCGGCACGCTGACGGTCAGCGATGTCGACGCCGGCCAGGCTCGCTTTGCCGCGGTGGCGACGGAAAGCCTGGTCGGCCAGTACGGCACGTTCACCTTCGACAGCGCGACCGGAGCATGGACCTACACGTTGGATAACAGCAAGGCGGACACGCTGACGGCGGGTCAGCTGGTCAGCGATTCCTTGACGGTGACGTCGGCCGACCAGACTGCGCAGCAGACCATCACCGTCAACATCACCGGCAGCAACGACGCGGCGACCATCACCGCCTCGACCAGCGAAGACACGGCGGTGACCGAAGCCGGCGGCGTGGCCAACGGCACGGCCGGCGACGCCGCGGCCAGCGGTACGCTGACGGTCAGTGATGTCGATGCCGGCCAGGCTCGCTTTGCCGCGGTGGCGCCGGAAAGCCTGGTCGGCCAATACGGCACGTTCACCTTCGACAGCGACACCGGCGCGTGGACCTACACGCTCGATAACAACAAGGCTGACGCGCTGACGGCCGGGCAGCTGGTCAGCGATTCGCTGACCGTGCATTCGGCGGATCTCAGCACAAGCCAGGAAATCAAGGTCAATATCGCGGGCACCAACGACGCCGTCGTCAACAGTGTTCCGGTGGCCCAGTCCGTCAACGAAGACACGCCGCTGGTATTCGGCACTGCCTCCGGCAATGCGCTCAGCGTCTCCGACGTGGACGGCACCAGCCACACGGTGACCCTGACGGCAAGCGCCGGCACCATCACGCTGAACGGCACGACGGGACTGCAGTTCCTTGCGGGTGACGGCAGCGCGGACGGCACCATGACCTTCACCGGCAGCGACGCGGACATCAATGCCGCGCTCGATGGCCTGCAATTTACCGGCGACAGGGATTATGCCGGCGGGGCCTTGCTGCAGATGCAGACCAGCGACGGCGCAGCCACCGACACCGATTCGGTGGCGATCACCCTCAGTCCGGTCAATGACGCTCCGATCGCCACCGCGGATGTGGTCCATGTCTCGAACAACACCAGCGGCATCCTGATACCGGTCAGTGCCTTGCTCGGCAATGACGTCGACGTCGACGGCCTGGCGCTTTCCATCACCGGTCTGGGCGGGGCTAGCGGAGCCGTCAGCAACCTGAGATTCGCGCCGGGAAGCAATAACAGCTACATCATGTTCGACTCCGGCAACGCGGCCACGGGCAGCTTCAGCTATACCGTTGCCGATGGCGCAGGCGGCACCAGCACGGCTACCGTGACAGTCAATGTCTCGTCTACCAATGGCGCGGCCACGGTGTCGCTGGCGGGGCAGAGCTACCAGGCCTCCTATCTCGATGGCGGCAGCAACAGCGACACGCTGACGGGCGCTGCCACCGGCGATGTGTTGATCGGCGGGGCCGCGAGCGACACGCTGCGCGGCGGCGCCGGCGATGACGTCCTGCGCGGGGCCGGCGGCGACGATACGCTCGACGGCGGCGCCGGCATCGACATGCTGGATCTTTCGGATGCCAACGGCGGGTTGAGCTTTACGCTGACGCAGGGCAGCAACACACTGGTCAACCTGTCCGGCGTGGGCCTCGGCAGCGATACCTACAGCAACATGGAAGGGGTGATCGGTTCGCGCTTCAATGACTCCCTCACCGGCAGCGGTGCCAACGACATCCTGCGCGGCGGCGCCGGCAATGACAACATCGATGGCGGCGCCGGCATCGACCTGCTGGATTTCTCCGACGCGGCCGGCGCGATCGACTTCACGCTGGTGCAGGGCAGCGGTGTGACTGCGGTCAACCTCGGCGCCGTCAATCTGGGCACCGACAGCTACACCAGGATGGAAGGCGTGGTCGGTTCGGCGTTCAACGACACGATAGCGGGTTCCGCCGGCAACGACGTGCTGCGTGGCGGCGACGGCAATGACCTGCTGGCAGGCGCTGCCGGCAATGACCTGCTCAGCGGCGGCGCCGGCTCGGACACACTGGCCGGCGGTGATGGCAGCGACACCTTCCGCTTCATGCGCGCCGATTCCGCCTCGGTCGACACGATCACTGACTTCAACCTGGCGCCCGCGGCCAGCGGCGGCGATGTGCTGGACCTGTCCGACCTGCTGTCGGGCGCCAGCGTCACCGGCGACAACGTCGCGCAGTTCGTGCGGCTGGCGGAAGTCGATGGCAATACCGTGGTCAGCCTGGACCGCGACGGTACCGGCACCGCCACCGGGTTCCAGGATGTCGCCGTGCTGCAGGGCATGGTGGGGCTTGACCTGAATACCCTGTTGAGCAACGGCAATATCCACATGGTCTGACGGGGTCCCGGAGAACCGGCGGAGCCGCGCAAAAGACAGGGCAGGGGAGGAGGCCGCGGCCAGGCGGCAATGCAGGACGGCGGCATCGCTGCCGGCAGGGCATATAACCATAAGAAGCAGGCTGGGCAACCGCGTCCGCCGCGCGCAGCGCGCGGACGCGGTGAACCCGGGCAGGGGGAAGCATGAAGATGACATGGTGCTGGCTGGCACCCGCACTGCTATGGGCAGCGATGCTGTTTCCGCAGGCTGCGGCAGCACAGGCGTTGCCGCAGGCGGTGGAGCATGCCGTGCGCAGCAATCCCGAAGTGCTGGCGGCGGGCAGCCGCCGCCTGGCGGCCGACGAGGGGCTGAAGCAGGCGCGCGCCGGTTACCTGCCGCGCGTCGATGTCAGCGGCGCCGGTGGCCAGGTGCGCCTGGACAGCCAGAGTTCGCGCGCGATGGGTGTGTCGGATTCCTCATATGCGCGCCATGCCGCCGACGTCACCATCACGCAGATGCTGTTCGACGGCTTCGCAGTCAGCAGCGACGTCGAGCGCCAGGGCGCAAGGATCGACGGCGCGGCCTATCGGGTCGGCGCCACTGCCGAGGACATCGCGCTGCGCACCGTGGGGGTGTATGTGGAGGTGCTGCGCCGCCAGGAAACGGTGGCGATCGGCGTGGCCAACCTCCAGGCACACCAGCATATTCATGACCAGATCCGGCTCGGCGTCGACAACGGCGTACTGCGCCGCGCCGACCTGTTCCAGGCCGAGAGCCGGCTGGCGCTGGCGCAGGCCAGTTTGCGCGCCGAGGAAGGTGCGCTGCAGGATGCCGTGGCGGCGTTCGTGCGGGTGGTCGGGGCGGCGCCGCAGCGCTTGTCCCGTCCCGGCTCGCTCACCGGGGTGCTACCCGCGAGCGAGCAGGAAGCGCAGCAGGTGGCCAGTGCCAGCCATCCCGCACTGGGCGCGGGCCAGGCCGACATTGCCGAAGCCGAGGCCGCGCGCTCGCTGGCACGCTCGGCCCTGTGGCCGAAACTGGACCTGGAACTCGGCGCCGGGCGCGACCGCGATCGCGTGCTGGGCACGACCGACGAGCGCAGGGTGATGCTGCGCGTGCGCTACAACCTGTTCCGCGGCAACGCCGACAAGGCGCGCATCAACGAGGCCGGCTTCCAGATCCAGGAAGCCGAGCAGAACCTGGAGCGGCTGCGCCGGCAGGTGCAGGAGAGCGTTTCGCTGGCCTACAACGCCTATCGCACCGCTCAGGAGCGGCTGGGAAGCCTGCAGCAGTATGTGCAGGCGAGCGATGCCACGCGTGTCAGCTACGGCCGCCAGTTCCGCATCGGCCAGCGCAGTCTGCTGGACCTGCTCAATGCCGAGAATGAATACTTCAGCGCGCGCACCGCTTACGTGACCGGCCAGTACACCGAACTGGCCAGCCAGTACCGCATCCTGGCCGGCATGGGGCTGCTGCTGGCCGCGCTGGACGTGGCCCCGCCCAGCGAGGCGCTGGTCCAGCTGGGGATGCGTGCGGGACAGCGCTAGCCAGGCTGGCATGCCGCCCGTGTATGCCGGGGCGGCGCATTGCTCATGGCAGGGCCCGATGGCGAACCGCACAATGGAAAGGCCAACCGGAGCCTTTCATGTCATGCACTTTTTCCCTCGAAGCGGAATGCCTCGGCCTGCGGCTGCGCGCCGGCACGGAACTGGTCTGCCGCGGCGGCAACCTGTGGCTCACCTTCGAGGCGCCGGGACGGCCGTCGCCTGATGTGGTGCTGGCGCCGGGCCAGCGCCATCGGCTGCAAGCCGACGCCGAGGTCTTTGTCGCCGCGCTGCATGGCGCCGGCCCGGCGCTGTGCCGGATCGAAGCGCCACCGCGCCGGGTCGGGCCGCTGCGGCTCAGCTGGCTGCGGGGCGCGCGGGCGTCATGACGGTGTGCGCCGCTTCCTGGCAGATCCACTGCGCCACGCGCTTGACGTCGGCGCGCGGCAGCGCGGCGGCCTGGATCAGCCAGTACGCATTCGGGCTTGGCGGCGCTTGCCGCGCGGTCGGCACCAGCGCCAGCTGGCCACCGTCGACCAGCGGCCGCACCAGTTCGAGCCGTCCCAGCGCAACCCCTTGCCCGCCAGTGCCGCCTGGATGACCTGGTCATACTGATTGAAGCGAAGCATGCCGCGCTGGCTGGCCTGACGGAGGTCGCGCGGGCCCAGCCAGCCGCGCCATTGCAGCCACGGGCGCGGATCGTCGAATTCCAGCAGCGGCAGCTGCAGCAGCGCATCGCTGTGCGGCGCGAGCGCCGCCAGCAGCGACGGATGCGCGATCGGGGCGATGTGCTCGCCGAACAGGCGCACGGCATCGGGTGGCGCCGCGGCGTCGCGGCAATAGCGCACCGCGAGGTCGATCCCCTCCTCACGCAGGTCACTGATACGGTTGCTGGCTGACAGGCGCACATCCAGGTGCGGATGGGCTTTCTGCAGGCTGCCCAGCCGCGGCAGCAGCCACAGGCCGGTCACGCCGATGCTGGCGGTGACGGTGACCGGCTGCCGGCCCTCGCTGCGGCGCACCTCGGCCACCACATCCTGCAGCTGCTGCAGCGCGCTGTCGGCGCTGCGGAACAGGCGCTCGCCCTCGGCGGTGAAGGCGACGCCGCGATGCTTGCGCACGAACAGCTGCACCTTCAGCTGCGCCTCCAGCGCATGGATCTGGCGGCTTACCGCCGACTGGGTCAGGCACAGGTCGTCGGCTGCCAGCGTAATGCTCATGCGCCGGCCGACGGCGACGAAGCCCTTGAGCAAGTCGAGCGAAAACAGGCGAACCAGCGGGGTGGACATGCAGTGGGCTCCAGGCAGGCGCGGGAACCTCATTACAGCACGATCCTGGACGCTTCTGCCATGCGCATCACGCATGGCAGAGCGACCGAAAGATCGGTTGAAGAAAGGCCTGCCGCAGCTTGCAATAGAGCCATTGCGCCTGCGCGCACCATGACCGACCAGAGACTGTCATGACCATCCATCTGCCGCGCCCGTCCGCTTCCACCCCCTCGGCCGGGCCTTGCACGCCCTGGTGGCGGCAACTCCGAGTGCTGGTGCTGGCCGGTGGCTTGCTGATGGGAATGGCGCTGGGCGTGCGCCATGTGCAAGGGCTGTTCATGTTGCCCATCATTGCCGAGCGCGGCTGGAGCCGCGAGACCTTCGCCTTTGCCATGGCGGTGCAGAACCTGGCGTGGGGGCTGGCGCAGCCCTTCACCGGCATGCTGGCCGACCGCTACGGCTCGTGGAAGGTGATGGCGGGCGGGCTGGCGCTGTATGCCGCGGGGCTCTATGGGATGACGCAGGCGCATACGTCGACGGCGCTGGCGTGGTCGGCGGGACTGTGCATCGGCATTGCCTTGTCCGGCACCACCTTCGGCGTGGTCTACGGCGCGCTCAGCCGGATGACCGGCGCCGCGCAGCGCAGCCGCGCGCTGGGACTGGCCGGCGCCGTCGGCGGCATCGCCCAGTTTGCACTGGTGCCGGGCGTCCAGGCGCTGCTTGCCGGGACCGGGTGGGCGGGCGCACTGCTGCTGCTTGCCGTGGTGCTGGCCGCGCTGGTGCCACTGGCGCTGCCATTCCAGGATCGCGGCGCGGCGGCAGCGCCGGACCACCACGCGCCGGACCACCATGTGCCGGACGGGGCCGGGCGCCAGCCGCTGCACGCCGCCGTGCGCGAGGCCTTCGGCCATGCGGGCTTCTGGCTGCTCAACCTGGGCTTTCTTGCGTGCGGCTTCCAGCTTGCCTTTATCGCCAGCCATTTGCCGGCCTATTTGCTGGATCGCGGCATGCGTCCTGCCGACGGCATGGCGGCACTCGCCATCATCGCGCTGGCCAATGTGGCCGGCATCTATGCGTGCGGGCTGCTGGGCGGGCGTTACAGCAAGAAGTACCTGCTCGCCGGCATCTATCTCGCGCGCACCGCGACGATGGCGCTGTTCCTGCTGCTGCCGCTCAGCCCGGCGACGTTGTACGGCTTCAGTGCGGCGATGGGGTTGCTGTGGCTGGGCACGGTGCCGCTCACCAACGGCATTCTGGCCCAGGTGTTCGGCGTGCGGTATCTCGCCACGCTGTTCGGCTTCGTGTTCCTGGGTCATCAGCTCGGCTCTTTCCTGGGTGTGTGGCTGGGCGGGCTGGTGTTCGAGCTGGCGCGCTCGTACGACGCGGTCTGGTATGGCGCCATGGGGCTGGGCATCGTGGCCGCGGCGCTGCATTCGCCGATCGACGATCGCCAGATCGTCCGCAGCGGCCTGGCGCCGGCACGGCCATGACACGGCCCGGCGCCACCGCGCTCGCCGCCTGGCTGTCGGTACTCGGTTGCGCCGCCTTGTGCGCGGTGGCGCTGGCGGGATGGCTGGATCCTGCCCATGCCCAGGCGTGGATGGCGCTGCTGGCGTTGTGCCGGTAGCCCGGCACCGGCGCCTTGCCACCGCAGCGGCGTCGAACTGGCAACAAGCCGGCCGACTGTGTAACCAATCTGCAAAATGTATGCATTGCGCCACATTGCATTCCCGTGCAGCGGGTAGAATCGCGCCTTCCCTGCCTTTTGCATCATCCCTATAACAATGAACTCCCGTCCGTCGCGCCTGCCGTGCATCGACGCCCTGAAAGCCGTCAGCTCGCAACTGATCGTCTTGCACCACCTCGCCTTCTATGGACCGATGTCCGACGCCGCGTACGTGCTGGCGCCGGGGCTGGTGGACTGGCTCTATGACTACGCCCGCATCGCGGTGCAGGTGTTCCTGGTGATCAGCGGCTTCCTGGCCGCGCGCAGCCTGGCACCGAGCGGACGGCTGGAGATCCGCCAGCATCCGCTGTCGATGCTGTGGCGGCGTTACCAGAAACTGGTGGTGCCGTTTGCCGCGGCGATCCTGCTCAGCATTGCCGGCGCCGCCGTGGCGCGGCACTGGATGACGCATGACTCGATCCCGGCGTCGCCCACGCCGGGCCAGCTGCTCGCGCACCTGGCGCTGCTCCATGACATCGTCGACGTCGATGCCTTGTCGGCGGGGGCCTGGTACGTGGCCATCGACCTGCAATTGTTCGCGCTGCTGCTGGGCACGCTGTGGGCCGTGCGCGCGGTGTCGCGCGGCAGGGCGCCGAGGGCCGTGGCGCTCAGCATCGGCCTGGTGGCGCTGGCGGCGGTGGCTTCGCTGTTCTGGTTCAACCGCGATGCGGCGTGGGATATCTGGGCGGTGTACTTCTTCGGTGCCTATGGCATGGGCACTTTAGCCTACTGGGCGTCAGCGCCCGGCCGGCCGCTGCTGCCGCTGGCGCTGATCGGCGCGGTGGCGCTGGCAGCGCTGGCGCTGGACTTCCGGCTGCGCATTGCCGTGGCGCTGGCCACCGCACTGCTGCTGGCGCTGGCACGGCGCGGCGAGTGGCTGGAACGCTGGCCGCGGTCGCGCGTGGTGGGCTACTTCGGGCGCATTTCCTATTCCGTGTTCCTGGTCCATTTCCCGGTGTGCCTGGTGGTCAATGCACTGGTGTCGCACCTGGCCCCCGCGCAGCCGGTGCTGAATGCGCTTGGCATGGCGGCGGCCTGGGCCCTGAGCAATGTGGCGGGCGCGTTGTTCTACCGCTTCGTTGAAAGCGCGCAGCCGTTCGCTGCGCTACGGGCATTGCCGGGCGGCCGCGGTGGCGCGGCACGCAACTCGGGGCCGGGCTCGGCAAGCCGCCCGACCATGTAACCCTTGCAAGCATCGGCGCGCGGCACTACGCGGCTGCTGCGCGCGTGGCATGGTCGCCCGCGGCATCCGGCATCCGCGTGGTGCAGGCAAGCCGCCGGCGTGGTGCCGTCGGCACGCCCCGCGTGCATGGCCCGCCGCGGACTCGCGTTGGGCGCCCCACACAGCGGCGCCACACTGGCGTAAACGGGCATTGGGCGATGGCACAAAGGTTGCCTAGTATGGAATTGTAAACCTGACCGCTTGGTCAGGATTCCATCGGGAACCGAGGATGTCATGTCCGACCATATCGTCCTGACTTCGCACGCGCGCCGCGACAAGCCGGCCGAGCCGATCCACTGGGGCGCCCCCACGGCGGCAGGGCGCGGACCGGTGATCGCCAGCCTGGGCAATCCGGCGCAGCGCAATGTGATCGGCACCCACGCCGGCGCCTATGCCATCTATCGGGCGCTCGCGGTCGCCTCCGGCACGCTGCAGCGCGACCACCGTCCCGACCTGACCGACACCGCCCCCGCCGAAGCGATCGGCCCGCATCCGCAGTGGGGCGACCCGGACAAGATCGTCTCGCTCGACCCCTGGGGGCACCTGGTGTCCAGCGTCTTCGCCGACCGCATCGCCGCCGGCGTCGATATCCGCCCGACCATCGCCGTGACCCGTGCGCACATCAACATGCCGGAGCTGGTCTCGGCTATCGCCGCGGGCCGGCTCAAGCCCGACGGCAACCTGCTGCATGCCAACGGCGACGTGCGCGTGACCAAGGCGGCGGTCGATCCGGTGTGGTATCTGCCCGGCATGGCGGCCCGCTTCGGCATCAAGGAAAGCGTGCTGCGCCGCAGCCTGTTCGAGCAGACCGGCGGCATGTTCCCGGAGCTGGTGACGCGGCCGGACCTTAAGGTTTTCTTGCCGCCGATCGGCGGCATGACGCTGTATTTCTTCGGTGATGTCAGCCAGCTGGGCCAGCCCGAGACCCGCGTGGCCTGCCGCGTGCATGATGAATGCAACGGATCGGATGTGTTCGGGTCAGACATCTGTACCTGCCGGCCATACCTGGCACACGGCATCGAGGTGTGCATCGAGATGGCGCAGCAGGGCGGTGTCGGGCTGGTGGTCTACAACCGCAAGGAGGGCCGCGCGCTGGGCGAGGTGACCAAGTTCCTGGTCTACAACGCCCGCAAGCGCCAGGTGGGCGGCGACCGCGCCGAAACTTATTTTGCCCGTACCGAATGCGTGGCGGGCGTGCAGGACATGCGTTTCCAGGAGCTGATGCCGGATGTGTTCCATTGGCTGGGCATCCGCCGCATCGACCGCTGGGCGTCGATGAGCAACATGAAGCACGGCGCGCTGGTGGCGCAGGGCATCGAGGTGGTCGAGCAGGTGGCGATCCCCGAGGCGCTGATCCCCGCCGACGCGCGTGTCGAGATCGACGCCAAGGTGGCCGCCGGCTACTTCACGCACTACACGCCGCCGGATGCGAACGAACTGGCCCTGGCAAAGGGCAGGGGGTTGAACGAATGACGAGGTATCCCGAGGACAGTGCCGGCAACGAAGGCCATGGCAACGGCTGGCTGAGCCCGGTGCCCGAAGGGCATCCCGCGGCGGCGCTGCTGTGCGCCGAGGCGGTGCGCACCCATTGCGCGGCAGTTACCGAACACGTGGCCAGCGGCGCGTCCGAGCGCTTCACCTGGCACCCGGACCGCGTGCATGCGATTGCCGATTACGTCGCCAGCACCATCCGGCAGCGCTATCCGGACCTGCAGGTGCCGTACCACAGCCGCTGGCGCCACTTCGAAAGCGGCGGGGGCGACCAGCGCACGGACCGCTGGCAGGTGCTGTGCGAGCGCGCCGCCCTGAGCGGGCCCGAACACCGCGAGGAGCGCGCCCGCATCGGCATCGACCTGGTGATTCCCAGCGTGCTGCTGGATGCGGGCGCCGGCCCGGAATGGCGCTACCGCGATCCGGCCAGCGACGCGGTGCTGACGCGCTCGGAAGGGCTGGGCGCGGCCAGCTTCGACCTGTTCGCGCGCGGCGGCTTTTCGGCGGCGCCGGGCGATCCACTGCGCGCGGATGCCGAGCGGCTGCAGCGCATCGACGCCGACAGCATTGCCCACGCCTTCCAGGTCGCGCAGCACAACCCGCTGGTGGGGCTGGAAGGCCGCGCCGGGCTGCTGCGCCGGCTGGGCGAGGTGATGGACGCGACCCCGGCGCTGTTCGGCCGGCCGGCGCGGCTCGGCAACCTCTATGACTACCTGAAGGCGCACGCCGTCGGCGGCCAGCTCGATGCCGGCTTCCTGCTGCGCACCTTGCTGGTGGGGCTCGGCCCGGTGTGGCCGGGGCGCATCGTGGTCGAGGGCGTGTCGCTGGGCGACTGCTGGCGCCACCCGGCGGCGCCGGGCGGGCTGGTGCCGTTCCACAAGCTGACCCAGTGGCTGACCTATTCGCTGCTGGAGCCGCTCGAGGACGCCGGCCTGACCGTGACCGGCCTGGATGCGCTGACCGGCCTGCCCGAGTACCGTAACGGCGGCCTGCTGTACGACTTCGAGCTGATGGTGCCGCGCGACCCGGGCTTCGCCGCCGAGCCGCACGCGGTGGATGAGCCCGTCATCGTCGAATGGCGCGCGCTGACCGTCAGCGGCCTGGACCTGGTGGCCGACTGCGTGCGCCAGGCGCTGGGCCTGGAGGAAGCGCAGTTCCCGCTGGCGCGCGTGCTCGAAGGCGGCACCTGGGCGGCGGGACGGCGCATCGCCGCCAAGCGCCGGCCCGGCGGCGCGCCGCCGTTTGCCATCACCAGCGACGGCACGGTCTTCTGAACGCGCGGCCGGCGGCGCGGGCGGCGTCGCTGGCAGGCTGGCTTGTGCAACGTGGCATCAGGAGCGTCATCATGAACGACATGTCCGCTGTTCCCGCAGTCGAGCCCGGCGAGCCGGATCCCGCCGACCTTGCCTGCCTGTCCGGGGTGATGGTGGTCGACCATCCGCTGGTGCAGCACAAGGTCACGCTGGTGCGCAGCGAGGAGACCACCACCGACAACTTCCGCCGCCTGGTGCGCGAGATCAGCCAGCTGCTGACCTACGAGGCCACGCGCGACCTGGCGATGGAGACCATCGCGATCCGCACGCCGATCGCGGCCACGCAGTCGCGCGTGCTGTCCGGCAAGAAGCTGTGCCTGGTGTCGATCCTGCGCGCGGGCAACGGCTTTATCGATGGCATGCTCGACCTGCTGCCGGCGGCGCGCGTCGGGCATATCGGCCTGTACCGCGACCCCGAGACGCTGGAGCCGATCGAGTATTACTTCAAGATGCCTGAGGACATCCAGGAACGCATGGTGATCGTGGTCGACCCGATGCTGGCCACCGGCAATTCGGCCATCGCCGCGCTGAACCGGCTCAGGGAGGCCGGTGTCACCACCATGAAGTATGTATGCCTGATCGCCTCGCGCCCGGGCCTGCGCGCCCTGCGCGCCGCGCATCCGGACGTCGGCATCGTCACCGCGGCCATCGACGAGACCCTCAACGAGCACGGCTATATCGTGCCCGGCCTGGGCGACGCCGGCGACCGCCTGTACGGCACGCGCTGATGGACCCGCGCGCCGGCCTCGCGCCGACACTGCGCGCGCCGACCGCGCGCGTGGCGGCTGGCGGCCGCATCCGGCAGGAGAACCAGGCCATGATCCTGCGCGCGGCCGAACATGTGTTTGCGCGCGCCGGGTTTGCCGGCGCCACCATGGCGGAGATCGCCATGCGCGCGGGCGTGCCCAAGTCGAACCTGCATTACTACTTCCGCACCAAGCAGGCGCTGTACCGGGCGGTGCTCGCGCACACGCTGCAGCTGTGGCTGTCGGAAGCCGACGTGATCCGCGCCGAACTGCCGCCGCAGGTGGCGCTGGAGCAGTACATCCGCGCCAAGATGCGGCTCTCGGCCAGCCATCCGGATGCGTCGCGGGTGTTCGCCAACGAACTGCTGCACGGCGCGCCCGAGATCGGCGAGGTGCTGCGCCATGCCTTGCGCGAACTGGTGTCGCGCAAGGCCGCGGTGGTGCAGCAGTGGATCGACCGCGGCCAGATGGCGCCGGTCGATCCGCAGCACCTGTTCTTCACCATCTGGGCCGCCACGCAGACCTACGCGGACTTTGAAGCGCAGGTGTGCGCGGTGCTGGGTATCAGCCGGCTGCAGCCGCAGGACTATGCGCATGCCACCGAGCACGTGGTGGTGATGCTGCTGCGCGGCTGCGGCCTGGCGCCGGTGCCGCTGGCCTGAGATCCCATACCGGATACCACCACATCGCCCATGCTCGACCTGATCCTGCGGCATTGCAACCTGCCCGACGGGCGCACCGGCATCGACATCGGCATTGCCGACGGGCGCATCGCCGCAGTCGAGCCAGCCCTGGCCACGCGCGCCGGCGAAGAGATCGACGCGGCCGGCCAGCTGGTGACGCCGCCGTTCGTCGACGCGCACTTCCATATGGATTCGACGCTGTCGTACGGGCTGCCGCGCGTGAACCAGTCGGGCACGCTGCTGGAGGGCATTGCGCTGTGGGGCGAGCTCAAGCCGTTGCTGACGCAGGATGCCATCGTCGAGCGCGCGCTTGCCTATTGCGACTGGGCCGTGGCGCGCGGGCTGCTGGCGATCCGCTCGCATGTCGATGTGTGCGATCCGCGCCTGCTGGCGGTGGAGGCGCTGCTGCACGTGCGCGAACGCGTGCGGCCATACCTGGACCTGCAGCTGGTGGCTTTCCCGCAGGACGGCGTGCTGCGCGCGCCCGGCGCGCTCGCCAATCTGAAGCGCGCGCTCGAGCTGGGGGTCGACGTGGTCGGCGGCATTCCGCAGTTCGAGCGCACCATGGCGCAGGGGGCCGAATCGGTGCGGCTGCTGTGCGAGCTGGCGGCGCAGCGCGGCCTGCGCGTCGACATGCATTGCGACGAAAGCGACGATCCGCTGTCGCGCCATATCGAGACCCTTGCCAGCGAAACCGTGCGGCTGGGCCTGCAGGGCAGGGTGGCGGGATCGCACCTGACCTCGATGCATTCGATGGACAACTACTACGTGTCCAAGCTGATCCCGCTGATGCGCGAAGCGGGCGTGGCGGCGATCGCCAATCCGCTGATCAACATCACGCTGCAGGGGCGGCACGACACCTATCCGCGGCGCCGCGGCATGACGCGCGTGCCCGAGCTGATGGCGGCCGGCGTGCCGGTAGCCTTCGGCCACGATTGCGTGATGGACCCGTGGTATGGCCTGGGCTCCGGCGACATGCTGGAAGTCGCGCACATGGGCCTGCACGTGGCGCAGATGACCGGGCAGGAGGCGATGCGCGCCTGCTTCGACGCGGTCACCGCCACGCCGGCGCGCATCCTGGGGCTGGAGGACTATGGCCTGGCGCCGGGCTGCCGCGCCGACCTGGTGCTGCTGCAGGCGCGCGATCCGGTCGAGGCGATCCGGCTGCGCGCCACGCGGCTGCGCGTGCTGCGCGCCGGCAAGACCGTCGCCACCATGCCGGCGGCGACCGCGGCGCTGGCGCTGCCGGGACGGCCGGCGCAGGTGGATTTCCGGCGCGGCGGCGGTGCGGCATAGCGTGCACAAAGTTTTTTGCAGGCGGGTGTTGACAGTGCCCTCGGCACTCGGCATAATTTCGTTCTTCGCATCGCAGTTGCAAAGCAGTCGCAGCAGCAATACGAAGCCCAGATGGCGGAATTGGTAGACGCACTAGGTTCAGGTCCTAGCGGTGGCAACACTGTGGAGGTTCGAGTCCTCTTCTGGGCACCAAAATTCGGAAAGGCTCGCGCAAGCGAGCCTTTTTTCGTTTCAGGCCATGCTCCATGGCAGCCAGGTCCGCGCGAGCGGGCTTTTTTTTGTCGGTTGTTTGCGGACGCGGCCTGGGCCGACGGTTCATCGCGCCGGCATCCCCTCCAGGTCCTGCGCCTCGCGCACGCAATTGCGCCCGTCCGCCTTGGCGCGGTACATGGCTGCGTCGGCCGCGCCGAACAGGCGCTGCCAGTGGCTCGCACCGCCGTGGCCGATGGCGACGCCGAAGCTGGCGGTCACGCCAAGCCGGGTGGTGCCGGACAGGTAGACCGGCCGCGCCGCGACGGCCGCGCGCAGCGTCTCGGCCAGCGCCGCGGCTTCGCCGGGCCGCCCGTGCGGCAGCCACAGCGCAAACTCCTCGCCGCCGAAGCGGGCCAGCACGCCCTCGGCCGGCACCAGCGCGCGCATCTGCGCGGCGATGTCGCGCAACACCTGGTCGCCGGCGGCGTGGCCGTGGCGGTCATTGATCTGCTTGAAGCGGTCGACGTCGATCAGCACCAGGCTGGCGTGCTGGTGCGCGCCGTAGCGGGCCGCCACCAGTTCCAGCGCACGCCGGTTCAGCAGGCCGGTAAGGCTGTCGGTGCGAGCCTGCTGCTCCAGTTGCGCGGTCAGCGCGGCGCGCTCGCGCAGCTTGCGGCGCAGGATGTCGATGGCATCGAACAGGCGCCGCATCTCGGCGGCCTGGCCGGTGCGCCTGGCCAGCATGGCGGCCCCCGATGGCGGGGTCGCGTGCGGCTGGCCGCGGTCCTCGGCCAGCGCGATCACCTCCGCCCGCGCGCGCAGCAGCGGCAGGAACACCGCGCGCCGCGCGAACACCAGCATGTAGCCCAGCACCGCGAGGATCAGCGCCGAAGTGCCGCACGCGGCCGCGAGCCGGCGCAGCGCGCGCTCGCGCGTGCTGGTGAAATGCGCCACCACTTCGTCCAGGAACACGCTGCGCAGCCGCTCCAGCGGCTCCAGCGTGGGCACGTAGCGGTTGGTCAGTTCGGTGGGCGTCATCGAGTAGTTGCCCGAGATGCGCCCCTGCGCGACCAGGCTGTCGACCATGGCCACGCCGCGGCCGAAGAACTGGTGGCCGGCGTCGGCATAAGCCTGCTCCAGCGCCGGCGCCGCGCCGAACATGTCGTAAGCCGGCCCGGCCAGCTGCCACAGCGCCAGCAGCCGTCCACGCGAGCGGGTCGCGTCGACCATGCTCTGCACCGGCATCGGCTGGCGCGCTGCCACCGGTGCCATGATCTGCGACGCCATGCGCCCCGCATACTCGCGCAGGTCGCCCAGCATCTTGCCGGTCAGCGCGGGCGCGGCCAGCCCGTCATCGCAAACGGAAAGCTCGCGCACCTGCCAGGCGATGGCAGGCTGCAGTGCGTCGACGACCTCGAACATGCCTTCGATGGCGTGGCGGATTTCGTCCATGTCGCGCTGCTGCGGCACGCGCGCGGCGAGCTCGTCGATCTCGGCGCGCGCCCGCGCCAGGCGCTCGCGCACGCGCTCGACCATCAGCGGCGGCAGGTGGTGGCCGTGCAGGCCGAAGGGGACGGGCGGCGGCGCCGACAGCCGTGCCAGCGCGGCGTCGCTGCGGGCGCGGAACGCCTGCAGGCGCTCGCGCGCGGCGCTGTGGAGTAAGGGAGGCTCGCCCAGCACGCTGTTGGCCGGGCCGCGTTCGGCGGAAAGCGTGTTGGCCGCGTCCAGCACGTCGCGGTACGCCGAGATGTCGTACAGGTTCTGCCGGGCTGCGGCGAAGTCGCCGTACGAGGCGGCGATCACCAGCGCGGCCAGCACCACCGTGCACAGGCCGCCCGCCGTGGTGGCCACCGCCAGTTTGCGCTGCAGGCTGCGGCGCGGTCCGTTGCCGGCGGCCAGCGCAGTGCCGTTGCCGGGATCAAGCTGTCGGGCACGTTGCCGCAGGGCCATGCTGTCTCCACCCGGCTGCCAGCGGCCGGGCCATGCGTGGAAATTCTGTCATTCCCGACATTATTGACGAAAAGGCCCCGGCACCTGTCCAAATCTTCTGCGATTTGCGCCAGCGGCAGCCGCTCTCCGGCAAGTTCGCGCGGGCGCGCGCAGCCGAACATTCGCGGCTAACGCTGGCGGGGCATTTGACCTATGCTCAAGCTCATCGGGCAGGCTCTTATAACGTCCCGAAGGTGGTTGCCATGACTGTGGTCTTGTCATCATCGACAGAGAGGGAGGCGGGGACCAGCCCCGGATGGCACGGCTGTGCCGCGCATCCCGGCATCGTCCACCATCACCTGCATTTCTGCGCCATGCTGGCCATGCTGATGTGTGCGCTGGCCCACGCGGACGAAGCCTTGCCGGATTTCCAGGGCCCGTCTGCCTCTGACCTGCCGCTGCAGGCCAGCCTCGCGCTAGCGGATCCGGCGGATCCGGCGGATCCGACGCAACCGGCGCAGGTTTTTGGGCAACCGGCCGACGGCTCCGACGCGAGCGGCTGGATGGTCCAGCCGCTCGAGCCGGTGGTGGTCGAATACGCGGCCGTGCCCGCGCCATCCTCATCCTCGTCTTCTTCCACCTTGCCGCGCGCCAGCGGCGCCGGGCCCGATGACGATGCCCCCGGTGTTGCCGCCGTGGACCGCGAGACCGCCTCCATGCCGGAGCGTGGGCGTCGCCTGTCGCTGCATCTCGATGACATCACCGCTGCCAGCGGTTTTGCCGACCATCGCATGCGCGCCATGGCGCTCGCGGTTGATGCCGTGGTGCCGCGCGCGGGCGGGCTGACCATCCAGCCGCGGCTGCAGCTGGCCTACCAGCCCGGCATGAGCGCGGACCCGAACAAGTTGTCGGACACCATGCCCGGCGATGCCAGCGCCACCGGCATCGGCGTGCGCCTTTACGGCGCGCAGCCGACGCGGCTGGCCGGCATCTATCCGTTCGTCGAGGCCGACTGGTGGCAGGAAAGCCGCAAGCAGGTCATCAATATCAACGGCACCAAGATCGATGCCGACCTGCTGCGCGGACTGTTCTCGTTCAATATCGGCGCGCATGGCAATACCAAGACCGGCGTGAAGCTGTGGTTCAAGGTCCGGGCCGGGCGCAACCCGAGCGGCACCGTCGGCGCGAGATATCGGTGGTAGGTGTGGTGGGGGCAGCCGCGCGTGACAGGCGCGCGGCGACAAAAAAGGGCTTCCGTTTCCGGAAGCCCTTTTTCTTTCTGCATAGGTGGCGCGGCTGGCAGGATTCGAACCCACGACCCCTTGGTTCGTAGCCAAGTACTCTATCCAACTGAGCTACAGCCGCACACGAGAGGCGCAATTGTATCGCAATTATTGAATTGCGCAAGCCCCCCGCCGAAAAATCTTCAACGGCCGCCGCCCTCAGCCCGCGGCTTCCGACCAGACCCCATCCGCCTCCTGCGCCTTGCCTTCGTCGCGCAGCTTGAGCAGGTGCGCCAGCAGCGAGCGCTGCGCCACCGGATGCATGCGCGCCGGCACATCGTCATAGACGCGCAGCACCAGTTCGCCGAGCGCGGCAGGGCCGAGTTCGCGCAGCGCGGCGGCGACCTTGGCCTCGCGCTGCAGGCGGTGGCGCACCAGGATGCGGATGGCATCCTGCGGGCGTGCGATCAGGAAGCCGTGCCCCGGCGCCAGCCACTCCAGGTCTTCTTCCTGCAGCGCCGCGAGCGAGTCGAGGTAGGCGCGCATGTCGCCATCGGGCGGACCGATCACCACCGTCGAGCCCTGCATCACGTGGTCGCCGGTGAAGAGCGTCTTTTCTTCCTCGAGCAGGTAGCAGAGGTGGTTGGACGCATGGCCCGGGGTGTGGCAGACCCGCAGCGTGCAGTCGTCGGCCAGGGCCAGGCGCTCGCCGTGCCGCAGTTCGCGCTGCGGCGCGAAGGTGGCGTCCTGCCAGGGGCCGGTGGGTGCGGCGCGTCCGAGCACGGTGGCGCCGGTGGCGGCCTGCAATGCCGCCGCCGCCGGCGAATGGTCCAGGTGCGTGTGCGTGGCGAGGATCCAGCGGATCGGGCCGGGCGCCGCGTCCAGGATGGCGCGCACATGCTCGCCATCGTCCGGGCCCGGATCGATCACGGCCCATTCATTGCGCGCGCCGCCGCCGACCAGGTAGGTGTTGGTGCCCGGGCCGGTCATCACGCTGCCGTTGTTGGCGGTGACGCGCCATACCCGCTGCGACAGTTGCACCGGCACGCCGGGTGCAAGCTCGTAGCGGCCGTGCACCTTGCCGTCGGGATCGATGCGGCCGATCTCGGCGTAGCACGGCTCGTTCGGCATCACCGGGCGCACCCCGGCCGCGCCGTTCGCCAGCCGCGGCATGATGCAGGCGATGCCGCGCAGTTGCGAAAAATACGCAAAGCAGGCGGCGGCGGTCTCGAACTGCGCGATCGAACCCAGCGTGCGGCGGGTGACATGCATCATCGGCAGGCCGCTGGCCGGGTCGGCGGCCTCGGCCGGGCGCACCCAGCGGTGCTCGACGATCTCGGTGCCGTCGGGCACGGCCAGCTGGCCTTCGGGAGCGATGGCGACGAAGAAGCGGGTGTCGAAACGCTTGGGCAGGCCGGGCGGTGTCAGCCAGTAGCTGTGATAAGCAAGGCGGTCCGCCGCCAGACGCAGGCCCAGTTGCTCGCAGGCCTGGGCCAGCCCGGGGCCGCCGCGTTGCACGGCCTCGCGCAGCAGGGACTGCTGGGCGGCGTCCAGTTCGTGCGGCGCGCGCAGGTGCCCTTGATGGTCGCAGGCGAACAGCAGGCCGGCCTCTTCGAAGCATTCGCGCACCGCGGCCAGGTAAAAGTCCAGGCCGCTGGCCGGCAGGCCCAGGCGTTCGCTGGCGAGCACGTCATCCAGGCCGTGGGCGTGAGCGTGCAGGTGCCGGTCTTGCGCATCGAGGGTGCCACCGGGAAAAACATAGGCGCCGCTGCTGCGGTCGTTGGCGCGTTCGACGCGGCGCACCAGCAGCACTTCCATGCCGGCGGGCGCGTCGCGCACCACCAGCAGGCTGGCGGCCGTGCGCAGCAGTGGGGTGGGATTGGCGGGGCGGTTGCCGCTTGTCTCTGTAGTTGTCATGGGGTCGGCATCGTGGGTTGTACGCGCGGCGCGCCAGGGGCAAGCCAGGGCGCCGCCGCGTGCGCTAGTTTAGCTGCGTTCGCGGATTCGAAAGTCCGGGGAATCCCGGCGCCGCGGCCGCTGCCACGGTCCTCCTGGCCCCGGGGCGCGGACGGACGGGCTTTGGCTTTTCCGGCCACAGGCAGTAACCTGATGGCTCCGCTTCACTTTCCGGAGCGCCACCGCCGGCGCTCCCATAGGAGGAGGTCCGCGTGATCCGAGCTTCTTATCTGTGCCTGACGGTTGCGTGCCTGGTGGCGGCCTGCGGGACGCCGCCACAGCTGGCACCGCGCCCGGTGCCGCCGCCCGCCACCCACATTACGGTCGACCCCCAGGCCATGTCGCGCGCGGCATCCGCGGCCTGCGAGCCGGCGGTCGCGGAAGCCCTCCAGCGCCGTTATCCGCAACCCGGCAGTGTCATGCTGCTGGCCGACCGCGAACAGTACTACCAGCGCCCCAACGCGCAGACCTCGGTCAACGGCGAAGGCGTGTTCGAGCCGGACGACAGCTCGGCCGCAATCGGCTTCCACTACGCCTGCCTGTACAACGCGCGCACCGGCAAGGTCGACGATGTCCAGATGCGCTACTGAACCGCGCCGTCGCTCCACCGAAAATACGGGGCGCACAAGCGCGTAACTATTGCGCTAAACAGCGGTAATCGCGGCTTCCCATTTCCTTGACCTGTCGGTCTAACGACCTTTAGCATAGCCACGCGCCTTCGCTAAGTTCGCATATAGAACTGTGGTTCTAATGGCGTAACGTTAGCCGACTCTGGAGACTAGGAAGTCATGAACAAGATCGCCGGGTTCTTCACCGAACTCATGCGCCGGTACCTGCCGGATCCCTTTGTATTTGCCATCGGCCTGACGCTGCTGACCATGGCGCTGGCAGTGCTGGTGCAGGGGCAGGCGGCGCCGGCGGTGATCGCCAGCTGGGGCAAGGGCTTCTGGAACCTGCTGGCCTTCACCACGCAGATGGCCGTGATCCTGGCGATGGGCTACGTGCTGGCCACCGCGCCGCTGACCGACCGCATGCTGGACCGCATCGTCGGCGCCGTGCATACGCCGCGCACCGCAATTATCGTCGCCACGCTGGTGGGCGGCATCGGCAGCTACCTGAACTGGGGCTTCGGCCTGGTCATCGGCGGCATCATCGCCAAGAAGCTGGCGCTCAAGGTCCGCGGCGTGCATTACCCGCTGATCATCGCTTCGGCATACAGCGGCTTCACGCTGTACGGCCTGGGCCTGTCGGCCAGCATTCCGGTGCTGATCTCGACCCCGGGGCACCCGATGGAAAAAGCCATGGGCGTGATTCCGCTGTCGGAGACCATCTTCTCGACGCCGATGCTGCTGACGAGCCTGGCGGTGATCGTCACGCTGCCGCTGCTCAACGCCTGGCTGCACCCGCGCCATCCGGCCGAAGTGGTCGAGATCCGCCGCGAGCAGGAACCGGCGCGGACCGAGGCCGGCCCGGCGCACAGCATCGGCGGCAAGGACACCCTGGCCGGGCGCCTGAACCACAGCCGCATCCTGAGCCTGGCGATCGGACTGTGCGGCATGGCCTATGCCGTCATCTACTTCACCCAGGGCGGCTCGCTGGACCTGAACCTGATCAACTTCCTGATCCTGTTCGGCGGGGTGCTGCTGCTGGGCACGCCGGTCAACTACGTGGCCAAGCTCAACGAAGGCATCAAGACCATTTCCGGCATCATCCTGCAGTATCCGTTCTATGCAGGCATCATGGCGATCATGGCCGGTTCGGGTCTGGTGGATACCATCTCGCGCGTGTTCGTCGACATCGCCACGCCGCAGACGCTGCCGTTCTGGGGGCTGGTCAGTTCCTTCGTGATCAACTTCTTCGCGCCGTCGGGCGGCGGCCACTGGGTGATCCAGGGGCCGTTCATGGTCGATGCCGCCAAGGCCATCAACAGCTCGGTCAGCCAGACGTCGATGTCGGTGATGCTCGGCAACGCCTGGAACGACCTGGTGCAGCCGTTCTGGATCCTGCCCGCGCTGGCGCTGTCGAAGCTGAACCTGAAGGACGTGATGGGCTACACCGTGATCATGATGTTCTGGGTTGGCCTGATCTATATCGCTGCGATGCTGATGTGGGGCGCGCAGATTGCCTGACTTTGATGCCCGGCCGCAAGGCCGACAGGAGAACCGCATGCCGTACCTGATCGAAACCGTCGACAAGCTCAACCACCAGCACGTGCGCCAGGCCACCCGCGCCAGCCACCTGGAATACCTGGAGACCAACAAGGCGCTGCTGCTGGCCTGCGGCGCCAAGCTCAACGATGACGGCTCCGACGCCGGTGGCGGTGTCTATATCGTCGATGTCGACAGCCGCGAGGCCGCGCAGCGTTTTATCGACGCCGACCCGTTCGCCGCGGCGGGCCTGTTTGCCGAGGTGCGCATCGTGCGCTGGCGCAAGGCCTATCTCGACGGCACCTGCCGTCTGTAAACCGGGCCGCGCACGCTGCCCCATCGCCACCCAACCCCAGGAGACCTCATGCTGTTCATGGCCGAAATGACCGTCAGGATTCCCGCATCGCTCGACCCGCAACTGGTCGAGCAACTCAAGGCCGATGAAAAGGCCATGTCGCAGCGCCTGCAGCGCGAAGGCAAATGGCGCCACCTGTGGCGCGTGGTGGGCCAGTACGCCAACGTCAGCATCTTCGACGTCAGCGACAACGATGAACTGCACACCTTGCTGACCGCGCTGCCGCTGTACCCGTACATGGAGATCAAGGTCACGCCGCTGGCCCAGCACGGTTCCGCGATCGCGCAGAACTGAGCCGGTCCCGCCTTGCGGCACCGCCCGTGATCCCCGACTGACCGATACCATGCCCTTCGCCGATCTTCCCGACGTTCGTTTGCACTACCGCCTCGATGGCGCCGAGCACCTGCCGGTGCTGGTGCTGTCCAACTCCCTTGGCACCAACCTGGACATGTGGGCGCCGCAGGTGGATGCCTTCAGTCAGCATTTCCGCGTGCTGCGCTATGACACGCGCGGGCATGGCCAGTCGTCGGTGCCGCCGGGTCCCTACGGCATCGCGCAACTGGGCGGCGATGTGATCGGGCTGCTCGACCAGCTTGGCATCGGGCAGGCCAGCTTCTGCGGCCTGTCGATGGGCGGCATCACCGGCATGTGGCTGGCGCTGAACCATGCGCCGCGGCTGCGCAAGCTGGTGCTGTGCAATACCGCGGCGTATATCGGCCCGCCCGAGAACTGGACCAATCGCGCCGCGGCGGTCGAGCGCGACGGCGTGGCGTCGATCGCCGCGGCGGTGGTCGACAAGTGGCTGACGCCGGCCTACGCGGCCGCGCATCCGGAACTGGTGGCGTCGCTGCGCGCCATGCTCGGCGCCAGCCCGGCCGCGGGCTATGCCGCCAACTGCGTGGCGGTGCGAGACGCCGACCTGCGCGCCGGGATCGGCGCCATTGCCGCGCCCACGCTGGTGATTGCCGGCTCCGGCGACCTGCCCACGCCGCCGCGCGATGGCGTGTATCTGGCGCAGACGATTCCCGCCGCGCACTACGTCGAGCTGGAAGCCGCGCATCTCTCCAACCTGGAGCAGGCACAGGCCTTCAGCAAGGTCGTGGTCGATTTCCTGACGCGCTGAGGCGCGGCCGGCCGGGCTTTTCGTAGTCCGGTCGCGTGGCTTATCATGCACCCCTTCGCCGTGAGTTCTTGCCGTTGGTGCGCCCGGTCCCGGATCCCCGCATCCGAGTCATTGACAGCCCGCTAGCGCGCGGACAAGATGCGCGGACATATGCGCCTTCGGGACGACATGCCGGCAGTCATAGCCGAAATGCCCGGAGCACACGCAAGAACTTTGGGAATCGGGGTCATGAAGCCTATCTTTCGTCAATTGGCGGGCGCGGTCACGCTCGCCGTCATGCTGTCCGGCTGCGCCACCGGGCCCGACTATGCCGGCAACCCGGCGGCCGCCGAGCAGCCGCCCTCCGACCAGGCCATGAAGGCCTTGTCCGCCGAGGTCTTTACCTTTGCCTATCCGATGGTGCTGATGGACGTGACGCGCGAGCTGATGACGCTGCGCACGCCCGCCAACACCTTCAGCCACAAGCGCACCTTCCCCGACGCCACCTTCACCGATGTGGTCAGTCCCAATGCCGACACGCTGTACTCGTCGGCGTGGCTGGACCTGTCGCGCGAGCCGGTGATCCTGTCCGTGCCCGATACGCGCGGGCGCTATTACCTGATGCCGCTGATGGATGCCTGGACCAATGTGTTTGCCGCGCCGGGCAAGCGCACCACCGGCACCCGCCGCGGCAATTTCGCCATCACCGGTCCGGACTGGCGCGGCACGCTGCCCAAGGGCGTGCAGGAAATCCGCTCGCCCACCTCGATGGTCTGGCTGATCGGCCGCACCCAGGCCAGCGGCAAGCAGGATTTCGCGGCGGTGCACCGGCTGCAGGACCAGTACCGGCTGACCCCGCTGTCGGCCTGGGGCGGCGGCCGTCGCGTGCCGGACAAGGCCGCCGCGCGGCCCTCGCTGGACCCCGACAGCGCGCCGGTCGAGCAGGTGGCGGCGATGGACGCGCAGGCGTTCTTCACGCGCTTTGCCGCGCTGCTGCCGGCCAATCCGCCGGCACCGGCCGACAGCGCCATGGTCGAAAAGATGCGTCGCATGGGCATCCGCCCGGGCGTGCCGTTCAAGACCACGGTGATGGAGCCGTCCACCGCGCGGGCCGTTCAGGAAGGGGCCACGGCCGCGCTGGCGGCGATCGAGCAGGCGGCGCGCAAGGGCAACGCCGATGCCGGCAACGGCTGGGTCATGCATCGCGACCTGGGCACCTACGGCACCAGCTATGGCCGCCGCGCGGTCACGGCGTGGGTCGGTCTGGGCGCCAACCTGCCGGAGGACGCGATCTACGCCTCCACCCGCACCGACGCCAACGGCAAGCCGCTGCAGGGCGGGGCCCGTTACGTGCTGCACTTCGACAGGAACCAGCTGCCGCCGGCGCGCGCATTCTGGTCGCTGACGCTGTACAACGAGCGCCAGGCGTTCGTGCCTAACCCGATCCAGCGCTACGCCATCGGCAGCCGCGACCGCCTGCGCTACAACCGCGACGGCTCGCTCGACATCTACATCCAGCATGAGCGCCCGGCCGGCGCCAACGCCGCCAACTGGCTGCCGGCGCCGCCCGATGGCCTCAACATGATGCTGCGCGCGTACTGGCCGGAACAGGCGCTGCTGGACGGCAGCTGGATGCCGCCGCCGGTGATGCGCGTGAACTGATCTGCGTGGCGCCCGCAGGCAAACAGGCCGCATGCCCTGATCGGCATGCGGCCTGTTTGCTGATGCTGCGTTGTCTTGCGTGGGGCTAGCTTGTCAGTGCGCGTGCGTGGCGCAGGCAGTGCAGGCGCCGGCCGCGTGCGGCACTGGTGCGGTGCCGGCCGGGACGCTGCGTTCAACGCGCTGCCACGCCGCGATTCCTGGCGCCGACAGGCGCTGGCGCAGCGCGCGGGCCGCGCTGACCATGTTGGCCAGCGCCGCTTCGGTTTCTTCCCAGCCGCGCGTCTTCAGCCCGCAGTCCGGATTGACCCACAGCCGTTGCGGCGGCACCACCTCGCAGGCGCGGTCCAGCAGCCGCGCCATCGCCTGCACCGACGGCACGCGCGGCGAGTGGATGTCATAGACGCCCGGGCCGATCTCGTTGGGGTAGTCGAAGTCGCCAAAGCCTTCCAGCAGTTCCATCGCCGAGCGCGAGGTCTCGATGGTGATCACGTCCGCGTCCATCGCCGCGATCGCGGGCAGGATGTCGTTGAATTCGGCGTAGCACATATGCGTGTGGATCTGGGTCTGGTCCTGCACGCCGCTGGCCGACAGGCGGAACGCGGTCACGGCCCACTCCAGGTAGGCGTCCCAGTCGGCGCGGCGCAGCGGCAGCCCTTCGCGCAGCGCCGGTTCGTCGATCTGGATCACACGGATGCCGGCGTGCTCGAGGTCGCACACCTCGTCGCGGATCGCCAGCGCGAGCTGGCGCGCGGTAGTGGCGCGCGGCTGGTCGTCGCGCACGAACGACCACTGCAGCATGGTGATGGGGCCGGTCAGCATGCCCTTCATCGGCCGCTCGGTCAGCGATTGCGCGTAGCGGGCGGTGTCGACCGTCATCGGTTCCGGCCGGTACACGTCGCCATAGATCACCGGCGGCTTGACGCAGCGCGAGCCGTAGCTCTGCACCCAGCCGTTCTCGGTGAAGCCATAGCCGCACAGCTGTTCGCCGAAGTATTCGACCATGTCGTTGCGCTCGGCCTCGCCGTGCACCAGCACGTCCAACCCCAGTGCTTCCTGCTTGCGCACCGCCAGCGCGATCTCGGCGCGGATGCGTTCCAGGTATTCCAGCGCGCCGATCTCGCCGCGCCTGAACGCGGCCCGGCTCTGGCGGATCGCGGCGGTCTGCGGGAACGAGCCGATCGTGGTGGTCGGCAGCAGCGGCAGCGCCAGCGCCGCGCGCTGGCGCTCGATGCGCTCGGCAAAGGGGCTGGCGCGGTGCGCCATGGTCTCATCCACGCCAGCCAGGCGCTGCTGCACGCGCGGGTTGACCACGCGCCGCGAGGCCCGGCGCGAAGCCTGGGCGGAGTCCGATGCGGCCAGGGCGTCGGCGACGGCCCCGTCGCCCTGGTTCAGCGCGCGCGCCAGCACCGACAGTTCGTCGAGCTTTTCCGTGGCGAAGGCGAGCCAGGACTTCAGCTCGGCGTCGAGCCGCGCTTCCTGCGCCAGCGACACCGGCACATGCAGCAGCGAGCACGACGGCGCCAGCCACAGGCGCTCGCCCAGCGCGCCGTGCAGCGGGCGCAGCAGGTCCAGCACGCGGCGCAGGTCGGTGCGCCAGATATTGCGGCCGTCGATCACGCCGAGCGACAGCACCGCATGTCCGGGCAGCACGGCCTGCCATGCCGACAGTTGCGCGGGGGCGCGCACCAGGTCGAGATGGAAGCCATCGACCGGCAGCGCGACCACGCGCTGCGCATGGTCGGCGGCGCTGTCGAAGTAAGTCGCCAGCAGCAGCTTCGGGCGCGCCGCCGGGCCACCCTCATGCAGCGCGGCATAGGCGGTGTCGAAGGCGTCGAGCCAGGCCGGTGGCAGGTCGAGGCACAGCGCCGGCTCGTCGATCTGCACCCATTCGATGCCGCGTGCCTTGAGCTGGCCCAGGATGCGGCGATAGGCCCGCAGCAGCCGCGGCAGCAGCGACAGGCGGTCGAAACCAGGCACATGGCTCTTCGACAGCCACAGGTAGGTGACCGGGCCGATCAGCGCGGGACGGGCGCGCAGCCCCAGCGCCAGCGCTTCATCGGTTTCCTCGAAGAGCCATTGCGGGCCGCCGTCGAAGCTGGTGTCGGCGTCCAGCTCCGGGACCAGGTAGTGGTAGTTGGTGTCGAACCACTTGGTCATTTCCATCGCCGGCTGCTCGGGGTTGCCGCGCGCCAGCTCGAAATACTGCGCCAGCGTCAGTTGTGCCGGATCGAAGCCGAAGCGGCGCGGCAGCGCGCCCAGCAGCGCGCTCAGGCTCAGCATCTGGTCGTAGTAGGCAAAGTCGCCGGTGGCAACGGTGTCCAGGCCGCGTTCGGCCTGCAGTTGCCAGTGGCGTCGGCGCAGTTCGGCGGCCACCGTGCGCAGCTCGGCCTCGGTACGTTCGCCGCGCCAGAACGCTTCCTGCGCGAATTTCAGTTCACGGCGTTCGCCGATGCGGGGAAAGCCGAGGATATGGGTGCGTGCCATGGATGTTGCTCCGGTAGAGGTCTGGCGCACAGTGTCGGTTTGCCCATAAAATGAATCAAGCGACAAGTTTTAAACAACGTATGAATCAATTTCATATCAAGACGAGAGGGCGGCGGCGCGGGGGGCTTGCATGATCGAGGTCCGCCATTTGCGTTCGCTGGTGGCGATTGCCGAGTCGGGCCGGCTCGCCACCGCGGCCGAGCGCGTGCATGTCAGCCAGTCGGCGCTGTCGCACCAGATCAAGGCGATCGAGTCGCACTACTGCGTGCCGCTGTTCGACCGCACCCGCCAGGGGCTGCGCTTCACGCCGGCGGGCGAGCGCCTGCTGGCGCTGGCGCGCGAGGTGCTGGCCGCGGTCAGCGCGGCCGACCGTGATATCGAACGGCTCAAGGGCGACACCCGCGGCGAGTTGCGCGTGGTGCTGGAATGTCATACCTGCTTTGACTGGCTGATGCCGGTGATGGACGAATTCCGCCGGCGCTGGCCCGAAGTGGAGGTGGACCTGGTGGCGGGCTTCCATGCCGACCCGATCGCGCTGCTGCGCAACGGCCGCGCCGACATGGTGATCGGGTCGCAGCCGGCGGCGCGGCGCGGGCTGGAGGTGGCGCCGCTGTTCCGCTTCGAGATCCTCGCGGTCATCGCCAACGAACACCGGCTGCGCAACAAGCGCCGCCTCGAAGCCGCCGACCTAGCCGGCGAAACCCTGATCACCTATCCGGTGCCCGAGTCACGCATCGACCTGATCCGCGAGGTGCTGGAGCCCGCCGGCATCCACCTGGAGCGGCGCACCGCCGAACTGACGGTGGCGGTGCTGCAACTGGTGGCCAGCCGCCGTGGCGTGGCGGCGCTGCCCAACTGGGGCGTCAAGAACTACGTCGACCACGACTACGTGCTGGCCAAGCGCATTGGCGTGAAAGGGCTGTGGAGCGAACTCTACGCGACCGTGCCGGCCGCGATGGCGCGGCGGCCCTACGTGGCGGATTTTGTCGCGATCGTGCGCGATACCTGCGCGGCGCGGCTCGACGGCATCGAGCTGCTGGCGCCGGCCGCGTAGCGGCGACCGGAGCGGCGACCGGAGCGATTCAAGCCGTCAGCATCAGTTCGGCGGGCAGGTCGCGGCGGCTGGCGGCGCGCGGGGCCGGCTCGGCCATGGTGTCGTGGTCGGGATCGTCCACGTCCGCGACCAGCAGCTCCACGTCGAAGCCGTTATCGAGGCGGCGCAAAAACAGCCACAGCAGGCCAGCGTCGCCTGCCGTCAGCGTGGCATGCAGCACGGCCTGCGGGGCGGCGTCGAAGCTCAGCTGCTGCGGCGCCAGTCCGGTACGACGCGCATTGGCCAGCACCCATTCCATCGCGCCGAACAGGTCGGCAGGGGCGAGACGCAGCGACAGGCGCACGGTGGGAAGGTGGCGGGTGGCTGGCATGTTTCGTTTCCGGCAGTCGATCTATGCAGGTAAATTTACCAGCCGGCGCGCGGAATTGGCTTTCTGATTCTCTACGTTTTTGGCTCGTTATGAGGATAACAAACCTATTTTGCTAGAATGAAAAGGAGATTATTCTTTTTCGAAGGTGTTTGATGGCACAGTCACCCAAACTCGATGACACTGACCGCCGCATCCTGCGCGAACTGCGGCGCGACGGCCGCCTGTCCAATGCGCGGCTGGCTGAGCAGGTGGGGCTGTCGGCCACGCCATGCTGGAACCGCGTGCGCGCGCTGGAGGAAAGCGGGGTAATCGAAGGCTACGCCGCGCTGCTGAACCAGAAGGCGCTGGGCTTGCCCGACACCGTGCTGATCGAAGTCACGCTGGAGCGGCACGACGACGACATGCTCTACCGCTTTGGCAAGGCGCTGGCGGAACTGCCCGAGGTGATGGAGGCCTACCTGCTGACAGGCGAATACGACTACCTGATCAAGGTCGCCGTAGCCGGCACGCAGGGGTATGAGGAATTCCTGCGGCACAAGCTCTACAAGCTGCCCGGGCTGCGCCACAGCCGCTCGACCTTCGTGCTGCGCACGCTCAAGCGCGAGACTTCGGTCGAGCCGTGATCAGGCCGTCCTGAGCACTTCGCTGGTGGTGTTGCGCAGGGCGCGCAGGGCCTCGTTGCATTGCTGCGGCGTGGTGGGATGCACCAGCACCGCCCAGCGGCCATGCTGCACGGCCTCGCGCACCGGCGTGATCACCAGCTGGTGGTCCGGGCGCGCTGTCATCAGGCCGGCCAGCAGCATGCCGAACATCACGCCCAGGAAAATCGCCGCGCCGGCCGCCAGGCCCGGGCTCTGCATCACCGCGTCGATTTCCTGCCGGTGCAGGATGCCGACCACGGCGAAGCCGATCACGGCGCCCAGCGCTGCCATCATCAGGTGCGAGCGCACCGCGGTGTGGACGATGCCGTCGTTCTCGGGCTCGAGCTTGCGGCCGAAATGGGCCTCGTACGGGTGCACCAGCCGCACCTGCCCTCGCTTCAGGTGGGCCTCGTAGCAAACGCGCTCGGCGGCGCTGCTGGCGGCGAGCTTGGTGTCGAACAATGCCGCGATCTTGGTGCTTGCGGCCTCGGCAATCAATGGATTGGCTGTCATGGCGAACTCCTGCGGCGGCCGTGCCGCGCGGCGGGTGCTGCACACCGTTTCGGTGCCCGCCGGGGTCGACCCGTGTCCTGTAAACCGAGTCTAGAGACCCGTTCGAAACGCCTGCATAAGTCGACGGCGCTTGCGCTTGTAGGAATTAACCGACCACCCCGGGCGCCAGGCCCGGCGGGTAATTCCAGCGCGAACGCCCGATTCCGCTCATAATGTCGGCGGTGCCGGGCTGCGCCCCCGCCTATTGACCAAGAATTCCGGTATGAACGACACAGAAATTGAGCTGATCGACTCGGCGCGCCTGCCGACGCGATTCGGCGACTTTACGGCGCACGCCTTCAAGGGCGCCGATTCAGGCATCGAGCACCTGGCCCTCAGCGTCGGCCAGGTGGCGGGCGACAACGTGCTGATCCGCATGCACTCCGAATGCCTGACCGGTGACGTATTCGGCTCTTGCCGCTGCGATTGCGGGCCGCAACTCGAACTCGCCATGGAAAAGATCGCCGCCGAGGGACGCGGCATCCTGCTGTACCTGCGTGGCCACGAAGGGCGCGGCATCGGCCTGGCCGAAAAGATCCGGGCCTACCGCCTGCAAGACGGCGGCCTCGACACCGTCGACGCCAATCTGGCCCTGGGCCAGGCCATCGACGCCCGCAACTACGCCTTCGCCGCCGACCTTCTGCACCAGTGGGGTGTCAAGTCCGTGCGCCTGATGAGCAACAACCCGCTGAAGGCGGCAGCGCTCGAGAAGGCCGGCATTACGGTGTCGGAGCAACTGCGCCACATCGTCCCGTCCAACGCCGAGAACGAGAAATACCTGGCGACCAAGCGCACCCGCATGGGGCATTTGCTCGACTGACAGCGCTGACGCGCATGATGCCCCGGCAGGGGCATTTATTGGCCCATATAGTTGCCATTGGCAACTATTGCAAATAGAATCCATTCGCCGCCCCACCTTCTTTCCTCATGTCCAACGTCGCCCGCTCGACCCACTCGATCCTCGAATTCATGTCGTTCCGCCTGAACCGGCTCTGCGAAATGACCAAGAATTCCGCCTCCGGCTTCTACGAGCGGGAATTCGGTATCGGCCTGCGGGAATTGCGTGTGCTGCGTTTCGCCGGGTTGGAGCCAGGGCTGACGCTGACGCGCTTGATGGAACTGGTGCTGCTGGAAAAAACGGTGACATCGAAGCTGGTCACCGCGCTGTCCAGGCGCGGCCTGCTGCGCCGGGAAGTGGGCGAAGCCGATGCCCGGCAGCTGAACCTCTACCTGACGCCGGCCGGCGAAGCGCTGGTGGCGCGGACCTACCAGCGCGGCGACGTGCTGGAGAAGATGTTCCTGTCGGTGCTGACCGAGGCTGAAGTCAAGACCCTGGACCGCTGCATCGACAAGCTCACCAACGCCCTGATCGCGCATCAGCAAGGAGAGCAGGCAGCGGCGGACCGAGGCGAGGGCGGAGAACCCTGATCAAAAAATAATGCAAGGAGACAGCATGTTGTTGACGTCCCATCGTAAATCCCCGCGCTCATGGCGCCGCCTGGCTGGCGTGGCCCTGTTCGCGGCGAGCCTGCCGGCCTGGAGTCAGCCCGCCGCCGGCGCCGCCAGCGCAGCGCCTGCGGCTGCCGCACCGGCGACGACGGTGGCGGCGGCACTGGCCACCGATCCGAACCTCATGGGCTGGATGCAGGGCTTTCCACCGCCGCCGGACAAGCTGATCACCCATGTGCCGGGGGGCAACAGGTTTCCGCGCAACCGCTGGCTGTTCTCGCACGTGCGTGAACTGGGGCCGACCGTATCGGTATGGCGCGGCCCCGGCCCGGCCAGCACGCTGCCGCGCGCGGAGCAGGCCATCGGCGCGATCCCGTTCACCGACGCCGACGGTACGCGCCGCACCTTCGACGAGATGCTGGCGCTGACCTATACCGACGGCATCCTGGTAATGCACCAGGGCAAGGTCGTCTACGAGCGCTATTTCGGCGCGCTCGACAGCCATACGCCGCATATCGCGATGTCGGTGACCAAGTCGTTCGTCGGCACGCTGGCCGCGATGCTGGCGGCAGAGGGCAAGCTCGACCCGGCCGCGCCGGTGACGCGCTACCTGCCGGAGATGGCCGGCACCGCGTATGGCGATGCGACGGTGCGGCAGGTGATGGACATGACCATCGGCGTGCGCTACTCCGAGGACTATGCCGATCCGAAGGCCGAGGTCTGGGACTACGCGCGCGCCGGCGGCATGCTGGCGCGCCCGGCCAACTACAACGGCCCCGGCACCTTCTATGACTTCCTGAAGACGCTCCAGAAGGACGGCGGCCACGATGCCGCCTTTGCCTACAAGACCGTCAATGCCGAGGTGCTGGCGTGGATCGTGCGCCGTGCCTCGGGCCAGTCGCTGGCGAAGCTGCTGTCCGAGCGGATCTGGCAGCCGATGGGCGCCGAGCAGGACGCGTATTTCACCGTCGACAGCATCGGCACCGAATCCGGCGGCGGCGGCCTGAACACCACGCTGCGCGATCTCGCGCGCTTTGGCGAGACCATCCGCGGCAACGGGCGCTTCAACGGCAAGCAGATCATCCCGGCGTCGGTGGTGGCCGATATCCGCCGCGGCGGCAGCCGCGAGCTGTTTGCCAGGTCCGGCAGCGCCGCGGCGTTGCCGGGCTGGAGCTATCGCGACATGTGGTGGGTTTCGCACGACAGCCACGGCATGTTCCAGGCCGCGGGCATCCATGGCCAGCGCATCTACATCGACCCGCAAGCCGAACTGACCATCGTGCGCTACGCCTCGCACCCGGTGGCCGGCAACGCCGCCAACAACGCGATCACGTTCCGGGCCTTCAGGGCCGTGGCGGAAGCGCTGTCGCGCTAGCGCGGCGCCGCGAGGCGGGGCAACGGATGCGCAAGGCCGTCCGGGCTCAGCCTTGCGTCACTGGATCCGTTCGTTCACCTCGGCTGCGTCACCGCCTGCCGGGCGAACAATTGCCAGCCCGACGGCTGCTGCAGCCACACCGACAAGACCTGCAGGTGCACGGCGGTGGGGGACTTGCCAGCAGGATGGGTATCGGCGTCGAAGGTATAGCGGATGGTTGCGACCTGGCCGACCACGTCGATCTTCTGGTCGGTGAAATCGAGGCGTGTGAATTTCGAAGTGCCAGTGAGAAGTGCCTTCACCAGGCTGCCCTTGGTGTCGACCTTGGCCGACGAGTGGCCGTAAGTCAGATGCTCATGCAGCAAGGCGTCGAGCTGTACCGCGTCGGGTGCGAGCATGGCGGCGCGAAGCCTTTCGTTGGCCGCGGCAAGTTGCTGGGGGGCTTCCGATGTCTGTGCGTGCAGCGCTGGCGAGGTCGCCACGACAAGGGCAGGCAGCAGCGTGCGCAGGGTCCGGGAAAGCAGTGTGGTCATGGTGTCTCCTTTATTCGAGGTTGTCTGGTCGATCATTCCGCCTTGATGTTCTGCTCGCGGATAACCTTGGCATACCGTGTCGTATCCCGTGCCATCACGGAAGCAAACGCCTCTGGCGTGCTGCCGGACGGCACTGCACCCTGATCGGCGAGCGTCTGCTTGACCTTGGGATCGGCCAAAGCGGTGCGCACGTCCTGCGCAATCTTGCCGACGATGGCTGGCGGCGTGCCGGCGGGGGCCAGCATGCCGATCCACGAGATCGACTCGTACCCCGGTAGCCCGGCTTCGGCCACGGTCGGCACCTCGGGCATGAGCGGCGCGCGCTTCTCGCTGGTTACCGCCACGGCCTTGAGCTTGCCGCCTTTGATCAGGCCCATGGTTTCGTAGAGCGTCGCGAAGGCGTAGTTCACGTGCCCCGCCATCACGTCTGCCACGGCCGGGCCGCCTCCCTTGTAGGCCACGTGCAGCATGTCGACGCCGGCCTGGCGCGCAAAGACGGCGCCGGCAAGATGCATCGAGCTGCCGCTGCCGGAGCTGCCGTAGGTGACCTTGCCCGGCTCGCGCTTGCCCGCCGCGATGGCCTGCGGCACGGTGCTGGCGGCGTTGCCGCTGGCGGTCACCATGACCAGTGGCAGTTCCGCCACCAGCGACACCGGCGCGAAGTCCTTGACGGCGTTGTAGGGCACCGTCTTGTACAGCGTCGGGTTGATCGAATGCGTACCGATGTTGCCCATCAGCAGGGTGTAGCCATCCGGCTTCGCCCGCGCCACGTAAGCGCTGCCGATCTGGCCCGCGGCGCCTGGCTTGTTCTCGACGACGACGGCGTGGCCCCACAGTTCGGCCAGGCGCTGTGCGATCAGCCGTGCGCCGGTGTCGGTGCCGCCGCCCGGGGGGAAGGGCACGACGATCGTGACCGGGCGCTCGGGGTAAGCGCCGGCGTGTGCTGCCTGCGGAGCGACGGCGACGACGGCCGTCACGGCCAGCAAGCCGGGCGCAAGCAGTGAAAGGGAGTGGGCGAACGGATCGCGGTTTGGCATGAGTGTCTCCGGAAAATTCTTGTGGCGCTCCTGGCTGGCGCCTGTTCGATGAAGCGATGGCCGTCCGCGCGGACGGGGGCCTATGCCAGCACGGTGTCGGGCGGGCGCTGACCGGCCAGGCCGGCGCGCAGATTGGCCAGCACGATCTCGCCCATCGCGTCGCGGGTTTCCCAGGTGGCGCTGGCGCGATGGGGCTGGACCACGACGTTGTCCATCTGGAGGAGGGCGGCGGGCACGGCGGGTTCGTCGGCGAAGACATCCAGCCCGGCGCCGGCGATGCGACCGGATGCCAGCGCACGCACCAGTTCCGACTCGTCCACCAGCCTGCCGCGCGCGACATTGACCAGTACGCCATGCTTCCCGAGCGCGTCCAGCACGGCGGCATCCACTACCGGCCTGGCGCCGTCGGCCGAAGCGGCCAGCACCAGGGCGTCGCAATTGGCAGCCAGCGTGGCGATGTCCGGCATGAAGGTGTAAGGCACGTCGGTAAAGGCGCGCAGGTCGGTGTACGACACCGGGCAGTCGAAGGCCGCCGCGCGCGCGGCAATGGCCCGGCCCACCCGGCCGAGGCCGACGATGCCGACGCGTTTGCCGCTGAAGCGGTGGGCCAGCGGCAGCGGGGCCTTGCCCCACTGGCCGGCACGCACGTAGCGCTCGGCCTGCGTCAGGCGGCGATACACAGCAATCAGCAAGCCGAGCGCCTGGTCGGCAACGTCAGCGGTCAGCACGTTGGGGGTGGTGGTCACGTGGATGCCGCGCTCGCGTGCGTAGGTCAGGTCCACCGCGTCGGTGCCGACGCCGGATACCGCCACGATCTTCAGGGCCGGGAGGCGGCGCATTTGCGCTTCCCTGAGGCCGAGCGAGCCGCCGGTGACGACTGCCTCGATGCGCGGGCCGATCTCGTCGAGCAGCGCGTCGGGCGTGGTGGTGCCATACAGGCGGTGAATCTCGTAATCGGCCTGCAGCCTGGTTTCCAGGCTGGGCACGACCGGCTGTGTCAGGAGAATGGCGCGTTTCACTGGCGAGATGAGGTCGGGTTGGAATGGGCCGAGTATAGGAACTCGATCAATGCATGTCTAAACTACAATTTGCATTGATCAATCCAAGAATTGGCACGATCCATGATTCCCGACCTTAACCAGTTGCGCTGCTTCATCGCCGTAGGCGAAGAGCTGCATTTCGGCCGTGCAGCCGCCAGGCTGTTCATGACCCAATCGCCGCTGAGCCGGCAGATCCGGCTGCTGGAGGAGACCCTCGGCGTGCGGCTGTTCGACCGCAACAGCCGCGCGGTGCGGCTTACCGCCGCCGGCGCCGCGCTGCTCGACGACGCCCGGCGCCTGCTCGCGCTGGCCGGCAACGCAGTCGACACGGCGCGCCGGATCGACCAGGGCGTGAGCGGCAAGGTGCGTATCGGCTTTACCGCGGTAGCGGGCTACGATCTCGTGCCGAACCTCATCGCAACGGCCGGCGAAGCGCTGCCGGAGATCGAGGCGACCCTGCATGAAATGGTCACGGTCGCACAGGTCAGTGCGCTGCAGGCGGGCACCATCGACCTCGGCTTTATGCGGCCGATCGCTGACATGGAGCCGGAACTGCAATGGCGCCTGGCAGTCAGCGAGCCGCTGCAGCTGGCAATGCCGGCGGGACACGCGCTGGCGCGGCGCAAGCAGATCGGCAGCAAGGACCTGGCAGGCCTGCCGTTCATCCAGTACTCCGCGACCGAGGGCAAGTATTTTCATGACCTGATCGGTTCGGTACTGGCCGGTACGGCGCGGCCGCCGCGCGTGGTTCAGCAGATGAGCCAGACCCACAGCGTGATCGCCCTGGTCCGCGCGGGCCTCGGCGTGGCGCTGGTGCCAGCGTCGGCGCGCCACCTTCACTTTCCGCAGGTGTTGTTCCGCCCGATCTGGCGCGACGACGTGCGCGCCGAATTGCACCTGATCTGGCGGGAGGCAACACATAACCCGGCGTGCCGTGTATTCGCGGACTTTGCCGCCGCGTACCTGGAACGGCGGGCCCAACAGCAGGTTTCCGCTGCGTTTTGACGAGACGGCTGGCAGCGGGTCACAAGCCGGTTGCTATCTCCGCACTTTGCTACACCTAGGGGTTTGTCCCAGCCTCCCGCCGTAGCGCCTTGAATTTATTGCGCTAATCGCCGCTGTCGCGCCATCCGGCCCGAACCGCGCAGCGAAATCGCCTTGACCGGATTTCGCCGGCGGCGATAATGCAAGCCACTGCAAACGTTTGCAAAGGAGGGCAGATGGATACATACCTGGAACCCGAACAGCGATCCCCGGACCGCCCGCTGTCACTGGTGGACGACGAGTGGTCGGTCACCCGCATCGTCGAGTCCGCGATGGCGGACACGGCCGATCCGCGCCTGCGTCTTGTCATGGGTGCGCTGGTCAGGCACCTGCATGCCTTTCTGCGGGAGGCGCGCCTGACCGATGCGGAATTCGAGTTCGCGCTCGAGTTCGTGGCCCGCCTGGGTCAGGCCACGCACGCCACCCACAACGAAGTCGTGCTGGCAGCGGACGTGCTCGGATTGTCGACCCTGGTGACCGTGATGAACAACGGCACACGGCACGGACGCACGCCCGGGGCGCTGCTGGGCCCGTTCTACCGCGCCAATGCGCCGCGCTATGCGTGCGGCGACTGCGTGGTCCAGGACAACGCGCCCGGCCTGCCCATGTTCGTCAGCGGCACGGTGCGCGCCACCGATGGCACGCCGCTGCCGGGGGCGCTGGTCGAGGTCTGGCAGGCTTCGCCGGTGGGGCTGTACGACAACCAGGATCCGAACCAGCCCGACCGCAACCTGCGCGGCTGCTTCCATGCCGATGAAGGCGGCCACTACCATTTCCGCTCCGTGCGCCCGGCAGGCTATCCGGTGCCGACCGACGGCCCGGTGGGCGCCTTGCTCGCCGCGCAGCGCCGTCAGCCATACCGGCCGGCGCATATCCATTTCATCGTCGCGGCGCCGGGCTATCGCACGCTGGTGACGCAGGTATTCGCCGATGAACCGGCCCAGCTGGAATCCGATGTCACCTTTGGCGTGCACCGCCAGCTGGTCGGCCAGCTGCAGCGGCACGACCACGGAAGCAGCCCGTGGGGCAACGTGCCGGCGCCGTTCTTTACGCTCGCCTTTGATTTCACGCTCGAGCCGGGCGAGCAGACCTTTCCCAGGCCGCCCATCGACTGAGCGCTGCTTTCGCATCATCCCTGACTACCCATATCGAAACCATGAGCGCATCTTCTCTTTCCGGCAAGGTAGCCGTGATCCTCGGCGGCAGCGGTGGCATTGGCCTGGCGGCCGGTGCAACGCTGGCGCACCTGGGCGCCAGCATCGTGCTGGCGGGCCGCGATGCCGACAAGACGGCCAGCGCCGCGGCCGCGCTGCCGGCCGGCAACCACCTGGCCGCGGTGGCCGAGATCGGTGACAGCGCATCGCTGCGCCAGCTGGCTGACACGGCCAGCCACCACTACGGGCGCGTGGATATCCTGGTGAACAGCGCGGGCTTTACCCGGCCCATCCCCCATGCTGACCTCGACGCGCTGGACGACGGCCTGATCGACGCGCTGTTCGCCATCAACTGGCGCGGCCAGTTCGCCGCGATCCGCGCCTTCGCGCCGCTGCTGCGTGCCCACGGTGACGGGCTGGTGGTCAATGTCGGCTCCATCGCTGGCCGCACCGGGCAGGGCAGCAACGTGGCCTACTGCGCGGCCAAGGCCGGCCTGGACGTCATGGCGATGTCGCTGGGACGCGCGCTGGCCCCGGCGATCCGCGTGCTCAATGTCTCCCCGGGCGTGGTCGACACCGGCTTCGTGCCGGGGCGCGACGACAGCTTCAACGAGCGCGCCGCCCGGACCACGCCGCTGCGCCGCATTGGCCAGGCGCAAGACGTGGCCGATGCCATCGCTGCCTGTGCCACTTCGCTTCGCTTCGCCACCGGCACCACCATCGTCGTCGATGGCGGCCGCCAGCTGGGCTAGCGCCCAGCCACGCCAATCACGCAACCGCTGACAACGCCATGCATGCACGCAAGACCATCCTCACCTGCGCGGTGACCGGCAACATCGTCACCCCTGAACAGCATCCCGGCCTGCCCGTGACCCCGGCACAGATCGCCGATGCCGCGCTGGAGGCCGCCGAAGCGGGCGCCGCCGCCGCGCATATCCATGTGCGCGATCCGGAGACCGGGCGCCCGTCGATGTCGCTCGACTACTACGCCGACGTCATGGACCGCATCCGCAAGCGCAACCGTTCGCTGATCATCAATCTCACCACCGGGCCGGGCGGGCGCTTCGTGCCGAGCGAGCACGAGCCGCGCGTGGCCGCGCCCGGGACGACGCTGCTGCACCCGTCGAAGCGCGTCGAACACATTGCCGCACTGCGGCCGGACGTATGCTCGCTCGACCTGAACACCGTGAATTCCGGTGCCGACGTGGTCATCAATACGCCGGCCAACGTGCGCAAGATGGCAGAAATCATCCGTGCCGCGGGCGTGATGCCGGAGCTGGAGATCTTCGATTCGGGAGACCTCAACATGGCCCTCGATTTCATCCGCGCGGGGGTGCTGGACGGCCCCGGGCTCTGGACCTTCGTGCTGGGCGTCAAGTATGGGTTTGCGCCCACGCCGGAAACGATCTTCTACGCCCGCAACATGCTGCCCGCGGGCGCGCACTGGTCCGCCTTCGGCATCGGCCGCGCGGAGTTTCCCATGGTCGCGCAGGCGTGGCTCGCCGGCGGCCATGTGCGCGTCGGACTGGAAGACAACATCTACCTGGAGAAGGGCGTGCTCGCGCCCGACAACGCCGCGCTGGTCGCCAGGGCGCGCGATATCGTCCACTCGCTCGGCGGCGAGCTGGCCTCGCCGGCTGAGGCGCGCCGCACGCTGGGCCTGCGCGAGGCCTGAAGCAACGCCGCACGAGATTCCAACCAAACCGAAACCATCATGAACGCTATTCGAGTCAACCAGAAAGCCAACGATATCGAGACCCTGCAGCTCGAACTGCAAGGCATGCCGCGTCCGCACGCGGCGGCTGGCCAGTGCATCATCGAAGTCGCCAGTGCCGGGGTCAACCCCAGCGACGTCAAAGCGACGCTGGGACTGATGCCGCATGCGGTCTGGCCGCGCACGCCCGGCCGCGACTATGCCGGCCTGGTGGTCGATGGCCCGTCGCAACTGCTGGGGCTGCAGGTGTGGGGCAGCGGCGGCGAACTGGGGATTCGCCGCGACGGCACGCACGGCAAGTTTCTGCGCATCGACGCGGCCTCGGTGCGCGCCAAGCCGGCATCGGTATCGCTGCTCGAAGCGGGCGCGGTGGGCGTGCCGTTCATCACGGCCTATGAGGGACTGCGCCGCGCGGGCATGCCGCAGGCCGGCAGCACCGTGCTGGTGTGCGGCGGCAATGGCAAGGTCGGGCAGGCCACCATCCAGATCGCCACGGCGCTGGGCGCGCGTGTCTTTGCCGTGGAGCGGACCGAGCAGCCTTACCGCGGCCATGCGAGCGGCGCGGTCCGCATGATCGATGCCAGCCGCGAGCCGATTGCCGAGGTCGTGCGCGAGGAGACCGGCGGGCACGGCGCGGACATCGTCTACAACACCGTCGGCAGCCCGTACTTCGAGCAGGCCAACCGCAGCATGGCGGTCGGCGCCACGCAGATCTTCATCTCGACCATCGAGAAGCCGGTGCCGTTCGACATCTTTGCCTTCTATCGCGGCCAGCACACCTATGTGGGCGTGGACACGCTGGCGCTCGACAGCAATGCCTGCGCCCGCATCCTGGACCAGCTTGCGCCGCTGTTCGCCAGCGGCAAGCTGCGGCCGTTCCCGGTGCTGCCTGACTACACCTATTCGCTGGCGCAGGCCAAGGATGCCTATCGTGCCGTGCTGCAGGGCGCGACGGAGCGGGTGGTGCTCAAGCCATGAACATCACCCGGTTCGCTCAGGCGCCGGCGTATTTTCCGGCCAACCATGAGGGCATGCATTGCCTGCGCCTGCAAGGCCATGAAGCGGGGCCCGCGGCGTCCCTGTGGCTCGGCGTCTCGGTGCTGCTGCCGCAAGGGCATACCGCGCTCGACGCCGCGGCGGTGGAAAAGCACTACGTCGTGCTGGAGGGCGAGGTCTGCATCCGCACGCCGGAACAAACGGCGCTGCTGAGTCAGTTCGATTCGGTCCGGCTTGCGCCCGGGGAGTCGCGCCAGGTGTCGAATCCCGGCAATCGTCCGGCAATGCTGCTGCTGGCGATGCCGTTTCCGGCAGGCTGATTTTTTAGCGCCAGGCTGCAAACGATTGCAGCCCCTGGCAGCGCTTGCCGGAGCCAGTGCGACGACAACCGCCACACCACCACAACCACAAAACAGGAAAAAGAGACATCTATGACAACCGCCCCCATGCGCACAAGGGCCTGGCTGCTGGCCGCGGGCGCCGCGGCCGGCTGGGCCGGGCAGGCCGGCGCCCAGTCCAGCGTGACCCTCTACGGGCGCCTTAACACGGCCCTGGAATATGCCCGCGCCAGCACGGCCACCGATGGCACGGATCTCGGCGGCACCGGCCGCCTGACCAACAACCGCTCGGTCTTCGGCATGCGAGGCGAAGAAGGACTGGGCGGCAGCCTGAAGGCCATCTGGCAGATCGAGAGCAATCTGTCGCTCGATAACGGCCAGGGCCAGATCGCTGGCCGCAATTCGCGCATCGGCGTGCAGGGCAAGGCGGGCACCCTGTTCATGGGGCACTGGCAGACGCCTTATACCGAGGCGACCGCGGGCTATGACCCGTATTACCCGACCACCGCCGGATACATGGCGCTGATGGGCAACGGGTCGGCGTCGAGCACGGACAACGTGCAGGACACCAGCGCCTTCGACCGCCGCCAGAAGAACATCATCGTCTACAAGACGCCCTCGCTGGCGGGGTTCAGCGGTGCCGCGGCCTGGGGTGTCAACGAGGAGAAGATCAGCGAGCCGCGCAATCCGGGGCTGTACTCCTTCTCCGCGGCCTATGACAACGGTCCGCTCAACGTGGTGCTGGCGTATGAGCTCCACCAGCACTACCAGACCGCGGGCCGCAATGACGATGCAATCAAGGCGGGCGTGTCTTACAAGTTTCCCAGCACGACCGTCGCGCTGGCCTATGAACGGCTGCACTACCGCACCGCCACCGGCGATCTGACGCGTAACGGCTACTACGCGTCGCTGGTGCAGAAGCTGGGCCCGGGCAGCGTGCGCGTGGGCGTGGCGCTGGCCGGCAATGGCGCGGGCAACGCCACCGAGACGGTGGGCTTCTTCCGCAGCGGCGCGGAGACGGGCGCCACGCAGGTGACGGTGGGCTACGACTATCCGCTGTCCAAGCGCACTGCGCTGTACGCCTACTACAGCCGCATCCAGAACAAGCGCAATGCGATCTACGACTTTGCCATCAATGAACTGGGTGTCAGCGCCGGCGCCGACCCCCAGACCTTCGCCCTCGGCATGCGCCATTTCTTCTGAGGCGTGCCGCTTTCGACCCGATCCGGTAGTGAGGAGACAGACCATGATTCGATCCATCCGCGGCGCCGTGGTGGCGCTGAGCTCGTCCTTGATGCTTGCCGTGGCGCCCGCCGCGGTGGCCCAGGCGCCGTATCCCGGCAAGCCGATCCGCCTGGTGGTGCCGTTTTCGGCGGGCAGCGCCACCGACATCCTGGCGCGCATCATCGGCGCCAAGATGAGCGAAGGCGGTACCTACCAGGTGATCGTCGACAACCGCCCGGGCGCCGGCGGCACGCTCGGCGCGTCCGGCGTCGCCAAGGCGGCGCCGGATGGCTACACGCTGATCCTGGTGTCGGTGGGCCATGCGATCAACGCCACGCTGTATCCCAGGCTGGCTTACGACACCGTCAAGGACTTCGCGCCGGTGTCGCTGGTGGCGACGGTGCCCAACGTGCTGGTCGTGAGCGCCGCCAGCAAGTACAAATCCGTGCACGACCTGGTGACGGCCGCGAGGGCGGCGCCAGGCAAGCTGAATTTCGATTCGGCCGGCTCCGGCAGCTCCACCCATCTCAGCGGCGAGATGTTCAGGATGCAGGCGGGCCTCGACATCGTCCATATCCCGTACAAGGGCACGGGCGAGGCGCTGACCGACGTCATGGCCGGCCGCGGCGACATGATGTTCGCCCCGACGGTGTCGGCCATGCCCTTCGTGCGGCAGGGCAAGCTGCGCGCGCTGGCGGTCACGACGGCCAGGCGCAGCAGTTCGCTGCCCGATATTCCGACCGTGGCCGAGTCCGGCTTGCCGGGCTATGCCTTCGACTCGTGGTTTGGCATCCTGGCGCCGGCCGGCACCCCGAGGGAGATCGTCGATACCCTCAACGCGGAAATCGGCAAGGCGCTGGCCGCACCCGACGTTCGCGAACGCCTGGCGGCGCAGGGAGCAGAGCCGAAGCGCTCGTCGCCGCAGGAATTCGCGTCGTATATCCAGGCAGAGATCGCCAAGCTTGCACCGGTCATCCGCCAGTCCGGGGCGCTCGCGGGGCAGTAGCGCCAGAGGGCGGGCGTGGCGCGGGGAGATGGATTTCGGGCTGACTTAAAATGGCGTACTCCCATCCTTCCCGGCCCTCACCCTCCATGCCCGAGCGCAAGCGCCTCACCCTCAAAGACCTGGCTGCCGAAATCGACGTGCATTACTCGACCGTGTCGCGGGTGATGAACCCGGCGACGCGGCATCTCGTGGCAGAGGACGTGGCGGCGCGGGTGCTGGCCGTTGCCGAGGCGCGCGGCTTTTCCCCCAACCGCATTGCCGCCGGCCTGCGCACCCAGCGCTCCGGGCTGATCGGCGTGGTGCTGCCCGATATTGCCAACCCCGTGTTTCCGCCGATCCTGGCCGGGATCGAGGTGGTGCTCGCGCAGCAGGGCTATGTGCCGATCGTGGTCAATGCCGGAAGCGACAAGGGCCGGCAGCGCTTCGTGATCGATCAGCTGCTCGGGCGGCAGGTCGAAGGGCTGGTGCTGGCCACCGCGGAACGGGACGACCCGGTGCTCGAGTATTGCCTGGCACGGCACGTCCCGGTGGTGATGGTCAACCGCGGCGAAGGATCGGGCAGCGTGTCCTCCGTCGTGAGCGACAGCGTGCGGGCCATGCAGCTGACCGTCGATCACTTGGTGGAACTGGGTCATCGCCGCATCGGGCATATCGCCGGGCCGGCATCGCTGTCGACCGGCTACCTGCGTCGCGAGGGCTTTATTCAGGCCGTCAGGCGCCATCGCCTGCGTCGTGCGGACTGGCACGTGGTCGAGGCGTCCAGCTATTCGCGCAATGCCGGACGGGTCGCCTGCGAGCAACTGCTGACCGTGTTGCCCGCGCTGACCGCGATTGCGGCGGCCAATGACCTGGTCGCGATGGGCTGCTACGACTACCTGCGCGAGCAGGGCCTGCGTTGCCCCGACGACATCTCGGTCATCGGCCACAACGACATGCCCTTCGTCGATGCCCTGACGCCGCCGCTGACCACCATCCGGATCGCCGTGCACGAGATGGGCGAGGAGGCGGCGCGCCTCCTGCTCAGGAAGATCAGCAAGCCGGACTCGGACCCGGTCACCGTGCAACTGCAGCCACACCTCATCGTGCGGGGATCCACGGCGGCGCCGCGCAAGGGGTGAAACGCCGGCCGGGCGGGAGTCCGGGCACGCGCTGAGCGGTCAGCGGCGATTTTCCAGTGGATATCCGGCGGCAATCCAGGGCGGGCTTTTATCACTTGCTGCGGCGCCATCCTTGATCGTTCGGACCATCTGGCGCTGTCTGCGCAACCGGAGCGTTGGTCGCGCGGTTGACGAAGGTGGAAAGTTCTTGCAGACCCGTCGGGCCTCATACCCATCTGCGTACCCGCCCTTTGTAAGCCTCGTACTCCGCCCCAAACAGAGACGCCAACACGCGTTCCTCTGGAATGATCTGGAACCGAGTGATGTAAAGCACGTATACGGCAACCCATAGGACAGCGAGCGGATTCGCCAGAAACACTGCCCACGCCAACAGGGTAAGCAAGAGCCCGACATACATGGGGTTGCGCGTATAGCGGTACACGCCCTGGATGACCAACGAGGACGCCAAGCTTGCCTTAACCGGGTTCACGGTGGTCTTGGCACGCCGAAACGCAACCATACCGGCGATGCTGATGCCTTGGCCGACGCACACCAAAACGACCGCGCACAGCACGCGGGCCGCATAGGGAATCTGCACAAGGCCCGCGACAGCTGGCGTCAGCCACATAAGAAGCGCCAGGACCAGCGCCACGATGGGAGGAGGAACCTTCAGTTCAAGCACGCTCATATCACTCCATGGTGAGGCCTGGCCCCCGGCATGGCCCGCCACGCACACACCTGATCAGCGGCAAGTCATGCGGATCGCGCCCTCGCCGGGATCGCCCTTCTGGCGATAGTCCACGGCAACCGGAGAAGGGTATCTATGCCATCAAGCCACCATCGATTGCTGGGCGAAGATACCCGCCATCGCGCCCTGCGATGATGCCTGGGTGACCGAGGGCAAGAAGGGCGTGGCGACGTCGCCGGCGGCGTAGATGCCGGGCATGCTGGTTTGGCGGCGCTCGTCGACCTTGAGGACGATGCCGGTGGGCGTATCGACCGTGGCGAGGCCCAGTGATTCATGCAGGCTTGCGGACGGCTTGTTGCGCGGATGGGCGAACAGGACGTCGACCGCGACATTGCGGCGGGTATCGAGATTGACGGTGGCGATATGGCCCTGGTGATGGGCGATCTCGACGATCCGGCCATCGACGACAGATATGTTGCGGCGCGCCAGATCGGCCTGGATATCGGCCGCAATGTCATGACCATCGGCGAAGACAGTCAACTTGTCAGTCCAGTCGCGGAACAGCCTGGCAGACTGGTGCGACTGCTGGCCGGACCAGACGAGGCCCCAATGCTGGCCGGCGACTTCAAAGCCGTCGCAATAGGGGCAGGGCACGATGGACGTGCCCCAGCTTTCGGCAAAGCCCGGAACATCAGGCATCTGGTCGGCGACGCCATAGCTCAGGATCACGCGGCGCGCCCTTAGGCTTTCGCTATCGTCAGTGACGACGCAGAAATCGTCGATGGCGCCAGACACACTCTCGGCCCGGGCATTGACCAGCCTGATCGTGGGATAGCGCACCAGCTGCTGCCGCGCCTCTGCCAGGATGTCCAGCGGCGGCTTGTGATCGTGGCCGAGCAGGCCATGCGAGTGGCCGGCAAAGCGGTTGCGCGGCCGGCCGGTATCGAGAACGGTGACCTTGCGGCGGGCACGGCCGAGTTGCAGGGCGGCGGCGAGGCCGGCAAAGCTGCCGCCGATGATGATGACGTCATTCATGATGGGCTCCGTGTTGTCGATGGAGGGGTGGGCCGGACCTGGCGCGCAATATCGTCCAGCGTTACGCGCTCGAGACGGGCAGCGGGGCCGACCTGCGGCTGCGCCAGGAGGAGGAAGTCATGGGTCCATTTATTATTGGACTATGAGTATAGTAATGTTAGGCTGTAATAGTAGACTGTCAAGTACAAATAATCTAAAACACCACCATGCTTGATGGCCCGGTGCTGCCGCTGCTCACGGCTCGCGCGCCCACCGTCGCGGGTTGCGTCATGGGCGCTCCGCGGGCCTGCGTCAGTTACTGGACTAAGATTCCAATAATGTGTGTGAGCTATAATGGACTGCCAAATCCACTAAATCTGCCCATGGCCCGCCCGCCAGTTCCCGCTTCCAAGCCCCAACGCGGGCGGCCACGCGATCCGGAGCGCGTGCGGCGCATCCTGGAAGCGGCGCAAAGGCACTTCAACGAGCATGGCCTGGAGCGTGCCAGCGTGGATGCCATCGCCGCGGACGCCGGTGTGTCCAAGATGACTGTGTACAACAACTTCGGCTCCAAGGAGAGGCTGTTCCAGGCGATCGTGCGCGACCGGACGGCGCCGGTGGTGGCTGGCGTCCCGGGCGCCGGGGCGCTGGACCCGGACGAACCCGAGCAGGCGCTGCTGGCGATCGGTGGCCGGTTTCTCGCACTGACGCGCGGGGACGACGCCCTGGGCGCGTTGCGCGCTGTCTACGGCGTCGCGGGGGCGCAACCGGAAGCCTGCCGTACGTTCTACAAGGACGGCCCGGAGCGTGTGAAGAGCGAGCTGGCTGCATACCTGCGCCGTGCCAACTCCGCGGGCACGCTGAAGGTGCGGAACCCGCTTCAGGCAGCGGACCTGTTCCTGTCGATGTTCCTGGGCTCCGGGCACATGCGCGGACTGCTGAAGCTCGAGATGCCAGATACCCGGGAAAACAGGGCTCTTCTGCGCGAGGCCGTACGGGTCTTCCTGGCGGCCTACGGCGCATAGATTCCACAATGCGGCCCGAGGTCGCGAGCACGCGGCGGGAAGCGAAGATCGCTACATGTGCGAGGCTGGCCTCGCGATGGCGGGCGGCCTGCAGGTGCTCGCGGTGCACGCCGGGCTTTCGCCGCAGCGGGCATCACGTCCGTCTGCGTGAAGACGCGGACGCGTGGGCTCCGGGCAGAGCGTCCCGGCATACCCGCCAGTCCACCTAATTCCGGATCTCCAGTCCGGCAAATGCGCATGTAGTCCGGCTAATTCCGGTTCCCCACACGTCGGACCCGGGCAATCGATACGAATCTGTTTCCAACCTGATAGACTGTATGGATGTACAGTGGTCGGGTGTGTCCCGTCCTTCCCTTAACGTCCTGATCCGAAAGAGAAATCGTGTCGAGCAAGCAGCTAATCCGCATTCGCGGCGCCCGCCAGCACAACCTCAAGGATGTCGATCTCGACCTGCGTCCCGGCGAGATGACCGTGGTGACGGGGCCGTCCGGCTCCGGCAAGTCCAGCCTGGTGTTCGACACACTCTATGCCGAAGGCCAGCGCCGCTACGTCGAGACCTTCAGCGCCTATGCGCGCCAGTTCCTGGACCGGATGGACCGGCCCCAGGTCGAGCGCGTCGATGGCGTGCCCCCGGCCATTGCCATCGACCAGACCAACCCGGTGCGCAGCTCGCGTTCGACGGTCGGTACCATGACTGAGCTGAACGACCACCTGAAGCTGCTGTACGCGCGCGCGGCGGAGCTGTTCGACAAGCAGACCGCGCAGCCGGTGCGGCATGACTCGCCCGAAACCATCTACGCCGAACTGGTCGCGCGCACGGCCGCCGGCCAGCCGCATCACGACGCGCGGCTGGTGGTGACGTTCCCGGTGGAGCTGCCGGAATCGGCCACCGACGAGGAAGTCCAGCAATGGCTGTCGGTCAGCGGCTATACGCGCGTGCAGGCGCAGCGCGTGGTGCAGTCGCCCACCGGCGCGCGCAAGCTGCTCGACGTGGTCGCGGACCGCTTCCGCATCGGCAATGCCGAGAAAGTGCGCGTGGTCGAGGCCATCGAAGCCTCGCTCAGGCGGGGCGGCGGGCGCGTCAACATCTACGTGCTGAGCGACGGCGACGACGGCCCGGTGTGGCGCTATTCCACCGGCCTGCACAGCCCGGACAGCGACCTGCGCTATGCCGACCCGCAGCCCGCGCTGTTTTCCTTCAACTCGGCCTATGGTGCCTGCGAAACCTGCCGCGGCTTCGGCCGCGTGATCGGCGTCGATCTGGGGCTGGTGATTCCCGATGCGCGCAAGACGCTGCGCGGCGGCGCGATCAAGCCGATGCAGACGCCAGCCTGGAAGGAATGCCAGGACGACCTGATGCGCTATGCCGGCAAGGCCGGCATTCCGCGCGACACGCCCTGGTCGGAACTGACCGGGGCCGAGCGCGATTGGGTCATCCACGGCTCGCCGGACTGGAACGGCCAGTGGAACAAGCAGTGGTACGGCGTGATGCGGTTCTTCAACTACCTCGAGTCGAAGGCCTACAAGATGCACATCCGTGTGCTGCTGTCGAAGTACCGCAGCTACACGCCGTGCGAAACCTGCGGCGGTGCGCGCCTGAAGACCGAGTCGCTGCTGTGGCGGCTCGGTTCCAGGGACAATGCCGACGCCGTGCTGGCGCCGCAGCGCCGCTTCCTGCCGCGCGGCGCCGACTGGGACCGCGCGCAGCTGGAAGCGCTGCCGGGCCTGACCGTGCATGACCTGATGCTGCTGCCGATCGAGCGGATTCGCCGCTTCTTCGACGCGCTGACACTGCCCAGCGCGATGCTGGACGATGCGCTCAAGCTGTTGCTGGCCGAGGTGCGCACGCGGCTGAAATACCTGTGCGACGTGGGCCTGGGCTACCTGACGCTGGACCGCCAGAGCCGCACGCTGTCCGGCGGCGAGGTGCAGCGCATCAACCTGACCACGGCGCTGGGCACGTCGCTGGTCAACACGCTGTTCGTGCTGGACGAGCCCAGCATCGGCCTGCACCCGCGCGACCTCAACCGCATCGTCGAGGCCATGCACCGGCTGCGCGACGCGGGCAATACGCTGGTGGTGGTGGAGCACGATCCGTCGGTGATGCTGGCCGCCGACCGCCTGATCGACATGGGCCCCGGCCCGGGCGAGCGCGGCGGCAACATCATCTTCGACGGCACGCCGGCGGATATCCGCCAGGCCGGCACGCTGACCGGCGATTACCTGGGCGGGCGCCGCCGCGTGGCCGATGCCTCGCACTGGCAGCGCCGGCCGGTCGACGGCAAGCAGCCGCGCATCGTGCTGGAGGGCGCGACCGAGCATAACCTGCAGGACGTCACGGTGGAGATCCCGCTGCAGCGGCTGGTGTGCGTGACCGGGGTATCCGGCTCGGGCAAGTCCACGCTGCTGCAGGACGTGCTGTATCCCGCCATGGCGCGGCACTTCGGCAAGGCCACCGAGTCGCCGGGCGCGTTCCGCGCGCTGACCGGCGCGGAGCTGGTCGACGATGTGGTCTTCGTCGACCAGTCGCCGATCGGCAAGACCGCGCGCTCGAACCCCGCCAGCTATGTCGGCGCCTTCGACGAGATCCGCAAGCTCTTTGCCAAGGCCCCGCTGGCGCTGCAGCGCAGCTATACCGCGGGCACCTTCAGCTTCAACTCCGGCGACGGGCGCTGCCCGACCTGCGGCGGCTCGGGCTTCGAGCACGTCGAGATGCAGTTCCTCAGCGACGTCTACCTGCGTTGCCCGGACTGCGACGGCACCCGCTACCGCGCGGAAGTGCTCGAGGTAAAGATCGAGCGCGCCGCGCCCGGCCAGCCGCCACGCCTGCTCAGCATCGCCGACGTGCTCGAGCTTACCGTCAGCGAGGCGGCGGCCTGCTTTGCCGGCGACGCGGCCGTGCTGCGCGTGCTGCAGCCGATTGTCGATGTCGGGCTCGAATACATGAAGCTGGGCCAGCCGGTGCCGACGCTGTCGGGCGGCGAGGCGCAGCGCCTCAAGCTGGCCGGCTTTCTCGCCGAAGCCGCGCAGGCGACGCCGTCGCGGACCCGGCCCAGCACCATGCCGCGCCGGCTGTTCATGTTCGACGAGCCCACCACGGGCCTGCATTTCGACGACATCGCCAAGTTGATGCGGGCCTTCGGCAAGCTGCTCGATGGCGGCCATTCGCTGATCGTGATCGAGCACAACCTCGACGTGATCCGCGCCGCCGACTGGCTGATCGACCTGGGGCCCGAGGGCGGCGACGCGGGCGGGCGCGTGCTCTGCACCGGCACCCCCGAAGACGTGAAGCGCTGCGCCGGGTCGCATACCGGCCAGGCGCTGATCCATTATGACGCGGCGCTCGGCGAAGCCGGCACGCTGGCAGCGGAACGCGCCGAGAGCGAAGGCGTGCCGCTGCAGGCCGCGCTGCAGGCGCGCCGCGCGCGCCGCGAGGTGGAAGGCGAGAACGTGGTGCGCATCGTCAATGCGCAAGAGCACAACCTGAAGGCGCTCAACGTCGACATCCCGCACGGCAAGTTCAACGTGGTCACCGGCGTGTCGGGTTCGGGCAAGTCGACGTTGGCGTTCGACATCCTGTTCCACGAGGGCCAGCGGCGCTACCTGGAATCGCTCAACGCCTATGCGCGTTCGATCGTGCAGCCCGCGGGCCGGCCCGAGGTGGATGCGGTCTACGGCATCCCGCCCACGGTGGCGATCGAGCAGCGGCTATCGCGCGGCGGCCGCAAGAGCACGGTGGCGACCACTTCCGAGGTCTGGCACTTCCTGCGCCTGCTCTACGTCAAGCTGGGCATCCAGCACTGCGTGCATGACGGCGCGCCGGTGACATCGCAGAGCCCCGAGTCGATCGCCGCGCAGCTGCTGCGCGACCATCGCGGCCAGCATGTGGGGCTGCTGGCGCCGCTGGTGGTGAACCGCAAGGGGGTCTACACGGACCTCGCCAAGTGGGCCAAGGCGCGCGGCAACACGCACCTGCGCGTCGACGGCGAGTTCCTGCCGGTGGACCCGTGGCCGCGGCTGGACCGCTTCCGCGAGCACACCATCGAGCTGCCCGTGGGCGACCTGGTGGTGTCGGCGGAGAACGAAGCCGGCCTGCGCGCGCTGCTGGCGCAGACGCTGGAGGCCGGCAAGGGCGTGATGCACCTGCTGGCGCCGCTGGATGGACTCGACCATGCCATGCACAACGGCGGCACCGCGCACGTGGGCGAGGTCAAGGTGTTCTCGACCAGGCGCGCGTGCCCGCAATGCGGCACCAGCTATCCGGAACTGGACCCGCGCATGTTCTCGTACAACAGCAAGCACGGCTGGTGCGGCACCTGCGTCGGCACCGGGCTGGCGCTGACGCGCGAGCAGCGCGCGGCCTTCGACGACACCGTGCTGGCCGATGACAACCGCGGCCGCGAGCAGAGCCTGCCGTCGGAGGAGCAGGAGCCCGAAGGCGTGGTCGACACGCCGTGCCCGGACTGCCATGGCACCCGCCTGAACCCGGTGGCGCGCGCGGTGACCTTCGATGACAACGCGATTGTCGACGTGGCGCAGTGGACCGTGACGGAGACCCGCCGCTGGGTCGACGGCCTGCGCCTGGCCGGGCGCGATGCCGAGATTGCGCGCGACGTGGTCAGCGAGATCGGCAGCCGCCTGCAGTTCCTGGAAGAAGTGGGGCTGGGCTACCTCAGCCTGGACCGCGCCGCGCCCAGCCTGTCCGGCGGCGAGGCGCAGCGCATCCGCCTGGCGGCGCAGCTCGGCAGCAACCTGCAGGGGGTCTGCTACGTGCTGGACGAGCCCACCATCGGCCTGCATCCGCGCGACAACCAGATCCTGCTGGACGCGCTGCGCAAGCTGGGCGACAAGGGCAACACGCTGGTGGTGGTGGAGCACGACGAAGACACCATCCGCCGCGCCGACCATATCATCGACATCGGCCCGGGCGCGGGCAAGCGTGGCGGCACGCTGGTGGCGCAGGGCGGCGTGGCCGAGCTGGCCGCGGCGACGGCGTCCACCACCGGCCAGTTCCTGGCCAGGCCGATCGTCCATCCGCTGCAGCCGCGGCGCAAGGTCAGCGCCGGCGCCGCGGGCAAGCCGGCGGATCCGCCGCAATGGCTGACGGTGCACGGCGCGTCGCTGCACAACCTGCGCCACGTGACCGCGCGCCTGCCGCTGTCGCGGCTGGTGGCGATCACGGGGGTATCCGGCTCGGGCAAGTCGACGCTGGCGCGCGATGTGCTGATGACCAACCTGCTCGATGCGGTGGGCCGCTCGGTGCTGTCATCGCCGGCGACCCGGCGCGCGCGCAATGCGGCCAAGGGCGACAACGGCGCGGGCAAGGCCACTGCCAGGAAGCCGCTCGAGGTCCGGCACAACTGGCATGGCTGCGAAGCGATCACCGGCTGGGAAGCGATCGACCGCGTGCTGGAAGTCGACCAGACCCCGATCGGCAAGACCCCGCGCTCCTGCCCGGCGACCTATATCGGCGTGTGGGACACCATCCGCAGGCTGTTCGCCGATACGCTGGAAGCGCGCGCACGCGGCTACACCGCCTCGCGCTTCTCGTTCAACACCGGCGACGGGCGCTGCCCCGCGTGCGAAGGGCAGGGCGTGCGCACCATCGGCATGAGCTTCCTGCCGGACGTGAAGGTGCCGTGCGATGTCTGCCACGGGCAGCGCTTCAACCCCGAGACCCTGGCCGTGACCTGGCGCGGCAAGAATATCGGCGAAGTGCTGACCATGGAGATCGACGAGGCGGTGGAGTTCTTTGCGGCGATGTCGAACATTGCCCATCCGCTGCAGCTGATGAAGGACGTGGGCCTGGGCTACCTGACGCTGGGCCAGCCGTCGCCGACGCTGTCCGGTGGCGAGGCGCAGCGCATCAAGCTGGTGACCGAGCTGAGCAAGGTGCGCGACGACATCACGCGGCGCGGCCAGAAGGCGCCGCACACGCTGTATGTGCTCGACGAACCCACCGTGGGCCTGCACATGGCCGACGTGGCTCGCCTGATCCGCGTGCTGCACCGGCTTGCCGATGGCGGTCACAGCGTGGTGGTGATCGAGCATGACCTCGACGTGATCGCCGAGGCCGACTGGATCATCGACCTCGGTCCCGAAGGCGGCGCGGGCGGTGGCACCATCGTCGGCGCGGCCGATCCCGAGGCGCTGTCGCGCAACCGCGCCAGCCATACCGGCGCGGCGCTGCTGCCGGTGCTGGCGCGGGGCAGCGCCGCGGCGGGCAAGGTGAGTCTCGGCTGAGGCCGGCGCGCGGCGACGTGCCCGGCGTACGGGCACGCCTTTCGCTTGCCCATGGTTACTGGCGCGCACATCGCGCCCTAACGGAGGTAACCATGAAGCATATCCGCACCAGCCGACTGCTCGCCGCCATCGCCGTGGCGGCGGCCGCCATCCCCGCCATGGCACAGACGCCGGGTACGCCGCGCGGCTCCTACGACCCGTATTCGCAGGGCGCGCGCAGCACCGACAAGTTCGACCCTTACACGCAAGGCACCAATGCGCCGACGCGTACTGACCTTGCCCCGACGGCACCCGCGGCCACAGCGCCGGAGACGCAGCCGTCGACCATGCCGGCGCAGCCCGGCATGCCTGGCACCACCATGCAGCGCACGCCGGACCCGTATATGGGCGGGGCCCGTTGGGAAACCCCTGACCTGGGCCGCCGCATCGGCAAGCCCAGCCAGTTCCTTGACGGGGCCTGAGGATCGCGCCTTCCAGGCACTCATCGAGACCCGGCCATGCGAATGCAACCGGACTTACCGTCCCTTGTAAATCCTGCCCACGCGCGTGAACCCGGCGATACCCCGGCGGCGGCCGGCGCACCGGCGGCGTTGCATTGTCCGCCGACGCGCGCGCCGGGCTTGGCCCAGATGACGGTGGTCAGCTACAACATCCACCGCGCGGTGGGCACCGACCGCCGTTATCGCCCCGACCGGATCGCCGCCGTGCTGGCGGAACTCGACGCCGACATCGTGGCGCTGCAGGAGGTGGAATCGGGCAGCAGCAACGACCATACGCTGGAATACCTGGCCGCACATAGCGGCATGCACATGGTGTCGGGTTTTACGCGGGTGCGCGGCACGGCGGACTACGGCAATGCGCTGCTGACGCGCTTCGCGCCCGAGGCCGTGAACCAGATCGACCTGACCGTCAAGGGCTGCGAGCCGCGTGGCGCCATCGACGCCACCGTTGCCTGCACTGCCTCCGGCTGCGCCAATCCGCTGCGCGTGATCGCCACGCACCTGGGCCTGCGCCCCGGCGAGCGCCGGCACCAGGTGCAGCAGTTGCTGAACTACGTCGCCGCCGCGCCGCCGTTGCCGACCATCCTGCTCGGCGATGTCAACGAGTGGTTCTTGTGGGGCCGGCCGCTGCGCTGGCTGCACGCCTATTTCGAACACACCCCGCACACCGCGACCTTTCCATCGCGGCTGCCACTGTTCGCGCTGGACCGCATCTGGGTGTCGCCGCGTGCGCACCTGGTGTCGGTGGCCAGCCACCGTTCGCCGCTGGCGCGCGTGGCCTCGGATCACCTGCCGCTGGTGGCCTGTTTCGAGGTGCCGGAAGGCGGGTGGAACCAGCGGCGTACCGCTGCGCACGCGAAGGAGGACTTCAATGAAACACCGTGACGACGATTACCTGCGCAGGCGCCCCGATCACCAGTACGGCAGCAACGACCAGGGCTATAGCGGCATTCCCGCGCAGGCGCGCAACCGCAGGCAGCGCAACCTGACCGCGGGCCGCTATGGCAATACCGCCGAGCGCTTGCCGCGTGATGACGCCGGTCCGTTCGAAGGCGTGGACGAAGGCTGGTATGGCAGCGCGCCCGAATCCAGGCGCTGGAGGCACGCAACCGAACCCTGGGACGAGGCCCGCTACGAAGATGAATGGTCGCGGCGCCGCCTACCGTATGGCGAAGAGCGCTGGGAGGGCCGGCGCGACTGGTATGGCGGGCCTGCCGGCGCGCCTTATGGTAGTGCAGGTAGTGCCGGCAGTGCCGGCGGCTACGGCGCGGACGACTGGGACGCGCCGGCGTACCGCGGCGAAGACGCCCGCTACGGCCGGGGCGGCCCGAAGAACTACCGCCGCGGCGATGACCGCATCCACGACGAAGTCTGCGACCGGCTCGCGCATGCGCAGGAACTGGATGTCAGCGAAGTCACGGTGCGGGTGCAGGACGGCCTGGTGACGCTCGAGGGCCACGTCGGCGATCGCCGCAGCAAGTACGACATCGAAGAGATTGCCGAGCGTGTGTTCGGCGTGCAGGACGTGATCAACCATATCCGGGTGCGGCCCTACGGCATCCTGGCGTCCGAATGAACAAGGCGGCTCCCTAGCCTCCGGAGCCTCCTGGCTTGTGGCTGCGCTCTCGCGCCGTGGCGCCCCGCTAATCCACCCGGGGCGGCCGCGGCGGGTTCTCGTCGCGGTCGTCGGTACGGTCGGCCTTGTCGACCGGCACATCGGCAGGCAGTGCCTCGGCAGCCCGCACCACTTCATCGGCGATCTCTTCTTCCGGGGTTTCCTCTTCCTCGGGGCTGTGCGCCTCTTCAGCGCGCTGCTCGAGCTCGTTCTCGATATCGTTGGTTTCCTGGTCGAGGTCCGGGTCGAGCGTGCTGGGGATGTTGCCGGCCTCGGCGCGTGCCGCGCCGGTAGCGGTGTTCTGGCGCGAACGGCCGCGGCCGGAGGCGGCTTGCGCGCTTTCGCGGCGGCCCGCCGGCGGGCTGCCCACGCGATCGGTGCCGGCATGCCGGCTCGGGCCGGTACGTGCGGTCTTGCTCATCATGCCTCCTGTTCGGGTAGGTGCAAGGGCGTCGCCGAGGCTCAGTAGTTCTCGACCGGCGGCTCGCTTTCCTCGGGCTTGCCGCCGGGGCGCTTGACCGAGGGCGGCTCGCCGTTCTCGTCGGGAATGTCGTGCTCGCGCTCGACATCGTGGCGCCGGTCGCGTCCGGGCTTGCCGCGCTCGTGCTCGGTGTCCGGGCCGCCCTTGTGCGGGTCGCGGGGCTCGCTGCGGCGGCGGGTGGTGTCGTGGTCGGGCTGGCGATGGGTGCTCATCACGTCTCCATCAAGGTTGGCATGGCGTTGCCGGTCGGGCGAAAGGGTGGTCAATCGGTGCCGGCGCGCAGTTCATCCGAAACCGCGCTGACGCCGCGCACGGAACGCGCCAGTTCCATGGCCATCGTACGCTGTTTGTCGTCGCGCACGGTGCCTTCGAGCTTGACCACGCCGTCGGTGGTCGACACCCGGATCTTGCCGGGATCGAGCGTGCGCGCCTTGGCCAGGCGCGCCTGCACCTCGGCCGTGATGGCGCGGTCGCTGGCGGCAGCGGTGTCGCGCGGCGCGGCGGTGCGGCCCGTCGACGAAGGCGCCGCGGGTGCATCGGTGGCGGCGGCCGTGGCCGGCCGGGAGCCTGCCATGGCCAGCACGGCCAGCGGCAACGCCAGCGCGGCGATGCGTGAGCGGTAGCGTGCGGTCATATGGCCCTCCTGTGCATGCTGGCGGGCCTGCGGTTCGGCCCGCACCTGCAATTGGCCTGCAAGCTCCGTTCCCGCACGACAAGCTGCGCGGACCGGGCGCCGGGTCGGCAGGCGCTGCGCCACGGCGGGGACTGTGCGTCATCCGGCGCCGCCGCCGGCGCGGCGTGGTGGCGCATGCACCGTAGTTTTTACAGCCGCTGCAGAAACTGCATGGCGCGCGTGGCCGACCCGCCGCAGTGGGCTGCCGGCACGGCGGCGGACTGCGGTGCTCGCCTGGCGTGCCGCTTGCGTTCGGTCCTGTGCTGGCGTGCGGACCTGTCTATAGTGAAGGAAATGCTGGCAAAAACTGGCGTGCGGCAGGTGCCGGCGAGCACCCCGCAATGCCGGCCTTCCCGCCGCGGCGCAGCTTGCGGCGGTGTGCTGCCGGGCCCGACAGCGCGGGGGAACGTATCGCCGTTGCGAGGAAGCTATGAACCTAGCCAGCATTCTGTCCACCGTAATCCTGGCCTCGTCGGTATCGGTGTCGTCGGCACCGGTCGAGCGCCAGCTGCTTGCGATGACGCCTTCGGACTTCGCCCAGCGTTTCAACACCGTGGCCCAGGACACCGGTTCCGGCCTGGCCCTGCCCAGCTTCAAGGTCAAGCCGGGGTGGCACCGGGCAGCGCCCAGTGAGGGCGTGTCGGTGCTGGTGCGCGCCAGCCGCGCCGGCTACGCCATCGATGAAGTGGTGGTGGTGTGCCGCGAGGTCGAACGCTGCTTCCTGACCATCTGCACCGCCGCCCTTGCCATCGACGACAGCGTCAACCCGATGCTGCTGCAGCGCTTTATCGTCGCGCGCATTGCCACCGAACTCGGCGAAGTCGGACTGGTGATGTCGGGGCTCGCGTACATCGTGGTGACGCCCAAGGCAGACGACTATGTGGCCGTGGTGATCCGGCCCTATCTGCCCCAGGAACGCAGCGCCTCGCCGACCCAGGCCGCGCGCGGGCGGTTCGCGCCGGTCGTATTGCAGTCTACGGCGCCGCCGCAGTCCTGAGCCTGACGCGTCAGGACTCGCGCAGCAGCAGTGCGACCGGCAGGCCGCCCAGCACTTCGCGCAGGCGCAGGCGGCCCATGGGAGCGTCGATGACATGGCCGGTCAGGGCATCGGTCCAGCGGCTGGGTTGCGGCGCGCCGACGTTGAGCGTGGTATCGCCCCAGGCCGATTGCGGAATGCGCGGCAGGGCGGGGTCGACGCGGGCGGCGGCGAGCCGGGTCACCACGCTGATGGCCTGGCGCCCGTCGGCGCTGCGCGCGAATGCCAGCACCTGCGGTACCAGCGCTCCCTGCGCCGCCAGCATGCTGTACTGGCCGTCGGCGAACAGCGCCGCACGCGCGCGCCGCACCGCCAGCACCTGGCGCATCAGTTGCTGCTTGATGCGGCCGTCGCGCCAGTGCGCCAGCCAGTGGGCCCAGCCCGCGCTGCAGCTCAGCCGTGCCTGCAGCCGGGCGTAGTCGGGCGGGCGCCGGTTGTCGGGGTCGACCAGGCTCAGGTCCCAGCCTTCGCAGCCCTGGTAGCGGTCGGGAATGCCGGGCGCGGTCAGTTGCACCAGCACCTGCGCCAGGCTGTTGAGCGCCCCGGCCGTGGCAATGCGCTGCGCGAACTGGCCGACCTGCGCCAGCACGCTGCCGGCTCCGCCCGCGGCCAGGCCGCGCAGGAAGGCCTCGCATGCGGCTTCGTAGTCGGTGTCGGGGCAGGTCCAGTTGCCATGGCGCTTGGCTTCGCGGATGGCCTTGCGCTGCCATGCGCCCACCCGCTCCAGCAAGGCCTGCGCGGCGCCGGCATCGTCGGCAAGGCTCAGGTCTTCCATCGGCCAGGCGCCGACCAGGGTCTGGTACAGCATCAGCCGGTCGCCGGGATCGGGTGCTTGCGGCAAGGTGGCCAGCAGCGGCGCCGAGGCGGCTTCCCACGCGGCCACGGCATCGGCCCACGCGCCCGGCACCTCGCTCAGCACCGCCAGCCGCATGCGCGCGTCTTCGCCGCGCTTGTGGTCGTGGGTCGCCGTGGCCAGCATGGCGTAGGGACAGGCCAGGCGCCGTGCCGCCATGCGGGCGTGGAACTGCGCCGGCGGCATCGCCAGCCCGGCCGGATCGCTGCCGACTTCGTTGCGCGACAGCAGCCGGCCGTAGCGGTAGAACGCGGTGTCCTCGCCGGCCTTCGCCGCCAGCGCGGGCATCAGCTGCTGCAGCCGGCGGCGCAGCGCCCCGGTTTCGCTGTCGGCTGGCGCGGCGGTGCGCAGGCAGCCGCCGATAAAGGCCAGCGCCACCGCTTCGTCGGGCGCCAGGCCGGCGCGCGCTACCCGCATGGCCTGCTCGAGCATGGCGTCATCGGCAAGCGCCGCGGCCGCATCGCGTTCGGCCGGGCGCGCGTCGAAGTAGCTGCGATACACCGGCACCGCTGCCATCAGCGCCGCCAGCGCGCGCCGCAGCGCGGCCCGGGTCAGGTCGCGCGTGCCCGGCTCCTGCTCGGCGCAATCGCGCAGGCACGCGGCGGCGCCTTCGAATTCCGTCACCAGGTGCCGCTCCAGCAGCTGGCGCCGCGCGGCCTCGACATGCCCGGCAAAGCCGCGCGCGTCGCCGCTGACCGTCGCCCACAGCGCGTCCAGCGGGGCCTCGCCATCGCCGTCATGCAGCACCGCGGCCACTTCGTCCATGAAGTCATAGCCGGTGGTCCCATGCACCTGCCAGTCCGGCGCCAGGCGCTCGCGCGGGCCAAGGATCTTCTCGACCACCAGCCACGGACGTTCCAGCCGCAGCAGGGGCGGGCGCGCGGCGGCATGGCGGTCCAGTTCGGCGCGCAGCCGGCGGCAGTAGCCGGCGGGATCGGCCAGGCCGTCGACATGATCCACGCGCACGCCGTCGATCCAGCCTTCGCGCAGCAGCCGCAGGACCAGCGCATGGACCGCATCGAACACCCGCTCGTCTTCCTCGCGCACGCCGACCAGGTCGCTGATCTCGAAGAAGCGCCGCCAGTTTTGCGCGGCGGCGGCGGTGCGCCACCAGGCCAGCCGGTAGTGCTGGCGTTCCAGCAAGGCATGGAGGCGGCCGCGCCCGTCGGCCCGGGTGGCGTCGTACCAGGCCGGGCCGTCGCGCTCGGCTGCGGCTTCGACGCTGCCCGGCGCCAGCGGCAGCGTGTGGTCGAAGTAGCGCAGATGGGCGGGGGCATCGTCGCTGGCCGGGACCCAGTGCAGTTCGCCGGCGACCACGGTGTCCCAGTACGACTGGCCCAGGATCGGCAGCAGCACCTTGCCGTGCAGCGCCGGGTCGCGCGGGGTCCAGTCGATGTCGAAGGTGGCCGCGCAAGGGCTGCCGCGGCCATGCGCCAGCACGTCGCGCCACCAGCGGTTGTGGCTGGGGTCGGCCGCCATATGGTTGGGCACGATATCGACGATCAGGCCAAGGCCGGCGTCGCGGGCGCGCGCGGCCAGCGCTTTCAGGCCTGGCTCGCCGCCCAGCTCGGCGCGCACGGCGGTGAAATCGGTGACGTCGTAGCCATGGGTGGAGCCAGGCCGCGCGCCGCATATGGGCGACAGGTACAGGTGGCTGACCCCCAGCGCGGCGTAGTAGCCGACCACGGCGGCGGCATCGGCAAAGGTGAAGCCCGGATGCAGCTGCAGCCGGGCGGTTGCGCGTGGCAGCGCTTGCGACGCGCCCTCTGGCATCATCGCGCGCGTGCCGCGGCGGGCTCGCACACGGTGGCCACGCACGAGCGCTGCGGCAGCAGCCCCGCCGACAGGGCCGCGGCCGCGCCGGCGCTGCTCTCATGCAGCGCGGTGCTGCGGTCGTGGCACGGCCGCGTGCAGGGCACGGCTTCGTTGCCCAGGTTGAGCCACAGGCTCAGCTCCACGCCGTCCATCAGGCGCCAGCGCGCGCACAGCGCCGCCGGCCCCAGCACGTCGACGCCGGCGCTCTGGCACCCGGGCAGCCGGTGCAGCAGCTCGCGCCGCCGCACCGCGAGCAGTTCGCGGTAGTACGGCGTCCAGTCGCCGTCATCGTCCAGGCGCGGGCGCGAGGCTTCGAACGTGGCCGGGTCGTTGGGATCGGGAATGGCCGCCGCGCGGGCGTCGTCGCTGAACGCGGCGGTCGCGGCGAACTCGCGCCGGCGCCCGTCGCGCACGGCGCGCGCCAGCTCGGGCGGATGGCTGGTGAAGTACAGGAACGGCTGCGCGCTGCCGGTTTCCTCGCCCATGAACACCAGCGGCACCTGTGGGCACAACAGCTGCAGGGCGATGGCCGCGCGCAGCGCGTCGCGCCCGGCCAGTTGCGCCAGCCGTTCGCCGAGCGCGCGGTTGCCGGTCTGGTCGTGGTTCTGCAGGAAGCAGACAAAGGCCGTGGGCGGCAGGTGCGCGCTGGGCCGGCCGCGCCGCACGCCATCCGCCAGCGCGGGCAAAGCGGCCGAGCGGAACGCCGAGCGTTCGCCCTGGTAGGCGAAGCCTTCGCCCAGCACGCGCGCCAGGTGGCGCAGCGCCGGCACGCCGCGCGCGCCGGCGGCGTGGTCGCCATTGCCGCCATTGCCACCATCGCCCGTATCCGGCGCCGCGCTGTAGTCGCGGTAGTAGCCATCGTCCTCGCCGGTCAGCAGCACGTGCAGCGCGTGGTGCGCATCATCGTTCCACTGCGCGTCGTAGCCCGCGGCCAGCAGCGCGGCATCGTTGTTGTCATTCTCCAGCACCAGGTGGAGATGGCGCCGAGGGCTATCGCCGTCGGCCAGCGCGGCGCGCAGTTCGCCCGGCAGCGCGGCCAGCCAGCCTTCATCCTCGATCGCATGCACGGCGTCGAGTCGCAGGCCGTCGAGGCGGAACTGTTCGAGCCAGTAGCGCGCGTTCTCGGTAAAGAAGCGCCGCACCTGCGGCCGGCGGAAGTCGATGGCCGGCCCCCAGGGGGTCTGGCGGTCCTCGCGGAAGAACGCGCTGGCATAGCGGTGCAGGTAGTTGCCTTCCGGGCCGAAATGGTTGTAGACCACGTCCAGCAGCACCATCATGCCGAGCTGGTGGGCGCGGTCGACCAGTGCGCGCAGTTCGTCCGGCGTGCCGTAGCCGGACTCCGGCGCAAACGGCAGCACGCCGTCATAGCCCCAATTGCGCGTGCCGGGAAACTCGGCGACCGGCATCAGCTCGACCGCGGTGAAGCCCAGCGCGGCGAGCCGCGGCAGTTGCCGCGTGGCGCCGGCATAGCCGCCGCACAGGCCCACGTGCATCTCATAGACGATGGCTTCGTGCCACGGGCGCCCGCGCCAGTCCGGGCAGGTCCACGCAAACGCGCTGGCGGCGTCGCGCGCCGGCACGATGCTGGGCCCGTGGACGTCGTCGGCCTGCCAGCGCGAGGCCGGGTCCGGCACGGTGGTGCCGTCGTCGAGCCGGAACCAGTAGCGCGCGCCCGCGCAGCCCGCCACGATGGCCTCGAACCAGCCGTTGGCTCCGCACGCCATCGGCACCGGGCCCAGCCCGGCGATTTCCACGCGCACCGCCAGGCCCTGCTCGGCGGCATCGGGCGCCCACAGGCGGAAGCGTACCCGCCCGTCCGGCAGCCAGGCCGGCCCGAACAGGTAGTCCTGGGTGGGTTCGTCGTGGGAGCAGAAGGCGGATGCCGACGGCGCGGCAAAGCAGTCGAACGGCGCCAGCGGCGGCACGGCAGAGCGGGTGCCGGGGGCGAGGAGAAAGCGGTCGGCGTTCAAATTCGGCTCCTGCCTGCGGGGGAAATAGGGTCCTTGCGCAATGCGAACTCCATGCCAGCAGAACGGCGCATTCGCGGCGCCGCCGGCAAGCCTGCAGCGCAGCACGGCGCGGGCTTTGTTACTTGTGGCATTGTAGAAACTACCCTGCGTCCTGTGGGGGCCGAGATGGGCGCGCAACTGTTGCGCGCTCAGGCCGCGCGCGGTCCGCTGACGCCGGCCTCCACCTGCCAGGGCGCGCCGCTGGCGCGGTGCAGCAGCCGCACCGGCACCGGCGCGACATGCCAGATGCGCTCGCAGTATTCGCGGATGGCCCGGTCCGAGGAAAAACGCCCCGAGCGCGCGCACGACAGCACCGACATGCGCTGCCAGCGCGCCGGGTCGGCATAGGTGGCCGATACCTTCTCCTGGCAATCGATATAGGAGGCGAAGTCCGCCATCAGCAGGTAGGGGTCGTGCCCATGCTGGGGCTCGAACAACGGTCGGAACAGGCCGGGCTCGCCGCGCGAGAAGAAGCCCTGCTGCACCAGGTCGATCACGGCGCGCAGCTGCGGGTTGCTGTGGTAATAGGCGGCCGGGTCGTAGCCGCTGTCGCGCAGCGCATAGACCTCGGGCGCGGTCAGGCCGAACGGGAAGAAGTTGTCAGGGCCCACCGCTTCGCGCAATTCGATATTGGCGCCGTCCATGGTGCCGATATTGAGCGCGCCGTTCATCGCGAACTTCATGTTGCCGGTGCCGGAGGCTTCCTTGCCGGCCAGCGAGATCTGCTCGGCCAGGTCGGCCGCCGGGTAGATGCGCTGACCGTAGGTGACGTTGAAGTTGGGCAGGAACACCACCTTGAGCCGATCGCGCACCTGCGGGTCGCGGTTGACCACATCGGCCACCGAGGTGATGAAGCGGATCATCAGCTTGGCATAGGCGTACCCCGGCGCAGCCTTGCCGCCGAACAGGAAGGTGCGCGGCTGGACCAGCGCGCCGGGGTCGGACTTGATGCGGTGGTACAGCGCAATCACATGCAGCACCGCCAGGTGCTGGCGCTTGTATTCGTGGATGCGCTTGACCATCACGTCGAACATGGACGACGGGTCGATCACCACGCCGGTGGTGTCGCGCACCACCTGCGCGAGGTCGGTCTTGTTGGCGTGCCGCGCCGCCTGCCACGATTCCCGGAAGCCGGCGTCGTCGGCATACGGCTCCAGCCCGCGCAGCTGTTCGAGGTCCGAGATCCAGCCATCGCCGATCGCATCCGACACCAGCCGCGTCAGGCGCGGGTTGGATAGCGCCAGCCAGCGCCGCGGCGTCACGCCGTTGGTGATGCTGGTGAACTTCTCGGGCCACATCTCGTAGAAGTCCTTCAGCACGTCCTCGCGCATCAGGCGCGAGTGCAGCTCGGCCACGCCATTGACGGCATGGCTGCCCACGCACGCCAGGTTGGCCATGCGCACATGCCGCTGGCCCTGCTCGCTGATCAGCGACAGCCGCGCCAGGCGCGATTCGTCGCCGTAGAAGCGGATCCTCACCTCGTCCAGGAAGCGCGCGTTGATCTCCAGGATGATCTCGAGGTGGCGCGGCAGCACCCGCCCGAACAGCGGCAGCGGCCACTGCTCCAGCGCTTCGGGCAGCAGCGTGTGGTTGGTATAGGCAAAGGCGTTCTGCGTGATGTGCCAGGCCTCGTTCCAGGGCAGGTCGTGCTCGTCGACCAGCAGCCGCATCAGTTCGGCAATGCCCACGGCAGGGTGGGTGTCATTGAGCTGGACCGCGAACTTCTCGTGGAAGCGCGTCACCGGGATCCCGTCGACCGCGAGCAGCCGCAGCATGTCCTGCAGCGAGCAGGCGACAAAGAAATACTGCTGCTCGAGCCGCAGTTCCTTGCCCTGCGTGGTTTCGTCGTTGGGGTAGAGCACCTTGGTCAGGTTCTCGGAGGTGACCTTCTTGCTGACGGCGCCAAGGTAGTCGCCGCGGTTGAAGGTGTGGAAGTCGAACGCCTCGGTAGCGTCGGCGCGCCACAGCCGCAGCGTGTTGACGGTGTTGACGCGGTACCCCAGGATCGGCGAATCGAACGGCACGCCGACCACGGTCTTGGCCGGCACCCAGCGCACGCGGTAGTGGCCGCGGTCGTCGGTGTAGTGCTCGGTGTGTCCGCCCAGGCGCACCTGCACCGCCCATTCGGAGCGCTGGATTTCCCACGGGTTGCCATTGCGCAGCCAGGTATCGGTCTTCTCCACCTGCATGCCGTCCATGATGGTCTGCTGGAAGATGCCGTACTCGTAGCGGATGCCGTAGCCCAGCGCGGGGATCTCCAGCGTCGCCAGCGAATCCATGAAGCATGCCGCCAGCCGGCCCAGGCCGCCGTTGCCCAGCCCCGGCTCGACTTCCTGGTCAAGGATGCGGGCGAGGTCGAGCCCGGCCGCCTCCATGGCCTCGCAGACCTCCTCGAAGATGCCCAGGTTGATCAGGTTGTTGCCCAGGTGCGGGCCCATCAGGAATTCGGCGGAGAGGTAGGCCACCGTGCGCGAGGGCTGGCACAGGTAGGCTTCGGCGGTGCTGATCCAGCGTTGCACCAGGCGGTCGCGCACGGTATGCGCGGCGGCCTGGTAGAGGTCGTTCTGGCTGGCTTGCCCGGGCAGCTTGCCCTGGGTATGGAACAGGTGGTCGAGAAAGGCCTGACGCAGGCTGGCGCCGGACAGGGCGGTGCGGGTGTCATCGGCATGCTCGGGCCGGATGGCTTCGTTCATGGCGGGCTCCTGCGCATGGGGGTGGGTCAAGCTTAGCGGATTGAAAGGCAGTTGCACGATCGATCCGGACGGCGGTTTCGGACACGGCACATTTTGCCGTGACAATGGGGCTCGGGGCCCTCATGGCTGCCGCGGCGGAGGGCGTGCGCCGGGGCGGATGCCACGCCATGCGTCGGCCCGCGCGCGCAGGGCCGGGGTACCGAACCACGCACCCACCGCGGTATCGAGCCGACGCTGCCAGTTGGGATGGCCGCTGGTGGTGCCTGGCAGGTTGGGCTGCTCGGCCAGGCCCAGCAGGTCTTCCAGCGGCAGCAGCCGCATCGCGGTGCGCGCGGTGCCCACCCAGGCCAGCACCGCGTCCAGCGGCGCATGTTCCGGCGGGGGCACGGCGCCGGTGCAGAGTCCGGCGTCGCACAAGGCCTGCCAGAGCGCCACGCGCTCGCGCGCGCGGCCGGCCCGCGCCTGTGCCAGGGTTTCGCCGGGCGCCAGCAAGCGCAGCCGGTCGCGCCACGCCAGGTCCTGGCCGGCCCACCAGCCGGCGACGGTGGGCAGGTCGTGCGTGGTGGTGGTGGCGATGGCATCGGCGGGCCAGGCTGGCGGCGGCAGGAAGGCCGCTGCCTCGGCTTCCCGGCCGCCCAGGTCGCCGGCATCTGCCGTGGACTCACCCCGAGCCTCGTCCTTCGGGCGCGCCCCGCGCTGGAACCACAGCACGTCGATGCCCAGCACGCCGCGCGCCGACAGTGCCGCATCCAGCTCCGGCGGCACCGTGCCGAGGTTCTCGCCGATGATGATGGTGCGATGCCGCCACGACTCCAGCGCCACCAGCCGCAGCAGGTCCTGCAGCGGATAGCGCAGGTAAGCGCCGTCGCTGGCCGGCGCCCCGGCCGGCACCAGCCACATGCGCGCCAGGCCCAGCACGTGGTCGATGCGCAGTCCGCCGGCGTGGCCCAGGTTGGCGCGCAGCATTTCCAGGAACGCGGCGTAGCCGTGCCGGCGCAGGCCGCGCGGCGAGAACACCGCCACGCCCCAGTCCTGCCCGAGCGGGTTGTACAGGTCCGGCGGCGCGCCGGCATGGAAGCCGGCCAGGGTTTCGGGCTGGCGCGTCCAGGCCTGGCTGCCGCCGGGGTCGGCGCCGACGGCCAGGTCGCGGATGATGCCGATGGCCATGCCGGCGTCCCGCGCCGCGCGCTGCGCCCGCGCCAGGCCGTCGTCGGCCAGCCATTGCAGGAAGGCGTGGAAGGCCACGTCGTCGGCGTGAGAGTGCGCGAAGGCGGCCACCGCGGCATCGGCCGGGGAGCGCAGCGTGACCGGCCAGCAGCGCCAGTCCGGCGCGGCCTGCTGGTTGTTGCCGTTGGCGCTGTCGCCGAGCCGGCGGGCCTGGATCGCCTCGTAACAGGCATGCGCATGCAGCGCCGTGCCGCCGCGCGCGCGGAAGGCGGCATAGTCGTCCAGCGCCGCGCGCGGCAGCAGGGTCTCGCGGCGCTGCCACAGCCAGCACAGGATGGCGTAGCGCAGCGGCGCCAACGCGATCCAGTCGATCTCGGCGCGGGCGTCGAGCGCCTGCAGCGTGTCGCCCGCGCCCAGCCCGGCGATGGCGGCGTCGACTGCCGCCTGGCCGAACACCGTGGCCGGGTCGGCATAAAGCGGATTCAGGAACAGCCGGCTGGACGGCGCGTACGGGCTGTAGCGCTCGGGCAGCGCGGCGAAGGGCGCGTGCAGCGGGTTGATGGCGATGGCGTCCGCGCCGGCGCGCGCGGCGCTGGCGCAACCTTCGGCCAGCGCGGTCAGGTCGCCCATGCCGCAGGCCGCGCCGCGCCGCAGGCTGTAGAGCTGCACCGCCAGGCCCCACGGCGCAGAACCCGCGCCGGCGCCGTCGCCCTCGCCGCGGCCGGCATGCCGCAGCGCGTCGGCGACGCCGTAGCAGCGCCGCGGCGCCACCGCCAGCGTGGTATGGCCATCGCCCAGGTCCAGCCGGTGGTAGCCGCAGACATCGATCGCGGGCAAGCGCATCAGCGCGGCGTCGGCACCGGCGCCGCGCACCGCGGTGCCGGCGATGATCGCGCCGTCTTCCAGCGTCACGCGGTAGGCGCGCTGCGGCAGGGTGTGCGGCCACGGCACCAGCACCGGCTGGCCGCGCTCCGCCGTCACCAGCGGCGGCAGCGCATGCGCCGCGTCGTCGGCGGCCAGCCACGCGTGCGAGGCGGCGCACTGGCCGGGGCTGCCGCAGGGCAGGCCCAGTCCTTCCAGCACGCGCCGCAAGGCCGCGTCGCTGACCTCGCGCGGCTGGTTCCAGGCATCGGTCCAGTGCGGCTGCAGGCCGGCGCGCAGCGCCAGCGCCAGCAGCGGCGAGGGCTTGACGGCGCGGCTCACGCGTGCCCCTGCGGCGGCGTGGGCGCCTGTGCGGCCAGCAGCACCAGCGCGTGGGCGGCGACCGCCTGGGTCTGGTGCACCTGCGCGCCGGCCAGTTCGGCCTCGCTGGCCTCGGGGCGGCTGCTGTCGAACAGCAGTACCCACGGCAGCGCGGGCTCCGGCAGCTGGAAGCTGGCATCGGCGTCGCCGGCGTTGAGCAGCAGCAGGGTCACCTGCACCGCGCGCGCATCGCCCGGCGCGTCCTGCGCGAGCGAACCCAGCATCGGGCGCTCCGGCTGCGGCGGGGCGGCGGCGCGCCGCAGCGCCAGCGTGCGGATGTCCGGATCGGCCCATTCCTCCGGCGTCGGCGGCTTGCCGTCGGTATCGAACCAGGCGATGTCGGCAATGCCCGGCGCCGGTTCTTCGCGCCCGTGGGCAAAGCGGTCGCCGCTCAGCGCATGCAGCCGGCGCCGCAGCGCCAGCAGCCGGTGCACCATCTGCTGCATCGGCTGCGCGCCGGGCGCCTGGGCCTGCTTCCAGTCCAGCCACGACAGCTCGTTGTCCTGGCAATAGGCGTTGTTGTTGCCGCCCTGGCTGCGGCCCCATTCGTCGCCGGCGGTCAGCATCGGCGTGCCTTGCGCCAGCAGCAGCGTGGCCATCAGCGCCTGCGCCACGCGGCTGCGGCGCTGCAGGATGCCGGGGTCGTCGGTGGCTCCTTCGACACTGCCGTCCGGGCTCCAGTTGGCGCTGGCGTTGTCGTCGGTGCCGTCGCGGTTGTCTTCGCCGTTGGCCTCGTTGTGCTTGGCGCTGTAGCTGACCAGGTCGGCCAGGGTGAAGCCATCGTGCGCGGTGATGAAGTTGATGCTGGCCCACGGGCGCCGGTGGCGGCGGTCGAACAGGTCGGCCGAGGCCGCCAGCCGCGCCGCCATCTCGCCGCGGTGGCCGGCGTCGCCGCGCCAGAAGCGGCGGCTGACGTCGCGGAACTTGTCGTTCCACTCGGCAAAGCCGGGCGGATGGTTGCCGAGCTGGTAGCCGCCCGGCCCCAGGTCCCAGGGCTCGGAGATCAGCTTGACGCGGCTCAGCACCGGATCCTGCATCAGCGCGTCGAAGAAGCCCGAGCCCGCGTCGAAGCCGTTGCCTTCGCGCCCCAGCGTGCTGCCCAGGTCGAAGCGGAAACCGTCGACGTGGTAGCACTGCACCCAGTAGCGCAGCGAGTCCAGCACCATCTGCAGCACGCGCGGGTGCGACAGGTTGAGCGTGTTGCCGCAGCCGGTGTCGTTGATGTAGTGGCGCTCGTCGCCGGGCACCAGCCGGTAGTAGCTGGCGTTGTCGAGTCCGCGCCAGGACACCGTCGGCCCCAGCTCGTTGCCTTCGCAGGTGTGGTTGTAGACCACGTCCAGGACCACTTCGATGCCGGCGGCATGCAGGCGCCGCATCGCCACCTTGCATTCCTGCAGCTGCCCGGTGCCCAGGTAGGCCGGCTCGGGGGCGAAGTACGACAGCGTGTTGTAGCCCCAGTAATTGCGCAGGCCGCGCTCCAGCAGGAAGCGGTCCTGCAGGATCGCGTGCACCGGCAGCAGCTCGATGGTGGTCACGCCCAGCTGCACCAGGTGGTCGACAAAGCGCGGGTCGCACAGCGCGGCGAAGGTGCCGCGCAGGTGGGGCAGCAGGTCGTCGCGCAGCATCGACAGGCCGCGCAGGTGGGCCTCGTAGATGACGGTGGCGGGCCAGGGCACGGCCGGCGGACGGTCATCGCCCCAGTGGAAGCTCTCGTCGACGACCACCGCCTTGGGCATGGTCGGCGCGCTGTCGCGGCGGTCCGGCGTGAGGTCGCCGCGCGCGCTTTGCAGCCGGTAGCCGAACAGCGCGTCGGACCAGCGCACCGGGCCGCTCAGCTGGCGCGCATACGGGTCCAGCAGCAGCTTGTGCGGGTTGAAGCGGTGCCCTCGGCCGGGATCGTAAGGGCCATGCGCGCGATAGCCATACAGCGTGCCCAGCGCCGCGTTGGGCAGGTAGCCATGCCAGATCTCGTCGGTGCATTCCGGCAATGGCAGCCGGGCCAGTTCCTTGCGCCCGTTGTCGGAGAACAGGCACAGTTCCATGCGCGAGGCGTGCGCCGAGAACACCGCGAAATTGACCCCCAGCCCGTCCCAGTGGGCGCCCAGCGGAAACGGCTTGCCCGGCAGCAGCCGGTCAGCGAACTGGCGGCTCATGTCGCGGCGCCTTCGCTGCCGTCATCCTGCTCGAAGCGCAGCACCAGCGTGGCCAGCGGCGGCAGCGTCAGCGCCAGCGAAGCCGGCTGCCCGTGGGAAGGCACGTCGACGGCCATCACGGCGCCGCCGTTGCCGACGTTGCTGCCACCGTACACGGCGGCATCGGTATTCAGGCATTCGCGCCACGCGCCGGCATAAGGGACGCCGATACGGTAGCCCTGGCGGGGCACCGGCGTCATGTTGACCACTGCCAGCACCACCTCGCGGCGGTCCGGCCCCGCGCGGCGCAGCCAGGCGAACACGCTGTTGTGGTTGTCGTCGCCGACCACCCACTGGAAGCCCTCGGGACTGTGGTCGAGCGCATGCAGCGCGGGCAGCTCGCGGTAGAGCCGGTTCAGGTCGCGCACCAGCGTGTGCATGCCGCGGTGCATGGGCTGGTCCAGCAGCGGCCAGTCGAGCTCGGCGTCGTGGTTCCATTCCTGCCACTGCGCCAGCTCGCCGCCCATGAACAGCAGCTTCTTGCCCGGATGCGCCCACATGAAGCCGTAATAGGCGCGCAGGCCGGCAAAGCGCTGCCATTCGTCGCCCGGCACCTTGCCGATCATCGAGCCCTTGCCGTGCACCACCTCGTCATGCGACAGCGGCAGCACGAAGGCTTCGGACCAGGCATAGACCAGGCCGAAGGTCATGTTCTGGTGGTGCCAGGCGCGGTGGACCGGTTCATGCGCAAGGTAGTGCAGGGTGTCGTGCATCCAGCCCATATTCCACTTGAAGTCGAAGCCCAGCCCGCCGCTGGCGACACTGGCGGTGACGCCGGGCCATGCGGTGGACTCTTCGGCGATGGTCAGCGCGCCCGGGCAGCGCTGGTGGACCACGGCGTTGAGTTCGCGCAGGAACTCCACTGCTTCGAGGTTCTCGCGGCCGCCGAAGCGGTTCGGCACCCACTGGCCCGGCTCGCGGCTGTAGTCGCGGTAGAGCATGGAAGCGACTGCGTCGACGCGCAGGCCGTCGGCGTGGAAGTGCTCGAGCCAGTGCAGCGCGCCGGCCAGCAGGAAGCCGCGCACTTCGTTGCGGCCGAGGTTGTAGATCAGCGTGTTCCAGTCCTGGTGGAAGCCTTCGCGCGGATCCTGGTGCTCGTACAGCGCGGTGCCGTCGAATTGCGCCAGCCCATGCGGATCGGTGGGGAAGTGCGCCGGCACCCAGTCCAGGATCACGCCGATGCCGGCCTGGTGGCAGCGGTCGATGAATGCGGCAAAGGCCTGCGGCGGTCCCAGCCGCGCGGTGGGGGCGTACAGCGACAGCGGCTGGTAGCCCCACGAGCCGCCGAACGGGTGCTCGGTGATGGGCAGCAGTTCGATATGCGTAAAGCCCAGCTCCTGCACGTAGGGCACCAGCCGGTCGGCCAGGATGTTCCAGCCATGCTGCGCGTCGTTGGCCGCGCGCAGCCACGACAGCACGTGGACCTCGTAGACCGACATTGGCGTGCGGTACGGGTCGCGCTGCTGGCGGCGGGCCATCCATTCGTCATCGTGCCAGGTGAACGGGGGCGCGCCCTGGCCGGGACCGGTCACGATCGAGGCGGTGGCGGGCGGCGCTTCGGCGGCCAGTGCCAGCGGGTCGGCCTTGTCGGGCAGTTCGGTGCCGTGCGGGTCGAGCAGGTCGTACTTGTAGCGGCTGCCCGGAATGGCGCCCAGCGCGGCTGGAACGAACAGCTCCCAGATCCCGCTGGGATGGCGCAGCCGCATCGGATGCCGTGCCGGGTGCCAGCCGTTGAAGTCGGCGATCACCGAAACCCGCCGCGCATTCGGCGCCCACACCGCGAAGCGCACGCCGTCGATGCCGTCCACGCGCTGGCATTGCGCGCCCAGGCAGGCGCCCAGCTCGAAGTGCCGGCCCTCGGCGATCAGGTGCAGGTCCAGCTCGCCCAGCAGCAGGCCGAAGGCGTAGGGGTCGGCGCTGCACTGCTCGGTGCCGTCGGACCATTGCACGCGCAGCCGGTAGGCCGCGGCGCCGGCGCCGGTGCCACTGGCGCGCGGCAAGCGGGCCGCGAATACGCCGCCGCCATGCAGGCGCTCCATCTCCGCCAGCGGCGCGCCGTCGGCATCGGCCAGCTGCACCGACGCCGCCCCGGGCAGGCAGGCGCGCACCAGCGTGGCGTCGCCATCCGGATGCGGTCCCAGCACGCCGAACGGATCGGGATGGCGGCCGCCCAGCAGGGCGTCGAGTTCATGGCCGGGCAGCAGTCCCGCCTGCTCGCCGGCGCGCGTGGTGCCGCCGGTGCCGCCGGTGCCGCCGGTGCCGGCGGGGGGGCTCATGGCTGTTCTCCCTGCGGCGCCAGCTTGCGCAGCAGGCGGGCCAGCCCGCTGGCCGGCAGGTCGATCCACGCGACCCGGTTGGCGGCTTCGTATTCGACTTCATACGCCGCGCGTTCCAGCAGGAACAGGTCGAGCAGCGGCTGCAGCTGGTCGGGCGCCGCCCAGGGCATGCGCGCGGCCTCCATGTGCTGGCGGTAGCAGTTCAGGAAGGCTTCGTTGGCGGTGGTGCGGAAGCGCTCCAGCAGCACCGCGCGGCGTTCGGCCAGCTGTGGCGGCAGTTCGCTGTGGGTGCGTTCGCTGCGGTCGGTGCCGACCGTGGCGGCGGCATAGTCGAGCGAGCGCAGCAGCCCGGCCACGTCGCGCAGCGGCGAGGTCTTGCGCCGGCGCCAGTCCAGCGGCAGGCCGGGCTCGCCTTCGAAGTCGACCAGGTAGGTGTCGTTCTGTGCGATCAGCACCTGGCCCAGGTGGAAGTCGCCGTGGATGCGGGTCTGCAGGCTGCCGGGGGCCGCGGCCGCGAGCTGCTCGACCAGTCCGGGCAGCCCCTCGCGCGCGGCCATCAGGGTTTGCACATCGGCTTCGAAGGCCGGGCTGGCGGCGTCGGCGGCGGGCCGTGCCTGGAGCCGGTCCAGCGCGCGCTGCAGCGCCTCCAGCGCCTGCCCGGCCCAGGCGCGCGCATCATCGTCGGTGGCGGGCAGCGGCGTGAAGGCGTCGTCGTCGGTGGGGCGCGCCAGCACCGCGTGCAGTTCGGCCAGCCGGCGCCCGAGCGTGCCGGCCAGCGCGGCGTAGCCGTTCATGGCCTCGGCGAACTCGTCCTCGCTGTCCTGCGACGGCAGCGCATCGTCGATGGCGCGGCCCAGGTAATCGAGGGTCCAGTCCCAGCCGTTGCCCTGGTTCAGGATATAGCCCTGCAGCAGCATCATCGTATGCGGCACGCCGTCCGGCCCGGTGCGCACCACTTCGCCCAGCAGCGCCGCGGCGTGGGCATAGCCCTGCACGGTCAGGTAGCGCGTCATCTCGGCTTCGGGGTGGATGCCGCCCGAGAGCCGGCGCACCAGCTTGAGCACGGCGGTGTTGTTGTACGACAGCGAGCTGTTGGACTGCTCGGCCGACATGTACTCGATCGGGTCGCGCTCCAGTTCCAGCGCGGCCAGCCCGGGTTCGGCGCGGAAGTGGATCAGGTCGTGCCCGGCGTGCAGCTGCAGGCCGTTGCGCAAGGCGCGCACCACCTCGCGCGCGAACGGTTCGACCACGAAGCCGTCGGTGGCCAGCCCCACGCGGCTGCCCTGGCGCACGCGCGCCATCGACAGCCCGTGCGCCAGCTGCGAGACCCCGTCGGCGCTTTCGCGGTCCCACAGGATCCCCACCGGCAGCTGGTAGCGCTCGCTGCGCCCGGGCAGTCCCACCTCGACCTCGCCCAGGTAGATGTCCTCGCCGCCGCCGCCGCGCGCAAACGGCAGCAGGTAGGCCAGCGCGACGCGGTCGATGCGCTCGTGCTTGGCGCCGAACCAGCGGCGCCGGCCGATGTAGTGCGGCAGCACCTCGCTGGCCATCAGCCGGCGCGAGGCCTCGGTCAGCTCGGGCCGGCCCGTGTTCTGCATCACAAGGGTGATCTGGTCTGGCATTTGCTCGGGCGCCTCCACGTGCCACGACGGCGGCTGCGCCTCGTCACTCAGCACGAACCAGTAGAAGCCATAGGGCGGCAGCGTCAGCAGGTAGGTCAGCGTGCCGATCGCCGGGAACGGCGTCGCGCCCATCATCTCCACCGGCACGCGGCCGTTGAACGCGGACAGGTCCAGCTCCACCGCCTGCGGCGCGCGCGACAGGTTGGCCACGCACAGGATGTGCTCGCCCTCGAACTCGCGCAGGTACGCCAGGATCTTGCGGTTGCCGGGGAACAGGAAGCGCAGCGTGCCGCGGCCGAAGGCGCGGTGCTTGCGCCGCAGCGCCAGCATGCGCCGCATCCAGTTCAGCAGCGAATGCGGATCGCGCGCCTGGGCCTCGACATTGACCGCCTCGTAGCCATACAGCGGGCCCTGCAGCGGCGGCAGCACCAGGCGCTCGGGATCGGCATGCGAGAAGCCGCCGTTGCGGTCGGGCGACCACTGCATCGGCGTGCGCACGCCGTCGCGGTCGCCCAGGTGGATGTTGTCGCCCATGCCGATCTCGTCGCCGTAGTAGATCACCGGCGTGCCCGGCATCGAGAACAACAGGCTGTTCATCAGCTCGATGCGGCGGCGGTCGCGCTCCATCAGCGGCGCCAGGCGGCGGCGGATGCCCAGGTTGATGCGGGCGCGCCGGTCGGTGGCGTAGACCTCCCACAGGTAGTCGCGCTCGCTGCTGGTCACCATCTCCAGCGTCAGCTCGTCATGGTTGCGCAGGAAGATCGCCCACTGGCAGTTGGGCGGCACCTCCGGCGTCTGGCGCATGATGTCGGTGATCGGGAAGCGGTCTTCGCGCGCGATCGCCATGTACATGCGCGGCATCAGCGGGAAGTGGAACGCCATGTGGCATTCGTCGCCTTCCGGCTCGGGCCCGGTCAGGCCGAAGTACTGCTGCGCGTCCTCCGGCCACATGTTGGCCTCGGCCAGCAGCATGCGGCCGGGGAAGTGCTGGTCCAGGTGGGAACGGATGCTGCGGATCACGGCATGGGTCTCGGGCAGGTTCTCGTTGCTGGTGCCTTCGCGCTCGACCAGGTAGGGCACCGCGTCCAGGCGCAGGCCGTCGACCCCCATGTCGAGCCAGAAGCGCATCACCGACAGCACTTCGTTGAGCACCTGCGGATTGTCGAAGTTCAGGTCCGGCTGGTGCGAGTAGAAGCGGTGCCAGAAATACGCGCCCGCCACCGGATCCCAGCTCCAGTTGGATTTCTCGGTATCGCAGAAGATGATGCGCGTGCCGGCGTAGGCCTGGTCATGGTCCGACCACACGTAGTAGCGGCGCGCCGCCGAGCCGGGCTTGGCCTTGCGCGCGCGCTGGAACCACGGGTGCTGGTCCGAGGTGTGGTTGATCACCAGCTCGGTGATCACGCGCAGCCCGCGCGCATGCGCCGCGGCGATAAAGCGCCGCGCGTCGGCCAGGGTGCCGTAGTCGGGGTGGACGTTGCGGTAGTCGGCGATGTCATAGCCGTCGTCGCGGCGCGGCGACGGATAGAACGGCAGCAGCCACACCGTGTCGACGCCCAGGTTGACCAGATAGTCGAGCTTGCCGAGCAGGCCGGCGAAGTCGCCCACGCCATCGCCATTGGCATCGAAGAAGGACTTGATGTGCAGCTGGTAGATGACCGCATCCTTGTACCAGAGCGGATCGGCGTTTAGCAGGGCGGCGCTGGCGGTTTCGGTAAGGCGTTTCATCCGTGTCTCCACGTATGCCTGTCAGGCGCCGTGCGGGTCGGTCGAGACCGGCGCAGCAGGTGGCCGGGGGGCGGGACGTTCCAGCGGCTGCACATGCCAGACCGCGAACGGCAGCTGCGCCGGGTCGAGCCGGATGCGCTGGTGCTTGCCGCGCAGCTCGAAGCGCTGGCCGCGCATCAGCTCGTGCACCGCCAGGCCGGCCTGGTCGGGCAGGCCCCATTCCCACAGCGGGATTTCGATATCGGCATCGTGCGCGGTGCGCGGGTCGAGGTTGATCGCCACCAGCAGCACGTCGTCGCCGAACAGGTAATCGGTGCCCGGCACGAAGCGCGCGAACCACAGCACCGCGTCGCTGCCGGCATGGTAGAAGCGCAGCCCGAGGTGGTTCTGCAGCGCGGGGTGGCCGGCACGGATCTCGTTGAGCCGCGAGATCTCGGCGACGATATTGCCCGGCTGCTGCCAGTCGCGCACGCGCAGCTGGTATTTCTCCGAGTCCAGGTACTCCTCGCGCACCTTGCCGTCGAGCACGAAGGGCGCGCTCTCGCACAGCTCGAAGCCGCTGTACATGCCCCACAGCCCGGACAGCAGCGTCGCCAGCGCCGCGCGGATCAGGAATGCGGGGCGGCCGCCGTGATGCAGGAAGTAGGGGTTGATGTCGGGCGTGTTGACGAAGAAGTGCGGGCGGAAGAAGTCGCGCAGCGGGCTTTGCGTCAGTTCGGTCAGGTACTCGGCCAGCTCCCACTTGGCGTTGCGCCAGGTGAAGTAGGTGTACGACTGGCTGAAGCCCAGCTTGGCCAGCCGCGCCATCATCTTGGGCCGGGTGAAGGCCTCGGCCAGGAAGATGGTGTCGGGGTGGCGCGCGCGCACGTCGGCGATCATCCATTCCCAGAACGGCAGCGGCTTGGTGTGCGGATTGTCGACGCGGAAGATGCGGATGCCGTGGTCGGCCCAGAACATCACCACGTCGCGCAGTGCCTGCCACAGCGCGGCACCGGCCGGCGCCGCGGCGTAGAAGTCGACGTTGACGATGTCCTCGTATTTCTTGGGCGGGTTCTCGGCGTAGCGCAGCGAGCCGTCGGGCCGGTGCGCGAACCACTCCGGATGGTCCCGCAGCCACGGATGGTCGGGCGAGCACTGGATTGCGAAGTCCAGCGCCAGCTCCAGGCCATTGGCTGCGGCGGCGTCGATCAGCCGGCTGAAATCGTCGAACGTGCCCAGTTCCGGATGCAGCGCATCGTGGCCGCCTTCCGCGCCGCCGATGGCATAGGGGCTGCCGGGGTCGCCCGGCTCGCTGCGCAGGCTGTTGTTGCGGCCCTTGCGATGGGTGCGTCCGATCGGGTGGATCGGCGGGAAGTACAGCACGTCGAAGCCCATCGCTCGGATCGCGGGCAGGCGCGCGATGACGTCGTCGAAGGTGCCATGGCGCTGCGCGTCGTTGCTTTGCGAGCGCGGAAAAAGCTCGTACCAGCTGGCGTAACGCGCGGCCAGCCGGTCGGCCTCGACCGGCATCGCGACCGGATGGCGCGACGCGAACGGGCGTCCGGCCGGGGTCTGCATCACCGCCTGCATGGCCGCGGCGGTGCGCTCGGACAGCAGCAGCTGCAGGCGCCGTTCGTCATCGCCGGCGGCGGCGGTCAGCTCGTCGACGATGGCGGCCAGTTCGCTGCCGGTGGCTTTGCGGTCGCCCTGCTTGCCGCTCTTCCTGCCGTTGCCCTTGTTCCCGTTCCCGCCCGGAGGCAGCAGCGCGTCCGCCACCAGCCGGGCACCTTCCTCGGTTTCCAGCGCAACGTCGAGGCCCACCGCGCGCTTCTTGCCGATCTCGTCGAGCCAGCTGGCGTAGCTGTCGCGCCAGGCCTCGACCGTGAATTCATGGCGGCCCAGCGCCACCAGCGGGAAGCTGCCTTCCCAGCGGTCGTTGATGCCGGGCCGCATCGGCGTCTCGCGCCACTCGGTCTCGCCCGGCGCGCGCCACAACACCGCGGCGGCAAGCTTGTCGTGCCCATCCATCCAGATATCGGCGCTGACGGCGACGCGCTCGCCCACCACGCGGCGCACCGCGAAGCGTCCGGCGTCGCAGGCGGGCTCGACCTGTTCGATGGCGATGCGCGGCGCCTCCATGGCGGCCACCACGCTGCCCAGGCCGGTGACCGCGAGGGTTTCGTGGCCGTGCGGCGCGGTCGCGTCCGGGCGCGGCATGCCAGGCCGGCTCAGCGGCACCGGCGGCACTTCATAGAGGCGGATGTCGGCCGGCGCCAGCGTGATGCTGGACAGCGCATCGAGCCGGCTGGTGCCGTCGAGGGTGCCGCCCGGGCCGCCCGCGGCCGGCTCCAGGCGCGCGCTGGCATGCGGCATGGCACTGAGCACGCGGTCGGCGCCGAGGCTGGCCGGTTCCATCGGATCGGGATTGAGCACCACCGCCAGCGCGGGGCCGGCCTCGGGCACGGCCGGGTCATCGCGGCGCGGTGCCGCATCGGCACCTTGGCCATGGCCGTCGGGGGCAGGCAGGCGCGCCAGCACGGTCAGCGGCGCGTCGGGGCCGCTCACCAGGCGCACCGCCAGGGCCGGTGCGGGGTCGCGCGCGGCCAGCCAGGTATTGGCCTCGAGCACTTCATGGGTGATGTCGTAAGGCACGCCTTCATGCGCGTGACCGTCCGGCGCCAGCGGATCGCGCGCATGCGCGCCGCCGGTCTCGAATCCCGCCGGCACCAGGATGCCGTCGCCGATCGCCGCGGCAGTCCACAGCGCGCGCCGCGCGCTGAGCGCGTCATGGCGCGCCGGCGCCAGCGCCGGCGCCGCGAGCACGCGGCCGAGGCGGCGCAGCCGCGCCATTTCCTCGGTCAGCCAGGCGCTGCGGTAGTCCCACCACGGCAGCGAGCAGAAGGCGCCGTCGAAGCCGGCGGGCGCGAGCTCTTCCAGCTGTGCCGGCGTCAGCCCCGGGGTCCAGGCCAGGAAGCGCGGCGTGCCGCGCGCCGTTTCCGGCACCGCATCGTTGCGCAAGCTCGCCAGCAGTGCGGCCCAGCACGGGCCCGGCACGCGTGCCGGCGCGCGGCAGCAGAAGCCGGCCGCGCCCGCGGCCCACGCCAGGCGCAGCCGCGCCGCCCACCATTGCACCAGCGCCTCGGCGATCTGCCGGTCATGCCAGCGCAGGCGCGAGCCGGGGATATGGTTGTCGGTTTCGTGCGGCGCGAAGGCGGGCGCGCCGCTATCGATCCAGGCGGCATCGGGAAGGTCATCGGTCCCGGCGGCGCCGTCCGCCATGTAGCGGTCCAGTGAAATATCGAGCAGGGGGGCCAGTCCATGCCGGGCGCACGCCGCAAGCGTGTCTTCCCCAGGCAGGTGCGGCCAGCCGCCGATCAATACGTGGTCGAACCCCAGTGCCGCCACGCGCTGCAGCGCATGTTGATCGGCTTCGGGCGTTCCGGTCAGGTCGATCTGGCAGATCCGCACATGTCCTCCCGGTGTTTCGCTCCGGCGGAGCAACAAAAATCCCGGAGCGGCGCCTTGCGGCAGCCGCCGGGATGGCTCTGCCATGCGAAGTGCGTGCCAGCGCGCCCGCGCGCGGCGCCGGGCCGGCTCGCCCGAGGCACTGCAAGGGCGTGCGGCGAAGCCGCGCATGTGCAGATCCGGCTACGGCTTGTAAAAAGTACTGGTGGCTGCCGCGCCGATGGAAATAACGCGCAGGGCCGCGCGGCCGCTGCCAGCCCGGTGCTCGCGCCGGTATGGTTCTTGCCCCTGTTGAGCCCATGCAAGCCCGTGCGTGCCATCGCCGGCACGCGGCAAGCCATCTAAGGGGACCCATGGATCAGTGGCTGGAGGCCGCGCAATGGCCGGCAATGGTGGTGACGGTAGTGGCGACCTGGCTGGTCGGTTCACGCTCGATCGCGCGGCGGCGCGCCGGCTTCTGGGTGTTCCTGGCCAGCAACGTGCTGTGGATTGCGTGGGGCTGGCACGGCGATGCCCATGCGCTGATCGTGCTGCAGCTGGCGCTGATCGCCATGAACCTGCGCGGCATGCGCGAGGCGCGCAAGGCGTGGCGGGCGGCCGCGCAGCACGCCTTTGCTGCTGGCGCCACGCAGGCCCAGCCGCTATCCTTGGACCAGTCCGGGATGCGCCGCATGCCCGGCGCCAACGCGCAACCGCCGGCAGCCGCCGGCTCCGATCGGTGACTTCACGGTCCGCCCGCGGACCAGGCAGGTGTGCCATGGCGAAGAAAAAAATCCTTTTGCTCAACGCGCTGATCGCGGCCTCGCGCGAGGGCGAGCTGGGCTGCCGCAGCGCCGCCACCGCGGCGGCCAACCCCCACCTCAAGTCCGTGCTGACCAGCCGCGCCAATGCCTTCGCGCAGGCCGCGCATGAGCTGCGCGCGTGCCTGCTCGACCTGGGCGAGGTGCCGGAGGCATTGCCGCTGCCGTCGGCGGGCGAGGCGCCGGAGACACCGGCGCTCGGCAAGCACAGTTCCGACCGCTCCATCGTGCAGGCCATCAGCAAGCGTGAGCATGCGATGCAGCGGCGCTATGCGCGCGCGCTGCGCGCGCATGTGCTGGGCTCGCGCCTGCGCGCCGTGGTGCGCCGCCAGTATCGCGGGGTGCAGGTGAACCACGAGCTGTTCCGGGTGCTGCGGCAGCAGTACCGCGCGCCGCAAGAGCGGCCGTAGCCGGCGTGCCACAGCGCTGCCATGCCGGCCGACCTCCATGCCTTCGAACATGCCGCCCGGCTCGTGCTGATGTACGGGCTGGTGCCGCTGTGGCTGCTGGCGGGCGTGGGCGACTGGCTCTGCCACCGCGCCACGCAGATCGAACGCAACGCCGGTGTCACCGAATCCCTGCTGCACCTGCTGATGCTGGCCGAAGTGGGCCTGCCGCTGCTGCTGGTGCTGTCCCTGGAGGTCGACGCGCTGGTGATCGCGGTAGTGCTGGCGGCGCTGGTCATCCATGAGATCACCGCATGGTGGGATGTGCATTACGCCAGCCAGCGCCGCCATATCGCACCGGTGGAGCAGCACATGCACAGCCTGCTCGAAGTGCTGCCGCTGGCTGCGGCGTCGTATGTGGTGGTGTTGCACTGGGACCAGTTTCTGGCCTTGTTCGGGCACGGCACCGAGCCGGCGCGGATGGCGCTGGCGCTGAAGGCCGAACCGCTGCCGCCGGGCTATCTGGCAGGCTTGCTGGTGGCGGTGGTGCTGCTGGCGGGGCTCCCTTATCTGGAGGAGCTATGGCGCTGCGTGCGCTGGCGCCGGCGTGAACGCGAGGCGCTGCTGGCGCAGGCCACGCGGGCCATGCGCGGCGGCGGCTAGGCGCCGCGAACCGCGCAGGCGATGAACCGCCCGGTCACGGGCGCTGCAGACCAGCGGCCGGCGCGCACGGCGCGCCGCGTGTTCAGGATCAATCGGGCGCTTACTGCTTCGGCGCCGGATCCGGCGTATCGCCCTTGGGACCGCTTGGCGCATCGGCGGTAGGTGCGGCCGGCGCGCCTTGCTCGCGCGGCTTCTTGCTGCGCGCGGTGGTCGATGTCTTGTCTGACTTGGACTTCGATTTCTTCATGGTGTCCTTGGCGCCGGGGGCGGAACCGGAGCCCATGTCGGTAGCGGCCGGCTGGTTGCTGCGCGAGGCCGGAGGCGAACCTTCGATCGGCGGCACGCTGGGGTTGGGCGCGTTCGGCGAGGCCGGTGCCTGTTGCGCAAAGGCCGGCAGGCAGAGCGCGGTGCCGACGACCAGTGCCGTGGTGGCGAGAGTGCGTTTCATGATGGTCTCCATTGCAAGACTACGTCGGACGGGCCCAGGGCCCTCGGGATAGCCGGCTTGCCGTTTCGGCGCGCCGGCGATTCATGCGCGCTGGTCGCTGCCATCGCGGCCATGCCCGCTGCGCGCCAGTTCGTGGTAATGGCAGATGCGTGCCAGCGCCCAGTCGGCGGCGGCTTCGCGCACGGCGTTGCGCGCGCCGGCAAAGCGGCGGGTCTCGGTAAAGGCGGCAATGCCCTGCGCGTGCGACACCACGTCGCGTGCGGCATGGCCGTGGCGGCGGAACACCCAGGCAAAGCACTGCGTGCCGGCGGGAATATCGCCGTCGCCGCCACCATCGGCAACCCCGGTGTTGGCGATCGCCAGGTCCGCGCCGGTCAGTTGCATGGCGCCGCGCGCCATCGCCAGCGACACCGCCTCGCTGGTCAGGCCATGGCGCCGGATAACCTCCGCCGGGACGTGCAGCAACTGCTCCTTGGCGGAAGGCGAGTACGCCACGATCGCGCAGCGCAAGACATCGCCGCAGCCGGGCACCTCGGCGATGCGCGAGGCAATCAGGCCGGCCGTGCAGGACTCCGCCGTGACCAGGCGCAGCCCATGGCGCAGCAGATAGCGCGCGATGCCGAGGTTGTCGCTGCCGCCAGCGCTGACATGGCTCATCGCGTCGTCCCCGATGCCCCCGACGCCCCCGACGCCCTCACAGGCACCCCGTTGCCGCGCGCGACCGCGGCGGTGGCACTGCGTGGGGGCACGGCCTGGCCGGCATCCCGCGCGCGCACGAACGTGACCTTGCCGTCGCGCTCCAGCACGACCCGACTGAGATCGTCGAAGCTGTCGGTCTGCAGCGTTGCGCGCAGGTTCGCCTTGAGGTCTTCCTCGGTCAGCATCGCGCCGCGCAGGCGCTCGCCGTCCAGTTCGCCGGCGCGCATCAGGTCGAGCGCGTCACCGCCGGTGGCGCGGTCGAACCCCGGGGAGCGGCTCGACAGCCAGCCGACGGCACGGTGCAACAGCACCAGCACCAGCGCCGCGGCAAAGGCCGCGGGAAACGACGTCGCTCCGACCACCGCGCGCGACAGCACCGCGCCCAGCAGCAGCACGATGCAAAGGTCGAACGAGCTCTTCTGCCCAAAGGCACGCCTGCCGGCCAGCCTCAGCAACGCCCAGGTGCCGGCGAAAACCACGGCGGCGCGTACCCCAGCCTGCCACCAGGCGAGGTCGTCGCCTTCGCCCAGCAGCCCGCGCATCACCTCGGCAAGGACTTGCATGCTCTCCATTGCGCTATCCGCAGTCGGTTTCCCGCCAAGGGGGCAGGTTCCGTGCCAGCACGCCCGATGCGTATGCAGTGGCGGTGCAGGTCAGCGTGCGTCCGGTAACGGCAGCGGTCGGACCAAATGCGGGGAAAAATGTACATGCAGCGCCGGAGCGCGCCTGTAAAAGCTGCGCGCCGCACGCGCCGCACCTGTTTGCGGCGGTGGCGCTCATCTTGCATGTCCGGTGCGCAACGACCTGTACGGAGACCGACATGCCCGAGCAGCCGCCGAAGCCGCCCATGCCACCCGCGGCCCCCCATCGCCCTGCGCACGATGCGCCGCGCGCGCCGCGCCATGCCGGCGATCCAGACGATGTGCGCAAGGGCCAGGTCACCACTCCGCTGCCGCGCGAGGTCTTTCGCCAGCGCTTCCTGGCGCGCTTTACCGACCCGGCCTACCGCCAGGAGGACGAAGCGCTGGAGCGCCTCGAGCGCATTGCGTGGGACGCCTATGCGCAAGGCCGCAAGGCGCCGCTCACGCACAAGGCGGGCGCGGGCTATGCCGACCCGGACTACGACCTCTCCGACGAATGGCGCGCCGCCAGCGAGGCGGTGCGCGTGGCCCAGCAGCGCCAGGCCGATCCGGCCACGCGCTCGCGCGTGCTGCTGGTGTGCGCGGCCGCGCGCAACGACTACACCTGCCCGGGCGAGATGTCGAAATCCTGGCGCCTGGCCGGGCGTGCGCGCGAACGGCTGGAAGCACAGGGCATCGAGGTCGACCTGCTTGACCTGAGCCACCTGACCTCCGACGCGCAACTGCATATCCATCCGTGCAAGGGCTGCGTATCGACCGCGATGCCGCTGTGCCACTGGCCTTGCAGCTGCTATCCCAACCATGCGCTGGGGCAGGTCAACGACTGGATGAACCAGGTCTACCCGCGCTGGGCCGCCTGCCACGGCGTGCTGATCGTCACGCCGGTGTACTGGTACCAGGCCAGCAGTCCGCTCAAGCTGATGATGGACCGGCTGGTCTGCGCCGATGGCGGCAACCCGGATCCGACCACCACGCACGGCAAGGACGTGACGCGGGCCAAGGCGATCGAGCTGTCGGGCTGGGACTATCCCAAGCACCTGGCGGGACGCGCCTACGGACTGGTGGTGCATGGCGACGTCGCCGGCATCGAAGGCGTGCGCCGCGCGCTGTCGGACTGGCTGGACTGGATGGGACTGATCGATGCCGGCGCGCAGGCACGGCTCGACCGGTATATCGGCTACTACGAGCCGTATGCCACCAGCCACGTCGCGCTGGACCACGATACCGGCGTGCAGGGCGAAGTCGACAACGTGGCGCGCGCGCTCGCTTGCGCGGTCGAGCAGCTGCGCCGTGGCGAACTGCGCAGCGCGGACCACGGCCTGGTGCCGCCGCGGCTGAAGTAGCGCAAACCGTCACAGCAGGCCCGCCGGCGCTTGCGGCGGGGCGAACCGAGGCAGGGACAGAGGCAAGAACGGAGGCAACGATGGATCGCAGAGACAACTGGCGCGGCCCGCCATGGCACGAGAGTGCCGTGCCCGAGGCCGATATGCGCAGCCACTACGTGGGTGCCTATGGCGTGTACGACTATGACCAGCCCGTCGACCCCGGCGAATTTGGCGGCGGACGCGGGAGCGGGGAGTGGCGGCCGCACCATGCCCCGGCCGCGCAGGCCCGCGGGATGGCCGATCCGTACCGCCAGTTCACCGGCTACAACGAGCGCATGGACCTCTACCGCGGCGGGACGCAGCCACGGCGGCCGGTCGGGCCGCGCAACTACCGGCGCAGCGATGAACGCATCCTGGAAGACCTGTGCGAGCAACTGTCGCGCAGTGGCCGGCTGGACCTGAACGAGGTGGAGGTGCGGGTCGAGCAGGGCGTGGTGACGCTGGAGGGCAGCGTGCCGGACCGGCACCAGAAGTACCGCATCGAGGATATCGCCGACGAGGTCTTCGGCGTCCGTGACCTGGTCAACCACTTGCGCGTGGCAAGGCCGGCCGGGACCGAGGGCCATCCTGGCCGCGGCATGCGCATGTATTGAGGCCGCGGCGCGGAGACCCTGCCCATGCCCGCTTCCCCGGACACGGACACCAACCCGCGCGGCAACGCCGCGGGCGCGGCGGACACGGCGCTGCAGTCCTCGCTGTGCGAGCGCCTGTGGCAGAGCGGCCTCGACGTCAGCGAGATTGCGCTGGACGTAGGGCAGGGCAGCATCACGCTGCGCGGCGCGATCGGCAGCGCCGCCGACCGCGCCGCGGTCGAGGCCTGCGTGCGCACGCATGCCGGCGGACGCGAGGTCGTCAATCGCATCGAGGTCGCGCCCGACCGTACCGGCGGCTGAGCTGCGCGCGCTGGCATGGCTTTCGCAACGGAGCCGGTTCCGGCCATTGCCGAACGCCGCTGGCCGTTCACGAGGAAGGAGACTGTCATGAGACACACCGCGATCTTTGCGCTGGCCGTGGTGCTCAGCGTGCCTGCGTGGGCCCAGACCACCACCACGCGCCCCGGCGCCGACACGCGCGCGCCGGGCACGTCGGCCTCGGATGTCATGCCGGGCCAGGGCGACACGCGCCGCGCCACTCCCGCCACGCCGGCCACACCCGCGACGCCGGGCGCCCCCGGCGCCCGCGCCACGCCGGCAACGCCCGCCACGCCGGCCAGCCCCGCCGTCAACGAGGGGCCGCAATCGCCGCAACGGTATGATTATCCGGCCTCGGAGCCGAAGGCGCCGAAGAGCCGCAAATAACCGAGGCAAGGAGCGGCCGGCCCGCGCCAGCGTGTCAGAGACCCGAAGGCCAGGTCTCAGGCGCGCCCGGTGCCGGTGCCGCGGGCAGCGCCGGGACCGCGCTGCTGCGGTCGAACCACGCCAGCACGTCGAACTGGCGCGGCAGGACGGCGCGCGCGTAATGGCTCTGCAATTCGGTCTCCGGGCGATAGATCACGCCGATAAAGCGCTCCTGCCGTGCCGGCATCAGCAGTTCGCGCAAGTCGGCGTGCACGGCGCCGCCATGGCCGTCGTCAACCCGATCACCGCGCAAATCCGTCCAGCCCTGCGCATGGCCGGCGGCATGGAACAGGTGCTCGTAGCTGTCCGCCCGCGCGGGCCGGACCTGCTTGATCTCCATCGGCCCGTCCCACGAGCTTGCCGCCGCGACGGTGCCGTCGTAGGTACTGAAGCCGACCAGCGCGGCCGCCTCGCCGAAGGTCTCGCGGCATAGCTGGCCGATATTCAGCTGGCCCTGGCTGGAGCCCATCTCGGTGTGCGCGGCATCGCCGATATGCGAGTTGTGCGCCCACACCACCGCGCGCGCTTCCGGGCCATGGGCGTGCAGCAATTGCGACAGGGTCTCGAACATATGCGTGTCACGCAGGTTCCAGCTGTCGTCGCTGCCGTGGTACATGACGCGGTAGTAGCGTTCGGCCGAAGCCACCAGGCGCGCATTCTGCGCGGCGTCGAGGAAGTCGTCGTGCCCGTCGCGGGCATAAGCCAGGCGCTTGTCGAGCAAGGCCTGCAGCTGTTCGACCACCGCGTCCTCGCAGTCGGCATGGGTGCCGTGCAGCACGGCGCGGCCGTAGCGCGCCGGATCGCGCCGCCACGGTTCCAGGCAGCCATAGCGTTCGCGCGCGGCCTGTGCCGCGCGCGGATCGACGCCTTCCAGGTAAGCCAGCACCGCCGCCATCGAAGCGCCCAGGCTGTAGATGTCGAGACCGAAGAAGCCGGCGCGCCGGGCCGGCGCCAGCGCGGCATTGTGCGCGTGCAGCCAGCGGATCAGGCGCGCGACCTCGAGGTTGCGCCACATCCAGACCGGGAAGCGCGTAAAGGCGGCGCCAGGGGATTCGGCCGGCCGCGGCGGGCGGCCGCGCACGTGGCGGTCGACCGCCGCGGCGTCCGGCCAGTCCGCCTCCACCGCGATGATGCGGAAGCCATGGCGCGCCACCAGTTGCGCGGTCAGTGCGGCGCGTGCGTGATAGAACTCGGCGGTGCCGTGCGTGCTCTCGCCCAGCAGCACCACGCGGTGCCTGCCGAGCCGATCGGCCAGCGCCGCGGCACTGTTGGCAAAGGGGCCGGTGAAGGGGCTCGCGGCCGCGTGGTCGAGCGCCGGCCACGGCACGGTCGCGGCCGCGATGGCGGCCACGGCGTGCGGGTCGGCCCGGTGTTGTGGCATGGCGCGGGCAGCCGGCGGCGCGCCGGCGTCCTCAGCGTTGCGGCAGGACGCGCGGGTCAGCCGTGAATGGTGCGGGGATCGTGGCCGAAGCTGTTGCGCGAGCGAATCTGGCCGTCGCGGCCATGGATCAGCAATTCGACGTGCTCGCGCTGGGCCTGCGAGGTGCCGGCGGCGACCGCCTCTTCCTGCGTGGCGTGGTGCGATTCGGCGTAGCGTGCGCCTTCGTGGATGACGTCCCAGCCTTCGTCGTGCGGTACGACGTGTATGTTGCTGCCCATGTCGGCTCTCCTCGGATATCGGTTCTTTTATTGTGGTCGATCTGCGCGCGCTGTCTATCCGGCGGCGTCTGACAGGCGCGAAGCGCTGCCGGTTCCACTTTCCGACGGAAATCCCTGATTATTTGTCCGGCCTCTTGTAAGCTGGACTTGGATCGCAAACAGAGGAGCGGACCATGCGTGCAAGATTTGCCAGGGGGCTGACGCAGTCGCCGGTGACCGTGGTGGCCCGGGCGTTCGACGGAGAAGCGGTGCGCACTCCCCAGGTGGGCGACCTGGTGACGGTGTATAGCCAGGACCAGGACACCGAATTCAATATCCGCCTGTGCGAGGCCGTGGAGCCCGGACGCTGGCGCGGCGTGGTCTACGCGATCGGCCGCGGACAGGACGTGCTGGTCACCGCCGAGGGGCTGGAAATCGACGATGTGGTCGAGGTGATGCGGGAGGAAATCGCCTCCGTGATTCCCTGCGGCCGATCCCACTGAACGCCGCACCCGCGCGGGTGCGGACCATCCCGGATTGAAATTTCCCGAGGCCTGGCTCACGCCGGCCGCGCGGGCTGTTTCGGCACGCCCAGCCACATTGCCAGGCCGCTTGCCAGCAGCAGCGCCGCCAGCAGGTAAAGAGCATGGTCGAGGCTGCCGGTGCGCGTCTTGATCTGGCCGATCACCCACGGGCTGACGATTCCGCTGGTGATGCCGATGCTGCTGATGAAGGCGATCCCGGCTGCGGCGCCGGCGCCCGGCAGGTAACCCGGCGCCAGCGCCCAGAACACCGGCAGCGCGGCGAAGATCAGCACCGCCGCCACCGACAGGATGGCCAGCATCGCGGCCAGTCCCGGCAGCGGCAACGTCAGTGCCGCCAGCGCCAGCGCGCCGCCCGTGGTGCACAGCAGGAAATGGCGATGGCGCTCGCCGCTGCGGTCCGAATGCCGCGCAATCACGATCAGGCCGACCGCGCCCACCGCGTTCGGCACCACCGAGTACAGGCTCACCGACATGACGTCGGCCACGCCGAAATCGCGGATCATCAGCGGCATCCAGAAGCTGAGCGCCAGCGAGCCGCAGGTCAGCGAAAAATAGATAAAGGCGAACAGGTACACGCGCGGGTTGCGCAGCACCTGGTGCAGCGCGTGCAGCGAATGGCCGGCGCCGGGGGCGTGCGCGGCGGTGTCGCGCAGCAGGTGGGCGCGTTCGCGCTGGCTCAGCCAGCTTGCCTGCTGCGGCCCGTCGACCAGCACGCGCGCGGCTGCCAGGCCCAGCAGCACCGCCGGCGCGCCTTCGAGCGCGAACATCCACTTCCAGCCCTGCAGGCCCAGCACGCCGGCCATGTCGCGCATGATCCAGCCGGACACCAGCCCGCCCAGCACGCCCGCCACCGCCACGCCCGCAAAGAAGATCGCCATCACCGCGGCACGCCGGCGCGCCGGGAACCAGTAAGTCAGGTACAGCACGATGCCTGGGAAGAAGCCGGCCTCGAACACACCCAGCAGGAAGCGCAGCGCGTAGAACTGCGCGGGCGTCGACACCGCCATCATCGCCACCGACACGGTGCCCCACAGCACCATGATGCGGGTGAAGGTGCGGCGCGCGCCGAAGCGTGCCAGCAGCATGTTGCTCGGCACCTCGCACAGCACGTAGCCGACGTAGAACACCGCGGCGCCGAGGCCGTACATGGCGTCGCTGAAGCCCAGGTCCTGCTTCATCTGCAGCTGGGCGAAGCCGATGTTGATGCGGTCAAGGAACGACACCACGTAGCAGACGAAGAGGAAGGGTATGACGCGCAGCCAGACCTTGCGGTAGAGCGCGTCCTCGTCGCGCGCGGCGAGTGCGGTGGGGGCTGGGGCGGGAGGCGCCAGGCTGGATAGGGACGAAAGCTCCCCTGAGACCGGATGGCTCATCGATGTTGTCTCCGTGCGATGGTGGCTGCGGCGGCAGGCAGCCGGGCGGTTGCCGCCAGCGGGCCGCGTCTGGTGCGCGTTGGCCCGGGATGGGTTGAAGGACAGCGCGTGGCGCGGGCGCCGGCCGGCGGCGCCTGCGCGGGGTTATCCGCTCAGGCCGGCATCGTGTCGGCGCCGGCGACCACGCCGGCGCGGGCTTCGGCCATTGCCGCCAGCAGCACCTCGTGGCAGCCGATGTGGTTGGCCAGCAGCAGGATCAGCTGCGCGTTGGCGGCCTGGCTCTGGCTCTCGTCGAGGTCGCGGTGCATCTCGATCAGCGCTTCGTAGAAGTCGTCCGGCCGCGCCAGGTTGGGCCGGGTGTTGAGCATATTGGGCATGGCAATCTCCGTGGGGCAGGGCTGGCGTCGGGCTGGTCAGGCGGCCATGCGGCCCGGCTGCGGCGCGCGCAGGTCGGCGCCGGTGGCGCGCGCCAGTGCGGCGCGGATCGCGGCCGGGTCGGGACGGTGCCAGCGTGCGCACACATGCTGGTCGGGACGGACCAGGTAGCAGGTGCCGGGCGTGGCGCCGTAGCGCGCCGTCGCCAGGCCTTCGTCGTCGCGCAGCACGGTGGCGTGGCTGCAAGTCATGGGCGGCTGCGCGGCGTCGGTGACATAGACCAGCTGCAGCGGCGCGCCCGCCTGCTTCAGTGCGGCCAGGTCGGCCAGCGTGCCGGCATCGATGGCCTCCGGATTGCCGAACACCAGCAAGGTGAAATCGCCGCCGAGGTACGACAGCAGCCAGCCCGCGCCGCTGACAGCGGACACCGGCGCGTCGCAGCACACTGCGCCGGGCACCAGGTTGCCGGCAGCATCCGGGGCGGCGTCGTCGGTGTTCAGTGGCGAGCCCTGCAGCACCGCCGGCACCGACAGCCGGCCGCTGTTAACCAGGGCGCGCGCAAACGCGTGGCGCCTGGCCAGCGCCAGCACCGCGTCGCGGAACACGCGGCTGGCGGCGCTCTTGGGCGTGATGAAGTCGGTCGAGCGGGTGGAGTTGCGGATGTTCTCGTCGGCGGCGAACTCGCGCTCGCTGGCGTAGGTGTCCAGCAGCCGGTCGCAGGCATGGCCCTGCAGCACGTAGGCCAGCTTCCACGCCAGGTTCTCGGCATCCTGGACACCGCTGTTGGCCCCGCGCGCGCCGAACGGCGAGACGCCGTGCGCGGCATCGCCGGCAAACAGGACATTGCCGTGGCGGAAGCTGTCCATGCGCTGGCAGGAGAAGGTGTAGACGCTGACCCACTCCAGCTCGAACTTCGCGTCCTTGCCCAGCAGTGCCTGCACCCGCGGGATCACGCGCTCGGGGGATTTCTCCAGCACCGGGTCGGCGTCCCAGCCCAGCTGGAAGTCGATGCGCCAGACATTGTCCGGCTGCCGGTGCAGCAACACCGACTGGTGCGGATGGAAGGGCGGGTCGAACCAGAACCAGCGCTCGGCCGGGAAATCGGCCTCCATCCTGACGTCGGCAATCAGGAAGCGGTCGCGGAAGGTGCGGCCCTTGCTGTCCAGGCCCAGCAGCTTGCGCATCGGGCTGCGCGAGCCGTCGGCGGCGACCACATAGCGCGCGGCCAGCGGGTAGCAGCCGTCGGGGGTCTCGACGCTCAGCACCACGCCGGCGTCGGCGCCGCCGCGGCTCTCGACGCCGACCACCTTGTTGTGCCAGCGGATCTCGATATTGGGCAGCGCCTGCGCGCGTTCCAGCAGGTAGCCTTCAAGGTAGTACTGCTGCAGGTTGATGAAGGCCGGACGGCGGTGGCCGCTCTCGGGCAGCAGGTCGAAGCTGTAGACCTGCTCGTCGCGCAGGAACACCCTGCCGACATGCCAGCGCACGCCCTTTTTGACCATGCGCTCGCCGCAGCCGAGGCGGTCGAAGATATCGAGCGTGCGCTTGGAAAAGCAGATCGCGCGCGAACCGGTGGACAGCGTGCAGTCGTCGTCCACCAGCACCACGCGCACGCCGCGCTGAGCCAGGTCGATGGCGGTGGCCAGCCCCACCGGGCCGGCCCCGACCACGACCACCGGATGCACCGCCGCGGGCGCGGCATCAGCGGATTGCCCGGCGCGCTGCTGTTCCGCGCAGGGCTGGTATGCGAACGACAGCCGCTGGTAGTCGATGCTGCTCATGCTTGTGTCTCCTCCACCTGAAAAACTCGGTTGTGCGATGGCTTGCCCGGGGGCGCCGTCGTCAGTCTTGCAGCGCGGCCCACATCTCCTGGTCGCGCTGGGCGGTCCAGATGCGCGGATGGCGCATGCCGCTGGCCTCGTCATAGGCGCGCGAGACGTCGAAGGGCAGGCAATGCTCGTAGATGAAGACGTGGCCGAACTTCGGGTCCATGGCGCGGCGCGTGTGCGCCATCGCGGCCTTCAGGTCGAGCTTTTCGGCCACCGCTTCCTGGCCGGCGGTGAACAGCGTGGTGACGAAGTCCTTGGTGTAGGCGATGCCCTGCTTCACTTCTTCCGGCGTGGTCAGCGCGGGGCCCCGGCCCGGCACCAGCTTCTCGGGGCCTGCAGCGCATCGAGCGTGGCCGGCCATTCGGCCAGCTGCGCGTCGCCGCAGTAGCAGGCGGCGTCGTACTCGACCAGGTCGCCCGAGAACAGCACCTTCTGCTGCGGCAGCCAGACCACGGTGTCGCCCTTGGTATGGCCCGAGCCCAGGTGGGCAATGCGCACTTCCAGCCGGCCCAGGAACAGGGTGATCTCCTGCTCGAACACCAGCGTCGGCCAGGTCAGGCCGGGCACGGTCTCGACGCCGGCGAACAGGCGCGGGAAGCGTTCGATCTCGGACTTCATGTCGGCCTCGCCGCGCTCGACGATCATCTCGTAGGTGCCGCGGCTGGCGATGACCTGCTGCGCGCCCTCGGCGAAGTAGGCCGACGCGCCCAGCACGCGCACGGCGTGGTAGTGCGACAGCACCACATACTTGATCGGCTTGTCGGTGATGGTGCGGATGCGCGCGATCAGGTCCTGCGCCATCGCCGGGGTGGCGGTGGTGTCGACGATCAGCACGCCGTCATCGCCGATCACCACGCCGGAGTTGGGATCGCCCTCGGCGGTATAGGCCCAGGCGTTCTCGGACAGCTGGGTGAAGGTGATCTGCTTGGCTTCCAGGTCGGCCTGCGATGCGAATGCCTTGGACATGGCGTCTTTTCCTTTGTGGAGGGGACAGGACGGCGCGGGAATTGCCGCAAGCGCATGCGGCGTGGCACTGGCTGTCTCGCCCCCGTTCGTATGGATTTCCGGATGTCGCACGGCCGGGTCGACCGTGTCGCGACGGGGTAATGCCATCTTAGGAAAGGTCGGCAAATTAATCAATAGCGAAATGATTAGCCTATGACAAATAATTGGGGCGACACGCGCCGACCGGATCGGGGTCAGCGTAAACCCGTATGACGCGGGATCCGGGAGGCGTTCGATTAATATCCGGTTTTTCCGATCACACAGGACGCGAATGGCCAGACCCAGGGCAGGGGCACCGGTAGCGCCGGCCGGTGCGCCGGCGGCGCGCGCCGACAAGACGCAGCGCGGCATCCAGAGCGTGGAGGTGGGCGCGCGTCTGCTCGCGGCGCTGGCCGCGGCGCGCGTGCCGATGCCGCTGGCGGCGCTGGCCGACGCCGCGCAGCTGGCGCCGGCGCAGGCGCATGCCTATCTGGTCAGCCTGGCGCGGCTGGGCCTGATCAAGCGCGACCACCTGTCCGGCCGCTACGAGCCCGGACCGCTGTCGCTGCGCCTGGGGCTGCTGCACCTCGAGCAGGACGCCGCCTGGCGCGCCGCGCTGCCGCGCGCGGACGCGCTGGCGCAGGCGCTGGGCTGCAGCGTGGCGATCTGCCTGGCCGGGCCGCAAGGTCCGACCATCGTGCGCTATGTGCCGGCCACCGCGCCGCTGCACGTCAACCTGCACGTGGGCACGGTGATGGCGCTGGCGGCCACCGCCACCGGCCGCGTGTTCTGTGCGTTCCAGCCGCCGGCGCAGTGGCAGTCGTTGTGGCAGGCCCAGCAACCGGATGCCGGTGAAGCCGAGCTGGCCGCGTTCCGTGCCAGGCTGGCGGAAATCCGTGCGCGCGGCATCGAGCGCAGCATCGACGTCCCCAGTCCGGCCGTCAGCAGCCTCAGCGTGCCGGTGCTCGACGGCGCCGGCGCGCTGCGGCTGGTGCTGACGCTGGTGGGATCGACCGGTGCCTTCGAGGTCGACTGGCATGGCGCGGCGGCGCGGGCACTGCTCGCCGCCGGCGCGGAGATCGGCGCGGCCCTGCGCGAAGCCGACGGTGACCCGGCATGAGCGGCGCGAACGATACCCCGCAGGACCTCGACGGCGGCAAGCCGCAGCGCGGCATCCAGTCGCTCGACAGCACCGGCCAGCTGCTGGGCGCGCTGGTGGCCGCCGGGCGGCCGCTGCCGCTGCGCGACCTGGCCCTGGCCGCGGGCATGCCGGCGGCCAAGGCATTTCCGCACCTGGTCAGCCTGCAGAAGACCGGGCTGCTGGCGCGCGATGCCGCCGGCAACTACCGGTGCGGACCGCTGGCGCTGGAGCTGGGGCTGATCGCGCTGCAACGGCTGTCGCCGACGCGCGAGGCCGAACCGGAGGTGATCGAGCTGGCGGGGACCACCGGGCTGAGCGTGGCCATGGCGGTGCTGGGGCCGCTGGGGCCCACCGTGGTGCGGCTGGAAGAATCGGCGCGGCCGCAGCATGTCAGCCTGCGCGTGGGCACGGTGCTGTCGCTGGTCCATACCGCCATCGGCCGCACCGTGGCGGCGCACCTGCCGGCCAACGTGCTGGCGGGCCTGCTGCAGAACGATGCCCTGCGCATGGCGGGCGCGGCCGCCGACCAGGTGCTCGGCCCCGGCGGCAAGCTGGCGCCGGCCTACGCCGGGCGGCTGGCGCAGGTGCGCGCGGCGCGCCTCGACAATGCGCTGAGCCACCCGGTGCCGGGCATCGACACGCTGGCGGCGCCGGTGTTCGACCACACCGGCAGCCTGGCGCTGGTGATCGCGGTGATGGGTTCCAGCGGCAGCTTCGACAGCAGCACCGAAGGCGCCACCGCCGCGCTGGTGCGGCAGGCGGCGGCACGGCTGTCGTGGCGCTTCGGCGCGCCGGAAGTGGCCTGAGACGGCCTGAGACGGCCTGGGACGGCCTGGGACGGCCCGAACCGTCCCGATGGCAGGCGTCAGTTGTCCAGCTTGATGTTGGCGGACTTGATCAGGCCGTCCCACTTCTCGTATTGCGCGCGGATATAGCTGCCGAACTGCGCCGGCGTGGCGGGGAAGGGCACCGTGCCCTGGCTGGCCAGCCTGGCGGCCAGGTCCGGCTGCTTCAGCGCCGCCACGATCTCGCCGTTGAGACGGTCGATCACGGCCCTGGGCGTGCCCGCCGGGGCCACCACGCCAAACCAGGCGGTCAGCTCGTAGCCGGGCACGCCGGCAGCGGCCAGCGTCGGCACGCCGGGCAGCTGCTCGGAGGGCTTCTGCGTGGTCACCGCCAGCGCGCGCACGCGCTTGTCGCGGATATACGGCAGCGCCGTGGAGACGCTGTCGAACATCATGGTGATGCGCCCGCCGATCAGGTCGGTCATCGAGGCGGCGCTGCCCTTGTACGGAATGTGCGTGATATCGACACCGGCCAGGTGCGTGAACAGCTCGCCCGCCAGGTGCGACGACGAGCCGTTGCCGAACGAGCCGTAGGTCAGCTTGGCCGGCTCCTTGCGCGCCAGCGCCAGCAGTTCCGGCACGGTGCGCGCGGGCACGCTGGGATGCACCACCAGCACGTTGGGCAGGTAGGCCACCGACGCCACCGGCGCGAAGTCCTTGAGCGGGTCGTAGCCGGGCTTGTCATAGAGGCTCTTGTTCACCGCCAGCGAGCCGAAGGTGCCGAACAGCAGCGTATAGCCGTCGGCCGGGGCCCGCGCCACGGCGATCGCCGCCAGGTTGCCGCCGGCACCGGGGCGGTTGTCGATGACCACCGGCTGGTGCAGCCGCGCCGACAGCGCGTTGCCGATCTCCCGCGCCAGCAGGTCGGTGGCGCCGCCGGGCGGGAACGGCACCACCAGCCGCACCGGCTTGTCGGGGTAGTCCGCCAGCGCGGTGCCGGCGGCGGTGGCCGCGCATGCAAACAGCAGCCCGATGGCCGCACGCCTGATCCAACCCTGCATCGCTGTCTCCTTTCCGTGATCGGTTGCGATGGAACGGGCGTCAGTGTGTCGCAGCGGCGGCGCGCGCGGGTTCGGGATTGGCGAAGGTCGGGTTTGGCCGGATGCCGTGCCGCTCAGTCGGGCTGGCGCAGCCGCGCGATGGTGCCGAACAGGGTTTCCAGCTCTACCGGCTTGACCAGGTGCGCATCGAAGCCCGCGGCCTCGGTATGCTGCCGGTCCGCCGGCTGGCCGAAGCCGGTCAGCGCGACGTAACGGGTGGATTCGGTGCCGGCCACGCCACGCATGGCGCGCACCACCTCGAAGCCGTCCATGCCCGGCATGGCCAGGTCGATCAGCGCGATATGCGGACGGCAGCGTGGCGCCACGTGCAGGGCTTCGGAGCCGTCGTAGGCGATCGTCACCTCGTGGCCGCACATCTCGAGCAGCATCGCCAGGCTGTCGGCGGCGTCGCGGTTGTCGTCGACCAGCAGGATGCGCTGCACCTGCAGGTCGGCCTGGGCGTGGCCGGTGGCGGGCAGCGCGGCCCGGTGCGCGTCGTCGGACTGGTGCGCGGCAGGCAGCGGCAGGCGTACCGTGAAGGTGCTGCCCAGCCCAAGCCCGGCGCTGGTGGCCGCGATGGTGCCGCCGTGCAACTCCACCAGCGAGCGGCACAGCGACAGGCCGATGCCCAGCCCGCCTTGCACATCGGTGCCCGGCCGGCTTTCCTGCACGAACAGCTGGAAGATCTCCTCGAGCGCATGCGGCGAGATGCCGCGGCCCTGGTCGGTCACGCGGATTTCCAGGGTACGGTTCTGCACCGCCGTGGCAATCGTCACCACCGTGCCGGGCGGCGAAAACTTCGACGCATTGAGTACCAGGTTCTGCATCACCTGCACCAGCCGGGTCTTGTCGGCATCCATGCGGATCGTGCCGGGCGTGCCCTGCACGTCGACGCGCTGGGACTTGGCATCGAGCGCCGGGCGCGCCCCTTCGATCGCCAGCACAATGATCTCGTCGAGTTCCACCGGGCCGGTGCGCAGTTCGATCCGGCCGGAGGTAATGCGCCCGATATCGAGCAGGTCGTCGACGAGCCGGCTCAGATGCGTCACCTGGCGCTCGATCAGGGCCAGGCTCTGGTTGGCGAGCGCGCGGTCGCCGGGAGCGAGCCGCATCGCGGTCAGTGCGCTGCGCACCGGCGCCAGCGGATTGCGCAGTTCATGCGAAAGGGTCGCCAGGAATTCGTTCAGGCGCTGGCTGGAGCGTTCCAGCTCCTCGCGGCGGCGGCGTTCGCTCATGTCGCGCGTCACCTTGGCAAAGCCGCGCAGCGCGCGTGAATCGTCGTAGACGGCGGTCAGCGTGACATTGGCCCAGAACAGCGAGCCGTCCTTGCGCACGCGCCAACCCTCGTCCTCGATGCGGCCGGCGCGCCGGGCCAGGTCGAGGTGCCGCGCCGGCTTGCCCGCGGCGACGTCCTCCTGCGGGTAGAACAGCGAAAAATGGCGGCCGATGATCTCGTCGCGGCGGTAGCCCTTGATATAGGACGCGCCGGAATTCCAGCTGACGATATGGCCGCCGGGATCGAGCATGAAGAGCGCGTAGTCCTTGACGCCCTCCACCAGCAGGCGCAGCGATTCCTCGCTCTGGCGCAACGCCTCGGCGGCGCGGCGCTGCTCGGTCAGGTCGCGCGTGACCTTGCCGAAGCCGATCAGCCGGCCCTCGGAGTCGCGCAGCGCGGTGATGACGACGTTGGCCCAGAAGCGGGTGCCGTCCTTGCGCACGCGCCAGCCCTCGTCCTCGAAGCGGCCCAGTTCGGCGGCCGCCTTCAGCTCGGCATCGGGCCAGTGCCGGGCCACCGCGTCGGGCGTATAGAACTGCGAGAAATGCTTGCCCAGGATTTCCTCGCGCCGGTACCCCTTGATGCGGGCGGCGCCCTTGTTCCAGCTGGAGACATGGCCGCCCACGTCGAGCGTGAAGATGGCGTAGTCCTGCACGGCTTCCACCAGCGTCCGGTAGGGCGTATCCGCGGCATGCGGATGGTCCGGGCCGCCGGCCTCGGAGGGGCTGGCGTTGCCGGCAAGGGCTTGCGGATCGTCGGGGCGTCTTGTCATGGGATGGGTGGGGCGACGTGCCGGCGTTGCCGGCGCATCCGATCCTGATGGTGCGATAAGGATACGCCTGCTTGCGCTTCGCTGGCACCAGCCGGCACGGCCAAGTGCAGTACGGACGTCCCGGCCGCCCGGCGCACGGCAGCGTCGGACGCTTCCGCGGCGGGAATCAGAATGTACGGATTGTCTGGCCCGGGCGGCTCCATAGAATGGACGCACGAGGTTCTCCAGGTCTCCCAGCCCACCGCGCCGATGACACAGTCCGATGATCGCCAGCCGCAGCGCGAAGCCCTGCCGTGCAGCGCGTGCTGCCAGATGGCCGGCGCCTGGCCCGAGTGCGCACCGGCCGGGCAGGCATGCGGCGCGCCGGGCGTCGAAGCGGCGCAACGCACGGTGCGCCTGCGCAAGGGCGAGTTCCTGTACCTGCTGGGAGACCCGGTGACATCGGTCTATGCCATTCGCGTCGGCACCATCAAGACCCATGTCACCACCGAAGACGGGCGCACCCAGGTGGTGGCCTTCCACTTTCCCGGCGACATGGTCGGGCTGGACAGCCTGGTGCGCCCGCACTACGCGTCGTATGCCACCGCGCTCGAAGACACCAAGCTGTGCCTGTTCAACGCGGAGGCGCTGCGCCTTGCCGCGGCCACGCTGGCGCCGCTCGGCCGGCAACTGCTGCTGGCGCTGGACGGCCAGCTGCAGCGCGCGCGGGCGGTGCAGACCATGCTGGCGCTGATGACGGCCGAAGAGCGCCTGGTGACCTTCCTGCTGTGGCTGGCGGACGCTTTCGCGCTGCGCGGCTTTTCATCGTCGGCCTTCGTGCTGCGCATGAGCCGCGAGGAAATCGGCAGCTATATCGGCCTGACGCTGGAAACGGTCAGCCGGCAGTTCTCGCGGCTGGCCGAAGGCGGATTGATCATGGTCCGGCACCGCACCATCACGCTGCTCGACAAGCCCGCGCTGCACGCCATTGCCGCGCGCCCGATGATCCTCGCCCACGCGCCCGCGCCGCGCTTGCGCATGGCGGGCGGCGCCTGCGCACCCGCGCAAGGCTGACATGGAACCAGCCAGCACAGCCGCAGCAAGCGGGCCCAACATGCACCAGCAAGCGGACGCCGACAGCCTTCGCCAGATCGAAACGCTGAACCTGTCCTACCTGCTGCTGGTACAGCGGCTGATGCGCGAGCACGAGGCCGAGGCCCTGTTCCGGCTCGGCCTCGGGCGCGAAGTGGGCCGCCTGCTGGCATCGCTGACGCCGACGCAGCTGGTCGCGCTGGCGCGCTCCAGCGTGATGCTGTACCGCTTCCGGCTGGATGACAGCCTGCTGGTTGCGGCGCTGACCGAGGCTGAGCCGCCGCACGCCTTGCAAGGCATGCATGCCGCGATCGTGATGGCATCGCGGCGGGATTGAGACACGACTTCAGGAATCGGAGGGTATATGACGGGCAATGCGATCACGCATGTCGATCTGAAGCGGACCACCATGGCCGCTGGCCGCCGCGGCGGGTGGCTGCCCGCGGTGCACCGCACTGAAATCGCCGGCACGCTGCAGATGCAGGACATCGTCCAGGCCCTTGGCGCCGAGGCCGCCGAGCAGCGCTGCATCGAAGCCGGCCTGGAGACGCTGGCCATGGCGGGGCACCCGCCGGTGCGGGCGGTGGTCTCGGTGGGCCACGGCCGCCAGCCGGCGCTGGATTTCCATGTCGATGCCGACATCAAGACGTGCTGCGCGCTGGACCGCACCCTGCAGCAGGCCATCGCCAGCCGCTTCACCAGCGTGCTGCCACCCGGTCTGGCGGTCTCGGTGCTGCCGCTGGACGTCTATGTGCGCGAAGGCGGCGGGCCGGACCATGCGCCCGAGGCGCAGGCCTGGGGCGCGTGCGCGCGCGAGCTGCTATCCGGCGGCGAATTGCAGCAGCGGCTGGCGGTCGTATGCGCCTATCTGTCGGTGCTGCAGGACGCGCAGGGCCTGGCCGAGCGGCTGGGCTACCTGCAGCAGAACCTGCTCGACCAGGGCCAGGAGGCGCTGTCCTGGCGCTTGCGGCGGCACCGCAGCGTGGAGGGGCGCATGCTGGCGCAGGCGCTGGAGGGACTGGCCCGCGCCGCGGACGGCGCGTTGTATGAGTTTGGCAGCCGCTACAGCCGGGAGCGGGCCAGCTACCAGGTCGAACAGATGCAGCAGGTGCACGACCAGATCGCGCGCTTTCGGGACAGCTGCCGGCTGGCGCCGCCACCGCCCGACGCGCGGCACGCCGTTGGCGCGGCGGGCTGAGGGTGCGCCGGGTCAGATGCCGGCCATGCAGGTGTACTTGATCACCAGGTAATCGTCGATGCCGTAATGCGAGCCCTCGCGGCCCACGCCGGATTGCTTGACGCCGCCGAACGGCGCCACCTCGTTCGAGATCAGGCCGGTGTTGACGCCCACCATGCCGTATTCCAGCCGTTCCGAGACGCGCCAGACCCGGCCCAGGTCGCGCGCGTAGAAGTAGCTGGCGAGCCCGAACTCGGTGTCGTTGGCCATGGCGACCACGTCGTCCTCGGTGTCGAAGCGAAACAGCGGTGCCAGCGGGCCGAAGGTTTCCTCGCGCGCGACCAGCATGCCGGGCGCGACATCGGCCAGCACCGTCGGCTGGAAGAAGGAGTGTCCGAGCGCATGGCGCTGGCCGCCTTGCAGCAGGCGGGCGCCCTTGCCCAGCGCATCGGCGATATGCTCCTCGACCTTGGCCACGGCCTTGTCGTCGATCAGCGGGCCGATGCGCACGCCGTCGTCCATGCCGTTGCCCACCTTTAGCGCCGCCACCGCGGCCACCAGCTTCTGCGCAAACGCCTCGTAGACGCCGGACTGCACGTAGATGCGGTTGGCGCAGACGCAGGTCTGCCCGGCATTGCGGTACTTGGAGACGATCGCGCCTTCCACGGCGGCGTCGAGGTCGGCATCGTCGAACACGATAAAGGGCGCGTTGCCGCCCAGTTCCATCGATACCTTCTTGATGGTGGCGGCGGTCTGCGCCATCAGCGTGCGGCCGACTTCGGTCGAGCCGGTGAAGGTCAGCTTGCGCACCAGCGCATTGCTGCTCATCTCGCCGCCGATCGCGCTGGCCGCGCCGGTCACCACCGACAGCACGCCGGCGGGAATGCCGGCACGCTCGGCCAGCGCCACCAGCGCCAGCGCCGTCAGCGGCGTCTGCGAGGCGGGTTTGAGCACCATGGTGCAGCCGACCGCCAGCGCCGGGCCGGCCTTGCGGGTGATCATGGCGGCGGGGAAATTCCACGGCGTGATCGCGGCGCAGACGCCGACCGGTTCCCTGGTCACGACGATGCGCTGGTTGCTGACCGGGGCGGGAATGGTATCGCCATAGACCCGCTTGCCTTCCTCGGCGAACCATTCGATGAACGAGGCCGCGTAGGCGATCTCGCCGCGCGCCTCGGCGATCGGCTTGCCCTGCTCCGCAGTCATGATGCGGGCCAGGTCTTCCTGGTTCGCCATGATCAGTTCGAACCATTTGCGCAGCAGCGCCGAGCGCTCCTTGGCGGTGCGGGCGCGCCACGCCGGCAGCGCCCGGTTGGCGGCCTCGATGGCCTGGCGGGTTTCCTCGGCGCCCAGCTGCGGCACCTGGCCGACGCGCTCGCCGGTGGCAGGATTGGTCACGTCGATGCGGCGTTCGCCATCGATCCAGCGGCCGTCGATCAAGCACTGCTGCCGCAGCAGCGAGGAATCCTGGAGGTTCAGCATGGTTGTCTCGGTGTATGCCGGCGTGGCGCCGGGTCTTATGGTTGAGCCGGAGACAACGATTGTAATCCCGCTACCCGGGGGTGGTGCCGGACGGTCCGGTGGCGGACGTCGACTCGATGCCCCAGTCGCCGCATTCGAGCCAGTCGTCGCCAAGCAGCTCGACGGGATGCTGGGTGCGGCTGGAGCCGTTGCCGCAGCGCATCGAGTCGACCGGGCAGTAATGGTCGCAGCCCCAGCAGACGCGCTCGGGATGGCTGGGATGGATGGGAAATTTCTTGGCCATGATGGGCCATTATGTCGACGCAGCCAGTGCGCGGTGTTGCGCGGGATCAAGGCGGCGCCCACAGGGCAGCAACAGCGCTGTGGCGCCGTTCAGCGCCAGCCTTCGGCGTCGAGGCGCGTCCAGCGGTCCGGCGCTTCATCGTCGTCGGACGCAAGCAGCAGCGTCTCGCCGCAGTGGCCGCAGCGGTACACGAACGCATTCTGGCCGCTCGTCATGCGCAGCGTCGCCGAAATCGCCAGTTGCGGATGCGGCGGCACATGGCCGGGGCGGTCCAGTTGCGACTCGCACAGGTCGCATAGAGACATGGTGGTTTCCTCCGCGCGAAGGGCTGCGCCTGAAATGCTGTGGTGCAGCATTCGCTGTTCCAGTATAGCGGTGTAGATCTGCTGCGGCAGGTGCGCGAACGCACGCTACTCGCCAAGGAACTCGGCCACCACTTCCATGCCCTCGATGTGATCCGCGACCACCTTGGCGATGGTGATCATGGGTATCGCGAGCAGCATCCCCCACACGCCCCACAGCCAGGTGAACAGCAGCAGCGCCACGAACACCGCCACGGCGTTCATCCGCGCCATGCGGCCGGTCATCCACGTGGTGATGACCGAACCTATCAGCGTGGCGATCAGCAGCGAGCCGCCGGCCGCGGCGGCGGCCATGCCCAGCGTGCCGAACTGCATGAAGGTGGCCATGCCCAGGCACAGCGCGATCGCCAGCGCGCCGAAGTAGGGCACCAGGTGCAGCGCCGCCGCCGCGATCGACCAGCTGCCGGCGTTGTCGACCCCGAGCCACTTCAGCAGCAGCCAGGTGCATACGCCCAGGCCGGCGTTGGTCACCAGCAGCATCCCCATGTAGCGGCGGATGGAGCGGTTGACCTCGTCCAGCATGTGCACGCTGATCTTCTTCTCCGAGATGGTGGTGCCGACCATCTTGATGAACTTGCGCTTGAAGGTATCGCCGGCAAGCATCAGGAAATACAGCAGGAACACCACCACCACCGCCTGCGCCGCCATGGTGAAGATGCTGACCGAGCCGGCCAGCAGCATGTTGTTGAGCTGGCCCGCCGACTGCTCCACCACCACCCGGGTGCCGCGCGCCGGCGGCGGCTGGCCGGTGCCGCTGAGCACGGTGGCGGCGCGGCGTATCTTCTGCCACATCGAGTCGTCGCCGCTGAGCAGAGCGCCGACGGAACGCGACAGCTTGCTGGCCATCTCCGGCAGGCTGTTGACCATCGACTCCACCTGGCCCTGCAGCAGGTAGGCGCCGCTGAGCAAAGCGGCCAGCAGCGCCAGCAGCACGATGGTGCTGGCCAGCGAGCGCGCCAGCCCCAGCCGCTGCAGCGCGCATACCAGCGGATCGAGCAGGTAGGCCATCACCACCGCGATCACCACCGGCACCAGGAAGTCGCGCGCCACGTGCACGGCGTACAGCGAGAACAGCACCGCCAGCACCATCAGCGCGGTGCTGGCGCGATGCAGCGCGCTGGCGACGGCGGCATCGGTCAGCAGCGCAGGCGCTGGCGCGGACGGAGCGGCGGCGGCGCCCGCCGGGCGCTCAGCGTCGGTCAGTTGCGGGACGGGCGGCGCTGGCGGCAGCACCGGGGCGGTGGGATCGGGAACGGTCGACATAGCCGGGCGCTTCGGCAAAAGGCCTGGCGCTATCCTCGAAGATAGCGTTCCGGCAGACGTTGGCCTGTCGGACGCCGCCGCCTGCCGATGTCAGACAAGCGCGGCAGCGGGGGGCCGCATGCGTCGCCCGGACGACACCGCCCGGCTGCCGGCATTGCGCTGGCGTCCGGGCGGTGCGGGGCCGGAGCGGGAGGGCGTCAGCCGGTCACGGTCTTGGTCTCGAGGAACTCGGCGATGCCTTCGGGGCCGTACTCGCGGCCGTTGCCGGAGGTCTTGTAACCGCCGAAGGGCGCGGTGATATCCATCATCGCGCCATTGATGCGCACATTGCCGGCGCGCAGCCGGGCCGCCAGCTTGCGCGCACGCGCCGGGTCGGACGAGGCGACATAGGCGGCCAGGCCGAACTCCGTATCGTTGGCGATGGCGACGGCTTCCTCTTCGCTGTCGTAGGGCAGCAGGCACAGTACCGGCCCGAAGATTTCCTCGCGGGCGATGGCCATGTCGTTGCGCACGTCGGCAAAGATGGTCGGGCGCGCATAGAAGCCGCGCTCGAGCCCGTCGGGGCGCCCCGGGCCGCCGGCCGCCAGCCGCGCGCCTTCCTCGATGCCGACGCCGATCAGGCGCTGCACCTTGTCATACTGGCCGCGGTTGGACATCGGGCCCATCTTGGTGCCGGGATCGGACGGGTCGCCGACCTTGACCGCATTGGCCACCGCCGCCGCAATCTGCACCGCTTCCTCGTAGCGCGCGCGCGGCACCAGTACGCGCGTGGGCGCCACGCAGGTCTGGCCCGTATTGACCATGCACTGGGCCACGCCGCTGGTCACCGCGGCCTGCAGGTCGGCGTCGTCCAGCACGATCAGCGGCGACTTGCCGCCCAGCTCCTGCGCCACGCGCTTGACCGTGGGCGCGGCGCTGATCGCCACTTCCACGCCGGCGCGGGTCGAACCGGTGATCGACACCATGTCGACCCCGGGATGCGACGACAGCGCGGCGCCGACCACGCGGCCCTCGCCATAGATCATATTGAACACGCCCGGCGGGGTGCCGGCGGCATCCATGATCTCGGCGAAGATCTGCGCGTCCAGCGGCGCGATCTCCGAGGGCTTGAGCACCACGGTGCAGCCCGCCGCCAGCGCCGGCGCCACCTTGGCCGCGATCTGGTTCAGCGGCCAGTTCCACGGCGTGATCAGCGCGGCCACGCCGATGGCCTCGCGCAGCACCAGGCTCTTGCCGCGCGGGCTTTCGAAGGCAAAGTCGCGCAGCGCCTGCAGCGTCGCCTGCAATTGCCCCAGTCCGATGGCGGCCTGCAGGTTGGTGGCCAGCGTGATCGGTGCGCCGATCTCCTGGCGCACCGCCTGCGCGAGGTCGGCCATGCGCGCCTGGTAGGCGGCGACGATGCGCTCGAGCAGTGCGATGCGGGTTTCGCGGGTGGACACTGACCACGCCGGGAAGGCCGCGCGCGCGGCGGCCACGGCGCGGTCCACGTCCGCGCTGGTGCCCATGGCGAGCCTGCCCGCCACCGCTTCGGTGGCCGGGTCGATGATGTCGGCCTGGGTGGCGCCCTCGGCGGGCTGCACCCATTTGCCCTGGATATAGAACCTGTCGACGATATGCATGTCCGATTGCCTCGATGGTTGGTGTGCGGTCAGACCGGACGGTCGCCGATGATGGTGGCGCGGTTCATGTGGCGCACCGCGGGAAAGTAGTCCTGCACCGCGTAGTGCTGGGTCGAGCGGTTGTCCCACAGCGCGATCGTGTCCGCTTGCCAGCGCAGCCGCACCTGGTACTCGGGCGCGGCGGCCTGGCGGTACAGGTACTGCATCAGGTCCAGTTCTGCCGGCCGGAAATCGGAACCGAAGCGGTACGGCTGTTCCTTGGCGAAGTTGGCGAAATGCGTGGTGAAGGCCTCGTTGACGAACAGGATCTTCTCGCCGGTCTCGGGATGGGTGCGCACCACCGGATGCACCATGGGCGGATACTTGGCGCGCATCTCGGCGTACTTTTCCTCGCTCAGCGCGGTGCCGAATGCCGGCATGGCGTCGTGCACGGCCTTCAGGTTGGCGATGCGATCCTTCATTTCCTGCGGCAGGTTGTCGTAGGCGGCGGCCATGTTGATCCAGATGGTGTCGCCGCCCACCTCCGGGCACTCGAGGCAGCGCAGCATCGAGCCCATCGACGGGATCTCGCGCCACGACACATCGGAGTGGTACAGGTTCTCGCGGCCGCGGGTCTTGTCGTTGCGGCCGAACACCACCAGTTCCGGGTGCTCCGGATGGTTGGTGAACATCGGGTGGACCTCGAGTTCGCCGAAGCGCCGCGCCACGGCAACGTGCTGGGCCGGCGTGATGGCCTGCTTGCGGAAGAACAGCACCTTGTACTTCAGCAGCGCGCGGCGCAGTGACAGATAGGTGTCGTGGTCGAGGGCCTCGCGGAAATCGATGCCCTCGACCTCGGCGCCAATGGTCGGCGTGCAGCGGCGCACGCTGAAGGGGAAGGGCTCCTGCTCGAGCGCCCGGTAGTCTTGCGGGCTGATGCTGGCGGGTGCGGTGGCTTGCATGGTGGTGGTCTCCTTGGTGTGTTGTGCCTGTGCCGGTCGGGCTCAGCGGTGCGCTGCCCGGATCAGGTCCGCGGCCTTTTCGCCGATCATGATGGCCGGCGCGTTGGTGTTGCCGCCGACCAGGGTCGGCATGATCGAGGCGTCGGCGACGCGCAGGCCCTGCACGCCGCGCACCCGCAGTTCGGGGTCGACCACGGCCATGTCGTCGACGCCCATCTTGCAGGTGCCGACCGGGTGGTAGACCGTATCGGCATGGTTGCGCACGAAGTCCTGGATCGCCGCCTCGTTGCTGCTGTCGGGGCCGAACGCGTCGGTCAGGACCTCGCGCCCGCCATGCTGCGCCAGCGCGGGCTGGGCGAAGATGCGGCGAATCGCGCGCACCCCTGCGACCATGCCGGCCATGTCTTGCTCGGCCGACAGGAAGCGCGGGTCGATCAGCGGCGCCGCGCGCGTGTCGGCGCTGCGCAGGCGCACGTGGCCGCGGCTCTGCGGGCGCAGCACGCAGGCATGGCAGGAATAGCCGTGTCCGAGATTGCCCAGGTTGCGGTTGCCGAGCAGCGCCACCGCGAAGTGCAGCTGCACGTCGGGGATCTCCAGTCCGGGCCGGCTGCGCAGGAAGGCGCCGGCCTCGGCGATATTGGAGGTCACCATGCCGGTGCGGGTGCGCCGGTAGCGCATCACCTCGCGCGCCAGCCGCAGCATGCCGCGGCCGGTCTTGCCGAACAGCTCGGTGGTCTGCAGTTGCTTGTTGACGATGATGTCGAGATGGTCCTGCAGGTTCTCGCCCACCCCCGGCAGTTCGTGGACCACGTCGATGCCGACCTCGCGCAGGTGCGCGGCCGGGCCGATGCCTGACGCCAGCAGCAGTTGCGGCGAGTTGAAGGCGCCGCCGCTGAGCACGATCTCGCGCCGCGCGCGCAGCACCTGCACCGTGCCGCCACGGACCACCTCGACGCCGGTGGCGCGCTTGCCGTCGAACAGGATGCGCAGTGCCTGCGTGTCGGTCATCACCGCCAGCCCGCGGCGGCCGCCGTTCAGCGCGGTGTCGGCCGCGTTGCCGCCGTGCAGGTAGGCGCGCGCCGCGTTCCAGCGCTCGCCGTTGTGCTGCGTCACCTGGTACAGGCCCGCGCCTTCCTGGTTGGCGCCGTTGAAGTCGTCGTTGCGCGGCAGTCCGGCCTGCATCGCGGCCTCGACGAAGCGCTGCGCGAACGGGTTGGGCGAGCGCAGGTCGCTGACGTGCAGCGGCCCGTCGCTGCCATGCAATGCGTCCTGCTGCCCGCCCAGGCGGGGATTGCGCTCGCTGCGGCGGAAGTATGGCAGCACGTCGTCATAGCCCCAGCCGCGGCAACCCAGCGCGGCCCAGTCGTCATAGTCGCGCCGGTGGCCGCGGATATAGACCATGCCGTTGATCGACGAGCTGCCGCCCAGGCCGCGCCCGCGCGGCTGGTAGGAGCGGCGGCCGTTCAGGCCTGCCTGCGGCTCGGTGTAGTAGGCGTAATTGCGCGGCCCGGCCTTGGGCACCACGGCGGCGATGCCGACCGGCGCCCAGATCGCGTAGTGGTGGTCATGCGGGCCCGCCTCGAGCAGCGCCACCGTGACGCTCGCGTCCTCGGCCAGGCGTGCGGCCACGGCGCAGCCCGCCGAGCCCGCGCCGATGACGATGTAGTCGAACTCCGCAGGCGCGCCGGCGGTGTCAGTTGCCCTGGTATCCAATGGTTGTCTCCTGAGTTGCCAGCTTGCGGTGAGGGTGGGGGCGCAGAGCGCTGGTGACGACGGATACTGCCATTACCTGTTATAACAGGTCAATAGGTTATGACGACACCTGTCATGATAGGTATAATTCGCCTCACTCAGTTAGGAGCCGCCCGCGGGGCGGGACACACGTGGCGCTGCCCAGGTTCAAAGAGATCGAAAGCGAGATTCGCCAGCGAATCGCCAGCAACACCTTCGGCCCGGGCGCCAAGCTTCCGTCCGAGGCCGAGCTGATGGCCGAGTTCGGCGTCAGCCGCATCACCGTGCGGCAGGCCCTGTCCGGACTGCACAACGCCGGCCTGATCGAAAAAGTAAATGGCAAGGGCAGTTTCGTGACGCGGCCGGCCGACACCCCCAGCCTGGGCGCGCTGACCGGTTTCTATGAGACCGGGCGGGCCCGCGGCCAGCTCGCCTACGGCAAGCTGGCGTCGGCGCGGTTGTTGCGGGCGCCGCCGCATGTGGCCGCGGCGCTGAGCCTGCAGCCCGGCGAAAAGGTGCTGAGCGTGGCCACGGTGCGCTACTGGGACGACGTGGCGGTCGCCTATTTCAACCTGATGGGGCCGGAGCCGCTGATGCGCCGCCTGGTGCAGGAAGATGTCGAGACCAACGACGCCATGGCGCTGTTCGAAAGCCGGCTGGGGTATCGCTTTCGCGACGTGGCGATGGAAGCCAGCGCGATCCCGGCGCCGGCCGACGTGGCGCGCAAGCTTGGCGTCGACGAGGGGCTGCCGCTGTTGCGCCTGCGCTGCACCCCTTATGACATCGAAGGCACGCCGCTGTTCTGCGCCGACCTGCTGTTCCGGCCGGACCGCTACGCCTACAAGTGGACGCTGACGCGCTGAAGCGGTGTCGCGGCAGCCGGCGCTTGCGGCCAGCGCCGCCACGGCGCCCCGATGCCCTTGTCACCAGGTACCCGCACGGTAACTTTTACCGGCCGCGCGTACTTCTTACTGCGGCCCAGCCACGCTGCGCGGCCGCGCCCGCTGCGCGCAGCGCTGCACTGCTGGTCCCAATCTGGTACGCCGGTTGCGTCATCTCCAGCGCAGCGGCGCCATCGGCGCCCCGCCGGCAGGCCGCGCCATGCAGCAAGCCTTGCCGCCAACCTGCCAGATGGAGGACAACATGAAGACACCCTTGCGCATCGGCGCAGCCTTGCTCGCACTTGGCATCCTGGCGGGTTGCACCGCCACCGGCGGCACCAGCGGCTCGGGCTCGATGTCCGGCTCGGGCGCGGTGACGGAACAGAACCGCAGCCGCAGCACGCCTGGCGCCGGCACGTCCACCGGCACCTCCGGCGCGACCAGCACCACCAGCCCGAGCGGCACCTCGAGCGGCAGCGGCGCCAGCGGCTCCGGCACCGCCCGCTGAGGCGGCGCAGCCGCCTGCGCCATCACGGGCGGCTGCGTGGTCATGTCATCGCGCTAGCGTTCACGGCCGGTATTGACGCGTTCGTCGCGCCGCGCCGCCACGATGCCTTCATCGGCCAGCCGCTGCTGCAGGTCGTTGTTGGCCACATTCTTGAAGTCCTTGTCGATTTCCCGGGTGACCACATCGGTGACGCCCGCGGACAGGGTCTTGCGCAACAGCCCCAGGAAGCGCGGCGCCGCGATCAGCGCCAGTTCATCGAAGCGCTGCTTGTTGCGCGCATCGTCGAGGTAGTCGGCGACGCGCCGGGCAAACAGCTGCGCCTCCTGGTGCAGTTCGTCCTCGCCTGCCGAAGACGTGACCGTGGACGGCCCCACCTGGTGGGCGCCGGGGTGTCCCGCGTCGCCCTGGACGGCGGCGTGGCCCCGGCGGCCGTAGGCGTCGCGGCGCAGGTCGGCGCGGTCGGCATGCGCGGCCGCGTCGGTGATTTCCTCGATGACTTGCAGCGGCGCGCTGTCGCCATGCGAGGCGAAGATGCGGGCGACGGACTCGTCCGCCACCAGGATCCAGATGTTCTTCATGATCGCTCCGGTTGCCGGCCCGAACACAGGGCCCTCCGGTACCTGTTGCAAGGGATACGCCATCCGGGCCGCCGCCGGAGCCCGGTCGCAGGCGGCGGCGTACGCGTCCCGGGATGCCGGCGCGGGCACATGGTTGCAGTATCGACAGGCAAACCGTGCAACTTTTTCAGGCAACCGGCCCTGGCCACGCCGGGCCGGGGCGTCAGCGACCCGGCTACCAGACGCCGAAGAACACGCCGGCCTGCTTGTACACATTGGTCCTGGCCGCGACCTCTTCGTTGGTTACCGTCACGCGCGGCTTGAGCGTGCAGAACCAGTCCAGCAGGCGTAGCCGCATGGCACTGCGCACGGCTTCGTGGCCGGGGTCGGTGCCGAGGTCGAAGTATTCTTGCGGATCGTTGTGCAGGTCGAACAGCTGCGGCCGGAAGCCCTGCCAGTGCACGTATTTCCAGCGCGCGTCGCGCACCATCCAGGCGCGGCACGCGTCGGGATGGCGGCCCAGCGCGACCCGGGCGCCGCGGTAGGCGTAGTCCAGCTCGGAGACCACGGCGTCGCGCCAGGCGCCCGCGCCGTCGCGGTCCGCGGCACGCGTCAGGTCGAGCAGCGAGCGTCCTTCGACGCGATGGTCGGCGGGCGGCAGGCCCAGCGCATCGAGCACCGTGGGCACCACGTCGACCGCGCTGACCAGGCTGTCCTGCGCGGTGCCGCGGGTCGCATCGGCCTGCGGCGAGGGGTCGTAGACGATCAGCGGGATGTTCTGCACGGTGTCGTAGAACTGCTCCTTCTCGCCGAGCCAGTGGTCGCCCAGGAAGTCGCCATGGTCGGCGGTGAAGACGATCAGCGTGTCGTCCCAGCGGCCCAGCCGTTCCAGCTGTTCCCACAGCAGGCCGAGCCGGTCGTCGATCTGCTGGATCAGGCCCTGGTAGGCGGGGCGCACCGTGTCCGAGACCTCGGCGCGCATGAAGTTGGCGCACTCTTCCTGGGTGCGATACGCCGACAGCACCGGGTGCGGGTCTTCCAGCTCGGCATCGTGGCGCTGCAGCGGCAGGCAGTCGTCGAGCGCATAGGCGGCGTGGTACGGCGCGGGCGCGAGGTAGGGCCAGTGCGGCTTGACCAGCGACAGGTGCAGCACCCAGGGCTCATCGCCGCGCGCCGCGATGTACTGCATGGCCTGGCCGACGGTGTAGGCGGTCTCGGAATGCGGCTCGGCCACGCGCGCGGGCAGCCCGGCATTGCGCATGTGCCAGCCCGAGACGATCTCGCCGCGCGCGTTCTCGGCGCTGATCACGTAGTCGGTCCACGGGTCGGCGCTGTCGTAGCCCTGCCGGCGCAGCCAGTCGGCATAGGCGCCGCCCGGCTCGGCGTGGTGGCCGTCGTGGCGGTCGACTTCGGTGAAGTGGCCGCTGCGCAGCAGCGTCTCCAGCTCGGTGCCACCGTCGAGGTGCAGCCGCTTCAGGTTGGCGTTGTCCGGCATCACATGGGTCTTGCCCGCCAGCGCCAGCGCGCGGCCGCTGTCCTTCAGGTATTCGCCCAGCGTGACTTCACCGACCGACAGCGGCACGCGGTTCCAGGTGGCGCCGTGGCTGCTGACGTAGCGTCCGGTGTAGAAGCTCATGCGGCTGGGGCCGCAGACGCCGGAAGTGACATAGGCGCGGTCGAAGCGCACGCCGCGCGCGGCCAGGGCATCGATATTGCGCGTGCGCAGCGTCGGATGCCCGTAGCAACCGAGATGGTCGCGCCGCAGCTGGTCGCACATGATGAACAGGGTATTGCGGATGGTCATGGTCGGGAAGGTTGTGGTAGCCCCGCTCGCGGCATCAGTCGCCGGTATAGCCCGATGCCTTGACCACCGGCGCCCATTTGGCGGCGTCGGCTTTCAGCACCCCGGCAAAGGCCTCGGCGGGGCCGGTGGCGGGTTCGAGCCCGAGCTTCAGGAACTTGTCGCGCAGGTCGGGCGACTGCACCGCCTTGACGATGGCCGCGTTGAGCCGCTCCAGCGCGGCGCGGGGCGTGCCGGCGGGGGCCAGCACGCCATAGCGGCCTTCGCCCTCGATGCCCTGGTAGCCGAGTTCGGTGAAGGTCGGCACGTCCGGCAGCGCGACCGAACGATGCGTGCCCGAGGTCGCCAGCACGCGGATCTTGCCGGCGCGGTGCATCTCGGTCAGGTCGGCCAGGGTGTCGACCGAGGCCGGCACCTGCCCGCCGACCAGTGCGCTCATCAGCGGCGCCGAGCCGTTGAACGGCACGTGCAGCATGTCGACGCCCACCTGCTTGCCGATCATCAGCCCGAAGAAGTGCGGAATGCTGCCGAGCGCGGGCGAGGCATAGGAGTTGTTCTGCGCACCGGCCTTGAGCCAGGCGACGTAATCCTTGAGCGTGCGCGCCGGGCTGCCCGGACCGGTGGCCAGCGCCAGCTGGAAATTGGCGGCCTGCGCCACCGGCGTGAAATCACGCTGGATATCGTAGTTGAGCTTGCGGTAGACCAGCGGCGCGATGGTCATCACCGCCGAATTCGCCACCACCAGCGTATTGCCATCGGCCGGCTGGGTGCGCGCGTAGTCCATCACCAGCCGCCCGCCGGCGCCGGGCTTGTTCTCGACCACCACGGTCCGGTTCAGGGTCTCGCGCAGCTTGTCGCCGACCAGGCGCGCGGCCAGGTCGGCGGTGCCGCCGGCGGGGTAGCCCACCAGGATGCGCAGCGGCCGGTCCGACTGCGCGCTGGCCGGCGCCGACCAGGCTGCGGCGGCGGCCAGCAGGCATGCGGCAAGGCGGGGAAGGAAGTTGCGGGGGCTCACGATGTCTCCTGTCTGTTGTGCGCCGGCGGCCGGCATGGAGAGGAAGCTAACACCCGTCGATATAATTGACAAAGTCAACTAATTGCGGATGTGGCATGGCACACGACAACGGCGGCAACCGCCTGCAGCGGCCGCGGCGCCTGGCCGATTTCATCAACTACCGGGTCTATCACCTGAACCGCGTCGCGCTGGGCGCGGCCGCGCTGCACCTGCGCGCGCGGGCGGGCGTGACGCGGCGCGAATGGCGCATGATTGCATTCCTGGGCGAGCAGCCCGGCACGCGGCTGACCGAACTGGCGGAGAGCGCCGGCCTCGACAAGGTGCTGGCCAGCCGCGCCGTCCACGCGCTGGTGGAACGCGGCCTGGTGCGCCGGGACACGCGCGCAGGACCGGCGCGCGGCCGCGTTCACCTTGACGGAAGAGGGCGAAGCGGTTTACCGCAGCGCCTTTGCGCAGGCGCGTGAGTTCAATACGCAGCTGGCCGCTTGCCTGACGGCCGAAGAGGCGCGGGTGTTGTCGCGCTGCCTCGACAAGCTGCAGGCGCAGGCCGGCGCCATGCTGGCCGAGGCCCAGGCGTTGCCGCAGCCGGCGGGCGAGGCGCCGGCGTGGGAGCTGCAGCAGGTGTGGCGAGGAGAAAAGGGATAGCGGTGCAGCGCCGGTATCAACGGCGCCCTTTACTCGTGCGTGGCCGGCTCCGATGCGCATGACCCCGTAGCCTGCCCCCTGGCAAAGGTCACCGCCGCCTCCAGCAGCCACGCACGCAGATGCTGCATGGCATGGCTCATCGGGCGCGTATCGGGCTGGACCAGGTAATACGCGCTGGTGGAGCGCAACGAGCGCGCCACGGGGCTCACCAGTTGCCTGCTCGCCAGGTACTCTCCCACCAGGAAACGCGGCACCAGGCCGATGCCCAGGCCGGCCCGCGCCGCGGCGATCACCATGCTGTGGTGGTCGAAGCGGGCGCCGCGCACGGCGTTGACGTCGTCGATGCCGGCCGCTTCCATCCATTGCTTCCAGCCGAAACTGCGCGTGGCGAGGTGCAGCAGCGGCGCGTGGGCGATGTCGTGCGCGTCGATGCGCCGTTTGCGGCCGAACAACTGCGGGTGGCACACCGCCACGGATTCCTCCCCGAACAACAGGTCCGCGCGCGCGCCGGGATAGACCGCTTCGCCGAAATGGATCGCCGCGTCGTAGGGCGTGCCGTCGAACAGGAACACGTCGGACTGGGCGCTGATATTGACTACCACCTTGGGATGCCGCGCGTAGAAGTCGGGCAGCCGCGGGATCAGCCATTCGACCGCGAGGGTCGGCACGCACGCCAGTTCGACAGTGCCGCCGGCGCCCTCATGCGCCATCACCTCCAGCGTGTCGCGCTGCAGCTTGCGCAGCATCTCGCGCACCTGGACGCTGTAGAGCGCACCGGCCGCGGTCAGCGTGATGCGCTGGTTGGCGCGGTGGAAGAGCTGCACGCCGAGCAGGCTTTCCAGCGCGGCAATCTGGCGCGATACCGCGCTTTCCGTGATGAACAGGTCGGCGGCGGCGCGACGCAGGTTCAGGTGCAGCGCGGCCGCTTCGAAGGCGCGCAGGCTGGAAAGGCTGGGAAGGCGTTGCCGCATGGGGGAGGGAGGGCAGTTGATGACATAAAGTCATCATCCTATACCGAAATCTCGCTTGAATCGGTGGACTTGATGAGAAATGATTCACCCCTGGTCCCGCAGCCCCCACCCGCGGCGCCGCCATAACGACAACCATCAGGTAGACAGGAAAAAACAACATGCAACGCTTGTTCAGCGCGCTGGCCGCCGGCACTTTCGCCTTTGGCATGACCGTTTCCGGCATCGTCGCCGCCGAGGAGTTCCCCGCCAAGCCCGTCCGCATCATCGTGCCGTACCCGCCGGGCGGCACCACCGACATGGTGGCGCGGCTGGTCGGCGAGCGGCTCGCGCTGCAATGGAAGCAGCCGGTCCTGGTGGAGAACCGCCCCGGCGCGGGCGGCATCGTCGGCACCGGCGTCGCCGCCAAGTCCAGCGCCGACGGCTATACGCTGCTGATGGGCTCGGTGGGCGAGTTCGGCATCAACCCCACCCTGTACAAGAAGCTGCCCTACGACGCCGTGGCCGATTTCGCGCCGGTGACGATGGTGGCGCGCGTGCCCAACGTGGTGGTGCTGTCGCCGGCCTTTGCCGAGCGTGCCCAGGTGCAGACGCTGGCGGAGTTCATCGCCTACCTGAAGGCCAACCCGAAGCGCGTCAACATGGCGTCGGCGGGCAACGGCACCTCGACCCACCTGGCCGGCGAGCTGTTCCAGCGCATGACCGGCACCGAGATGAGCCACGTCGCCTACAAGGGCAGCAGCCCGGCGATCGCCGACCTGATGGGCGGCAGCGTCGACGTGATGTTCGACAACCTGCCGGCGTCGCTGCCGTTCGTGCGCTCCGGCAAGCTCAAGGCGCTGGCGGTGACCACGCCGGCGCGCTCGTCGGCGCTGCCCAACGTGCCGACCGTGGCCGCCGCCGGGCCGGTGGCGGGCTTCGACGCCAGCCCGTGGTTCGGCCTGCTGGCGCCGCGCGGCGTATCCAGCGCGGTGGCGCAGAAGATCAGCCAGGACCTGGCGCGCGCGCTCGGCGATGCCGCCGTGCAGGCGCGCATGCGCGACCTCGGTGCCGAGCCGGCGCCGAGCACCCCTGAAGCCTTCGCCGAGGTGCTGAAGAAAGACCGCCAGAAGTGGGGCGAGATCGTGCGCCTGTCCGGCGCTTCGGTGGACTGAAAGCCGTCATTGATTTCTCTCCCGTTAGCAAGCCCTTGGGGCCCTCCCTGCATCATGAGCAATAACCTCAACCAACTCGTTTCCCTGCACCTTGGCGCCACCGGCGCCGAACGCCTGTCCGCGCTGGTGAGCGCGCCCGCGCAACTGCCGGCCGGTGCCGCGGGTCACGCGTCGCGCGCCGAGATTGCCCACGCGCTGAACCTGGTGCTGTTCGCCGGCATCCTCGAGCGCGTGCCGACCGGCAAGGCCTACACCGAAGACCTGGCCGGCGCGGGCGGCAAGGTCCACTTCGACCATGGCGCGCTGCGCACGGTGCGCTGGCCCGACCACGGCGCGCTGCCCGCCGGCGAGGCCGCCTTCACGCGCATCCTGCGTCCGCTGGGCTACCGCCTCAACGGCACCTATCCGCTCGACCGCATCGGCATGACCGGCCGCTCGTACGCGCATGAAGACGCGCCGGAAGAGATCGCGCAGTTCTTTGTCAGCGAGCTGCACCCCGAGCGCTTCAGCGCAGGCTTCCAGCAGGCCGTCAGCCGCGTGCTCGAAACCTCGGTCGATCCGCTCACGCCGCGCGCGCAGGCACTGCTGTGGGAACTCGAGCGCGAAGGGTCGTTGCCGCAGGCGGATGCCGGCGAGCTGATCGGTGCGCTGGCGCGCTGCTTCGAGCGCCATCACGCAACGCCGCGGCTGGCCGACTACGAGGCGCTGCTGGCCGAATCGGCGGAGATGGCGTGGATCGCGACCGAGGGCAATGCCTTCAACCACGCCACCGACCGCGTCGAAGACGTATTCGCGCTGGCCGAGGCGCAGAAGCGGCTGGGGCGGCCGATCAAGGACAAGGTGGAAGTGTCGCGCAGCGGCCGCGTGCGCCAGACCGCGTTCCGCGCCGACCCGGTGCGGCGCGCCTTTGTCGGCGCGGACGGCGCCGAGGTGGTGCGCGAAGTGCCGGGCTCGTTCTACGAGTTCATCACCCGCGACCGCTATGTCGATGACGCGCAGGCGGTCACGCGCACCGACCTGGGTTTCGATGCGGGCAACGCGCAGGGCATCTTCAAGATGACCGCCGCGCAATGCTGAGGCCGGCGTGACCATGACCGCCGCCTACCCGTTCGTTCCCGCGCTGCGCGAGCCGGAAGGCTCGCCGATCCGCGAGCTGTTCAAGTACCTGTCGGATCCGGAGATGATCTCGTTCGCGGGCGGCTACCCGTCCGCCGCGCTGTTCGATGCCGACGGCATCGGCGCCGCGTCGGCGCAGGCGCTGCGCGAGCGGCCCGCCGAATGCCTGCAGTACGGCGCCACCGAAGGCGCGCCGGCGCTGCGCGATGCGCTCGGGGTGCTGATGGCGGAGCGCGGCGCCGCCGTGACGCGGGATCAACTGCTCGTCACCAGCGGCTCGCAGCAGGGTTTCGATTTCCTGGTGCGCGCGCTGGTCGAGCCGGGCAGCGTGGTTCTGGTCGAGGAGCCGACCTATTCGGCGACGCTGCAGGCGCTGCGGCTGGCCGGCGCCGACGTGCGCGGCGTGCCCTCCGACCAGCACGGCATGGACGTCGACGCGCTGGCGGCGATGCTGGCCGACGGCGCGGTGCGCCCGCGGCTGATCTACACGGTGCCGACCTTCGCCAACCCGACCGGCGCCACGCTGTCGCCCGCGCGCCGGCTGCGCCTGCTGGAGCTGGCGGCGCGGCACCAGGTGGTGCTGGTCGAAGACGATCCCTATGGCGCGCTGAGCTTCGACGGCGCCGCGCCGCCGTCGCTGCTGGCGCTGTGTGACCAGGTGCCGGGCGCCCGTCCGTGGCTGGTGCACCTGGCCAGCCTGTCGAAGACGCTGGCGCCCGGCCTGCGCATCGGCTGGATGGTGGCCGCGCCGGAAATCATCCGCCGCGCGGTGATCGCCAAGCAGGTGTCGGATCTGTGCACGCCGCCGTGGCTCCAGCTGGCGGTCACGCAATACCTGGCGGACGGCCGCCTGCCAGCGCAGGTGGAGCGCGAGATCGCGTGCTATCGCGACCGACGCGACCGGCTGGCCGAGGCATTGCGGCTGGCCTTCGGCGAGCGCATCCGCTTCGGCTTGCCCGCCGGCGGCATGTTCCTGTGGGCTGCGCTGGAAGACATCGACGATGCCGCCGCGCTGCTGCCGCATGCGATCGCGGAAAAAGTGCTGTTCGTCCCCGGGGCCGGCTTCTACGCGCAGCGCCGCGCACGGCCCGCGTTCCGGCTCTCGTTCGCGGGGGCGGCGCCGGAGCAGATCGCCGCAGGCGTGGCGCGGCTGAAGCGGGCGGCGCTGCGTCTGGACGCGGCCGGCTGACGCGAGCGCGGCTGCGCCGGTGCGCGCTTCATTCGTCGTCCGCCGGCAGCATCCGGCCGCGCCGCGGCATTTCGGAGTCGAGCACCAGCCGCCCATGGACCCGCCCGTTCATGCGCGTGACGTAATGCGTGCACTCTTCCATATGCGCCGACATCAGCGCGCGTACGGTTTCGGCGTCGCGCTGGCGTGCGGCGTCGACGATGCGCTTGTGGAACTTGACGTTGGCCGCGCCGAATTTCTCGTGCTCGCACGCAGGGGTGTCGTTGCCGAACACCACCAGCTGGCGGATCATCTCGTTGATCAGCTCGCACGAGAAGCGCAGCATCGGGTTGGGATTGGCCGCGGCCAGGATGTCGTGGAAGGTCAGGTCTTCCTGGCGCTGGTCCAGCAGCGGCTTCGCCGCCGCGGCCGAGGCCGGGTCGCACAGGTCGATGGTGCGCTCCAGCGCGTTGAAATCGTCCTCGGTCAGATGCGGCACCGCGCCGGCGGCCAGTTCCGGCTCCAGCAGCCGGCGCACGGTATAGATGTCGGCGATGCCGACGTCCTTGAAGAACAGGTAGTTCTGCATCAGCTGGAAAGTGCGATCCAGCGGCACCTCCACGATCGTGCCGCCGCCCGCCGGGCCGGTGCTGACCCGGATCAGGCCCTGCACCTCCAGCGACTTGAGGGCCTCGCGGATGGTGCTCTTGCTGACGGAGAACATCTGCTGCAGCTTGACCTCGTGCGGCAGCTTGTCGCCCGGGCGCAGGTTGCGCTGGGTAATCAGCCGCTTGAGCTCTTCCGCCACCAGGTCCGCGCGCTTCTGCTTGCGGATCTCGATGGCCCCGGTCTTGCCCTCCCGAAACATCGCCATTGCTCTTTCCTTGTCATGCGCGCAGGCCATAAAGGCCTGGGCGCTTGCATTCTAGCCAAGCGCGCCGGCGCGGGCGCCGCGGCTTGCCCCAGCCGTGTGCGGGCTGCCCGATTGGCTGGCATGGCCAGGGTGCGGTGCGCACCTTCCTGACTCGCCGTCGGCGCATGCGCGGGGCACGTGGCGCCGTGCGCAGAGGGTGCGTAAACCCTGACCTTTCCTTTGTTGACAACGATTCCGGCCGACTTCTAAGATGATTCTATTCTATTTATACATATAAATAGAATAAACAGGTTCGATTCTTGCTCGGGCAGTGTCGGCACCGGGCGAAAGTCACCAGCATGTCGGGAAGACGGTGCAGCGCCAGGCCATGGCACTGGCCGGACTTTCGCCCCGTGCAGCCCGATCCCCACATAACGAGGAGTGATCCTTGAATCGTCGTGACCTGCTGAAACTGGCGGCGCTGTCCGCCGTTCCCACCTCCCTGATCCATGGCCGCGGCGCCCTTGCCGCGGGCGAGGCGCTGGAATTCGGCTGCCCGGTGCCGATGTCGGGCGCCTTCGCCGCCAACGGAAAATTTGCCGACCTCGGCATGCGGCTCGCGATTGACCAGTATGGCCAGGTGCTGGGGCGGCCGCTGCGCTACAGCGTGCTCGACACCGAAGGCAAGCCCGCCACCGCGGTGCGCAAGGTGCAGGAACTGGCGCAGCAGAAGGCGGCGCGCTATTTCGCGGGCGGCATCCTGTCGTCCGAATCGCTGGCCATGGGCAAGGAGGCGGAGAAATTCGGCGGTGTGTTCGTTACCACCGCCGGGGCCGACGAGATCACCGGCAAGGACTGCAACCGTGCCACCTTCCGCTGGTCGGTGCCGACCTTCGGCGCGATCGAGCGCACCGTGCGCCCGCTGATCGAATCGATGCCGAAGGCGAAGCGCTGGTACACCATCACGCCGCAATACGTGTTCGGCGACGGGCTGCTGTCGGCGGCGAAGGCGATCTTCAAGGAGAAGGGCATCGAGCACGTGGGCAACAGCTACCACGCCCTGACCGAGAAGGAATTCAGCGGCTACCTGACCAATGCGCTCGCGGCCAAGCCAGACGTGCTGCTGATCCTGAACTTCGGCTCGCAGTCCGCCGACACGCTGCGCCAGGCGGTCAGCTTCGGCATGAAGAAGAACACCACCATCCTGCTGGCCTGGGCCTCGGGGCTGGAGCAATTCGAGTCGCTAGGCGCCGACCTGTGCGAGGGCGTTTACTTCGGCGCGCAGTACTGGCATGGCGTCGATACGCCGCTGAACCGCGACCTGGTCAAGCGCACCCAGGCCAAGTTCAAGGCCAATCCCAACTACAGCCTGGCCGGCTCGTACATCTGCACCAAGATCATGGTGGACGGCATGATCAAGGCCGGCAGCGCCGACCCCAGGGCCGTGGTCGCCGCGCTCGAAGGCATGAAGTACGAGGGCCTGACCGGGCCGGAGGAAATTCGCGCCGCCGACCACCAGGTGCTGAAGAACTACTACCTGCTCAAGGGCAAGGCCAAGGCGCGCATGAAGGACAAGGACGACTACGCCGAAATCGTCAGCGTCGGCAAGGCCTTCCTGCCGGTCGGGCAGACCCAGTGCAAGATGGCCTGAGGCCCTGACACGGCGGGCCGCTGCCCCGCCAGACCACAACCTGATGCACCCCTAAGCCCCATGCCGCGCCGCTGCGCGAGCGTGGCGGCTTGCTACATCCCTACGACTCATGAACGTCTATCTGTTGCAGGTGATCAACGGCGTCGGGATCGGCATGCTCTACTTCCTGCTGGCGGTAGGGCTGTCGATCGTGTTCGGCCTGTTGCGCTTCGTCAATTTCGCGCATGGCGCCTTCTATGCGCTGGGTGCCTACCTCTGCTTCCAGGCGCTGCAGCTCGGCATGAACTTCTGGGTGGCGCTGGTGCTCGCCCCGATCATCATCGGCGCGCTGGCGTGGCTGACCGAGAAGCTCATGCTGCGCCACGTCTATGCGCAGCCGCACGAGTTCCACATCCTGGTCACGGTGGGCCTGGCGCTCGCCATCCAGGAGCTCATCATCGTCGGCTGGGGCCCGCTCGGCGTCGACGTGCCGCCCCCGGACGTGCTGCAGGGCGTGGTGATGTGGGGCGACTTCATCTATCCCAAGTACCGCCTGTTCGTGATCGGCTTCACCGGCGTGCTGGCGATCGGGCTGTGGTGGCTGCTGGAAGGCACGCGCCTGGGCAGCGCGGTACGCGCGGGCAGCGAGTCCACCGAGATGGTGTCGCTGCTCGGCATCAACGTGTTCCGCCTGTTCAGCCTGATGTTCGCGCTGGGCGCCGCCACCGCCGCGATCGCCGGCGTGCTGGCCGCGCCGATCCGCGGCGCCGAGCCGTTCATGGGTGTCGAGGCGCTGGGCGTGGCCTTCATCGTGGTGGTGGTCGGCGGCATGGGCAGCTTCACCGGCGCGCTGGTGGGTGGCCTGCTGGTCGGCGTGGTGCAGAGCCTGATGAGCACGCTGTGGCCCGAGGGCGCGCGGCTGATGATCTATGTCGCCATGGCCGCGGTGCTGCTGCTGCGTCCGCATGGCTTGCTGGGGAGGGGATGATGGCTATGCAAAGACAATGGCTCTTGCGCTACCGTTTCTGGTGGCTGGCGCTTGGCGTCACGCTGCTGCTGCCGCTGACGATGCGCTCGGGCACGCTCGCCACCGAAGTGCTGATCTACGCAATGGCCGCGATGGCGTGCAACCTGCTGCTCGGCTACACCGGCCTGCTGTCGTTCGGCCAGGGCATCTTCTTCGGTCTCGGCAGCTACGCGGTGGGGCTGGCGCTGACCCGCGCCAGCCTGCCGATGCCACTGGCGCTGCTGCTGGCGATCGGCATCGGCGCGGCCGCCGCGGCGCTGGTGGGCTGGTTTGCGATCCGCCAGCGCGGCACCTACTTCGTGATGCTGACGCTGGCGTTCGCGCAGATGTTCTACTTCCTTGCCTATACCGCGCCCGGCATCACCGGGGGCGACAACGGCCTGCTGGACATCCCGCGACCGCCGCTGTCGGTGGCCGGCCATGCGCTGGTGCCGCTGGCGTCGCCGTGGCAGTTCTATGGCTTCGTCGCGGTGCTGTTCCTGGCGGTGTTCCTGGCCGTGCTGCGCGTGACCGAGTCGGTGCTGGGCCGCACGCTGCTGGCGATCCGCGACAACGAAGAGCGCGCCCTGGCGGTGGGCTACAACGTCAAGGCGTTCAAGCTGCTGGCGTTCATGGTCTCCGGAGCGGTCACCGGACTGGCCGGCGCGCTGCACGCGATGCTGACCGGCATCGCGCCGCTGACCAATATCGATTACCACGCCAGCGAGATGATCCTGGTGATGACCGTGATCGGCGGCACCGGCAATATCTTCGCCTCGGTGCTGGGCGCGGCCTTCTATGTGTTGCTGGCGGACTGGCTGTCGACGCTGTGGCCGCGCTGGCTGATGCTGCTCGGGTTGCTGCTGATCGCGGTCAGCCTGTTCATGCAGCGCGGGCTGTGGGGTCTGGGCGCCACGTTATGGGATCGACTGCGCGGCGTGCGCCGCGCGCCCGTCACGCAGGAGGAACGCGCATGAGCACCGCCACCACCCCCATCCTGGAGGCCACCGGCATCGTCAAGCAGTACGGCAAGTTCATGGCGCTGGGCGGGGTCGACCTGCGCGTGATGCCGGGCACGATCCATTCGGTGATCGGCCCCAACGGCGCCGGCAAGACCACCTTGTTCCACATGCTGACCGGCACCAAGGAAGTCAGCGCCGGCCGCATCGTCTTCGACGGCAAGGACGTCACGGCGGAGCCCGACTACCAGCGCGTGCAGCGCGGCATTGCACGCTCGTTCCAGGTCACCAGCCTGTTCCCGAGCCTGCCGGTGCGCGAGAACCTGCGCCTGGCCGCGCTGGGCACGTCGCCGCGCAGGGCCATGAGCGGATGGCGCCTGCCGGTGGGCGCGCTGGCCTGTGGCGAGGTCGTCGACCAGGTGCTCGACCGGCTGGAACTGGCGCGCGTCGCCGACAGCGCGGCGGGCGTGCTGTCGCACGGGCAGCAGCGGCGCCTGGAGGTCGGCATGGCGCTGGCGGCGCGGCCGCGCGCGATCTTCCTCGACGAACCGACCTCGGGCATGGGCGTCGACGACCTCGGCGCGATGAAGCGGCTGATCCGCGGCCTGGCCGCGGACCACACGGTGGTGCTGATCGAACACAACATGGACATCGTCATGGATATCTCGGACACCGTCACGGTGATGCAGCAAGGCAAGGTGCTGATGGAAGGGCCGCCCGCGGCGGTGCGCGGCGACCCGCGCGTGCGCGCCGCCTACCTCGGCAACATGATCACCGGAGGCAAGGGATGATGCTCGATGTACAAGGGATCCATGGCTACTACGGCAAGAGCCATGTGCTGCAAGGCGTATCGCTGGCGGGCGGCGAAGGCGAGCTGGTGACGCTGCTGGGGCGCAACGGCGCCGGCAAGTCGACCACGCTCAAGGCCATCGCCGGCGTGGTCCAGCCCAGGGGCGGGCGCGTGATCTTTCGCGGCAAGGACGTTGCCGGGCTGGCGCCGCACCGGATCGCCGCCGACGGCCTGTGCCTGGTGCCCGAGCACCGCGGCATCTTCAAACTGCTGACGGTGGAAGAGAACCTCAAGCTGGCCGCGCGCCGCGATTCGCCATGGCAGCTGCAGGACATCTACCGCATCTTCCCGCGCCTGCGCGAGCGGCGCGGCAATGGCGGCGCGCAGCTGTCCGGTGGCGAACAGCAGATGCTCGCGATCGGGCGCGCCATGATGAACCATCCGCGGCTGCTGATGCTCGATGAGCCGGTCGAAGGGCTGGCCCCGGTGATCGTGGAGGAGATCGTGGCGCAGCTCAAGGTCATCAAGGCGGCCGGCGTGCCGATCCTGCTGGTCGAGCAGAACCTCGAGGTCTGCACGCAGCTGGCCGACCGCCACGTGATCATCGAGCAGGGCAGGGTGGTCTACACCGGCGACAACGACGCCTTCCGCGCCGACGAAGCGGTCAAGGACCGCTATCTCGGCGTCGGCCTGGCGGCCTGAACCATGGATGACGGCGGCCGCGACGCCGGCTGACCCAGACGAGGAATAACATGACGACATTGCAAGCTGCGCGCGCGGCGGCGGCGGGCGCCGGCGCGCGCGCCGACCTGCGCATCGACGGCCAGCGCCTGTGGGACACCCTGATGCGCCTGGCCGCCATCGGCGCCACGCCCAAGGGGGGCGTATGCCGGCTGGCGCTGACCGACCTGGATCGCCAGGGCCGCGACTTCTTCGTCGCCGAGGCCCGTGCGGCCGGATGCACGATCCGGGTCGATGCCATCGGCAATATCTTTGCGCGGCGCGCCGGACGCGACGACGCCCTGCCGCCGGTGATGACCGGCAGCCATATCGACACCCAGCCGACCGGCGGCAAGTTCGACGGCAACTACGGCGTGTTCGCCGGCATCGAGGTGCTGCGCACGCTGGCCGACGCCGGCATCGTCACCGATGCTCCGCTCGAGGTCGCGGTCTGGACCAACGAGGAGGGCTCGCGCTTCGTGCCGGTGATGATGGGCTCGGGCGCGTTCATCGGCGAATTCGCGCTGGCGGAGGTGCTGCAGCAGCGCGACCGCGATGGCATCAGCGTCGGACAGGCGCTGCAGGCCATCGGCTATGCCGGGCCGGAGCCGGTCGGCGCGCGTCCGGTCGGCGCCTACTTTGAAGCGCATATCGAGCAGGGGCCGGTGCTGGAGGCCAACGACACCACCATCGGCGTGGTCACCGGCGCGCTTGGCCAGCGCTGGTACGACGTGGTGCTGACCGGCATGGAAGCGCATGCGGGCCCCACGCCGATGGCGCTGCGCAAGGATGCGCTGCTGGCGGCGTCGGAGCTGGTTGGCATGGTCAACCGCATCGCGCTCGATCACCCCCCGCATGGCCGGGGCACGGTCGGCTGCCTGGCCGTGCATCCCGATTCGCGCAACGTCATCCCCGGCAAGGTGACGATGACGGTGGACCTGCGCGCCGGCGATGACACGGTGCTGTCGGCGATGGACGCGGCGCTGCGCGCGCAGGTGGCGGCACTGGCGGCGCGCAGCGGCATCGACATCGAGCTGCGGCAGGTGGTGTACTTCCCGCCGCAGCCGTTCGATGGGCGGCTGGTCGAGGCGGTGCGCGGCGGCGCGCGGCGGCTCGGCCATGCCGCCATGGAGGTGATCAGCGGCGCCGGCCATGACGCGGTCTACCTGGCCCGCGTCGCCCCGGCCGCGATGATCTTCGTGCCGTGCAAGGACGGCATCAGCCACAACGAAATCGAAGAGGCCCGGCCGGAGCACCTCGAGGCCGGCTGCAACGTGCTGCTGCACGCCATGCTCGATGCCGCCACGCGGCCCTGACACCGGAACGGACTACCCGATGAAGATCCTGATTGCCCGACTCAACCACGAGACCAATACCTTTTCACCGGTGCCGACACCGCTGGCCGCGTTCGCGCCGGCCTATGGCGACGCCGCCTGTCGCGCCGCCAGGGGCACCCGCACCGCGGCCGCCGCCTTCATCGACCTGGCCGAGGCCGCCGGCGCCGAGATCGTGGTGCCGGTGATCGCCGGCGCCAACCCGAGCGGGCGCGTCGCGGCCGACGCCTACACCCACCTGTGCGACACCATCATCGCGGCCGCCGACGGCTGCGATGCGGTCATGCTCGACCTGCATGGCGCGATGGTGGCAGAGAACAGCGACGACGGCGAAGGCGACCTGCTGCGCCGCCTGCGCGCCGTGCTGCCGCAAGCCCCCGTCGCGGTCGCACTGGACCTGCACGGCAACATCACGCAGGCGCTGGTCGACCATGCCGACATCGCGGTCAGCTTCAAGACCTACCCGCACGTGGACATGTATGAAACCGGCGCGCACGCCGGCCGGCTGCTGCTTGACATGGTCGAGGGACGCGTGCGCCCGGTGATGGCGTGGCGGCGCCCGCCGCTGATCACCCACACCCTGCCCAGCCGCACCGACGAAGGTGCCATGCAGCGCGCCGTGGCGCTGGCGCGCGAGGCCGAGCGCGACGGCATGCTGGCGGTGTCGGTGCTGGCCGGCTTCGGCCTGGCCGACATCGCCGCGCCATGCCTGAGCGTGATCGTGGTCGGCGACGGCGACCGCGCGAAGGCGGACGAGGTCGCCAGCCGGATCGCGGCACAAGCGTGGGCCGAGCGCGATGCCTTCGCCTATCAGGCGGAGCCGCTCGCCAGCTCGATCGCGCGCGCCGCGCAGCTTGCCGACAGCGCCGACGGCGCGAACGCAGGACCGGTGCTGCTGCTCGACCATGGCGACAACTGCATGTCCGGCGGCACCTGCGACAATATGGCGGTGCTGCACGAAGCGCTGGCGCAAGGCCTGACCGGCATCGCGGTCGGGCCCGTGTGCGACCCGGCGGCGGTGGCAGCGCTGGTCGACGCCGGCGTCGGGTCCCGCATCACGCTGCCGGTCGGCGACAAGGTGGCGTTGCCCCAGCTGGAGGTCTATCCGCAGGCCCGGCCGCTGACCGGCACGGTGGCGGCGATCAGCGACGGCGAGTACACCATCACCGGGCCGACCTACACCGGACAACGCATCCGCATGGGGCGCACCGCATTGCTCGATATCGGCGCGGCGCAGGTGATCGTGACCGAGACCCCGCAAGAGCACTGGGACCTGGGCATCTTCACCCATATCGGCATCGATCCGCATCGGGCCAGGTTCCTGCTGCTGAAGTCGCGCATGTACTGCCGCCCGGTGTTCGTGCCGATCGCCAGGGCGGTGGTGGAGTGCGACGGGGAGGGCGTTACCAGTTCGCGCTATGAGCGGTTTCCGTTTCGCAAGGTGAGCAGGCCGGTTTATCCGTTGGATGATGTTGCTGGGTGGGAGGGGTGAGGTCGGGTGTCCACGAGGGGATGCGGTGGACTTCGTTGATGCGCCGGCCCTCACCCCCGCCCCTCTCCCGCAAGCGGGAGAGGGGAGAAAACCGGCAGCCGCATCATCGCTTCAAGCTTTTCAATTCGCGCTTGGGTACTCCCTCTCCCGCTTGCGGGAGAGGGTTGGGGTGAGGGCCGGAGTATCAACGAAGTGAAACCTGTCGCTATTGCCACCGCCGGCCCTCACCCCCCACCGCCACCTCCCGCAACCACTCCGCGAACCCTCGAATCAACCCCTGCTTTGGATTATCCCCACGCCATACGATGTAGCAGTTATGGCTGGCCGGAAAACTGTCGACCAGCGGCTGCACCAGCCGCCCCGCGGCGATGGCCTCGCGCGCCAGCAACGCGCGCGTAAGCGCCAGCCCCATCCCATTGGCCGCGGCTTCGATCAGCAGTGCCCGGCAGTCGAACACGATGCCGTCCTCGGGCTCTTCCAATACCACGCCCGCGGCGGCGCCCCACTGCGACCAGCGGAAGCGTGCGTGCCGCAGCCGTGGCAGGTGCGCGGCATCGGCCGCGCTCATGCCGGCATGCCGCCGGGCGAAGCCGGGGCTGCATACCACGATGATGTCGTCGTCCAGCAGCTTCAGGCACTGGTAGCCGGTGAAGGGCGCGGGGCCGTAGCGCAGGCTGACGTCGAGATCGGAGCGGGCAAAGTCCGGATCCTCGGTGCTGGCGGCGATGGACAGGTCCAGTCCAGGCAGTGCCTCGCGCAGTTGCGGCAGCTTGGGCACCAGCCAGGCGCCGGCCAGCTCGGGGCTGACATTGACATGCAGCGACTGCCGTTCGCGCGCGCGCCGCGCGGACGCGCCGGCCAGTGACAGCTCGACCGCGCGCAGGGCGCGGTCGAGGTCGTCGGCCAGTTCGCGGCCGGTGGCGGTCAGCTCCAGTTGCCGGCCCTCGCGCAGGAACAAGGTGCAGCCCAGCTGAGACTCCAGCGCACGGATATGCCGGCTGATGGCGCCATGCGTCACGCACAGCGCATCGGCGGCGCGCGTCATGCTGCCCGTTCGCGCGGTGGCGGCAAAGGCCTGGAGCACTTGCATCGAGGGGAGCCTGCGGATCATGGCTGTGATCTTGCCTCACAGGTGATGGCAAAACAAGTCGATTGTCCCGCCATGCCGCCCGGCGGATACTGGGCCGCACCGAACCGGCCGCTGCGAAGCCGGTGCGCAACGAGGAGACCCCCATGAAGCTGAAATTAAAGATCAACGGCAAGCGCCACGCCGTCGAGGCCGAACGCGATATGCCCCTGCTGTGGGTGCTGCGCGATTACCTGGGCTATACCGGCACCAAGTTCGGCTGCGGTGCCGGCCTGTGCGGCGCCTGCACGGTGCATGTCGACGGCAAGGCGGCGCGCGCCTGCATCACGCCTGTCGGCAGCGTGGCGCGTGCCGACATCACTACCATCGAAGGATTGTCGGCCGACAATTCGCACCCGGTCCAGCGCGCGTGGATTGCCGAGCAAGTGCCGCAGTGCGGCTATTGCCAGTCGGGCATGATCATGGCCGCCTGCGCCTGGCTGAAGGACAACCCGTCGCCACGGCCGGAGGATATCCGCGCCGGCATCACCAACCTGTGCCGCTGCGGCACCTACCCGCGCGTCGAACGCGCCATCCTGCGCGCGGCCACCGCGCAGAACGCGGGCGACCCCAAGGGGAGGGCGTCATCGTGAGCCGTCTCCGCACAAGCCGCCGCCGTTTCCTGCAAGCCGCCGGCGCGATGCCCGCGGCGCTGGTGCTGGGCTTCCACCTGCCGCTGGCGAAGGCCGCCGAGGCCGGCGCCCCCGCGCGCGACCCGGACGACGTCAACGCCTGGCTGCGCATCGATGCCGATGGCAGCGTGACCATCATGGTCCCGTCGGCCGAGCTGGGGCAAGGCGTGACGACCTCCGCCCCCATGCTGGTCGCCGAAGAGCTCGAGTGCGACTGGCGCCAGGTGCACGCCGAGCTGGCGCCGACCGATCCGGTCTACAACAACCGCATGTTCAAGGTCCAGGCGACCGCCAGCAGCACCTCGGCACGCTGGTCGTTCGAGCCGCTGCGCCGCATCGGCGCCACCGCGCGCGAGATGCTGCGCGAGGCCGCCGCGCAAGGCTGGAGCGTGCCGGTGGGGCAGTGCCGCGCGGTGCAGGGCGTGGTGCGGCACGAGCCCAGCGGCCGCACGCTTGGGTATGGGGCGCTCGCCGCGCGCGCGGCCAGGCTGCCACGTCCGGCCAGCGTGGCGCTGAAGGATCCGCGCGACTGGAAGCTGCTGGGCCGCCCGACGGACCGGCTCGACATTCCGCTGAAGACGCGCGGCGCCGCGGTGTTCGGCGTCGACGTCAAGGTGCCGCGCATGCTGGTGGGCTCGGTGATGGCGTGCCCGGCCTTCGGCGGCACGCTGCGCCGGGTCGATGCGCGGCCGGCGCTGGCGCTGCGCGGCGTGCGGCGCGTGGTGCCCCTGGACGATGCCGTGGTGGTGCTGGCCGACAGCTACTGGACCGCGCGCAAGGGCCTGGCCGCGCTGCAGCCCGAGTGGCAGCTGCCGCGAGACAGCCTGGCTGGCGACGCGGCGCTGATGGCCGGCTACCGCGACGCCGCGCGCCGCGCCGCGGCGGTGGCGCTGCGTCACGGCGAGCCGGACGCGCACATGCAGGGCGCGCAGGCCTACACCGCCGAATACGAGGTGCCGTACCTGGCCCACGCCACCATGGAGCCGATGAACGCCAGCGCCGACGTGCGCGCCGACCGCGCCGAGATCTGGGGCCCGACCCAGGTCTGCGGCGAGATCGCGCAGCGGCTCTCGGGCGTGCTGGGGCTGCCTGCCGATCGCATCGCCGTGCACGGCACCTTCGTCGGCGGCGGCTTCGGCCGGCGCGAGGAGTTCGATGTCTTTGTCCAGGCCGCGCTGGCATCGAAGGCGGCGGGGCAGCCGGTCAAGCTGATCTGGTCGCGCGAGGAAGATATCCAGCACGATTTCTACCGTCCCGCGGCGGCGGCGCGCTTCAGCGCGGTGCTGGCCCCGGACGCGGCCGGCATCCGCGCGCTGGATGCGCGCCTGGCGTGCTCGTCGATCTATGTCCGCAATTTCCCGGACCGGGTCAAGGGCGGGGTCGACCCCAAATCGGTGGAAGGGGTGGTGGACCTGCCTTACGCGCTGCCCCACGTGGCGGTGCGCCATGCCATGGTCAATACCGCCGTGCCGGTGGGCTTCTGGCGCGGCGTGGGCTATACGCAGAACACCTTCTTCGCCGAGAGCTTCATCGACGAGCTGGCCCAGCACGTCAACACCGATCCGCTGCAGTTCCGGCTGCAGCTGCTGGCCGACCGTCCGCGTCCGGCGCGCTTGCTGCAGCGCCTGGCGCAGCACGTGGGCTGGGGCAGCGCGCCGGCGGGGCGCTGCCACGGCCTGGCGCTGTCGCAGGCGTGGGGCTCGCTGTGCGCGACGGTGGTGGAGCTGTCGGTGCAGGGCCAGCGCATCACGCTGCACCGCATCGTCAATGCCATCGACTGCGGCACCGTGATCAACCCCGCGACGGTCGAGCGCCAGCTGGAGGGCGCCAGCATCTGGGCCCTGAGCGCGGCCATGACGGGTGCCATCACCATCGCCGACGGGCGCGTGCAGCAATCCAATTTCCACGACTATGCGCTGTTGCGGCTGGCGCAGACGCCCCGCTTCGAGGCGGTGCTGGCGCCCAGCGGCGAGCGCATCGGCGGCGTGGGGGAATCGGCGGTGCCGACGCTGGCGCCGGCGCTGGCTAATGCGCTGTTCGCCGCGACCGGCCAGCGCCTGCGCTCTCTGCCGCTGGCGCGGCATGGGTTCGAACTGGCGTAGCGGGCACCGGACGCGTGCGCAAGTGATGCCGCTGCCACGAACGCGGAAGCCGCCATGACGCAGCCGCCGCGGCAGTGTGGGTCATGCCACGCACGCCGCCTTACGCTGCCGGCCCGGTTCTTCCTACACTGGAGCATGGCGCCTTGCCGCCGCCGAAGGGAAGACACCTATGCCGCCCGAGCCTGTCCAAGCCAAGCCCGTGGCGCTGGCCTTGCAAGGCGGCGGCATGCACGGCGCATTTACCTGGGGCGTGCTGGACCGCCTGCTGGAAGATGGCCGGCTGCTGATCGAGGGCGTCAGCGCCACCAGCGCCGGCGCCATGAACGGGACGGTGCTGGCCTATGGCCTGATGCAGGGCGGCAGCGAAGGCGCGCGCCAGGCGCTGCATGACTTCTGGCAGGCCATCGCGAACTCGGCGCAGCGCTTCAATCCGCTGCGCTGGCTGCCGTGGTTCAAGGGCAGCCATACGCTGGGGCTGAACCATTCTCCCTTGTATGCCATGGCCGACATCACGCTACGGCTGCTGTCGCCGTACCAGTTCAACCCGGGCAATGCCAACCCGCTGCGCGACGTGCTGCTCGGCCAGGTGGATTTCGCGGCGCTGCGCGCGTATTGCCCGATCCGGCTGTACCTGTGCGCGACCAATATCGAGACCAGCCGCATCCGCATCTTCGCGCAGGAAGAGCTGAGCGTCGACGCGGTGCTGGCCTCGGCCTGCGTGCCCACGCTGTTCCAGGCGGTCAGCATCGACGGGCAGCATTACTGGGACGGCGGCTATGTCGGCAACCCGGCGATCTTTCCGCTGATCTACCACTGCGAGACGCATGATGTGGTGATCGTCCACATCAACCCGATCGTGCGCCGCGGCGTGCCGACCACGGCGGCGGAGATCCTCAACCGGGTCAACGAGGTCAGCTTCAACTCCTCACTGATGCGCGAGATGCGCGCGATCGGCTTCGTCACCACGCTGATCCAGCAGGGCAAGATCGACCGCAACGAGATGAAGGAGATGTGGATCCATTCGATCCGTTCGGACGAGACCATGGCAGCGCTGGGGGTCTCGACCAAGTACAACGCCGACTGGACTTTCCTGTGCGCGCTGCGCGACCAGGGCCGGCAGGCCGCCACGCTCTGGCTCGAGCGCAACTATGACTGCGTGGGCCAGCGCTCCAGCATCGATATCACCGGCGAATTCCTGTAGGCGCCGGCTGGGCCAGCCGCCAGGCGAGATTGGCCCGCGCCTGTGCCTCGTAGCGCGACCGGAACAGGTCGGTGGCATAGATGCGGGGGCTGGCCAGCAGGCGCTGCAGGAAGGCGCGCTCGGCGGCGTCGTAGGCGGCATCGTCAAGGTCGGTGCGCTCGGCGCGCAGGCGCGCGCCGTTGTCCTGGAAGCGTGCACGGCTGTATCCCAGTGCGGCCAGGTCGATGTCGGCGGTGAAGCGCCCGGCCAGGCTGGCGGGCACGTCGGCGTGCGTGGTCTCCAGGATCAGGGTGGCGACGCGCGCGGCAGTGCCGACCGTGCCGGCCGACCAGTGCTGCAGCCACGCCGCACTACGCGCTTCGTTGTCGGCGGCACCCGGCACATAGATGACGTCATGGCACCACAGCGCCAGCTCCACGTCGGCGGGATCCGGTATCGCGCTGCGCGCCCAGTCGAGGTCCCGCAGGCAGCGGCGCACATGGTCCAGGGTGTGGTAATGCCGGGTCGGCTCGCCGTAGCAGCGCGCCAGGTCGGCATACGCGTCCGTCGCGCGGGTGCCGCCCGCCAGGGTCCAGAGCGCGACAAAGCGCTCTTGCAGCGGATTGGCCGGGGCGGTGGTCATGCGCGCGCCGGCCCCGGCTTGAGGGTCGCGTCGTTGGCAAGCTCGGCCAGCAGGGCGCGCGCCGCCTGCCAGTCGGCGCCGTCGGTGCCCTCGCTGAAGCTGCCGTGGACGCGCGCCAGCGCTTCGCGCGCGGCGTCGCCCTTGCCCTGGCGCTGCCATAGCCGGGCCAGGCTGAGCGCGGCCTGCAGTTCCAGCGGCCTGGCGCCCTGGTCGTGCGCGACCGCGAGCGCGCGCTGGAAGCAGGCCTCGGCTTCATGGCTGGCGGCGGCGCTGGCAGCGGGCGCGGCCAGCTGCAGCAGCAGGTCGCCGCGCAGCCGATAGACGGCGGCTTCATCGAGCCGTTCGCCGGTGTCTTCGATCATGGCCTGGGCGCGCGTCAGCACGTCCAGCCCGGCGGCGGGCTGGCCCGCCTGGCCGCAGGCCTCGGCCAGCATGGCCAGCAGGTTCGGCATGCCGAGTTCGCCGCCGGTGGCCTCATAGGCGGCCAGGCCGCGCCGCATCCGCGCCATGCCTTCTTCGTGGCTGCCCTGCGCGGACAGCGCCCAGCCCTGCAGCACGGTGCCCCAGGCCAGGTAGATCGGGAATCCCTGTTCGCACGAAATGGCAATGGCGGCTTCCGCATACTCCCTGGCCTGCGCGGGGTCGTGGCGCCAGCGGTACTGTTCCGCCGCGAACACCAGGCACAGCGCGAGGTTGTAGGCATCCGGGCGCGCGCGGGCCAGCGCCAGCGCCTCGCGGCTGCGCGCCAGGGCCTGGTCGGCAAAGCCCTGGTACCACAGGATCCAGGCCAGCGTGCTGGTGGCGTGGACCATCGGGTCGCGGCCGTAGCCGGTCAGGAAGTCGTAGGCGGAGGGCTCGGGGTGCGGCACGGCCAGCACGGCCTCCATATGCGCGTGCGCCTCTTCCAGCAGTCCCAGGCGGAACAGCGTGGCGCCCAGCGCGCGATGGCCTTCGGCCAGCTGCTTGGGCTTCTGCGACTCGGTGGCCAGCGCCAGCAGGCGCCGCGCCAGCGGCAGCGACACCTGGTATTGCGCGCGCAGCTGGTAGAACGCCCACATGCCAAGCTGTGCCGAGAACACATAGGGCGTCTGCCGGCCCTGCTCGCACAGCGACATCGCGCGCCGGTAATTGGCCTCCACCTCGGCCGAGGCCTGGCCGCGCGCCGCGATCAGCGCGGGCCCCAGCGTCAGCAGCAGCGTCAGCTCCTGGCGCGCGCGCTCGCTGCTGTCGGGCTGGCGCTTGAGCAGGGCAATGGCCTCGCTCAGGTGCCGGATCGCTTCCTCCTGCGCCGAGCGCTGCAGCGCCTGCTGGCCGGCGCAGTGCAGGTACTCGACCGCCTTCGGCACATTGCCGCTGTGGCTGTAGTGGTGGGCCAGCTCGCTGCAGTAGTCCTTGAGCCGGCCGTGGAACATCGCCTCGATCGCCTGCGCGGAGCTTTCGTGCAGCGCGCTGCGGCGCTCGGTCAGCAGCGAACTGCCGGCCACTTCCTGGGTCAGCGCGTGCTTGAAGGCGTACTCCACCTCGGGGAAGGCGGGGCGTTCGTAGATAAAGTCGGCGCTCTGCAGGTCCCGCAGCAGCGGATACAGCCGCGCTTGCGGCAGGCCGGTGACGCGCAGCACCAGCCCCAGCGGAAACTCCTTGCCGATCACGGCGAGAGTCTGCAGCAGCTCCTTCTGCGCCAGCGGCAGCCGGTCGATACGCGCGGCCAGCACGCCCTGCACGGTGGTCGGGATGTGCAGCAGCGCCGGCGCCTTCTCGATGCGGTAGCTGCCCGGCTGGCCCAGCAGCGCGCCTTCCTCGGCCAGGGTCTGGACCACTTCTTCCATGAAGAAGGGATTGCCTTCGGTCTTGTCGAGGATCAGCCGCTTCAGCGGCACCAGGCTGGGGTCGTCGCCGAGCAGGGCGGTCAGCAGTTCCTGCGCCTCGGCCTGTCCCAGCGGTTGCAGCCGCAGCTGCGAGTAATGCGCACCGGCGTCCCAGCGATGGCTGTACTCGGGCCGGTAATTCACCAGCAGCACGATGCGCGCGCCCGGCACGTGGTCGACCAGCATGTTGAGAAAGGCCTCGGTCTCGCCGTCCAGCCACTGCAGGTCCTCGAAAATGACTTCCAGCGGCTGGTTCTGGCTTTCGCGGACCAGCAGCCGAGCAATCGCGTCGAAGGTGCGCTGGCGCCGCAGCGCCGGGTCCATGGTCGGCAGCGGCGAGTCGGGCTCGACCACGCCGAGCAGGTAGAGCAGGTAGGGCAGGTGTTCTTCCAGCGAGCGGTCCAGCGTCAGCAGCCTTCCGGTCAGCTTTTCGCGACAGCTGCGGTCGCCATCGTGCGCCGTGATCTGGAAATAGTTCTTCAGCATCTCGATCAGCGGCAGGTAGGCAAAGGCCTTGCCGTGCGAGACCGAGAACGTCTCGAGCGCCAGGCAGCCTTGCTGCGACCTGACCTTGAATTCATGGAACAGCCGCGACTTGCCGACGCCGGCCTCGCCCACCACCGCGACGATGCGCCCGTGGCCGGCCTTGGCCTGCTCCAGCGCCGCGTTCAGGTGCGCGAGCTCGTCCTGGCGCCCGACAAAGCGCGCCAGGCCGCGGTGCGCCGCCACCTGCAGCCGCGTGCGCAATGCTCCCGGCCCGATTACCTCGTACACCGCCAGCGGTTCGCGCACGCCCTTGACACTGGTGGTGCCCAGTGCCGTGAACTCGAAATAGCCTTCGGTCAGCTTGTGGGTCGACTCGCTCACCAGGATCGACGCCGGCGTGGCGATGCCTTCCATGCGCGAGGCGATATGGATGGTGTGCCCGACCGGATCGTAGTCGGTGTGCAGGTCGTCCTTGCGGATCGAACGCACCACCACCTCGCCGGTATGGATGCCGATGCGGACCTGCAGCGGAATGCCTTGCTCCAGGCGCACACGGTCGCTGTGCCGGTGCATCGCATCCTGCATGCGCAGCGCGGCGTAGAGCGCGCGCAGGGCGTGGTCCTCGTGGGCGATGGGCGCGCCGAACAGCGCCAGGATGCCGTCGCCGAGGAACTTGGCGACGTAGCCCTCGTAGTGGTGCACCGCTTCCATCATCAGCGTCACCACGGGATCGATCAGCCGGCGCGCATCCTCCGGGTCCAGGTCCTGGGTCAGCGCGGTCGAGCCGGCCATGTCGGCAAACAGCGCGGTGATGGTCTTGCGCTCGCCGGCAGTCTCGCCGCGGGCCTCCATCGCCGCCTGCTCGGCCAGGATGCGCCCGGCAAGGTGCGGCGGGGTGTAGTGGACCGGCGCCGGACTGTCCGGGCGCGCCGCGGCGGGCGCGGGCGCAGCGGTGGCGGGCGGGTCGGGCAGGCCGACGCCGCAGACCCGGCAGAACCGCGCCGCCGCGGTGGCCTCGGCGCCGCATTGCGGGCACACGCGGGCCAGCCGCGCCCCGCACGCCTCACAGAAGTTGGCGCCCGCAATATTGCCGAAGCCGCATTGGCTGCAGCGCATTTCGCCTCCCGGCCGTCGTTGCCAGCTTGACGGTACCTGGATCTATTAGAGGCGGGATAAACCGAGGTGGCAAGGCGGCCGGCATGTGGCGGAGGCGGTGCCGGTCAGCGCCGAGCCGGCTCCGGGCGGGCCGGAGCCCAGGTTCGTGGTGCCCGGAACCATGGTCACGGCTGCGCCCACGCCGGCTGGCGCGAGCCACCCTTGCCGCCGATTGCCTCGACCAGATAGTCGACGAACGACGCGATGCGCGCGGAGATCGCGGTATTGCGGTAATAGACCGCATGGATCGGCTGGCGCACGTCCTGGGTCTGCCGGGCCAGCACCTGCACCAGCCGGCCGGCCTCGCGGTCGTGCGCGGTCATGAAGTCCGACAGGCACACGATCCCCGCGCCCTCCAGCGCAAGCTGCCTGAGCGTTTCGCCGCTCGACGACCACAGCGACGGCTCGACCCGGCAGGGCTCGCCGTCCGCACCCAGGATCGGCCACACGTTCAGCGATTCGGGCTGGTTGAAGCCCAGCAGCGCGTGCCTGCCGAGATCCTGTGCCTTGCGCGGCTGGCCGTGCGCGTCGAGGTAGGCCGGGCTGGCCAGCATGCGCACCCGGCTGTTGCCGACCAGCCGGCTGTGCAGCGTCGAATCCTTCAGGCGGCCGATGCGGATGGCCACGTCGGTGCGGCGCTCGAGCAGGTCGATGATGCCCTCGTTGCTGTTCAGTTCCAGCTCGACCTGCGGATAGCGCTCGCGGTAGCCGCGCACCAGCGGCACGATCACATGCAGCATGAACGGCGACGCGGCGTCGACGCGCAGGCGCCCGGACGGCTTCTCGCGCCGCGCCAGCATCTGTTCCTCGGCGCTCTCGACCGAGTCGATGATGGCGCGCGCGTCGTGCAGGAAGGCCTGGCCTTCCTCGGTCAGCTCGAGGCGGCGGGTGGTCCGGCGCAGCAGCGTGGTCTTGAGCTTCTCCTCGAGCCGGGCGAGGGTGCGGCTGGTCGCCGAGACGGTGAGGTCGAGCTGTTGCGCGGCGGCGGTGATCGAGCCGCTGTCGACCACGGTGGCGAAGGCCAGCAGTTCGTCGAGCGTGATTTTCATGGTTGCGCCGGAATCAACACAGCCTGGGTTATAGACGATGCGGCCGGGCCTGGCAATCCTTGATTTCAAATCAAATATTTTTGTCCAGTAAAGGCGTTTATCTCATCAGTATCCGCGTGCAGAATGCCGCATCGAACCAGCCTTCCCTGTCTTCTCCCAGGAGCAAAACCCATGAGCAAGATTCCCGCCTTCGGCCTCGGCACCTTCCGCCTGCAAGGCCAGGTTGTCATCGACTCGGTCCGCAACGGCCTGGAACTGGGCTACCGCGCCATCGACACCGCGCAGATCTACGGCAACGAAGCCGAGATCGGCGAGGCCGTCGCCGCTGCGGGCGTGCGCCGCGAAGACCTGTTCCTGACCACCAAGATCTGGGTCGACAACTACGCCCCGGACAAGCTCGTGCCGAGCCTCGAACAGAGCCTGGCCAGGCTGCGCACCGATTACGTCGACCTGACCCTGATCCACTGGCCGGCACCCGGCCATGGCGTGCCGCTGGAGACCTTCATGACCGCGCTGGCGCAGGCGCAGGAAAAGGGCCTGACGCGGCAGCTCGGCATCTCCAACTTCAATATCGCGCTGACCCGCCAGGCCATTGCCGCGATCGGGCAGGAGGCGATCGCGACCAACCAGATCGAGCTGAGCCCGTATCTGCAGAACCGCGAGCTGGTGGCGTTCCTGCAGCGGGAGGGCATCCACGTGACGTCGTACATGACGCTGGCTTACGGCAAGGTGCTCGGGGATCCGGTGATCGGCGCGATCGCGCAGCGGCACCAGGCTACGCCGGCCCAGGTCGTGCTGGCGTGGGCGCTGCAACTGGGGTACTCCGTCATTCCGTCGTCGACCCGGCGCGAGAACCTGGCCGGCAACCTGCTCGCGCAAACGCTGCGCCTGAGCGACGACGACATGGCGCGGATCGCCGCGCTGGAGCGCAATGGCCGCGAGGTCAGCCCGGACGGCCTGGCGCCGCAATGGGACTGAGCCGCCCGACGCGCCGACATTCGCGCCCCCCGACATTCCCGATGACCCGTGCGCGGCCCCGCCGGCCGCCGACCTGACAGGATCAGCACCATGAGCAAGGATCCGCTGTTTCAACCGCTGCAACTGGGTGGCCTGACGCTGCCGAACCGCATCGTCATGCCGCCGATGACGCGCTCGCGCGCCAGCCAGCCCGGCGACGAAGCCAACGACCTGATGGCCGCCTACTACGCGCAGCGCGCCGGCGCCGGCCTGATCGTCAGCGAGGGCACCTATATCGCCCCGCTCGGCAAGGGCTACGCCTGGACCCCGGGCATCCACACCCCGGCGCAGGTCGCCGGATGGCGCAAGGTGACCGGCGCGGTCCACGCCGCCGGGGGCCGCATCTTCGCCCAGCTCTGGCACGTCGGCCGGCTCAGCCACACCAGCCTGCTGGGCGGCCGGCAGCCGGTGTCTTCGTCGCCGCTCCAGGCGCAGGGCGTCAATGTCTTCATCGCGGGGGATGACGGCAGCACTCCGGGCTTCGTCCAGGCCTCGATCCCGCGCGCGCTGACGGTGGACGAAATCGGCGAGATCGTCGACCAGTACCGTGCCGCGGCCCGCAACGCGATCGCCGCGGGCTTCGACGGCGTCGAGCTGCACGGCGCCAACGGCTACCTGGTGAACCAGTTCATCGACTCGGGCGCCAACACGCGCACGGACCAATACGGCGGCTCGCTGGAAAACCGGCTGCGCTTCCTCGGCGAGGTCACGCAAGCCCTGATCGAAGGCAGCGGCGATGCCTCGCGCGTCGGCATCCGCCTGGCGCCGCTGACCACGCTCAACGGCTGCGTCGACGACAATCCCGAAACCACCTACCTTGGCGCGGCGGAACTGCTGGGCCGGCTCGGCGTCGGCTATCTCCATATCGCGGAAGCGGACTGGGACGACGCGCCGCTGATGCCGGTGGCATTCAAGCAACGGCTGCGCGAGGCATTCGCGGGGGTGCTGATCTATGCCGGCAAGTACACCGCGGCGCGTGCGCGCGAGGCCGTAGCCGCGGGCTGGGCCGACCTGGTCGCGTTCGGCCGTCCGTTCGTCGCCAATCCCGACCTGCCCGAGCGCCTGCGCGTCGGCGCGCCGCTGGCGCTGCACCAGCGCGATACGCTGTTCGGCGGCGGTGCGCAAGGCCTGACCGACTATCCGACCCTGGCGCAAGCCGCGGCCTGAGCGATTCACGAATGGACCGGATGGGACAGTGATGGGGGCGGCCGTGGTGGCCGTACTGCTTCAGAGGGATATGCTGCGTCCAGCATAGTTGGGCAATATCGACAACGTCCGGGTACATCGGCCCCGGACGTCCCGCCCGCCAGGCTTGCCCGGCGGGCGCTTTCATTTGACGGGCGGCAAAACGATATGAAGGCGCGAATCATTCGCGTTTGTTAGGGGGGCCGTGGGGCGCGCGAGGAGGAGGTAGCGCCAGTCCACGGCGGCGAGCTTTGCCCATGCGCTGCGGTGCGCGCACAGAACTATCAGAAGAGGAGTGAGACCGTGCCTGTCCATCAGTCGCCAGACCACAGCCTTGCGCCGGCATACCCGGATGTTCATCACCTGCCGCCTGGCTCCGGCCTTGGCGCGCCGCCACTCGACACTGAGCCGGGCCGCCCGCTGAGCGGACGGGAGAAGCTCGCGCTGGCGCTGTGCGCGCGCGCTTGCCGGCTCGTCGACGTGGGGCCGCCGTTCGGGGCCGAAACGATCGCGTGGCGGGGCAGCGCCTACGTCTATGTGTTCGGCTGGGACAGCGATGGCGGGCGCCGCCTGTTCGAGGTGTTCCGGGACAAGGACGAAACCCTGGAGCCGGTGCTGGCGTTCCAGTATCCCGTTCCGCTGCGAAAACTGTTCAAGCACGACCTGGATCCGCTGTACGGCGATCGACGCTGAAACGCGGGCGCGGGTGCTGGCATGCGCGGCGGTTGCGTCTACGTGGCGCGGTGCCGGGCAACGGCTTGCGCGACCTCGGCGGTATCCCGGTAGTTTTGTTCAGGTATGCCCAGCAGCGCGTCGACGATCGCGTCATCCGCATTGTTGTCGCGCGCGGTAGAGACCAGCGCGCCGCGCGTCGCGGGATAGTCCAGCCCGCGCAGTGCCTGCTCGAGAGCGGCCGGATCCCATCGATCCGTGCGCGGCTTTGCTTGCGGGTGCTTGTCATTGGCCATGGCTGATCTCCGGTAGATGACGCGGGGTGCGCGAGGCTCCCAATTCCGGAATCACCTGCGCGTTCCAGACCCCGGCGCCGGGCTCCGCGGTCTGATTCCCGACGTCGAAGCCTGATGGAAATGCAAGGCACATGCCATGGCCGACCCCGCCGCAACGGGTGGGCGGGGTCTTGCGCACATCACGCCACCATAAGCCCTGTCCGCACATACCCTGAATTGACGGTAAATTTTATGTGCGTAAAATTAAATTCATAAATATGAATAACGGCAGGTGCGGCCCCATGCCGTCACCGCTTCCGACCACCGCCATCCAGGAGACACCCCCGATGCAACCCAACCTCCGCCGCCGCCTGATGCTGTGCGCTGCCGTGCTGAGCGCGATGCCCGCGCTGGCCTGGAGCGACACCTATCCCAGCAAGCCGATCCGCATGGTGGTGCCGTTCGCCCCCGGCGGCGCTACTGACGTGGTGGCGCGGCTGATTGCGCAGAAGCTGGGCGAGGCGCTGAAGCAGTCGGTGGTGGTGGAGAACCGTCCCGGCGCCAACGGCATCATCGGCACCGACGTGGCGGCACGGGCCGCGCCTGACGGCTATACGCTGCTGCTCAATTCCGCCGGCGCGCAGACGCTCAGCCCGGTGTTGTACAAGGCCGGCTATGAGCCGCTGAAAAGCTTCGCGCCGATCTCGCAGATAAGCAATATCGGTTTCGTGATGGTGGTGCACCCCTCGGTGCCGGCCACGACCGTGCAGGAGTTCGTCGCGCTGGCCAAGGCCAAGTCCCGGCCGCTGAGCCTGTCGGCCGGCAGCAGCATGATCGAACTGATCGGCGCCACCTTCAAGAGTGCCGCGGGCACGCCCGACGTGGTCAGCGTGTCGTACCGCGGCACCGGCCCGCAGATGCAGGCGGTGGTGGCGGGCGAGGTCGACATGACCATCGACCCGTTCAACGGCATGGCGATGATCAAGGCCGGCAAGCTGCGCCCGCTGGCGGTGTTCGCCTCCAAACGCTCGCCCGCGCTGCCGGACGTGCCGACCATGCACGAAGCGGGTTTCGACGGCATGGCGTTCAATTCCTGGGCCGGCCTGCTGGCGCCGGCCGGAACGCCAAAGGAGATCGTCACGCGGCTGAACCAGGAGATGAACCGCATCCTGGCGCAGCCCGACATCCGGCAACGGCTGGCCGCGATCGACTACGAAGTGGTGGGCGGCACCCCCGAGCAGTTCGCCGCCACCATTGCCGAGGACGCGGCCAGGTGGGCGAAGATCGTCAAGGATACGAATTACAAGGCGGGTTCCTGAGCCTTCACGCCGCCGCCTGGCGCACCAGCCAGTTGCGGAACGCGCGCGCCGCGGCCGGTTCCATGCGGTCGCGCGGCCATACCGCGTAGTATCCGCCGCCGAGGCTGGCGCTGGCGTCGCAGGCGCGCACCAGCAGCCCGTCGCGCAGGCAGGCGTCGATCATGTGGCGCCAGCCCAGCGCGATGCCCTGGCCTTCCATGGCCAGCTGCAGCAGGATCGGATACTGGTTCGAGGTCAGCACGTGGCGCGGCGTGGCGTCGGGCAGCCCCTGGTGCGCCAGCCAGGTCTGCCACGACATCCATTGGCGCTGGCCGTCGTCGAGCATCAGCAGGGTCTCGCCGGCGAGGTCAGACGGGGCCAGCGTGCGCCCGCCGAGATAGCCGGGCGTGCAGACCGGGAACACTTCCTCGCCGTACAGCCGGCGCGCGGCCAGTCCGGGCGGCGGACCTTCGCGCAGGTAGTACAGGCCGATGTCGAACTCCGCCGGCGACAGCGCCGACAGGCTGTCGCTGACGGTCAGGCGCAGGTGGATCTCGGGGTGGGCGGCGCGGAACGACGCCAGCCGCGGCGTCAGCCACAGCACCGCGACGCCGCTCGAGCAGGCCACTGTCAGCGCGGTGTGGCTGCGTACCTTCATCACGTCTTCGGTGGCCTCGGCGCAGCCGACCAGCAGGCGCTGCACCACCTCGGCATAGCGTTGCCCGCTTACCGTCAGGCGCAGCGCGCGCGGTTCGCGGATAAACAGCTTGCGCCCCAGGAAGCGTTCCAGCTGCGCCACCTGCCGGCTGATGGCACTCTGCGTCAGGTGCAGTTCGGCCGCGGCGCGGGTAAAGCTGCCGTGCCGCATCGCGGCTTCGAAGGCGACCAGGTTGGGCAGGGGTGGGAGCGGGGAAATGCGCATGGGGGCGTCCGGGCCGGAGATGCCGCCATGATAGACCGCCGGCATGTGCCCGCGGGTGGGGCGGAAGGGGCGGGAGGGGCTTGCCACCCGGGGCATCCGGGTGGCGGCAGCCGGCTCAGCCGGCGCGGTGGTGGATGCGGCCTGCCTGCATCACCACGCTCAGGCGTTGGCCTTGTCCGGCGATCAGGCTGATGTCGGCGAGCGGGTTGCCGTCGACCAGCAGCAGGTCGGCCAGCGCGCCCGCACGCGTGGTGCCGAGTTCGCCTTCGCGCTGCAGGATGGCCGCGGCGATCGAGGTGGCCGAGCGGATCGCTTCCAGGTTGCCCAGCAGTTCGGCGCGGATGCGGAACTCGTCGGCCTGGTAATCGTGCATTTCGCCGAGCAGGTCCGAACCATAGCCCATCGGCACGCCGGCATCGGCATAGAGGCGCAGCGAGTCGCGGCCGGCCTGGCGCACGGTCTCGATCTTGGCCACCGATTCGGGCGGCAGGCCCAGGCGGGCGCCGTCGCGGGCGAGGGCATCGTAGGTGACCAGCGTGGGCACGACAAAGGCACCATGCTTGCGCATTTCATCCGCGGCGGCGCGGTCGACCAGGTTGCCGTGCTCGATGGTACGCACGCCGCAGCGTACCGCGCGCGTGATCGCGCGGCCGGTGTAGGCGTGGGCCATTACGTAGGTCTGCGCGGCCTCGGCCTCGGCCACGATCGCGCGGATCTCGTCCTCGCTGTACTGCGTGTTGCCGATCGGGTCGGTTGGCGAGGCCACGCCGCCCGACGCCATGATCTTGATCTGGGTCGCGCCCTTCTGGATTTCCTCGCGCACCGCCAGCCGCACCGCGTCCACGCCATCGGCCACGCGCGCGATGGCGCCGGCGCGGAAGGCGCACGAGCACGGCTCGAGCACATCGGAGCGCGGACGGAAGTCGCCATGGCCGCCGGTCTGCGACAGCGCCTTGCCCGAGGCAAAGATGCGCGGGCCCGGCACCAGCCCGGTGGCGACCGCCTGCGACAGGCCCCAGTCGGCGCCGCCGGCATCGCGCACGGTGGTAAAGCCGCGTTCCAGCATGCGCTGCATGATCGGCAGGGCGCGGATCGCGACCAGCACATTGGGCTGGACCGCGTTCAGGCCGAGGTTGGCCAGCGACGCCAGCACGTGCACATGGCAGTCGATCAGGCCAGGCATCACGGTCTTGCCGCGTGCGTCGATACGCCGGGCGTTGGGTGCATCGATGGCGGGCCCGACCGCGGCGATGCGCTCGCCTTCGACCAGCACGTCGTGGCCGCGCAGCAGCTCGCCCGTGCCGGGTTCGAGCACGTCGCCGCCGTGGAACAGGATCTGGGTGTTGTGGGACATGTCAGCGTTGTTGCAGATAAGAAGGTTCGCGCACGAAGCGGGTGCCGACCAGGCTGATGGCGGCGGCGATCATCACGTAGATGGCCGGCGCCATGCTGCTGCCGGTGGTGGCGATCAGCCAGGTGATGATGAACGAGGCAAAGCCGCCGAAGATCGTCACCGCGAAGTTGTAGGCCACCGACAGGCCGGTCGACAGCACGCGCGCCGGGAACAGCTCGGAGAAGGCGGCGAGGATCGGGCCGGTATAGGTGGCGATCAGGACCCCGAACACCAGCTGGAACACCAGCAGCGACGCCAGCCCCGGCACATGGTTGATGTACGCGAACATGGGCCACGCCAGCACCAGGATCAGCAGCGCCGAGCCGCTCAGCAGCACGCGCCGGCCGATGCGGTCCGCCAGCAGCCCCACCAGCGGCGCGAATACCATGATGGCGCCGCCGCCCGCCATGCCGGCGACGAAGCCGTCGGCCTGCGGCACCTTCAGCACCTTGACCGCATAGGTCGGCATGTAGAACAGCAGCACATAGGTGCACACCGTCCACAGGATTACCATCGAGAAGCTGGCGGTGGTTTCGCGCGGATAGGCCTGGAAGATTTCCTTCAGCGGCGAATCGGCGCGCTCGGCGGTGTCGCGGAAGGCCGGGGTCTCGTCAAGATGGTGGCGGATGTAATAGCCCACCGGGCCGATCACGATGCCAAGCAGGAACGGCAGGCGCCAGCCCCAGCTGTTGAGTGCCGCCTCGCTCAGCGAGCTGGTGACAAAGGTGCCGACCGCGGCGCCCAGCAGCACGGCCACGCCGATGCTGGCCTGGATCCAGCTGGAATAGTAGGCGCGCTGGCGCGCCGGCGCGTATTCGGTCAGGAAGGCGGTGGCGCCACCCATTTCGCCGCCGGCGGAAAAGCCTTGCATCAGCCGCGCCACCACGATCAGCAGCGGGGCCAGGATGCCGATCTGGTCATAGGTGGGGGCGATCCCGATCAGCGTGGTGCCGAGCGCCATCAGCAGGATGGTCAGCGACAGCGCCGCCTTGCGCCCGACGCGGTCGGCGTAGACACCCAGCACGATGCCGCCCACCGGGCGCATGAAAAAGCCCACGCCGAAGGTGGCCACGGCCAGCAGCAGCGAGCTGAGGTCGTTGCCGGTGGGGAAGAACAGCCGGGCGATGATGACCGCGAAGAAGCTGTACACGGTGAAATCAAACCACTCCAGGCCGTTGCCGATCACCGTGGCGATGATGGCGCGGCGGCGCTGGCTGGGCTGGATGGCGGGCGCCGCCTGGGTCGGCGGCGTGTAGGGCGCGCTCGTTGGCGCGGCACTGTTTGGCATTTGGCTTCCTCCTCTGTGGCAGCTGCCTGGGGCGGGGACCGGGCGCTGGCTTTTCGCACCGGCCCTGGCAGATGGTGCCGATGATGTTAGGAGAGGGTGGCCGGCGAGCGGTAGCGATATCTCCGCATGCAGCCATGCGCGCGGCGCATGGATCGGGTTGACCACGCCATGGGCCGGGATTACACTGCGCCCCGTTCTTCCCAACGGAGCTATCCGTGGACAGTTGTCCCAGTCCTTCTTGCGCAACGGGAGTTTCCCCGGCCGCGCCGGCGCGCTGAGACACTGCGGTGATTCGCTGCAGTGCCGCCGTCCGGCGCTGCCTTGCCCCATGCGGCCAGGCCCACGCCTGCGACCGCCGGTGCCCGACCTCCCTTGCTGCCTTTCGATGTCTTGTCATGGCTGGCGTGTATCGTCGCCGGCCAGATGGCTGTATTTGCTCAGGAGGTTGCCATGGTGTGGCACCAGTTCTTCGTACGCCTGGCCGCGCTGGCCCTCGTGGCCGCCACCTGCCGCACGGCGCTGGCGGCGCGGCCGCTCATCACGGACGATGCCCGCATCGTCGATCCCAAGGCCTGCCAGCTGGAATCGTGGATGCAGTTCCAGTCCGGCGGCAACGAGCTGTGGGCGTTGCCCGGCTGCAATCCCACCGGCAACCTGGAGCTGACGCTGGGCGGTTCGCTGCAGCGGGTCGATGGCGCCTGGGACGGCACCAACGTGCAGTTCCAGGCCAAGACACTGCTCAAGCCGCTGGCAACCAACGGCTACGGCGTCGCGCTGTCGGGCGGGGTGATCCACCATCCCGATGCCGAGCCCGACAAGGTGCTGGGCAACCTGTATGTCAACGTGCCGGTATCGATCTCGTTCGCCGACGACCGCTTCATCGCGCACCTGAACCTGGGCGCCAACCGCGACACCGGCAATCGCCAGACCCGCATGACCTGGGGCGCTGGCACCGAGACCCAGCTCCACCCGCGCGTGTTCCTGATCGCCGAGGCCTTCGGCCAGAACCGCGGCAAGCCGTCGTTTCAGGGCGGTTTTCGCTTCTGGGTGGTGCAGGACCGGGTCCAGGTCGACACCACCTACGGCAACGTGTTCGGCGGCGGTAGCGGCGCGCGCTTCTTTACGGTGGGCCTGCGGCTGCTGTCACCGGCGTTCCTGCCGTAGCGGATGGCTATTGGCTTTTGCTGCATGAACGCGGGGCGGCGAATGCTGTCCGCCGCCCCGCGGGCGTACCGCTTACTGTGGATACTGCGGTTGCTTCGACATCTGCGTGGCGAAGAACCCGCCCGTGCCGGTGCTGGCGCTCATGACCAGCGTGCGCACATAGCGCGTGTTGCTGTTCACGACGATTTCGCCGTTGGCCGGCATCAGCCGGATGGCGGCAAGGCCGTCATGCGGAATGCCGGTCGACAGCGCGCACCCGGTGGTGCCCGGTTGCGTCGACGCCTGGGCGAAGATCCTGACCGCGTACAGGTTCTTGGCCGATCCGGGGGTGGCCAGCGTCGCCGTACCCTGCAGCTCGCATACGCGCGTCCCCGCGGTGTAGGTACCCGCGACATGGCCCGCCGGGTCGATATGCATGGCAAAGCCGCTCTGCTTCCAGTCGCCGGCGATGGCGGCCTGGTCGACGGCCAGCGCGTTGGACGAATCGTAGATGCCCGCCAGTCCGTTGGTATCGGTGCTCGGCGGAACGACGAAGTTGCCGTCAAGGCGCTGGCCAGGGGTAATGGTGCCGCTGCCCGTGACTGGCCTGGCCAGCCCGGTTTCATACAGGGTGTCGGGGCCGAGTGTCCAGCTCGATCCGGAGAACTGGAACGTGCCTCGCAGGACGGCCAACAATCTCGGCTGGATGAACCTGCCGCTGGAATCGACCAGCGTGGTGGTCGTAAAGCTGACCCAGATTCCTTCGCTGCCGTTGCCCACCGCGGCGGTCGAGCCTGCTTGTGGGGCGCCAAGGCTGGGCAGCAGTTCGCCCTTCGGTTCTGGCGCCGGTGCCGGTTCGGGTGCCGGTTCGGGTACCGGTGCCGGTGCCGGTGCCGGTGCCGGCTGGTTGTCGGATGGCGGGGTTGGTGGCGCCGTGGTGCTCGTGCCGTCATCGCCGCCGCCGCAGGCGGCCAGCAAAGCGATGGCCGACAGCAGGGCTGCCGGCATGACCAGTTGTCTCATTGGATTTCACCTCTGGAAGGGGGACGGTCTTGGCCGTCCCGTTGCTCGGGTGCGGGCGGATTCCGCGACGCGCAGGGTTGGGCGACGCGGGAACCGCCGGCCGAGTCAAACTAGAGATCCAATGCTCAGCGGTAAATCAGCGCAATCCTAAAATCGGCTTTCTTGCTGAATTTGGACTCTCACGAAAACAGGCACTGCAGCTTCAATGGACGGCGGAGCATCTGCATGCTCGTGTCGATGACGGCCGTGATTCGAGCCGCAATATCGTCGCGGCTTGCCACTATTGCAATGCGCTGCGGCACCGCAGAAAGCCGGCGCGCGATCCAATCAATCACAAAGAGCATGTGCAGCGACTCATGCGGCGGAGAAGGTGGCACGCCGTATGGGTGTTTGATAACGCTAAGCTGGTCGCATTGATAAAGTGCAAGCCGGGAAAGTAAAGAAATTGACGGTGCCATGGCACCGTCAAATCAGTGAGCCGTTACTGCATTTGAGGTCGTGTAGTCATGGGCCTTTCAAGCTGAGCCTTTACCCATGGCCATCAGGCCAAGCGCACCGGTCCTTGAAACAGCAAGGGTCCTTCGCAGCATTTCACTCCGGCAACGCCCCCGCCTTGCGCAGCGCCGCCCGTGCAATCTCCATCCGCGCCTTGGCATGCTCCGCCCGCAGCAGGTCCAGATTGAGGGCGAACAGGTAAGCATCGTTGCCGCGCTCGACCCAGCCCACCAGCCAGCCCACCGCCGGCCTGGCCGAATCGGCCCAGCCGGTCTTGGCGTGGAGGGTGTAGTCGGCGGTGCGCTCCAGCACGGTGATGTCGTCCACGGCACTGAAGGTGGCGGGCGAGAACGGCAGGGTGCGCCGCACCAGGCCCTTCAGGAAATCGATCTGCTGGTAGGCGGTGATCTGCAGCCTGCCGTTCAGCCAGAAGCGGTCCACCGGCCCGGAGCTATCGGCATTGCCATAGTGCGAGGCGGTCAGGTAGCGCTGGTAGGCCGCGCTGCCGACCCGGCGCGCCAGCGCCTGGTAGGCCGGCACGCAGGAGTTGGGCAGGGCCACGCGCAGCGGCACGTCGGCGTTGCAGGCCTCGGGCAGCACGGCCTTGCCGCCGACCAGCCAGACCTTGCCGTCCCACGGCAGCTTGTCGTGGTCGACGTCGGCGACCGCGCCGGTCTCGAGGCCGATCAGGGAGTTCATGATCTTGAAGGTCGATGCCGGAGAATAAGGCGTGGCGGCGCGGGCCGGGTTGTAGGTCAGCATGCGCTCGCGCCGCAGGTCGTAGATCACCATGGTGCCGGTGGTATCGGCCTGGCGGAACAGTGCCGCGGCGTCGAGCGGCGCTTCCTTGGGCGCGGCCAGCGCGGGCAGGTGCGCGGCAAGCAGGCCAAGGCCGAAGGCCAGCGGTGTCAGCAGACGGGCAAGACGAGGGTTCATGGTTGTGCGTGGGAAGTTAAGGGAATGACAATCCGGGCCCGGACCGTGATGCGCAGCATAGGAGAGGGCCAGCGCAGCGCCAACCGCATGCCCTGTAACTTGCGTAACATGGCGGGCGTCGCCCCTGATGCCTGGTTCCAGAACGATGCCCGCTTCACCTGCCACTATCCATGTCGACGTGTCGAGTCCCTACCGGGTCGCGGGCCGGCCCGCGCGCTACCAGTCGGTCTGGCTGCTCGCGCGCGCCTGGCATGCGCATCGCAGCGGCGACGGCGTGGTCCCCGCCGCCGCGGTACGCAGCGCGTTTCCCACGGCGGCCAACCTGCGCATGCTGGTGTCGCGCGCGTTTGCAGACTTCGCAAGCTGGGGCGTCGTGATGGGGTGGGGCGCGGACCGCGCGCGCGATCCGGCCGCGGCCAACCCGGCGCAGCGCAGCCGCGGGCCGTTCTGGCTGACGGCAGCCAGCGCGCGCCGGCTGCGCTTTATCGCCAACGGACGCACGCTGGGCCCAGTTGCGCTGGCGCGCCATTTCGGCTTTCCTGCCGGCGCGCAGCCGATGCCGCCGGGGCAAGCGGATGCCACCGGTTACGTGATGCGCGACATGGCCTACTGGAGCGAGCTGACGCAGGCCATGCGCAGCGCGCAGGACGGCCATGCCGGCGCCCACGGCTTCGCCGTGGCCGAGTCCTTCGGCGCGGCGCGCCGGCTGGCCGGCGATGGCTTCCAGCGGGCCTTGTCGCTGCTCAAGGAAAGCCAGGCCTGGCGCCGAAGCGGGCGCCTGGACCAGAGCCGCGCCGCGCTGCGGCGTTTCGACAAGCTGGCGCATGCAGCGGATGCCGGCGCGGCCACGCCGGCGTTCCAGGCCATGGCGCAGGTGGTGCGCGCCTGGGAGCGCTATACGCGCGGCGACGGCGACGGCGCGCGCGCCGGGCTGGAGCACCTGCACGCCGATGCCGTGCTGCGCCTGGTGGTGCGCTACAACCCGCGCGTGCGTTTCGAGGTGCTGAACCTCGACGCGCTGTTGCTCAAGGCCGATGCCATGCGCCCCGCGCATGCGGGCGCGGCGACGGCGGCGGAGCGCGCGCTGGACGCGTTCTCGGGCGCGCTGCAGGCCGCCTACGAGGCTGATTCGGTCGATGCCGTGCAGCATGCCGCGGCCAATATCGGGCTGAGCCTGTGGCTGTTCTGGCGCCATGGGCTGATCGATGCCGGGCGCAGCCTGTCCGCCAGCGCCGTGCAGCGCCAGGCGATGCGCTGGCTGGGGCTGTCGGAATGGATCTGCGACCGCTTCGGGGTCGGCGGCGGCACGGCTTGGAATGCGATCTTCCTGCTGCGCATCGCGCGCGGCAGCTGCGGCCCCGATGCGCCGCCGCTGGACCGCCCGGCCAGCGCCAGCGACAGCCTGGCCGTGTTCCGCCGCCAGCGGCCGCTTTCCGTGGCCGACGCGGTCGAGGCGCTGCGGCCGTTCCATGCGCCGTTTGCGCCGGCCAGGGGCTTCGTGCGCTGGTCGGCGGTGGCTGCGTTCGCGCTGGAGGACCACGACGCCGGCCACGTCAGGCTGGCGCCGCTGCAACTGGCCAACCTGCTGCTGGAATCGGCCTGGTACCTGACCCATGAGCAGGGCGCCACCGCCGCCGCGTGTGCCGCGGTGGAGCGGCTTGCCCGGCAGCTTCCCGCGCTGCGGCCCGCGGAGCGGGCCTTCTTCGCGGCCGAGTTGCGCGCGCTGCCGCCGGCGTTGCGCGATGCCGCGGCGGAGGCGGCGCGGCGCCACCGCACGCGGGCCTGACCGCGCTCGCTAACCGCTGGCGGGAATGACGCGGTTGGCGCGCGACAGCTCTCCCGGCGTCATGTTGTAGAGCCGGCGGAAGGCCGCGATAAACGCCGACAGCGATTCATAGCCGCAATCCAGCGCGACCTCGGTGACGGCTTCGCCGCGCTCCAGCCGGGGCACCGCGTCGAGCAGTCGCAGCCGCTGGCGCCAGGCGCGGAAGGTCAACCCGGTTTCGCGCTGGAACAGCCGCGTCAGGGTCTTGCCCGAGACCGCCAGCCGCGCGCTCCACGCGGTCAGGCTGGTATCGCGGTCGGCTTGGCGCTGCAGGCCATTGCAGACCAGGCGCACGCGCGGGTCGGCCGGCAGCGGCAGCATGAATTCCACTTCGGGCGCGGCACCAAGCTGGTCGATCAGCACGCGTGCCAGGCGCCCGTCGGCGCCATCCTCATCGTATTCGGCCGGCAGGTGGCTGAAGGTGCGAATCAGCTCGCGCAGCAGCGGGCTGACCGTCAGCACCCGGCAACGGGCCCGCGCCGCCGCGCACACGCTGTGATCGAGGTAGAGGCTGCGGATGCGCGTGCCCGGCGCGCAGCGCACGCGGTGCGCCACGCCGGCCGGAATCCATACCGCCCACTGCGGTGGCGCGACAAAGCGCCCGCGGTCGGTCCACACCTCGAGCACGCCCTGCAGGGCATAGGCGAACTGGCACCAGGGGTGGCGGTGGCGGTAGCCCAGCACGCGGTTGGGCAAGGCTTCGATATGGCCATACAGCGGGCGGGGCAGCCGCGCGAGCGCGCGCAGGCCGGGGTCGTGTGCAGGCATGCGGGTCCGGTGGTGGTGGGTCTGCGGTGGCTGGCGATACGGGCAACGCCGCGGCGCATGTCCGATTGGCGACAGCGGACGCGACTTTGCCGTTAGCCAGATTGTCTGGCGCAGGCTAACTTGCGCTCGCCCCGCAAGACAATCCGGGCAATCCGCTCTACCGCTCGTGCCGGTTGCCTCCGCTCCGGCATGCAACTTCGCTGTGTTACCCAGGGAGCCTGCGATGCATCGCACAAGATTCTTCACCGCTCTGCGCCTGGCCGGCATGTGCTCGGCACTGACGCTGGCCGCCGCGCCGGCGTCGGCCGTCGACGAAGCCGGCAAGTACTGCGACACGCCTTCGGCCTGTCTCAACCCGATGGCCACCGGCGGCATGGTGACCTCATCCAACCGCCTGGCGACGCAGGCCGGGCTGCGCGCGCTGGAGCACGGCGGCAATGCGGTCGATGCCGCGATCGCGGTGGCGTCGACCATCGCGGTGGTGTACCCGCACATGAATTCCATCGGCGGCGACGCCTTCTGGCTGATCTACAACGCCCGCACGCGCGAGGTGCGCGCGCTCAATGCCAGCGGGCGCGCCGGCGAACACGCGACCATCGCGCTTTACCGGAACCATGGACTCGACCGGGTTCCCGCGCGCGGCTACCTGTCGGCCATCACGGTGCCCGGTACCGTCGCCGGCTGGGAAGCGGCGTACCAGTACGCGCGCCAGGGCATGGGGCGCAGCCTGCCATGGCCGGAGCTGATGGCCGATGCCATCCGGCATGCCGAGGGCGGATTCCCGGTGTCGGCGTCGCTGGCGTCGTGGAGCCGCGTCAATCTCGATCCGGCCGACACGGAATTCCGCGCCTTGCAGCGCTTCGACGGCTTTCGCCAGACCTTCCTGAAGCCGGACGGGTCGGCCTACCGGATGGGCGAAACGCTGCGCCAGCCCGACCTGGCGGGCACGCTGCGGCAGATTGCGTCGGGCGGCGCGGCCGCGTTCTACCAGGGCGAGATCGCGCGCAAGATCGTGGCCGACCTGCAGGCGCACGGCGGCGTGCTGACCCAGGCGGACTTCGCCCGCCACCGCGCCGACTGGGTCAAGCCGATCACGGTGAACTACCGCGGCTACCAGGCCGTCAACGTCCCGCCCAATACGCAAGGGTTTGCCTCGCTGGAGATCCTGAACATCCTTGACAAGCGCGACGTGCGCGCGCTGGGCGAGGGCACGGCCGATTACTACCACGTGCTGGTGGAAGCGACCAAGCAGGCGTTTGCCGATCGCGACCGCTACCTCGCCGACCCGGAGTTCGTGCAGATCCCGCTGGAACGGCTGCTGTCGTCGCGGCACGGGCAGGCGCAGTCGGGTCGCATCAGCATGCTGCGCGCCGGCGCGGACGTGAAGCCGATGGATCCGCACGGCGATACGGTGTGGTTCGGCACCGCTGACCAGGACGGCAACGTGGTGTCGATGATCCAGAGCGTCTATCACGACTTCGGCTCGGGCATCGTGCCCAGGGGCACCGGCGTGCTGCTGCAGAACCGCGGTGCGTTCTTTTCCCTCGATCCCGCGCACGTGAACCATCTGGCGCCGGGCAAGCGCACCTTCCATACGCTGAACCCGGCCCTGCTGCTGAAGGACGGCAAGCCGTTCCTGGTCTACGGCACCATGGGCGGCGAGGGGCAGCCGCAGACGCAGGCGGCGCTGGTGACACGCATCGTCGATTTCGGCATGTCGCCGCAGGACGCGGTCAATGCGCCGCGCCTGCTCTATGGGCGCAACTGGGGCGTGTCGTCGAACGACCTCAAGATCGAGGGCCGCGTGCCGGAAGCGGTGACCGCCGAACTGGCGCGGCGCGGGCATCCGGTGAAGCGGGTGCAGGCCTTTACCGACGCCATGGGCCACGCCGGCGCGATCCTGATCGACCCGGTCACCGGCGTGATGTATGGCGCGGCCGATCCGCGCGGCGACGGCCTGGCGGCCGGGCTGTAGCGGGCCACAAACGAGAAAAAGGGCGACCCGTGTCGCCCTTTTTCTCAAACGCTGGCCGGCTTAGTCGAACAGCTCGTGCCAGATGCTCTTCTTGCGATAGTGCTTCTGCTCGCGCTCGTAATAGCGGTCGCGGTCATGGTCGCCGTAGCCGCGCTGGTAGCCCTGCTGCCGCGGTGCGCTGTGCATCGGGGCCTGCTGCTGCGGGGGCTGCAGCGGGGCCTGCTGCGCCGGGGCTGCCGCCGCCGAACGCTCCAGGATCTTGTCGAGTTCGCCCCGGTCCAGCCAGACCCCCCGGCACTTGGGGCAGTAATCGATCTCGATGCCCTGGCGTTCGGACATCACGAGTTGGGTTTGCGGGCACACCGGACAGTCCATGGATTCTCCTGTTGCAATCAAAACGGTCCAGTTATGACCGGCCGCGGCGCCGATGGTTCGGCCAGCACGGCGGCAAGAAGGCTTGTATGGGTCACATAATGGGGGCCGTGGGCGGGAATTCGCATGCCAGGCTGCCGTCGAAGGCATATGGCCGCCTCGCGTCTCGTTCCTCCTTTGCTTGCGCTGGTGCGCCGGCTGGCATGGCTGGCGCTGTGGATCGGGCTGAGCTGCCTGGCCTGGCCATGGCTGCAGCCGCCGCTGGAGCGCGCAATCTATGCGGCCCGGCTGTCGGCCCGGCCCGCGCCGGCGGCGCTGCCGGTGCCGGTCGCCGGGGTTGGCCCAAGGGCGCTGCGCGACACCTGGCACGGCGCGCGTGCCGGCGGGCGCAAGCACGAGGGCATCGACATTTTCGCGCCGCGCGGCCGGGAAGTAGTGTCGGCCACCGAGGGCATCGTCACGCGCGTCGGCACCAACCAGCTGGGAGGAAACGTGGTGTGGGTGATGGGGCCGGGGCGCCAGATGCACTACTACGCCCATCTGGACCGGTATGCCGGCGTGCGCGCCGGCGACATCATCGCCGCCGGCACCGTGCTGGGGTATGTGGGCACCACCGGCAACGCGCGCGGCACGCCGCCGCACTTGCACTATGGCATCTACACGGCGGGCGGAGCGATCAATCCCTACCCGTTACTGACGCCCACCGTGGCCGCCGGCGCGCACTAGCGCAGCCGGCGTGATGGCGTGATGGCGTTCAGGCGGCCTCGCCCACCGTGCCGTGGCCGGCTTCGTCGGCCGCGGCTTCCTTGCCGCCGGGCAGCAGCAGGTTCAGGAACACCGCGGACAGCGAGCCCACGGTGATGCCGGAGCCGAACACCTCATGCACGAAGGCGGGCAGCTTCGCCAGCAGTTCCGGGCGGAAGGTCACGGCCAGGCCGCAGCCGATCGACACCGCCACGATCAGCGTATTGCGCTGCGTGAACCGCACCGTGCTGAGCATCTGGATGCCACCCGAGACGATCATCGCGAACATCATCAGGCCAGCGCCGCCGAGCACCGGCTGCGGGATCGTCACCACCAGCGCGCCCAGCACCGGGAACAGCCCGGCCAGCAGCAGCATCACGCCGGTCAGCGCCACCACATGGCGGCTGGCCACGCCGGTCAGCGACACCACGCCGACGTTCTGCGCGAAGGTCGACAGCGGCGGGCTGCACACCAGCGCCGCAAAGGCCGAGCCGAAGCCGTCGCACAGGATGCCGCGCGACAGGCATTTGCCCGACACCGGCCGCTGCGTGGCCGAGCCCAGCGCCATGAAGGTGCCGGTCGATTCGACGATGGTGACCAGGAAGGCGATCGACATGGCGACGATGCCGGAGATCGGGAACGACATGCCGAAGTGCAGCGGCTGCGGCACCGCGAACACCGGCGCCTGGCGGAACTGGGTGAAGTCGACCAGCCCCAGCGCCAGGCACAGCAGGTAGCCGCCGGCAATGCCGACCACGATGGCCGAGGCCGACAGCATGCCCTTGCCCCACTGCACCACCGCCACCACCAGCGCCAGCACCGCGACCGCGATCGCCAGGTTGCCCGGGGCGCCGTAGCGGCTGCTGCCCTGGCCGCCGGCGGCCCAGTCGATCGCCACCGGGATCAGCGACAGGCCGATCATGGTCACGACCACGCTGGTGACGGTATGCGGGAACAGCTTGCGGATCGCCGGCATGAAGAAGCTGCCCAGGATCATCACCAGCGAACCGGCCAGCGCCGAACCCAGGATGCCGGCCACGCCGTGCTCGACGCCCACGCTGATGGCCGCGCCGACGAAGGCGAAGCTGGTCCCCATCACGCACGGCATGCGGATGCCGACCGGGCCCACGCCCTTGCACTGGATGATGGTGACGATGCCCGAGCCCAGCAGCGCGGCATTGACCAGCGCCACCACCTGGTCGGAGGGCAGGCGCAGCGCGCCGCCGATCACCAGCGGCACCGCGATGATGCCGCCGAGCGCGGCCAGCAGGTGCTGGAGCGCGAGCAAGAATGTCGTCACCCGTGGGGGGCGGTCTTCCACCTGGAATAGCAAGGGCGCCATTCGAGTCTCCTGTCGTCTGCCCGGATGTTGCGGGCTGTCTTGTTCTTCTGGCGCCGGGCGGGGAACCCGGCGCCCTCGTGCACGCTCGCGGGCCAGGTGCGGCAACTCCGCGAGCGAGGCGGGCAGGACCTGAATCCCGCCTCAACAGGCGTGCAAGAATAACAGGGATCAGCGAGCCGTGATACAAAGATTGCATACAATTTGTATCAACTCCCCTGCGCTGGAAGATCAGGCGGATGCCGCGCAGGCCGCCCCCATGGCGGCTTTGCAGCTCAGCGGCGCTGCCCCAGCGCCTTCTGGATCGCCGCTTCGGTTTCGGCGTACTGGCCTTCACCGAAGTGCTTGTAGACCACGTTGCCGTTGGCATCGACCAGGTACAGCGCCGGCCAGTACTGGTTGCGCCAGGCGTTCCAGGTCGCATAGGCGTTGTCCTGCGCCACGGGGTAGCGGATATCGAAACGCTTGAGCGCGGCCTGGACGTTGCCGGTAGAGCGCTCGAACGCATACTCCGGCGTGTGCACGCCCACCACCACCAGTCCCTGGTCGCGGTATTTGTCGTACCACTTGCGCACATGGGGCAGGGTGTTGATGCAGTTGATGCAGCTGTAGGTCCAGAAGTCGACCAGCACCACCTTGCCGCGCAGTCCTGCGACGGTCAGCGGTTCGGAGTTCAGCCATTGGCCGATGCCGGTGAATTCGGGTGCCTTGCCATAATCGGCGGGCGCGGCGGCGGCGGACTGGATGGCGAGCGGGGCGGCGGCAAGGACGGCGGCGGCGAACAGGGTGCGAAGGATGCGGGGCATGGTTCAGGCTCCAGGTTGGGTTGCGGGGAAAAGCGAGGTCAGCCAGGCGACGGCGACGGTGTCGTACTGGAAGTACATGGCGATGGCGGTGGCCACCACCAGTACGCCGAAGGCTTGCTGCAGCCGTGGCGTATGGCGTGCCAGCCGGCGTACATGGGTGGTGGCGAACTGGCCGCCGTAGGCGATGCCCAGCATCGGCACGGCGGCGCCGGCGGCAAACAGGGCCAGCAGGCCGGCGGCGCGATGCAGGTCCTGCGCCTTGGCCACCAGCGCCAGGATCGAGGCCAGCACCGGGCCCGCGCAGGGCGTCCATACCGCGCCCAGCGTCATGCCCAGCACAAAGCCGCCGGCCAGGCCGTTGCCGGCGCGGCTGCCGGCGCCGGCGGCGCGGTCGGTGAGCGCGGCGAACGGCGCGGCGAACGGTGCCGTCAGGCGGGCAAAGCCGGCCGGCCACAGCCGCGCCAGCCCGGCGGCGAACAGGATGGCGATGGCCACGTTGCGGATCACGCCCGGGGCGTCGCTGAAGGCGCTGGTGAGCGCGCCGAAGACGATGCCCAGCGCGGAAAAGGCGGAGACGAAACCCAGCGCGATCGCCAGCGGGCGCAGCCGGCTGGTTTCGCCCAGCGAAGCGCCGAGCAGCATGGGCAGCACGGGCAGCACGCACGGCGACGCAATCGTCAGCACGCCGGCGGCAAAGGCAAGGTAGGCATCGATCATGGCGGTGGACTCCGGGATTGGCGATGGGTGCATTGCACCGCTCCGGCGTATCGGCGTTGTTTCCGCATCCGGCCCGCTGTGCAATATTTCTTGTCCGGACCCGGCCCGGATACACAGCGATACAAAGAGCGCCGCCAGCGCCGCATAATGGCGACACCAAGCCAGGCGACGGCCATCCTTGCCGGCGCCGGCCGCCCCCTTTGTCTTCTTCACTTTCTTCGATTCCGGGACCCGCCATGACCCCGCAGGACCATATCCTTATCGTCGACGACGACCGCGAAATCCGCGAACTGGTTGCCGCCTACCTCGAGCGCAGCGGCATGCGCGTGTCCCTGGCCGCCAACGGGCGCGAGATGCGCGCCGTGCTGGACAAGGGCTCGGTCGACCTGGTGGTGCTGGACCTGATGCTGCCCGGCGAAGACGGCCTGGCGCTGTGCCGCGACCTGCGCGCGGGCGAGCGGCGCAACCTGCCGGTGCTGATGCTGACCGCGCGCAACGAAGAGGCCGACCGCATTCTGGGGCTGGAGATGGGCGCCGACGACTACCTGGTCAAGCCCTTTGCCGCGCGCGAACTGCTGGCGCGGATCCGCTCGGTGCTGCGGCGCACGCGCATGCTGCCGCCCAACCTGCAGGTCACCGAGGCCGCCAGCGTGCTGGCGTTCGGGCCCTGGCGGCTCGACACCAATGCGCGCCACCTGCTCGACGAGCAGGACGTGATCGTCGCGCTCAGCGGCGCGGAATACCGCCTGCTGCGTGTCTTCGTCGACCATCCGCAGCGGGTGCTGACGCGCGACCAGCTGCTCAACCTGACCCAGGGCCGCGACGCCGAACTGTTCGAGCGCTCGATCGACCTGCTGGTGAGCCGCCTGCGCCAGCGCCTGCGCGACGACGCGCGCGAGCCGCGCTACATCAAGACCGTGCGCAACGGCGGCTATGTCTTCAGCGCCACCGTCGAAATCCGCGAGGAGCGCGCATGAACGGGCGCGCGCGCAAGGGACTGGCATGGCCGCGCACGCTGTTCGCGCGGCTGATGGTGATCCTGCTGGTCGGGCTGGTGCTGGCGCAGAGCCTGTCGTACAGCCTGGTGATGATGGAGCGCAAGAGTGCGGCCGACCGGCTCATGCTGGGCAACCTGGAGCGCGACGTGGCCAGCTCGGTGGCGATGCTCGACATGCTGCCGGCGGAGCAGCGCGCGCCCTGGCTGGAGCGGGTGCGGCGCGAGAACTACAGCTACCGCCTCGACGCCGGCACGCCGGGAGAGCCGCCGCGCGCCGAGCTGGCGCGCAAGGCCGTCGACACCATTGCCGAGGCGCTGCAGGGACGCTATCCGGTCTCGGCCAGCAGCCAGCCCGGCGGCGGCTTCCAGGTCCACCTGCGGCTGCATGACGGCAGCCCGCTGACGATCGACGTGCAGCCCAGGCGTGCGCTGGTGTCGCCGTGGCTGCTGGCGATGCTGGCGGCGCAGCTGGCGCTGCTGGCGGCGTGTGCCTGGCTGGCGGTGCGCGTGGTCACGCGCCCGCTCAGCCAGCTGGCCAGCGCCGCCGAGAACCTGGGGCCCGACCTGAAGGCGCAGCGCGTGCCCGAGACCGGGCCGACCGAGGTGGCCCATGCCGCCGCCGCCTTCAACGCCATGCAGGCACGCATTGCCGGCTACCTGGATGAGCGCATGCAGATCCTGGCGGCGATCTCGCACGACCTGCAGACGCCGATCACGCGCATGCGCCTGCGCGTGGACCTGATGGAGGCGTCCGCCACGCAAGAGAAGCTCTACCACGACCTGCGCGAGATGGAGCACCTGGTGCGCGAGGGCGTGGCCTATGCACGCACCCTGCAGGGCGGCACCGAGACCCCGGCCCGTATCGATCCCGATGCGCTGCTCGACAGCCTCGCCGGCGACTATCTCGACGCCGGCCATGCCATCGCCATCGAAGGCCAGGCCGGCGCGCCGCTGCTGACGCGTCCGCAGGCGCTGCGGCGCATCCTGACCAACCTGATCGACAACGCGCTGAAGTTCGGCGCCGAGGTCACGCTGGCGGTGGCACGGCAGGACGATGGCTGGCTGCAGATCGCCGTGCAGGACCGCGGTCCAGGCATTCCGGAGGCGGAACTGGAGCGCGTGATGCAGCCCTACTACCGGCTCGAGACCTCGCGCAACCGCGGCACCGGCGGCACCGGCCTGGGCCTGGCGATTGCGCAGCAACTGGCGCAGGCACTCGGCGGCACGCTGCAGCTTGCCAACCGCGAAGGCGGCGGCCTGCAGGCCACGCTGCGCCTGCCAGCCTGACAGCCTGTTTTCTTTCCACTCCCGCTTGCATTCGGTACAGCGGGAGCGGGGCGGGGAGAGCGCCGCCTGGTGGCGGCTTGTCGACCCATGTCGGACATCGGGCACCGGCGGACGAACGGCCGCTGGACATCCACAACGGGACATCGGCGCACCTGGCCGGCCGCTCGCCTTGCGACATTCAGTTACACGGTGTCCCGTCAGTCTTCGCGCTACCTGATACCGGTCAGGTAGAATCCAGCCCATGTCGCGCGTGATTGCCATCCTCCTGATGCTGATCCTGCCGCTGCAGGCCCTGGCCGCGGCGCAGCGGCAGCTGGCGCATGCGGCCGGCTTCCCGCCAGACCATATGGCGGCACACGCTGACCATGTCCCGCATCACCACGATGACGACGGCGAGATCGCCTTTGACGATTCCCCAGCGTCGGCGTCGCACCAGCTCGACTTCGACTACGGCGCCCACTTCCAGGCGCCCCTGCCCGCGAGCCTGCTGCCGCCGCTGTCGCGGCAGACCCAGCCCGAGCCGTTGTTTCTAGGCGGCCGCATGCCCGACCCCCTGGACAGTCCACCCTTGCGCCCGCCGCACGCGCCCGCCTGACGGCGGGGCTCCGACATTCTGATTGCCTATCGTGGCGCCATCGCCTGAATGGCTTGCGCCACGCCCCGCCGCATTGCCTGTGTGATCGCGATTTGCGTTGGGGATTCCATGCAGAAGTCTTTCATTTCCATTGTTGCGTCCGCGCTGCTGATGCCAGCGGCCCATGGCCAGACGGCGCCGGCGGACCTGCACGCACTGTTCAATATCGCGTGGGAGCGGTCCGTGGCTTTTCAGGCGACAGAGGGTCGCCGTGCCGAGGCGTCCGCGAGCCGGGTCCAGGCGGACGCGCTGATCGCCGGGCCACCCACGCTCGGGCTGCTGCACCGTGACGACCGCTGGACCGAAAGGCGAGGCCTGCGCGAGAGCGAAGTCCAGCTTGGCGTGCCGGTGTGGATGCCGGGCCAGCGCGCGGCACGCGGCGACCTGGCTGACGCGCAAGCGGCCGAAGCCGAAGCCGGCGCCGCGCTGGCGCGGCTGAACGTTGCCGCGGAGGTGCGCGAGCGTGTCTGGCAGCTCGTGGCGGTGGAAGCGGAGCGAGATGTGCTGCGGCGACGAGCGGAGGTCGCCGCTTCCCTGCGCGACGATGTGCGGCGGCGGATCACGGCCGGCGATCTTGCCCGTACCGACCTGCTGCTGGCGCAACAGGACTATCTGGCGGCACAAGGCTTGCTGGCAGACAGCGAGGCCCGGCTGGTGGACGCCAGGGCGCGGCTGTTGCAAGCGACCGGCGTATCGACGCTGCCGCCGCGGTATGGCGAAGCGGCAGCGTCCGTGGGCGCTCCGGCCGCCAGCGCGCCGACCCATCCGCGCTTGGAAGCAGCCCAGCGAGCCGTGCTGCGCAGCGAGCGCCAGGTTGGCTACTTGCGCAAATCGCGCCGCGATCCGCCGGAAGTTGGTGTGCTGTACCGCAACGACCGGGCCGGCGGCGGCATGCCCAGCGACCAGACCATCGGCCTCTTCGTCAAAATCCCATTCGCAACCGACGCGCGCAATCTGCCGCGCGAGACCGCCGCGCAGACTGAACTGATGACAGCCCGGGCCGAGCTCGATCGCACTGAACGCATCGTCCGCGCCGAGATCGACGCGGCACAGGCGGCGCTGTCGCTCGCCGGGCAGCAGCTCAAGCTCACGGAAGAGCGCAGCGCCACGCTGTCCGAACGGGCGGCACTGCTGCGCAAGACCTTCAATGCCGGTGAAATCGGCTTGCCTGAAGTGCTGCGCGCACAGAACCAGGCCCTTGAAGCCGAAGCCGACCTGGCGCGCCAGCGCGCCCGGCGCGGCATCGCCACTGCCAACCTGAACCAGGCTCTCGGAGTCCTGCCATGATCCGCCAGCTCTTTTTTACCCTGCTCTGGTCGCTTGCCTGCGCCGCGCATGCCGCTCCGGGCGCCCACGGCCCCAATGGCGAACACCTCGATGCGCCCACCAGCACCGGCGCCGCGGCGCATGCCCAGCCCGGCATCGAAGCCACTACGGAGGCGTTCGAACTGGTTGGCACGCTGGCCGCGGATGAGCTGTCGGTGATGATCGACCGCTACGCCACCAACGAGCCGGTGCTGAACGGCACGCTGGAGGTCGAGTTCAACGGCATCCAGGCGCAAGGCAAGCTGCACGCTGACTTCGGCGACTACTCCTTTACCGACGAAAAGCTCCTCAAGGCGCTGCACCAGCCCGGCAACCATGCGCTCGTATTTACGCTGGTCGCCGGCAACGAGTCAGACCTGATCGAGGGCACCCTGAACGTTGCCGCGGACCAGCACGCCGATGGCCTCGGGGCCTTCTGGCCAGCGCGCTGGCCGTGGGTCGTCCTTCTGCTGGCGGTTGTCCTGGCTGTCGCAGCCTGGCGCGTAAAGCGCCGTAATACCCATAAGAAGAACTGAGGCCCGACATGCCGAAGACAAAGCGCTTTGCAACGATCGCGATCGCGCTGGCGGCCTGCGCAACCATGCCGGCACTGGCCGGGCCCGGTGCACACGGCCCCGGTGGCGAACACCTTGATGCACCGGCGGCGGTGTCCGGCAGCGGTGGCCTGTCCCGGCTGCCGGACGGCAGTGTCCAGGTGCCCAAGCTCGCACAACGGCGCATGGGCATACGGACTGCGATGCCGCAGGAAGCCTTGCACCCGGTGACCGTGGAGCTGAATGCCGTGGTGGCGATCGACCCCAATGCGGGCGGGCGGCTGCAGGCGGGACACCCGGGCTGGATCGAGCCGCCTCCCGGTGGCTTTCCGGTGCTCGGGCAGCGTGTCACCAAAGGCCAGGTGCTGGCCGTGCTACGGCACAAGAGCGAGCCCTTCGATATCGGCAACCAGCAGGCGCAGCTGGCCAACCTGAGCGCCAGCCTGAACCTGGCGCGGCAACGGCTGCGACGGTTGGAATCGCTGCAGGACAGCATCCCGCGCAAGGAAATCGAAGCCGCCCGCGCCGAGGTCCAGAGCCTTTCCGGCCAGCGCGAGGCAGTGGGCAAGAGCCTGCACCTGACCGACACGCTGACCGCGCCGGCCAGTGGCGTCATCGCCAGCGCCAATGTGCTGGCCGGCCAGGTAGTCGCTGCTGGCGACGTGCTGTACGAAGTGGTCGACCCGGCGCGGATGCTGATCGAGGCCAACACCGCGGATGCCTCGCTGGCCAATCGCATCCGGGCTGGTACCCTCGGGCGATCGGACGGTGGCAAGCTGGATTTCATCGGTGCCGGGCGCAGCCTGAGGAATGGCGCCGTGCCGTTGACGTTCCGTCTGACTGGCAATGCGGTGCCGCTTGCCGTCGGGCAGCCCGTAACGGTGGTCGCTACGCTCACGGATACGGTCAAGGGCATCGCGTTGCCCAGCGAGGCCCTGGTTCGCAACGCCAGCAACCTGCCGGTGGTGTGGATCAAGTCCGGCACGCAGCGCTTTATCGCCCAGCCGGTGGAGGCGCGCGTGCTCGATGCGCGCACCGTGGTCGTGGTCAAGGGCCTGTCGCCCGAGAACCGGGTGGTAGTGTCCGGAGCGGCGCTGATCAACCAGATCCGCTGAGGGGCGCGCATGTTCAACTGGATTGTCCGCGCCAGCCTCGGCAATCGGCTGCTGGTCCTCGCCGTCGCCGTCATCCTGATGGTGTACGGCGCCTTCACCGCGTGGCGCACGCCGGTGGATGTCTTCCCGGACCTCAACAAGCCGCTGGTGACCGTGATCACCGAAGCCGGGGGCATGGCGCCGCAGGAAGTCGAGCTGCTGGTGTCCTTTCCGATCGAGACCGCACTGAACGGCATGCCCGGCGTCACGCGGGTGCGCTCGGTATCGGGCGTGGGCCTGTCGATTGTCTATGCCGAGTTCGACTGGGGCAGCGATATCTATCGCAACCGCCAGCTGGTGTCGGAGCGGCTGGCGCTGGTGAAAGAGCAGTTGCCCGGCGGGCTGACGCCCATTCTCGGGCCGGTGTCGTCGATCATGGGCGAGATCATGCTGATCGCCTTGCCGATCGATCCGGCCAGAGCCAGCCCGATGCAGGCGCGGGAATATGCCGACTTCGTGCTGCGCCCGCGCTTGCTGTCGGTGGCCGGCGTGTCGCAGGTCATCCCGATCGGCGGCGAGGTGCGCCAGCTTCGGGTCGAACCGGACACCCCCAGGATGGCGCAGTTTGGTGTGGCACTGGCCCAGGTGGAGGACGCGTTGCGCGACTTCGCGGCCAATACCAGCGGCGGCTTCATCGACCTGAATGGGCGCGAGTACCTGATCCGCAATCTCGGGCGCACCAACCGGCTCGACGACTTGAAGGGTCTGGCCGTTGCCTACAAGGAGGGCATGCCGGTGCTGCTCGAGCAGGTGGCCGGCGTACGCTATGCCCCCGCGCTCAAGCGCGGTGACGCTGGCTTCAATGGCAGGCCGGCCGTGATCGTCAGCGTGCAGAAGCAACCCGCGGCCGACACGGTACGCCTGACACGTGACCTGGAAGCGGCGCTGGGCGAACTGAAGCAGGGCTTGCCGGCGGGCTTGTCCGCGCCACAGGTGCTGTTCCGGCAGGCGGACTTCATCGAGGCCTCGATCGGTAACGTCGTCGAAGCGCTGCGCGACGGCGCCATCATGGTGACCGTGATCCTGTTCGCCTTCCTGCTGAGCGCGCGCACCACCGCGATCTCGCTGGTGGCAATCCCACTGTCGCTGGCCGTCACCGCACTGGCCTTTCACCTGCTGGGACAGTCGATCAATGTGATGACGCTGGGCGGCCTGGCGATTGCCATCGGCGAACTGGTCGACGACGCGGTGGTCGACGTCGAAAACATCCTGCGCCGGCTCAGGCAGCGCGCCGGCAAGGAGAACCCGCCTTCGGCCCTGGAGGTGATCTGGCGTGCGTCGGTGGAAGTCCGCTCCGGCATCGTCTATGCCACGCTGGTGGTGGTGCTGGTGTTCGTGCCGCTGTTTGCGCTGCCGGGTATCGAAGGGCGCCTGTTCGCGCCGCTGGGTATCGCCTACATCGTGTCGATCCTGGCCTCGATGCTGGTGTCGATGACGGTGACGCCAGTGCTGTCGTACTACCTGCTGCCGCGGATGAAGCGGCTGGAGCATCCGGACAGCCCGCTGGTAGCGTGGCTCAAGCGGGTCGATACCAGGATCCTGGCATGGTCATTCCCGCGTGCGAAGCCGGTGCTTGCCGCGGCTGCCATTGCCGTCGCGCTGGCGGCTGCCACGGTGCCATTCATGCCGCGCGCCTTCCTGCCGGCCTTCAACGAAGGCTCGCTGGTGATGTCGTTGATGTTCAATCCGGGCACCGCGCTGGTGGAGGCCAACCGCATGGGCGCGCTGGCGGAAAGCCTGATCCGGCAGGTGCCGGAGGTCACGCAAGTCGGGCGGCGCACCGGCCGCGCCGAACTGGACGAACATGCCGAAGGCGTGCATTCCTCCGAACTCGACGTCGACCTGAAGCGCTCCGACCGCAGCCGCGAACAAGTGATGGCTGCGATTCGCGCCCAGCTCGCCAGTCTGCCGGCGTCCGTCGCGATCGGCCAGCCGATTTCACACCGGCTGGATCACCTGCTGTCCGGCGTGCGGGCACAGATCGCGCTGAAGATCCATGGCGATGACCTGGATACGCTGCGCGGCCTCGCGGAAAACGTGCGCGGGGAGCTGGCCGCCATTCCCGGGCTCGTCGACATCACGGTCGAAAGGCAGGTGCTGATTCCACAAGTCAATGTGCGGCTCGACTACCGCAAGGCCGCGCAATATGGCATTCCGGCAGGCGAGGCACTGAAGGCGTTGCAGACCTTGTCAGACGGCACGCGGGTGACGCAGCTGATCGAGGGCGTGCGCCGCTACGACCTGGTGGTGCGCCTGCCCGATGCTGGCCGTACGCCGCAGGACCTGGCCCGGGTCATGCTGGATTCGCCGCGTGGCGCGGTGCCGTTGTCGGCGATCGCCACGGTCGAGGATGGCGACGGCCCGAATCAGATCGGGCGCGAGAACGGCCGCCGGCGCATCGTGGTCTATGCCAATACCGATGGCTCGGACATGTCGAAGATCATCGGCGATGTGCGTGGCGCGGTCGCGCGCGCCCGCCTGCCCGGCGGCTACTTCGCCAGCATCGAGGGACAGTTCCAGGCGCAAGAGCAGGCGACGCGATTGATCGTGCTGCTGTCACTGGTGTCGCTTTCGCTGATCTACCTGGTGCTGTACTCACGCTATCGTTCCGCGACGCTCGCGCTGATCATCATGGCCAACATCCCGCTGGCATTGATCGGCAGCGTGATCGCGATGTGGCTCGGCGGCCTGACCCTGTCGGTGGCGTCCATGGTCGGCTTCATCACGCTGGCCGGTATTGCCACGCGCAACGGCATCCTGAAAATCAGCCACTACATCAACCTGTGCCGGCTGGAGGGGGAGGCCTTCGGCATCCCGATGATCGTGCGCGGGTCGCTGGAGCGGCTGACCCCAGTGCTGATGACCGCGCTGGTTGCGGCGTTCGCACTGACGCCGCTGCTGGTGTCGGCCGACGCGCCCGGCAAGGAAATCCTGCACCCGGTGGCGGTGGTGATCTTCGGCGGGCTGGTCAGCTCGACCATCCTGGATTCCGTGCTGACACCCCTGGCATTCTGGTTGTTCGGGCGCCGGCCGCTGGAGCGGATCCTGGCGCAGCCGCCGGGCGACGCGTACTGATGACGGGCTTTGGCAGCGACGCCCGCAAGTCGCTGCAGCAACGGAGTATTCGATGAAGAAGCAGATCTCAGCCATGTTGTTTGCCGGCAGCCTCGCACTGTCCGGCCTCTCCGGTCTGGCCATGGCCCACGGCGCCAAGCCCGCCCAGTACGGCGGCATCGTGCAGGCCGCCAGCGGCCTGCAGTTCGAACTGGTCAACAAGGATGGCGCGGTCACCATTTATGTCGACGACCATGACCGGAAGCTGCCGGTGGCCGGTGCCAGCGGCAAGCTGACGGTGCTGACCGGAGCGCAGAAGACGGAAACGGCGCTGAACCCGGGGACGGACAATGCGCTGGTGGCGGCCGACAAGCTGCAGCTCAAGGCCGGTTCCAAGCTGGTCGCGACGATCAGGTTTGCCGACGGCAAGACCGTGACGGCACGGTTTGTGGCGAAGTGAGTGCCGCGCTGGCTCTTCTGGGGCCCGATCTGAAGCCGGGGGCAAAACTTGCGTTGCAACCGGGCCCGCTCGCCTGCGCGGCGTCGACAGGTAGATTGCAGTCCCGCAGCGGGCCCGGAGCAGTCAGCCGAGTGGCTTGACCCGGCGGAATGCGTGCAGCATCGCAAGGTCGTATGCGATCTTCAGCAGGCCGCAGGCGACCAGCGGCGTGCTGGCGTAGCCGTGCGCCATCAACGCGGCGGCGAGCGCAGGGCTGAGCGCCGCCGCAAGGCTGCGCGGCACTGCGGTCAGGCTCGCGGCCGCCGCCCGTTCAGGCGGGGTGACAACAGCCATCACATAAGCCGTCCTGGTAGGCACATCCATCTGCGACAGCGCGCTGCGGGCCAGCAGCAAGGCCAGGCTCAGCGTCAAGGTGGGCGCAACGGCTGCGGCGATCAGGCAAAGGCTGGACGGGATATGCGTAAACACCATCGTGTTAAGCAGCCCGATCCGTCGCGCCAGCGGCACCGCGGCGAGCTGCGAGAACGTCGTGAGTATTCCTGCCACGAAGAAGAACTGGCCGGTCGCGGCAGCGCTCAGGCTGAAACGCTGCATCAGCCACAGCGACAGCAGCGAGTTGACGACGAGTCCACCTGCGAACGCGTCCACGCTGAACAGCATGGCCAGGCGCAATACGATCGGACGGGACGGCCCCAGAGGCGTTGCCGCCGCGCTCGCGGACTGATGTGGTTGCGTGGCAGCCACGCGCGCATAGAGACGCCATAGCAACAGCCCTGCGATCCCGTAGAGAACGAACATCAGACGCATCGCATCGAGCGAGGAGAGCCGGGATTGCCCGGCCAGCCATGCTGGAATTGCCGCTGCCAGTGCCCCCAATGCGGACGAGAATGCGCCGGTCAGGCCGTAGCGGGCGAACAGCGCCGTGCGGGTGTCAGGCGACGCGGATTCCGCCAGCCGCGCGTGTTCCAGCGGCAGAAAGACACTGACGTCGCCGGAGCCAGGATTAAGCGTGCCGACGAAGGCGATCACCAGGAGGGGCCACAGTGTAGAGACGCCCGCAAAGCCGAGGCCGGTCGCAAACATCAGGGCCGCCGCCAGCATCAGCAAGCGCCGTTGCGGGTACCGGTGCCCGAAGATCCCGACCAGGATCGTGGCGAAGGCAGATCCGATCAGGGTCGCGCTGCTGATGAGCCCGACTGACAGCGAGTCGAAGCCGAGCGCCAGCAGGTAGGCGGGCAACAGCACGGCAATATAGCCGTCACAGATGCCACGCAGCGCACGGCCGGCAAGCAGCGGCACGGCGTCGGGGTGAACGCCGGATGGCAGCGCGATGCGTGCGAGCCAGTTACTGCCAGCCTTCGCAGTGTGGTCATTTTGAGCAGCCATGACATCCCTGATTCTTGTCCGATGGCACTGGCCGGTTACCGGGAGGGCGCTTGCCTGCTTCAAGCTCGGTGGTCCATGTGGGATCAGTGCCGCACCAGCGGGCAAGCGGCAAGACCGGTCAGCGCGACACCAGCGATGATGACCGGCTCGGGCAGCTTCTGGAACTTTAGCAGCACAGTGCCAGCAGGATGGTTGGCATATCGGCTATCGACCGAGCACCGCGCAGCGTTGGGGACCGTGACGGCCTTCGGCGATGGCCGGAAGGTGGTCGGGGACGTGACCAAGCTCACGGCTTGTTGTGGAATCGTCCGCTGCTTTGGTGAGAGGCGCAGCCGACGCATGCAGCCGGCCGGGAAACTAGCCATGTGCTGACTGAAGCGCACAGCCGCCCGGGGCGAGCAGCAAACACCGGTTGGCACCAGATGTGGAAAAGGTAGCGCTCTGGGTCCAGCCGGCATACAGTTGTGGAGGCGGCGATGTCACAATCGTAGCCGCCATGCGTTCGCACCAGCTAGGCAGTGGGGTTGAAGGCACCAGGCTGATCCATGAGGGGAGGAGCTATGTCCCATTCCTATGTTCTGCATCCGATATCGCTAATTGCGACATTGGTAATTGGCAGCGTCACGTTTGCCAGCGCCGCATGGGCGACAGAGCAAGCGCAGCAACGCCGAGCCGGCCGCGACGTTCGCCAGGAAACGCGTCAGGACGCCAGGCAGACGAAGCAAGACTGTCGTGCCACCGACCAGCAAAGCAATGCGAATTGCCGGCAGGATAAACGTCAGACCAAGCAACAGGGCCGCGAGACAGCACGGGATATCAAGTACTAGACGCAACGGCACCCGCCGAGGGCGGACAGGGAAAGATGCGGGCGGGAGCTACGGCTCGGATGCGCCCGCTTCGTCCACTTATAAGGCTGCAAGGAATCTGCAGCGCTTTCAGTTCCAGATCGGATCTTCCTTCTGCATCTGGTCCTTGGTCTTCTTCATCCAGTAGGAACCGATCTGGCGCTCGGTGACATAGCCCTGCTTTTTTACGTCGATCTTGTCGAAATTTTCGTAGACCTTTGGCATTCCCGCCTGGGCTTCGTCGCGAGTCAGCTTGCCGTTATGATTGGAATCGGCTGCCTTGAAGCGCTCGGCAATCAGCGCCTTGGCCTGGGCCGTAGTCGGAGGCGCTGCAGGAACATCGGATGGCGCCGCCCCCGGTGGGGACGCTGGGGCCGTCTGGGCGGCCGCACCTAGCGAAGCCAGTGCCATCAGGACTGCGAAACCAAATGCGGGCAATTTGCATACGGACATGTCGCTCTCCTCGATACGTTATGTGTGTTTGGGCTCAGACACGGAAACGACTTCTGGTCAAGCTCCTGTGAGCCATGGCTCACCAGCATTCTAGGCGCTCCGCACGGAGCGCGCTGCACTGGCGACTGTTGCAACCGGCCGACACTGTTTTCCGTTTCTAGCGTTTCAGGTCATCAGATGTTGGCGTAGGACGAATTGCGCTCCTATGCTCGAACAGGTTGCCTGGCAGCCTGCTGCAGGGCCAGCCATCCAGCGCATGAAGTCGTGGTTGAACCACCAAGAAAAAAGAAAGAGAGGAGAGCGGGCATGGCACTGAAAAGAATGGCCTTGATGTCATTGCTGGGATGGCCACTGGCAACCGTTGCGCAGTCAAGCGTCACGCTGTACGGCGTGATCGACGCCAACGTGGAATACGTCAACCACGCCGGCGTCGTGCCGACGGCCGCCAATGGTTTTAATCCGGGACCGGCCAACGATGCCTACCGTCTGACTTCGGGAGGGCTATCCGGCTCCCGCTGGGGCCTGCGCGGCAACGAAGACCTGGGTGGCGGCATCAAGGCTCTCTTCGTGCTGGAAAGCGGCTTCGGCATCGACAACGGCTTGTCGCAGCAAAGCGGCCGTCTGTTCGGACGCCAGGCATACGTGGGCGTCCAAAGCAGCCGTCTTGGCATGGTCAGCCTTGGCCGGCAATACACCTCGATGTTCGAGGCCCTGGCCAACTTCTCTCCGACCGCCTATGCCACGCAGTATGAGCCGGTCGTCATGCAATCTGGCCCCAATTACCGCGCCGACAACACCGTCAAGTACACCGGGAAGTTCGGGGGACTGACGGCGCTGGCGCACTGGTCCTTCGGCGTCGGGGTGGCCTTGCCCGCCTCGGTGGGATTCCCCATTCCGATCGGCGGCAATGGCGAAGTCCCGGGGCAGTTCCGGCGCGACACCGCCTATGGCGGGGCGCTGGCTTACACGTTCGGCCCGTTCGCCGCGACCGCGGGCTATGACCAGTGGAATCCCACCATCGGCACCGGCACCGGCACCATCAAGAAAGCCGCGGTAGGCGCCAGCTATGCCTTCGGCCCGGCCAAGATCATGGGCGGCTACCGTTGGGGCCAGAACAGGAATGCGGCCGATGCCCTGATCCAGCGCGATGACTTCTACTGGGTCGGCGCCAACTACCAGGTCACGCCGGCGCTGGCACTCACGCTCGAGTACAACTACGACGATCTCAAGAACCTTTACGGCAATACAAGCGTGGCCAATCCGTGGCAGATCTCCTTCGTGGCCGACTACTCGCTGTCCAAGCGTACCGATGTCTACGTGACCACTGCCTATGCCAAGAACGCCGGCTTGATGCTTGACTCGCTCGCGACCGTCTTTGCCAACAGTCTGTCGCTTGGTAACAGCTATGTGCTGGGCAACGGGCAGAGCAATATGTTCGGCGTCGCCTTGGGTATCCGGCACAAATTCTGAGCCGACCCGCAATCGTCGCCTAGTTCCTGCACGCATTGCGTCGCAGCCTTCTGGAGGGCCACGTGTTAATCCGAAGCACAATCGTCTCTGCCTGCGTGGTGACCATGCTGGTTTCCGCATGCTCGACCACGCCGATAGCCGCAAGTCAGGCGGCGCAAGCACCTTCCGAGCGGCTTAGCGGATTGCAAACGCCGCCACCCGGCGAGTTTGCAACGCTGGTCGTGACCCGGGACCAAGGGTTCTACGGCAGCGCTTGCGATACCGTCCTGTCAGTCGATGGGAAGGAAGTTGGCCGACTCAGATCCGGTGAGGTGGCGCGGTTCTACGCCAAACCGGGGGCGATCATTCTTGGCGCCCAGACTTCGGCCATGTGTCTCGGTGGCTTGAAGGAGAGGGAGGTAAGGCTCGCTCCAGCCGCGACGGTCCGTTACCGGATTTCCATCGATTCGAGTGGCGGCCTGGATTTGTCCCCGACCGCATTCTGACTGCAAGGTCTTCACCTCCGGCGGACTCCCGACCCGTTGGCGCCGTTCGAGCTTCCCCGCCGCAACGGCGCCGGTCCGGTCAATGGTGCTCCCCGCAGATGTCCTATCCCGCAAGTTGGAAGCCAGCTCCTTTAGTTCTGGGCAGTCATGCCTGCGCAGCACCGAGCGCCCCGCAGCCAGGCCCGCGGTGGCGCGGAGCCTGGGACCACGGCTGCTGTTCTGGGTTGTTTTCACTGTGCTCATGTTCCCCGGCGTGGTGCTGGCGATGGACTTCACGATCTACCACCAGCCGCAGATCAATCTGAAAATGGTAATCGGGGAGGGGACGATCCGGGACGGAGATGCAAGGAAGTTCCTCGCGGTCGCCGGAACCGCCGACCGCGATGAAGAAGGACTTGTCATCCTTGTTCTGAATAGTCCGGGCGGAAATGTGGAGGCCGCGTTCCGGCTAGTCGACGCCATGGATAAGGTTCGCGTCTATACAACCGTTCCAGACAACGCCAGGTGCGCGTCAGCCTGTGCCTCGATCCTGTTCGCTTCAGGGGAGCGCCGAAGTGTCGTCGGTACCGGTCTGCTCGGCTTTCACAGTTGCTACCGGCGCGGCGGTGGCGACATCTACGCGGCGGACTCGCTGTGCAACGAAATCATCGCCGCAAATGCCATGCAAAGGGGCATCAGCCACGCAGCCATCAATCGCTTCGTCAAGCGCTATGGTGCACGTGACATGGCATGGGTCGGGCGCAACGTCGCATGCAAGTCATTGGAGGGTCTGTGCCGGCCAGGCCTGCTCGAAACGCAAGACGATTCCAGGGCTGCCCTCATGTACAGTCTTGCATGCAGCAAGCTCATCACCGTTCCGGCGCGGCTGATTTGCGGGGATACAGAGCTTGCGCGGGTCGATCAGACATTGGCAGGCATCTACGACCAGAAGCTGAACGCGTCGGCGGACAAGCGGCGCTTACGGGAGGATCAGCGTGCATGGCTGCGCAATTCCCGCAACAAGTGTAGCGACAAGGCTTGCCTGCTGCGAAGCTATGATCTGCGCATCAACGAACTCAGGCTGATGCGATAGGGTGCCCGGAACCTGCCCACGGCCGATGCGGAGATGGCGGGCTGCCACCCTCCGGTGGCGAACGTCGCACCGGCGCAAGGGAAGCCGCCCTCAGCGGTACGACAGCACCAGCCCCTGGATCAGCTGCGTCCATCCCTCCAGCATCACGAACAGCAGCAGCTTGAACGGTACCGAGATCGTGGTCGGCGCCACCATCGACATGCCCAGCGCCAGCAGGATGGCGGCGACGATCAGGTCGACCACCACGAATACCAGGTAGACCACGAAGCCGATCTGGAACGCCCGCGTCAGCTCCGACAGCGTGAAGCTGGGGATCAGCACCATCATGTCGTCGGACTTGAGGTCGTCGGCGCGGCCCTCGGGCCAGATGCGCTTGGCGGACTGGACGAAGAAGCTGCGGTTGCGCTCCTCGGTGTGCTTGACCAGGAAGGCCTTGAGCGGACCGCTGACCGCGTCGTAGACGGTGACTACGTCGTTGACGTTGAAAGCGGCGTTGGCGTCGGCGCGGCGCTTGATGGCGTCGAAGGCGTCGGTGCCGATCGGCGCCATGATGTAGGCGGTCAGGATGATGGCGATGCCGTTCAGGACCATGTTCGGCGGCACCTGCTGCAGGCCCAGGGCGGCGCGCAGCAGGCCGAACACGATCACCAGCTTGGTATAGCTGGTCACCATCAGCGCGACGAAGGGTGCAATGCCGAACGTCAGGATGATGGTCAGGATCAGGACCGGATTGTAGAGTCCGCTGTTCATCGCATCCCCCGGGCCGCAACGGGATAGGGCTGCCTGCCGGGGCTCATGCGTCGCCGCCGGCAAAGGTGGTGATGCGCACGCCCAGCCGGTTGCCGACCGCGATCAGGGTGCCGGTGCCGATGCGGTTGCCGTTGGCGACGATGCGCACCTCGCTCTGCTTGAGCGGCTGCGGCAACTCGAACACATAGCCCGGGGCCACCGCGCGCAGCTCGGCCAGCGGTACCGCCACGTCGCCCACTTCAAAGCGCAGCGTCACCTCGAGCTGATCCAGCCGCGACAGCGGCGGCTGTGCCGCGTCGGGGTGGGGGATGGGCTGGGCCTGCCGTGCGGGGTCTTGCTCTTCCATATGCGCTCCGTTTGAAACGTCCGTGCGGTTGGGCCCGTCGGCGCCGGCCTGCACCACCAGTCGCCGGCCTTCGGCCAGCGCGGTCCAGGCCGGGCCGTGGCGCCCGGTGGTACAGCGCACCACCAGCGCGCCGCCCTGCGCCTGCCAGTCGTCGATGCCGACGATGTCGCCGGCCCCGATGCCATGCATCTCGCCCAGCGCCAGGCGCGTGGTGCCGATACGCACCGCGATCGGCACCGGCAGGCGCTCCAGCCACGCCGGTGCCCGCGCGGGCGTCCCCGCGGGCAGCGCCGCAAGGCGTTCGGGCTGGTCCAGCTGCAGCGTGCCGCGCAGCCGCGCCGGCGGGGCGTCGCGCCACAGTTCGAAGCCGAAGGCGTGGGCCGAAGCCAGGGCCTGCGCACGACCGCCGTCAGGGTGCCAGTCGAACGCGTCGGGCACGGCTTGGCCCAGTGCCGCCACCGCTTCGGCCAGCGCGTCTGCCATCAGCGCGTGGCGCAGCAATGCGGGCAGCGCTTCGGCGGCGCCGGGCGCCCCCAGCAGCACGCGTTCGCTGGCCACATCCCAGCGCAGCACGCCGTGGCTGCTGCCAAAGGTGAAGGCATAGCCGGCCGCGGGCCGCGCCGTGATCGCCGGGTCGGCGGGTACGAAACGCAGTTGCCAGTCCTGCCCGCCGGCGCGCACCGGCACGGCGGCCGCGCGGCAGGCCAGCCAGCCGGACAGCCGCGCGGCATCGGGCTCCATATGCGGCAGCGCCGGCGTGGCGTCGAGCCCCGCCGTGGCCAGCCGTGGCGCCGCCGCGGCGCTGTGCACCAGCACGCGCGCGGCGCTGCCGGGCGCAGCCGCGGCGGGCGCCTGGGCGGACGGATCGCGGCCAGGGCGAGGCAGGACGGAGGACATGTTGGGCGGCTCGGTTGCTCGAGACGCAACGATAAGCAGCGGGGTGCAGCCACGTCCACTACGAGGCCTTGTAGGCCGCCGCCGGCAGCCGCCCGGGACGGGCCGTGCAGGCCGGATGTGCGGCCCGCGCTACGAATCCTCGGTACTGGTCGCTGTGCCGGGCCGGCCATACACTGCGCCCACTGATCCCACCGGCAAGGACGATGGCGAAACTCCCGGCAAACCTTCCAGCGTTCCCGCGCGGCCTTGGCCCGGGCGCGCCGGGGCTGCAGCAGATGGCCGCGGCGGCGTCGCGCCAGTCAGACCTGGCGCTGACGCTGCTGCTGTTTGCCGTGATCGCGCTGTTCGTGCTGCCGCTGCCGACCTTCCTGCTGGACCTGCTGCTGACGATCAACCTGGGCATGAGCCTGACGCTGCTGATCGTCGCTACCTATATCCCGTCGGCGCTGTCGCTGTCGACGTTCCCGTCGCTGCTGCTGTTCACCACGCTGTTCCGGCTGTCGCTGAACATCGCCTCGACCAAGCTGATCCTGCTGCATGCCGACGCGGGCCACATCATCGATACCTTCGGCAAGCTGATCGTCGGCAACAACGTGGTGGTCGGCGGCGTGGTGTTCCTGATCATCGCCATCGTGCAGTTCATCGTCATCGCCAAGGGCTCGGAGCGCGTCGCCGAGGTGGGGGCGCGCTTTGCGCTGGATGCGATGCCGGGCAAGCAGATGAGCATCGACGCCGATGTGCGCGCCGGCACCATCACCGCCGGCCAGGCGCAGGAGCGCCGCCGCGCGCTGGAGCAGGAATGCCAGCTGCACGGCGCCATGGACGGCGCGATGAAGTTCGTCAAGGGCGATGCCATCGCCGGCGTGGTGATCGCGCTGGTCAATATCCTGGCGGGCATCACCATCGGCACGCTGATGAAGGACATGAGCATCGGCGAGGCGCTGCAGCGCTATGCGATCCTGACCATCGGCGACGGCATGGTGTCGCAGATCCCGTCGCTGCTGGTCTCGATCGCGGCCGGGGTGGTGATCACGCGGGTCTCGTCCGATGAAGACCGCACCCGCTCGCTGAACCTGGGCAACGTCATCGGCAAGCAGATCCTGGCCCAGCCCAGGGCGCTGGTGGTGTCGGGCCTGGCCATTGCCGTGTTCCTGGTGGTGCCGGGCTTTCCGAAATGGACCTTCGGGCTGATGGCGCTGGTGGTGGCCGGCGGCGGCTACCTGCTGCTGCGCCGCGCGCAGCGCAGCACCGGCACCGTCACCTGGATCGAGATGGCCGACGCGGCGGAGGGCGCGGCGGCGGGCACCCGGGCCGCGGTGGCGCCGGCGCTTGCGCTGGAACTGGACGAGGGGCTGCGCGGGCGCATCGATCTGCGGCTGTTCGAGCAACGCATGACCACCGCCAAGGAAGAGGTCGAGGCCGAGCTCGGCATGGTGTTCCCGCGGCTGCGCATCCAGCACCGCGCGCTGGCCGGGCGCGACGCGTATGCCATCCGCGTGCAGGACGTGGTGGCTTCCGGCGGCGTGCTGCGCCCCGGCAAGCGGCTGCTGGAGCCGGGCGCGCGGGCGCGCGTGGACCAGGGCCTGGCCGAGGCGGGCGCGCCGTTCGGGCCGTTCCAGGAAGTGGTGTGGGTGCCGGCCGGGCCTGGCGCCGCCGGGGCCGGCAACGCCGACGGCGTGCGCACGCTGTCGTGCGAGGAGGTGCTGGCGGTGCACGTGGGCGCGGTGATCAAGCAGCATGCGGCGCCGCTGCTGGGCATCCAGGACGTGCAGGCGATGATCCACGTGATCCAGGCCGAGGCGCCGGACCTGGTGATGGAACTGGCGCGGGTGGTGCCGCTGCAGCGCATCACCGACGTGCTGCGCCGGCTGCTGCAGGAGGGCGTGCCGATCCGCAACCTGCGCACCATCTTCGAGAGCCTGGTCACCTGGGCGCCCAAGGAAACCGATGCGATCGCGCTGACCGAGCTGGTGCGCGTGGACCTGGGCCGCCTGATCACCAGCCGCCACGTCGGCGCCAACCGGTCGCTGGACGCGGTGCTGTTCGAGCCCGCGCTGGAAGCGCGCGTGCAGGGCGCGATCGAGAAGGCGGCGCGCGGCAACCTGCTGCTGCTCAGCCACGAGGTCACGCGCGATATCCGCGAGCAGCTGCGCGTGCTGCTGGAAAAGGCCGCCGAGAAGGCAGGCGCGGCAGGCGCGGTTGGTGGATCGGGCGCCGCGCGCGTGGTGGTGGTGGTCAGCGTCGACGTGCGCCGCTATATCAAGCGGCTGATCGAGCCGGTCGCGCCGCGCATCCCGGTGCTGTCGTACCAGGAGGTCGATGAAGACGTGACGCTGGTGCCGGTGGGCTGGATCCAGAACCCGGCCGGAGAGTGAGATGGGCGCCGACACCATCCTCGACATCACGCGCCAGGCGCTGCTGGTGGTGCTGTGGGTCACGCTGCCGGTGGTGCTGATCGGCACGCTGGTGGCGCTGGTGGTGGCGGTGCTGCAGGCGGTGACGCAGATCCAGGACCAGAGCATCGGCACCTCGGCGCGGCTGATCGCGGTGCTGGTATCGCTGGTGCTGCTGGGCGGCTGGCTCGGCGGCGAGGTGATGCGCTTCGCGCAGCGCGCGCTGCAGACCATGCTGACTTTTCTTTGAAGAAGCGCAAGCGATGCGCAGGCAAGCACGCAGGAACAACGGACAAGCAAACTGACATGATGCTGGGGCACCACGGGGAACACCGATCGACTGGCCGCGCCACGCGCGCACCGGCATGGCGCCAGGGCACGCCGGGGCAGCCATGGCGCGCCGCCGCGGCGCTGCTGTGCCTGGCGGGGGCGCTGCTGTGCGGTACGCAGGGGGCGCGCGCGGCGGACCTGCGCTGGCCCAGCAAGCCGTTCCAGGCCTCGGCCAGCGACAAGCGCCTGGCCGATTTCCTGCGCGAGCTGACCGCCTCGCAGGGCACCACCGCGGTGATCGACCCCAAGGTCGAAGGCACCATCAGCGGCAAGTTCAACGAATCCGCACAGCACGTGCTCAAGAGCGTGTGCTCGATGTTCGGGCTGACCTACTATTACGACGGCTCGCTGCTGTATATCGACGTCGCCAGCGAGGCGCGCAGCGAGGTGCTGCCGATCGCGCGCGGCTCCGGCGCGCGCCTGCGCGATTCGCTGGAGCGGATGCAGGTGCCGGACTCGCGCTACCCGATCACCATCAACGATGCCGAGGGCACGCTGATGGTGTCGGGGCCCAAGCGCTACGTCGAGACCGTGCGCGCGGCGGTGCGCGCGGTGGACGACCGCTCGATCGCCGACGAACGCGCCGAGATCCAGCTGTTCCCGCTCAAGTACTCGTGGGCCTCGGACTTCCGCATCAACCGCGCCGGCAAGGAGATGACCGTGCCCGGCGTGGTCACGGTGCTGCGCAACCTGTACGGACGCAACCGCACGCTCGCCAATGGCACCGGTCCCAGCCTGGGCACCAGCCGCGGCGCCACGCGCCAGGCCAAGCTGCGCATGGGCGAGGGCGGCGGGGGCGGCATGGGCATCCCCGGCGCCGACCCGTCGCAGATGCTCGACGCGATCGGCGGCGGCACCGGCCTGGGCCTGCAGAACAACTGGGGCAGTGGCCAGTTGCCGCAGTTCCAGGCCGATACCCGCCTCAATGCGGTGATCGTGCGCGACACCCCGGACAAGATGGCGCAGTACCGGCGCCTGATCGAATCGCTCGACGTCAAGCCGCGCCTGGTGGAGATCGAAGTCACCATCATGGACATCAGCCAGGCCGACCTGGACAGCCTGGGGGTCGACTGGCGCCTGCATACGCCCCATGTCGACCTGCAGCTCGGCGGCGGCAACGGCAACGCCGGCCTGAGCTTCGGCAATCTCGCCAACGAGGCCGGCACCACCGCGGCGACGATCGGCAGCGGGCTGCAGTTCACCGGCGCCATCGGCAGCGACGTGACCCGCTACCTGCTGACGCGCGTCAAGGCGCTGGCCGAGCGCGGGCAGGCCAACTTCGTGGCGCGGCCCAAGGTGCTGACGCTGGACAATACCGAGGCCGCGCTGGAGAACCTGCAGGAATTCTACGTGCGCGTCGACGGCTTCCAGGACGCGGGCCTGTTCAACGTCACCGCTGGCACGGCGGTGCGCGTGACGCCGCTGGTGGTCGACGAGCAGCAGAACCGCGCGGTGATGCTGACCATCGACATCGCCGACGGCAACCTCTCCGGCGAGACCGTCGACCGCATTCCGGTGGTGCGGCGCCGCTCCATCACCACGCAGGCGATGGTCGAAGAGGGCAAGAGCCTGCTGATCGCCGGCTACACCACCGAGGAAAAGATCAACGCCTCGTCCGGCGTGCCGCTGCTGCAGGACGTGCCGATCATCGGCAGCCTGTTCAAGTACCAGGAGAAGCGCCAGAACAACATGGAACGCTTCTACCTGCTGACGCCGCGCCTGGTGATTCCGGGGATGAGCTGATGGCCGACCTGCGCGATTCTCCCGCTTCCGGCTGGACGCTGCGCTTTCTCGGCGGCGACGTCTATGGCCGCCAGGTCACGCTGCGGCGCGGCGCCAACGTGCTCGGCACCGCGGCGGACGTGGACATCAGCGTGCCCGGCGCCGCGGTGCAGCCGCGCCACCTGGTGCTGAACGTGGGCGAGCTGGCGGTCTCGGCCGAGCGCGTCGGCGAGGCCGCGGTCAACGTCAACGGCCGCGCCACCACGCAGCGCGCGTTCGCGCTGGCGGGCGGCGACATCCTCACCATCGGCGCGCTCGACGTGGAGTTGCTGCGCGCGCAGCCCGGCATGTCAGAGGCCACCGACACGCTCTTTGCCTGGGCCGAGTCCGGCCGGCGCGCCGCGCGCGATGCCGACGCGCAGCAGCAAGGCGGGCGCCGGCCCGGGCGCGCGCTGCTGGCGGCGCTGGGCGTAGCCGGCGTGGTCGCGCTGGTCGGCGCCGGCTGGCTCGGCGCCACCTATGCCGGCGGCGGGCTGGCGCCGCGCACGCAGCAGGCGGACCCCGCCGCGGTGCGCAAGACCGTGGCGGCGTATCCGGAGCTGGAGGTGGTGTCGCTGCCCAACGGCACGGTCACGGTCAAGGGCTTCGTCAATTCGCGCGTGGACCGGCAGCGCATCGTGCAGGCGCTGGCGCCGTTCGGCCGCGGCGTGCAGCAGCAGGTGCGCTCAGCCGACGACCTGATCGAGCATATCCAGCGCTATCTCGACGAGCCCGGCGTGGGCATCGCCTACCAGGGCCAGGGCCGGGTGCTGCTGAGCGGCACCGCCGACCCGGTGCACGGGCGCGACAAGGTGCGGCGCGTGATCGAGGACCTGCACCCGGGGGTGCTGGTGTCCGACAAGATCGATTACCGCGAGACCGCCGAGAGCCGGCGCCGCGAGGTGCGCGATGGCCACATGGAGAACTGGCAGGGCGTGTTTCCCGCGCGGGTGGTCAGCATTACCGAGGACGGCAACGGCACGCGCTCGGTGCAGCTGGCCAACGGCGCGCGCTATTTCGAAGGAGCGGTGCTGAAGAACGGCGCCGAGATCGAACGGATCGACGCGGACGGCGTGGTGCTCAAGGACAGCCCGGTGCCGCCGCAGGCACGGCGATGACGGCGCACGCGCGCGCCGTGCCACAGGATTTGCGCCCGCGGGCGCAGATGCCGCTTGCCCCCGGAGGGCAGGTGTTTGACGCCAACCTACCTGAAGGAGATTGTCATGGCTGAAGTCGACCTCAATGCCAAGATGCAGGAAATCCAGCAGAAAGCGCAGGAGTTCTCGGTGAACATCCTGGGCCTGCAGGACACGCTGACGCGCCAGAACGCGGTGGTCAGCAGCGAGATGGCCCACAACACGCAGAAGGCCAACCTGGTGCAGGGTGCGATGCAGGACGTCAAGCAGACCTCGCGCACCAACTGACGGCAGGCCCTGCCACGCGCCCCGGCCTGCCCGGGGCGCCCAAACGCTTTGCAAGGAGAGCCATGATGGACCCGACCGCCGCCATTGCCGCCGCCACCGCCGCCGGCGCCGCGCCCGACAGCGCCACCGTCGCCGCGCACCAGTCGCCGGCCGCGGCCCCCGCCGCGCAGCCCGACCCGGCCGAGGCGCAGCAGTTCGCGCAGATGGTCCAGCAGGGCCGCGCCGCCGACGGCTCGCGCACCGCGCACGTAAGCCAGGCGGCAGACCCCACTTCGACCACGCTCGGCAACGCCATCCGCGCCAGCTATGTCTCGGCCGGCGAGGAATCGGCGCGCCAGGCGGCGCGCCTGCAGGAGCTGCGCGACGGCATGTTCGCGTCGATCTACGAGGGCAGCACCAGCGAGGTGGTGTACCAGGCCATGATGCTGCAGACCCAGTCGCTGGAGCTGTTCTCGTCGATCCACGTGACCTCCAGCATCGGCAGCGCTGGCACCAACCTGTTCAACAGCCTGCTGAAGAACCAGCAATGATGTCTACGCCACCGCTGTGCCGGCGCCTTGCGCGCGCGGCCCGGCTGGCGCCGGCGCTGATCGCGCTGGCGCTGGCCGCGTGCAAGGTCGACCTGTACGCGTCGCTGAACGAACCCGAGGCCAACCAGGTGCTGGCCGCGCTGACCGCCGAGGGCATCGATGCGGAGAAGGCGCGCGCCGACACCAGCGGCGGCGCGGGCGAGGGCCAGTGGCGCGTGCGCGTCGAGGAATCGCAACTGCCCGCCGCGCTCGAGGTCCTGCGCAGCGAAGGCCTGCCGGGCGAACGCTTTGCCTCCCTCGGACAGGTGTTCCAGAAGCAGGGGCTGGTGGCGACCCCGACCGAGGAGCGCATGCGCTACATCTTCGCGCTGTCGCAGGAGCTGTCCGAGACGCTGCGCAATATCGACGGCGTGGTGACCGCGCGCGTGCATGTGGTGATCCCCGCCACCGATCCGCTCTCGGACAAGATCCGGCCGTCGTCGGCGGCGGTGTTCATCAAGCACCGCGCCGATACCGACCTGCGCCTGCTGGTGCCGACCGTCAAGGACATGGTGGCGCACAGCATCGAAGGCGTGACCCACGACAACGTCTCGCTGTCGCTGGTCGAGGCGCGCCCGTTCGCGCCGCAGGCGGGCGCGGCGCGGCCGGCGGCGGGCTTTGCCGTCGGCCGCTTCGCCGCGATCGCGGTCGGCGTGGCGGTGGCGATTGCGCTGGCGGTGGCTGCGGTGGTGACGTGGCAGCGCGGCGTGCTGCGCTGGCCGCAGCGGCGCCGCGCGGCGCGGAGTGCAAATTGACGCCGCTATCCACCGCTACCGCCGCCGAGGCCGTGCCCGGCGCCTTCCTGCCCGGCGCGCTGGCCGCCGCACTGGCGCCGGCGCCGCCGGCGCTGCCGGAACCCGCACTGGCGCGCGCGGTGGCGGACTTCATGCAGCGGCCGCTGGCGCAGCTGCATCCCAGCTGGCTGCCGGCTGACTGGCCGCTGGCGTGGCGCCGCGCGGAGCGCTTCGGGCCCGCTGCCGCCGACGTGCTGGCGCGGCCGCTGGGCCTGGCCGGCGCGGACGCTGCCCGTGACGCCGTGATCCGCCGCCTGCTCGAGGCGCCGCCCTCGCTGGCGCGGCTGGTGCTGGTGGCGCGCAACGACCTGCGCCTGCTGGCGTGGTGGCTGGGGCTGGCGGTGCACCAGGCCGGCTTTGCCAGCGAGCGGCGCATGCTGCCGGCGCAGCTGGCCGACAGCCTCGCGCCGCTGCCCGGTGCCTTGGCCGCGCCGCTGCTCGGCAGCGCGCCGCGTGCGATGCGCCGGGCCGTGCGCCGGCTCGACCGCCACGCCGTGGCCTTTATCCTGAAGCGCGTGCCGGCGCTGCCGGCGCTGCCGATGAACCTGGCGCCGCTGCGCGCGCACCCGCCCGGCGCCGGCCGGCTGATGGCCGAGCGCGGCTATCGGCTCCTGTGCGGGCTGCTCGCCGCCGAGGCGCCGCACGCGGAGCACGCCGCGGCGCTGCTGCAGGCGCTGCGGCGCAAGTTTCCCCGGCGCCTGGCGTCCCTGGCGCCGGCACCGCTGACCCCCGCGCAGGCCGCGCAGTTGCGCGAACTGTTGCTGCTCAACCTGATCCCCGAACGGTTCCCGGCATGGCACTGGCTTTTCTGATCACCAGCGAAAACCTGCAGCTGCTGTCCGAGCGCAAGGTGCTCAAGGAGGCCGAGTATGCCGCCTTGCTCGACGCCGCCGCGGTAATCGAGTCGGCGCGCAACGAGGCCATGCGGATCCGCACCGAAGCCCAGCGCGAGGCCGAGGAGCGGCGCCAGCACGGCTATCGCGAGGGCTGGGCCCGCGCCCACGCCGACCACGCCGCCGCGCAGGTCAGCAGCGCCGCCGAGGCCGAGCGCCAGCTGGGCGCGATGCGCCGCACCATGGCCGGGATCGTGATGAAGGCGGTGCAGCAGATTGCCGGCGAGCTCGATCCCGACATCATCCTGGAGGTGGCGCTGCAGCGCGTCGAGGCGCTGGTGCGGGCCGAGCCCTTCATCACCATCCAGATCCCGCTGGGGCGCGAGCAGGCCGTGCGCAGCCTGCTCGACCGGCTCGCCGAGACCCAGGAGTGGCCGCGCCGTGCCAACGTGGTGGTGGAGCCGGGCCTGGAGCCCGACGCCTGCCGCATCCAGACCCCGTCGGGGACCATGGAGGTGGGCTTGCAGGCCCAGCTCGAAGCCTTTGCGCGCCGCCTGCGGGCGGGCTGATTCCCCCGCCGATACCCATGTCGACCGAACTCCCCGCCACCGATATCGAAGCCGCGCTGCAGCACGCGGCCGCCGACCTGGAACGCGCGTTCGAGCATTTCACGCCGGTGGCAATGCGCGGGCGCGTCAGCAAGGCGGTGGGGATGCTGATCAACGCCACCGGCATCCAGGCCCATGTGGGCGAGCTGTGCCAGCTGGTCACGCCCGGCGAGCCGCCGCTGCTGGCCGAGGTGGTCGGTTTCGTGCAGCAGACCGCGCTGCTCACGCCGCTGGGGCGCACCACCGGCGTGTCGGCGCTGACCGAGGTGATTCCGTCCGCGCATGGCCATCAGTGCCCCGCCGGTGCCGCGCTGCTGGGCCGCGTGCTCGACGCGCTGGGCGAGCCCATCGACGGCAAGGGCGCGCTCGACGGCGTGGCGCGGGTGCCGGTGGACAACGAGCCGCCCGATCCGCTCACGCGCCGCCTGATCCGCGAGCCGCTGGCCACCGGGGTGCGCGCCATCGACGGGCTGCTGACGCTGGGCGAGGGCCAGCGCGTGGGCATCTTCGCGCCGCCCGGGGTGGGCAAGAGCACCTTGCTGGGGACGCTGGCGCGGGGCGCGTCCAGCGATGTCAACGTGGTCGCGCTGGTGGGCGAGCGCGGCCGCGAGGTGCGCGAGTTCATCGAATACAACCTCGGCCCCGAGGGCATGGCGCGCACGGTGCTGGTGGTGTCCACCTCGGATCGCTCGCCGATGGAGCGGGTGCGCTGCGCCTATACCGCCACCGCGATTGCCGAGCATTTCCGCGACCAGGGCAAGCGCGTGCTGCTGCTGGTCGATTCGCTGACGCGGCTGGCGCGCGCGCAGCGCGAGATCGGCCTGGCCAGCGGCGAGCCGCCGACCCGGCGCAGCTATCCGCCCTCGGTGTTCTCGATGCTGCCACAGCTGCTGGAGCGCGCCGGCACCGGCGTGCAGGGCTCGATCACCGCGGCGTATACCGTGCTGACCGAAGGCGAGGACGATAGCGACCCGATCGCCGAAGAAGTGCGCTCGATCCTCGATGGCCATATCGTGCTGTCGCGCAAGCTGGCCAGCGCCGGGCAGTATCCGCCGGTGGATGTGCTGCAGTCGGTCAGCCGGGTGATGCCGCAGGTGGTGGCCGGCGCGCACGCGCGCGACGCGGCGCGGCTGCGCCAGCTGCTGGCCCGGTACCAGGAGCTGGAGCTGCTGCTGCAGATCGGCGAATACCGGCCCGGCGTCGACCCCGTCGCCGACGCCGCCGTGGCGGCGATGCCGGATATCCGCGCCTACCTGGCGCAGCCGGCGGCGCGGCTCGATACCTTTGCCGGCGCCGTCGACAAGCTGGCGCAGGCGCTGCGCGTGCGCGAGCCCGCACCGCCTGCCGGAGCCGCACGATGACGGGCGGCGGCACCGACCCGCGCCTGGGCCAGCTCGAGGCGGTGCGCCAGCGCCGCCAGGAAGACGCGCTGCGCGCGCTGCAGCAGCACCGCGCCCAGGTGCTGGCAGGGCTGCGGCAGGCCGAGGCCGCGCAGCAGGCGGTGCAGGCCGCGCTGGCCGAGCGCGCGGCGTTCATCGAACGGCTGCGGCAGGGCGCGTCGCAGGGTGGGGTGTCGGTGTCGGGGCTGCTCGATGCGCAGGGCTGGCAGAGCGCCTTCGATGCCCGCATCGCCCGGGCCAATGCCAACCTGGCCGTGGTGCTCGACGACGTGGCGCAGCGGCGTGCCGCCTTCGACCAGGCCCGCCACGCGCTGCTGCGCGCGCAGGCGCGGCTGGACGGTGCGCGGGAACTGGCGCTGCGCGAGCGCCGCGCGCTGCGCGCCGGCGCCGGGCGGCGCGAGGACGAGGCCATCGACGAAGCCGCGGCGCGCAGCTGGCACGCTGGCCGGCACGACGCGCGGCAGGCCTGAGATGCAGGGCGAACTGCTCGATCCCGCCTTGCTGTTCCAGTGGGGACGCGAGGTCATCATGCCGATCGTGATGGTGATGCCGCGGCTGCTGACCGCCTTTACGGTGCTGCCGTTCCTGTCGCAACAGGCCGTCCCGGGGGTGGCGCGCAACGGCATCGTGCTGGCGATCGCGCTGTTCGTGTCGCCGGGCGCGCGCGTCGACCTGGACGCCATCGCCGGGGGCCTGTGGCTGGTGCTGATCTTCAAGGAGGCCTTTATCGGGCTGCTGCTGGGGATGGCGTTCGGGCTGTTCTTCGTCGCGCTGCAGATGATCGGCGAACTGATCGACTTCCAGACCGGCTCGGGCAATGCCACCTTCTTCGATCCGGTGACGCAGCAGGAGGACGGGCCGATGGAGAACCTGCTGTCGCACTTCGGCATCGCGCTGTTCGCGGCGCTGGGCGGCTTTATCGCCATGGCCGGGGTGATCGTGGAATCATTCGCGTTCTGGCCGGTGATGTCGTTCGGGCCGGAGATGTCGCTGGCGTCGATGGGCTTTGCCAACCTCTATGCCGGCACGCTGTTCTCGTGGGTGGTCAAGCTGGCGGCGCCGATCCTGCTGCTGCTGGTGATCGTCGAGCTGGGCTTCGCGCTGATCGCGCGCTTCGTGCCGCAGTTCGACGTGTTCCAGTTTGCGCAGCCGGTCAAGATCTCGGTGGCGTTCCTGATGCTGGTGCTGATGCTGGCGGTGATGGTCGATACGCTGCAGGGCTTCCTGCGCCCGGACAATATCCTGATCGAGATGCTGCGCCGCGGCGCGCCATCCTAGCAGCGACACGACATATCGACGCCAGATGAGCGACAGCGAAAAGAACCTCGAAGCCACGCGGCGCAAGCTCGACCAGGCGCGCCAGCGCGGCGAGGTGCCGCGCAGCAGCGACGTCACCTCGGCGGTGGTGTTCCTCGGCGTGCTGGCGGGGCTGTGGCTGCTGGGCCGCTATTTCGTGCGGCTGTTCCAGGCCTTGTGGCACAGCGCCATGGGCAGCGTGCCGCAGCACCTGGCCGACCAGCAGATGCTGGTGCTGGGCGAGGCCGCCGCGCGCTTGCTGCTGATGGGCGTGCTGCCGATCGTCGCGCTGGCGCTGGTGTGCGGCATCGTCGGCGCGTTCCTGCAGGTGGGGCCGCTGGTGGCGTTCGGGCAGATCAAGCCGGACCTGGCGCGGCTGAACCCCGCCGAGGGCCTGAAGCGCATGTTCGCCGTGCGCAACCTGGTGAACCTGGCCAAGATCCTGGTCAAGATCCTGCTGCTGGCGGGGCTGGTCTACGTGCTGGCGCTGGGCGCGATCGAGGATGGCGTGCGCACCGGCTATGCGCGTCCGGCGGAAATCCTGCTGCTGGTGGCCTACATCATCCTGCGCATGTGCTGCTGGGCCGCGGTGATCTACCTGGTGATGGCGGTGGTGGACTACGTCCACGAGCGCCACCAGTTCATGAAGCGCCAGCGCATGAGCGTCGACGAGTACCGGCGCGAGTACAAGGAGACCCAGGGCGATCCGGTCATGGCCGGGCGCCGCCGCGCGGCTTTCTTCGAGGCCGCGTTCTTCGGCGTCAGCGAGCGGGTGCGGGTGTCGACCGCGGTGGTGTACTCCACCCAGTACGCGGTGGCGCTGCGCTACGACGGCCCCGGCACGCTGCCGCGGGTGGTGGCCAAGGGCAGCGGCCAGGTGGCGGCACGCATCCGCCAGGCCGCGGCCGACTACCTGGTGCCCTCGGCCTTCGATTCGGACCTGGCGCAGCGCCTGTACCTGAACGTGCCGCTGGACCGGTATATCGACCGGACCTTGTTCGAGCGGGTGGCGGAGCTGATGCGGTGGGCGAAGGGGGAGTGAGGGGGCGGGAGACACTGCCCCCTGCAGGTTTTCTCCCCTCTCCCGCTTGCGGGAGAGGGGCGGGGGTGAGGGTGGGCACTGGCAATATCGACGGGCTTCACTTCGTCGACATGCCCGCCCTGACCCCAACCCTCTCCCGCAAGCGGGAGAGGGAGTACGGCGGCGTTCGAGCCAAGGCCAACGCCAATGCTTAAGCCAACGCCATCAAACTAAGCCGCAATCCCCCCGCCGCTTCCTTTTCCCTATCCACCGAGAGCGGCGCCCCCGGCGGCCGCAGCAGCGTTGCCGCGCTGGCCAGCTGCACCCGGTTGCGCACGCCGAAGTGGCTGCGCAGCCGGCGCATGTGGTAGTCGACGTTGAAGATCGACATGTCCATGCGCCGCGCGATCTCCTTGTCTGACAGCCCCTGTGCCAGGCAGGCCAGGATATCGCGCTGCACCTCCGACAGGCCTTCGCGATGGCGGCCGGCAAACGCCGGGATCTCGACGTGGCAGGTCAGGAACTCGTGCAGCGCCAGCCCCATTGCCAGCGCCTGGCCGACCACGGAATCGCCGATCCAGCGCCGGCTCTCGATGCCCGACATAAAGCTGATCAGCACGAACTCGCTGTTGCCGGGCATCGGCAGGTTGAGGAAGATGCCGCTGCGCACGCCGGCGTCGCGCAGGTCCTCGAGGAAGCGGCGGCGGCGCAGCGGCGGCACGTTGCCCAGCGGGGTTTGTGCCAGGTCGTCGGCATCCCATACGGTGGGCAGGCAGAAGGTGCCCGGCTGCGGCGTGCGCGGATCGATCTCGTAGTAGCGCTCGCGGAAATAGCGCTCGCGCCAGCCCGGCGGGGAATAGCTTTCGAAGAAGGTGCGTGGCTGCAGCTGGCCGCCGACCTGGGCGGCGGTGGCGTAGCCCAGCCAGTCGAAGCCGATGGCGCGGATGGCGGACTGCATTACCGCGCTGCGGCCTTCGTGGGTCGGCTCGGCCTGCAGCGCGGTCACCAGGCCGGGGGTGGCGCCGTGGCGCACGCGCTGCCTGACCGGTACCAGGTGGCGCTCGCCGAATACCTTGATGCCGTTGTTGGCCACCAGCGCCGGGGCAGTGCCGGGCGCAGGAGCCGGGCGGGCCGTGGGGCGTGCGGCGGTTGCTGCGGTGCCATGCCCGGACGCCCCCGCGTCACGGTACGGCACGACTTCCACATCTTTGATCATGTAGGCCTCCGACAACGAGTCTTGGCGTGCGACCACGGCCTTGTGAGCCGGTCCACGCGCGCAAATGGGGCTGGCCCGCGCGGCGGCACTGCGGGGCGCGGCGCGTCGTGCCGGTCGTGGCGGTCCGCCGATGCTGCATGGCGGCCGGCCATCGCCAGCGCGTATCGCGGCTGCGCTGCATTGCCGTCGAGCTGGCAAGCCCGACATACTGCTGACCCGATTCCCGTCGGAAGAAAACTGGGCAGGCCCGCGTGGGGCTGCCTTGATTGTTATGGTGATCTGCATGCGCCGCGGCGCCAGGCCGCGGCGCTGCCATGCTGCGCGCTACGCTTCCAGCGCCTTGCCGCGTGTTTCCGGCAACGTCAGCGCGGCCAGGATCAGCACGCCATACGCGGCCGCGGCGAAGATGCCGATGGCGTGGCCCAGCGACATCTGCTGGCTGACATGGCCGATCAGGAACGGGAAGAACGCGCCGATGGCGCGGCCCACGTTGTAGCAGAAGCCCTGTCCCGAGCCGCGCACGCTGGTGGGGAACAGCTCGGTCAGGAATGCGCCCATGCCGGCGAAGATGCCCGAGGCGAAGAAGCCCAGCGGGAAACCCAGCAGCAGCATCACGGTGTCGTTGACGGGGATGTGCGTGTAGGCCAGCGCGATCGTCATCGAGCCCAGCGCGAACAGGATGAAGTTGCGCTTGCGGCCGATGCGGTCGGTCAGGTAGGCGCTGGTGACATAGCCGATATAGGAGCCGACGATCACCATCGCCAGGTAGCCGCCGGTGCCGAGCACGGTCAGGCCGCGCTCGGTCTTGAGGAAGGTCGGCAGCCAGGTGGTGATGGCGTAGTAGCCGCCCTGCGCGCCGGTGGTCAGCAGCGCCGCGCGCAGCGTGATGCTGAGCAGGCGCGGCGAGAAGATTGCGGCGAACGAGGTCTTTTCGCTGGCGCGGGCCTCGCGCGCCTTGTGCTCGGTATAGACCTCGGGCTCCTTGACCAGGCGGCGCAGCACGATCACGAACACCGCCGGCAGCAGCCCGATCAGGAACAGCACGCGCCACGCGGTCTCGGCGGGCAGCAGCGAGAACACCAGCGCATAGAGCAGCGCCGCCAGCCCCCAGCCCACGGCCCAGCCGGCCTGCACCATGCCCACCGCCTTGCCGCGGTCCTGGGCGCGGATGGCTTCGCCGACCAGCACCGCGCCGGCGGTCCATTCGCCGCCGAAGCCAAAGCCCATCAGCGCGCGCGCCACCAGCAGCTGTTCATAGTTCTGCGCCAGCCCGCACAGGAAGGTGAAGAAGGCAAACCACACGATGGTCAGCTGCAGCGTGCGCACCCGGCCGATACGGTCGGACAGGATGCCGGCGACCCAGCCGCCCGCGGCCGAAGTCAAAAGCGTGGCGGTGCCGATAAAGCCGGCGTCGGCGCGGCTGATGCTCCAGGTGGCGATCAGCGTGGGGATGACGAAACTCAGGAACTGCGTGTCCATGGCGTCGAGCGCGTAGCCGACCTTGCAGCTCCAGAAGGTGCGGCGCTCATTGGCGCTGATGTCGCGGTACCAGGAGAAAAAGCCGCGCGACGGGGCGGCCTCGGCGCTGGCGGGGGACGATGACTGGGGGCTCTGGATACTGCCGATCTGCGTTTCCATGCATTCCTCTCGTGCAATGTCTGGCTCGGCCTGGCAGCGCGCGGTGCGCGGCGCTTGCCCTGGGGTGCCGGCATGGGTTGCCGGCTACCGCCGGCGCGTATCGATGGCGCGTCGGGATTGCGCTTCTATCGATGGCGCGGCGGTGCGCGGTTGCCGCGTCTCCTGCGGTGCGCCCGCTGACTGCATTCTTGAAAAGCATGGCCGTCCGCGTCCAACTAGTTTTTCGGGCGGCGGCCGATAAGAAAAATTGATTCCTGTGCTGAAAGCCCGTAACTGCGCGCCTGGCGCGCTTCCGGCCCGTGGCGCCACCGGCACGGGCCGCGGGTTTTCCCCGATGCCGCGGTGGCGCGCGCGGGCCCGGCTCCGCGCGGGCATAAGCATACGGCGCGCCAGCGCACGCGGGTTGGCCGCGCGCCTACGGAAATCCGTAGGCCAGGCCGCGCGCGCACGGCCGCTACGAGCTTTCGGTAATGGCATCCTCCGCCGCGCTCGGCTAGGCTTGCAGCCATTGCCCCGTCCGTGCGCGAGCCGCCTTGCCGATGCCTATCCTAGCCCGCCTGACCCTGTCCACGCTCCGGCTCGCCGTGGCTGCGCTGCTGCTCGCGTGGCAGGCGCCGGCGCACGCGCAGCTGATCCCCGTGGAGCGCTCGCTCGAGGTGCAGGCGGATCCGGCGCGCGTCTGGGAACTGGCCGGCGGCTACTGCGCGGTGCCGGACTGGGACACCGTCTACAAGGACTGCCGTGTGGTGCTCGGCAGCGGCAGCCCCGGCACGGTACGCCGCATGGCCTACAAGGCCGGCGGCCTGCCGGCGGTCGACGTGCTCACCGACCGGGGGCCGTATTCCTACAGCTACCGCAAGCTCTCCAGCCATACGCGCGGGCGGCTGCAGGCCATGCCGGGGCAGGAGGTGGGCACCACGCGCGTGACCTGGCAGGTGTGGCTGGATCCGTCCGCCGTGCCCGACGGCGCGCGCGCGGAGTATCCCGACGCGCTCGGCGACGACATGCTGGCCGCGCTGCAGCGCATGAAGGCGCAGGCCGAAGCGGCGCAGCAGGAGGCCGAGGAAGCCGCCGCGCGCGGCCCGGCGCTGATCCCGCCGCGCCAGGCGCCGACACCGTCAGATCCGTCGCCGCTGGGAGCATAAGCGCGGCCGCCTCAGGATACCGCACAGCAGCGGCGCACGCGACCGGGCGCCGCTTTCAAACGCTTGTTTGCCACTGTGTCATCGCGTAGATTCTGTCGCTCACCATGCCGACGCCGGAGTGACCGTCCCGCACCCCCTCGCCCATGAACCTGCGCTTTCTCGAAACCTTTGTCTGGGTGGCCCGCCTGCGCAGCTTCAGGCTGACCGCGGAGAAGCTGTTCAGCACGCAGGCCTCGATCTCCAGCCGCATCGCCGTGCTGGAGGAAGACCTCGGCGTCAAGCTGTTCCTGCGCGATTCGCGCGGCGTGACGCTGACGCCGGAGGGCCAGCGCGTGCTGGAGTATGCCGAGAAGATGGTGAACACCATGCACCATATGCGGCAGTCGCTCGACCGCTCGCGCGCCATCGCGGGGCGGGTGCGCATCGGCGCGATGGACTCGGTGATCCATACCTGGCTGTCGACCGTGGTCAAGCGCGCCATGCAGGCCTACCCGGCGCTGGAGATCGAGCTGACCGCCGATGCCGCGCTGAACCTGTGCGACCAGCTGCAGAAGGGCTATCTCGACGTGATCTTCCAGACCGACCTGCTGCGGCTGGAAACGGTGCGCAATGTCGAACTGGCGCGGTACCCGATCCGCTGGATCGTCGCCACCGGCTCCGCCTGTGACCGGCCCTATGCCTCGCTCGAAGAACTGGCCGCCGAGCGCGTCATCACCTTCGTCAAGAACTCGCGCCCGCACCAGGACATCCTGAGCCTGTTCCACCTGAACGGCGTGGCCTCGCCGCGCATCAACTGCGTGAATTCGGTGGCGGCGATGACGCGGCTGATCGGCGATGGCTTCGGCATCGGCGCGGTGCCGCCGGCACTGGTGCGCAAGGAACTGGCCGACGGCACGCTGTCGGTGGTGGCGGTGGAGAACCATCCGCCCGCGCTCGATATCGTTGCCTCCTGGCGCATCGGCGCCGGGCTGGAGGTCAACGAGTCGATCGTCGAGCTGGCCACCGGCGTGGTGGCGGAATTCTGCGCCGAGGTCGGCGAGGACATGGCGGTGCCGATGCAGCCGCCCGGCGCGGCGCCCCACGCGGGCTCGTAGTCATCGGATTCCTTTATCGCGCTCGATCCGAAAGATTTGTTGGACGCCGGCGCCGGCGGGCGCCCAGAATCGGCAGGTCAACCCGACTTTCGCGCCGCCCGGCGCCTGCCTGCCGACCATGAACCAGCCGCTCCAGCACGCCGCCTCGCTCTTGCCCGAAGACCCCGCCGCCCTGCGCCAGCTGATCCGCGCGGGCCGCTACCGTGGCCACACCAGCGGCCTGGCGCGCGGCCATGTGCAGGCCAACATCGTGATCCTGACGCGCGACTGGGCCTACGACTTCCTGCAGTTCTGCGCGCTCAACCGCAAGGCCTGCCCGCTGATCGACGTGACCGATCCGGGCGACCCGGTGTTCCGCAACCTCGGGCGCGACGTCGACATCCGCACCGACGTGCCGAGGTACCGGGTCTACCGCGACGGCAACGCCTACCACGAGACCACCGGCATCACCGAGCTGTGGCGCGACGACTTCGTCGCCTTTGCCATCGGCTGCTCGTTCTCGTTCGAGCAGGCGCTGATCGCGGCCAACGTGCCGCTCAAGCACATCAACCTGGGCCGCAACGTGGCCATGTACCGCACCGCGATCGAGACCTGCCCGGCGGGACGGCTGTCGGGCAAGCTGGTGGTGTCGATGCGCCCGCTCAAGGCCGCCCACGCGATCCTGGCCACCGAGATCACCGCGCGCTATCCCGACGTGCACGGCGCGCCCGTGCATATCGGCGACCCGCGGCTGATCGGCATCGAGGATATCGAGTCGCCGGACTACGGCGACGCGGTGCCGCTCGACGCCGATGAAATCCCGGTGTTCTGGGCCTGCGGCGTCACGCCGCAGGCGGTGATCCGGGAGGCGCGGCCCGAGATCTGCATCACCCATGCGCCGGGCTGCATGCTGGTGACCGACCTCGATAACAACGGCCTCTAGCCTCGGGCAGCGGGCCTACGAATTTCCATAGTTGGCCTGCCCGGCCATGGCGCGCAGAATCGGCGGGCATGATGCCCGCGGCTTGCCCGCGTGCCGGGGCATCGGCAACCGTCTGAACTGCCGGCAGGCGCCGGCGTCGCCAGGAGACTTGCGTCATGCTGGATTTCATGGATGCCATCCGGGCCGCCGCGCGCGCGGCCGCCGAGGCCGCGGCCCGCGCCGCCGCCGAAGCCGCGCGCGAGGCCGCCGAGCGGGCCGCGCGCGAAGCCGCCGAACGCGCCCAGCGCGCGGCCGAGGCGCGCGAGACCCAGCGCCAGCAGGACACCCAGAACACTCAGCAGGCTCAACAGTCGCAGCAAACCCAGCAAGACCAGCAGGCGAAGCCAGCCGACCAGCCGGACAAGCCGCAGGCGGTCGCGGTGACGCCGGCGCTTTACACCACCGGCACCCCAGGCGCGCAGGCACCCAGGGCGATGCAGGTCGATGCGCCGGCGCCCGAGAAACCCCAGACCGACCCCGCCGAGGCAGCACGCAAGAAGAAGGAAAGCGATGCCAGGGCGCTGACCGATGGTTGGCAGCAGCAAGCGCAGGACGCCTATGACAAGGTCGTGGCCAAGCTCGACGGCCGCGCCATGACCGACAAGCAGTGGCAGCCGCTCGGCCTCAAGTACGGCAACGTGATGGGCGGCGCGCAGAACGAGCTGCGCGTGGCCGCCAACAACGCCGCGGCCACCGGCAAGGATGTCAAGGCCGCGGTCGAGGCCAAGGCCGAGGAGATCCGCAAGCGCTATGACGATCCCAACGTTGCGCTGAACATCGAACAGACCAAGACGCAATTCCTGAAGGACGAGGGCACGCAGCAGGCGCGCGACACCCAGGGCGCGCGCTTCAACGTGGTGCTGGCGCAGGACAAGGAGCAGCAGGCCGCGGCGAAAGTCGCCGAGGAACAGGCCGCCTACCTGAAGATTCCCGGCGGCATCCGGCGCTTCGAGCTCGAGGCCGACGACCAGCTGGTGGCGGCGCGCGACGCCCTTGAGCAAGCACGGCAGGAACGGGTAAAGGCCGAGGATACCTTCCTCGATGCCATGCAGAAAGAGATCGACACGGTCGCGGCCAACGGCTACAAGCAGGACGCCGACCAGGCCCTGAAGGACCTGCGCAACGATCCGCACGACCGCACCATCTCGATGGCGGACCGTTCGTACGACCTGACCCTGGCCAACGGCAAGGTCAGCGACGCCGACGCGCAGCTGAAGGCGCTGGCGTCGGGGCAGGGTGTCAAGGTGCCGGACAGCTATCGCCAGCAGGCGGTGCAGGACCTGAAGGCGCGCTACGGCACCGAAGGCGGCATGGGCCAGCTGATCGACCGGGTCGACCTGCGCGGGCGCATCGCCGGCGAGATGGAACACCTGACGCCATCCACCGAGTTCGAGCGCGAGCTGGCGCGGAACGATCCCACCACCCTCGCGATGGCGCAGGCGCAGGGACTGACGCTGGATCCGCAGGCCAAGACCGACCCCAATTCGGCCACGCCACGCGACCTGCCGCAGGCCGAGCGCGCGCTGATGGAACACAACCCGGCCGGCTACGTCATGTACAAGGCGCTGGGCGCCGACAGCCTGGTTCCGGCCCCCGACCTGCCGGCGACCGATCCGGCCCGGATTGCCTACGACAAGGGCGTCGCAGAGAAGGGCCTGCTCGGCTACACCGTCGAGCAGCTCAAGGCGCGCAGCGAGGATCCCAGGCTCAGCCAGGCCGAGCGCGACCAGACCGCCAGCGGCCTGAACCGGATGCTCGGCTACATGGAGGGCTCGGTGCCGCTGCGCGTGGACGCCATGACCCGCGGCATCGACCAGAAGCTGGACAGCGGCGACGTCACCGGCGCGCTGCAGATGCGCAAGGCCGGCGCCGATGCGGCGCAGACGCCCGAGGAACGCCAGCTTTACGTCGATGTCCATAACGACCGCTTCAGCGGCGACCTGTTCAAGGCGCAGATCGAAGCGTCGATGGACAAGGGCCTGAAGAACAAGACCCACGACGACCGGGGCCGGCCCATCATCGGCCAGGAGAAGATGTACGCCGACAAGGTGGGCGTGTACCTGCAGGAAGTGGCGCCGCACCTGATCGAGGAAGACGCCGGCACGCTGCTCGATACGGTGAAGACCGAATACAGCAACGACTGGACCGGGCGCAACAACAGCCAGTCGCCGGGCTACAACGACTGGGACGACTTCTACCATGGCCTGTCGGCGGTGGTCGATGCGGCCGACGCCGGGTATTACGCGCGCAACCCACAGGCGAAGCCCGGCACGGCCCCGGCCGCGACCAGCACGGCCAGCTGGCTGAGCGACCGCGACAACGAGGTCAGCCTGCTGATGATGATGAACCAGGGCGGCTCGTCGCGCCAGGGACGCATCTACGGCGGTGCCCAGGACGCCGCCGCCAGGGGCCATGTCGGGCTGTCGGCCGCATTCGAGCAGTCGCTGAAGTCGAGCAAGGACGCGCCGGTGATGTCAGACGTTTACCTGCGCAATGCGGTGCAGCGCGGCAGCGAGGACTACGCCGGCACCGACGAGGCCAAGGAGGCCAACCAGCGCTTCGAGCTCGACAAGGACGAAATCCTGCGGCAGACCTTCGACAGCCTGGCAATGCGCAAGGAAGAACTCAGCGCCAAGGCCTCGGACGAGAAAGGGCTGTCCGCGGCCATCGCCCTGGGTGCACCGCAGGGCGACGCCAAGGCGATCCGGGAGCAGATCGCGGAAGATGCCAAGGCCGGCACCACGGTCAAGGCGATCCCGATGTACGTGGCCGGTCCCGGCGGAGTGCCGTACCAGACCTCGGTGTTCGCGTTCGAGGGCAAGGACGGCAAGACCCTGTGGGTCGACGACCAGGGCGCCGTCTATGGCAAGGAAGAACTGGACGCGAAGCGCGATTTCCAGGAGAACAACCTGCTCTCCGACAAGGGCACGGTGTACTTTGCCGAGAACCTGGAGCTGGGCCGCGACGGCCATGTCGACTACGCCGCGATGGACGCGCATATCGTCACCACCAGCGAGAAGGTGTGGGGCTGGGTCAACCTCGGCGTGGCCGCGGTCGGCGCGGTCGCGGGCGGGGTGCTGGCGGTGGCCTCGGGCGGCACGCTGACGCCGCTGGTGGCCGCGGCGTGGGTCGGCATGGTGGGCAGCATGGGCTATGGCGTCGGCACCTCGTGGGCCGCGCTGGACAATATTTCGGACCATGGCCGCTCGGTCAATCCCTTCAGCAGCCAGGAAGCGATGGCGCAGTGGCTCAACGTGGCCGGCTCGCTGGCGGGCATGGGCGGCATGGGCCTGGCCAAGACCGGCGCGCTGGCGATGAACGCCGGCACCCGCCTGGCCGGCAGCACCAGCCCGCTGCGCCAGATGGCGGGCGGCATGCTGACCCACAGCGCCGGCCACTACGGCAGCGCCAGCCGCGTGCTCAACGGCGTGGGCTTCGGCATCGGCGGCGTGCAGACCCTGCAGCAGGCCGCCATGTTCGCCGAGCACGGCAGCGAGATGAGCGTGTCGGAGAAACTGCAGAACAGCGCCATGCTGCTGATGGGCGCCACGCAGATGCTGCCGATGGCGCTGCAGAAGCGCATCGGCGAGTCGGTGCGCGACGGTTACCAGGCCATGCGCGGGCGCGGCGCCGGCGCGGGCGATCCGGCCGGCATCGGCGCCCCGGGGCGCGGCCTGGCACCGGAAGCGCTGGGGGCCTTCCGCGACGGCGAGGGCGTGCCGGGCGCGACTCGGTCCACCAATCGGCCCCCCACTCGGCCCAGCACGCGCCAGGGCGTGGCCGGTCGCGACGCCGAGAGCCAGCCGCTCGCACGCCCCGATGCCGACGGCCAGTCCGGCCGCTCCGGCAAGCAGGCCGACGGTGAAGCCACGCCGGCCGCGGCCAGGCCGGCGCCCCCGGAGCGCAGCAACGGCGGCACGGCCGCGGCCCCCGACCTGCGCACGCCACACCGGCTCACGCCCTGGCAATCGGCCAGGCTCAGCACCGCCGCGGCCTTCGACATGGCGGTCACGCGCGGCGCGATGCTGCAGGAACGGGTGATCCACGGCATGATGGACCGCGCCATGAGCCGCGCCATGGCGCGCTACGCGACCGAGTCCGCCGCGCGCAGCCGGTCGGGCGAGCGCAGCGGTGGCAGCCGCGCCGACGCGCCGGCTCCGGCCTCGCGCCGCCGCGGCGCCAGCGGCACGCCGGCGCTGGCGCGCGCGCCGCGCCACCTGTCGGGCGACGGCGAGGCCGGCGTGCAGCGCCGCACGGTGAGCCACGGCCCCGCGGTGGTGGCGCGAGCCGACGGGCCCGAAGCGCCGGCGCGCATGTCGCTGCGGCAGAACGCGATCTCGCCGCTGGACAATGTGCTGTGGATCGACGGCAGCATGGAAAACATCGGCGTGCCCTACGGCGCCGAGATGGCCGCGCGCGCGCTGGCGGACCTGGACTCGGTGATGATCGTCACCGGTCCGCTGACCGCCCATGGCCGCGCCGAGACCAACGGCCCGGTCGGGGCGGCCTCGCTCGGCGCCTACCTGGCCTCGCTGGGCAAGGACGTGGTCTATGTCACCGACCGCGCCCATGCGCGCACGCTGCGCCAGATGCTGCGCCAGGACCTGAACCAGCCCGATGCGCGCGTCGAGACCTTCTCGGCCCGGGACTTCGCCAGCGCCGGGCGCCAGTCGCGCGCGCTGCTGGCGCTGCACAAGCCGCAGGCGGTGGTGGCGGTGGAAGTGGCCGGGCGCAACACCAACAACGAATACCGGCTGCTGAACGGCGAGCGCGTGCGCGGCAACGCCATGCTCGACCAGTTGCTGATCGACGCCAACGACATCGCCGACATGGTCACCATTGCCGTGGGCGACCACGGCAACGAGGCCGGCATGCGCGCCGCGCGCGACCGCCTGCTGCGCGACATGGCAGTGACCGAGCAGCTGGCCGACAGCTGGTCCGACGTCGGCGCCGACCACCTGGTGACGGGCATGAACTCCAACCTGGCGGCGCAGGCGATCGGCTTCGGCGTGCAGCGCGCGCTGGGGCGCGACAGCGGCATGCCGAGCGTGGAAACCGTGGGCGCGCTGCTCGACACCATGGCGCGCCACAAGGCGCGCGACGGCGTCACGCTGGAAGTTGGCGCCACCAGCGTGCGCGGCTACGACAAGACCGTGCAGAAGGGCGTCTACGAACTGCTGCAGAAGGCGGCCGAGCGCCTGCCCGCGGGCCTGGACATGGCACAGCTGTTCGAGGGCATCCAGCGGCGCTTCCTGCCCGACGGCATCGATCCGGCCGACTTCGGCATCCGCGTGCAGGACGATGCGATCGTCATCACCGCCTTCGATTCCAGCAACGGCGGACTGCTGGCCGCGCAGAATATCGCGCGCCACACCTATGCCATGACCGGCAAGGCGGTGCAGGTGGTGGCGTTTACCGACCATGCCGCCGGTACCTACGGCGGGCGCGAGCGCGGCGACCTGGTGAACCTGGTCCATGCCGGCGTGGTCGCGGCGCAGAAGGCCAGGGGCGCGGTCGACCTGTTTGCCTGCAACACCGCCTGCACGGCGTTTCCGGAAGCGCTGGCCGGCACCCACCAGGCCAAGGTGGTCAACCTGATCATGCAGACCGCGCCCAGGATCGTCACCGAGGGCGGCGCGCGCCCGGTAGTGGTGGCCACGCCCGGCACGGTCAGGCTGCACGCCTACCTGGAGGCGGTGGCCGAGGCCAGCGGCGGCAGCGTCACGGTCAAGGAGATCGGCGCGACCGAGTGGGCCGATGCGGTCAACAACCTGATGCACCTGGCCGACGGCGCGCAGCTGGAGCAGCTCAAGGGGCTGGTGGCGAAATACTTGAACGCCGAGCAGATTCCGTCCGACGCCACCTCGCTGTGGTTCTGCTGCACCCACTATCCCGCGCTGGAAACGCTGGTGCGCCAGCAGCTCGATGCCATCGGCCGCAGCGACGTCAGGCTGATCGACCCGATGCAGTACCAGGCGCGCAAGGGCGTGGAGATGCTGGTCGACCAGGGCCTGATCGAGCGCGGCGCACTGCTGGAGCAGCCGCTGGACCCGTCGGCGGTGCCCGACGACAAGACCCTGCCGACCATCGTCTTCACCACCGGCCAGCCGTCGCGGGTGTCCGGCCTGGCGCACGCGATGGGGCGCCGCCCCGATATCCGCGTGTTCAAGACCGCCTTCGGCGAGGCGGCGGACGTGTCGCCGGCGCTGGCGCTGGTGGACGGCGGGCGCCACCTGGCGCCGGTCGACCGCATCAGCTTCAACTACATCGGCCGCGGCCTGCGCGAGTTCTACATGCCGGGCGGCGCCGAGCGCGCGGCGGCGTCGCTGGAAGACGCCAGCAACGTGATGCTGGTGACCGGCTTCTCGGTGGCCAAGGACATGCCGGAAACCGACGGCCCCCCGGGCACCGCGGAGCTGGGCCGCGCGCTGCGGCTGCGCGGCAAGCAGGTGACCTATGTGGTCGATTCGGCCAACCGGCCGATCCTGGAAGGCATCCTGCGCGAGATGGGCGAGCCGCTCGACAATATCCGCGTGTTCGATGCACCGGTCGGCAGCGCGGCCGAGCCGGCGCGCGCGCTGTTGCGCGAGGTCGGCCCCGACCGGGTGATGGCGATCGAGCTGCCGTCGCGCAGCGCGCGCGGCACCAAGCACAATATGCGCGGCATCGGCATCGACGACTTCAACCCGGCGCTGGACCAGATCGTGCTGGAAGCCAATGCCATCGACGGCATCGAGACCCTGGGCGTCGGTGACGGCGGCAACGAGGCCGGCATGGGCGGCGTGGGCGGGCTGATCCCGCGCGCGCTCGACGGCAGCGATATCGCCGCGGTGGTGCCGGTCGACCATGTGGTCACCGCCAGCGTGTCGAACTGGGGCGCGTACGCGGTCTCGGCGCTGCTGCTGCGCCGCGGCAACATGCCCGAGCGCTTCCAGAGCCCGGAGGAACTGGGCCGCGTGCTGCAGGCCGCGGCCGATGCCGGCGCCGTCGACGGCGTCTCGCGCGAGCGGGTGGCGACCGTCGATGGCTTCTCGACCGAAGTGCACCAGGCGGTGATCACGCTGTACGGACGCGCCGCCGCCGGCGGTCAGCCGCATGGTCCGGGCGCCGCGCGCGCGCCGCTGCCGGGTGGGCCGGCGCTGGCGCGCACGCCGCTGGCCGACGCCGCCAAGGCGGTGGTCGCGCACGGCGGACAACTGCCGCGCAAGGCTGCTGCCGCCAGCCGCGCCGACGCTGCGGGCAGCCGGCCGGCGGCCATGCCCGCGGCGCGGCCGGAGATCCGCGATGGCAGCTGGTCGGTGCGCGACGGCGCGCCCAGCCCGAAAGCCATCGAGACCACCGTCGACGGCATCCACGAATCCGGCGGGCGGCTGGCCGGCGTGCACTACTTGGTGACCCATGGCGATGGGCTGTCGGTGCCGCTGCGTGCGGGCCTGCCGGAGGCGTCGTTCCTGTCGCTGCAGCAGGCCATGCGCGACCTCGGCCCGGCGCTGCAGGCGGGCGGCAACTTCCGCATCGCGATAGTCTCGCAGCGCGAGGCGGCGCGCCACGGCGCGGTCGACGCGCGCAGCGTGGTCGGCACCGTGCCGTTGTCGCTGCGCGGGCACAAGCCGCACGCGCAAGGGTTTGCGCTCAATCCCGATTACCACGGCGAGATCCGCGCCGCATTGCCCGACGACTTCAGTGCCGGGCTGCCGCTGGTGCGCCAGCAGGACGGCCGCCGCATCGACGTGCTGGCCCAGCTGGAGCAGTTTCCGCGCGGGCGCGCGGACCTGGACCTGGCGCAGCAGGCCGGGCACAAGACCTTTGACGATGAGGCGGTGGCGGTGTCGGTGCCCCAGGTTCCCGGGCATTTCACCGTGCGCGCCGAGGGCCTGTTTGGCGGCATCGCGATGCGGGCCGGCGACGGTCCGTCCGCGTTGCTCGATGCGCCGGCGGTGATCGACCGCATCCGCGCGCATCCGGATTACCAGGAAGGCACGCCGGTGGTGCTGTACGGCTGCTACGGGCAGGACGGCGCGGTGTCGCTGGTGCAGCAGCTGGCCACCGGGCTGAACGCGCGCGTCTATGGCGCCGACGGCCGGCTGGAGGTGGACGCGTTCCGCGCGCCGGGCAGCGACCTGGCCCATGGCGCGCGCCTGCGCGTGGCCGCCGATCCCGCGACCATGGCCGCGTCCGGTGCGCCGGTGCATGTGCAGGACGGTGGCCGTTTCCACGGCGCCATGCCGGCGCTGCCGGTGGTAGCCGTCACCAGCGGCGGCAAGCCGGTGCGCCAGCATGGCGCGCGCGCCGCGGGCGATCCGGTGCCGGCCAGCTGGCGGCAGGCGCCGGACCGCTGGGCCGAACTGGCGCTCGGCGAGCCGGCGGTGCGCGTCAACGCGCCCCGCGATCATCTGGTGGTGGTCGGCGCCGTGCGCCCCGAGGGCGGGCTGCGCGGCGAGGCAGGCGAGGGCATCGGCGCCCACGAGCTCGCCTTCCAGCTGGCGCATGACTGGGAGCCCGGCCAGCCCATCGTGCTGGCGCTGGACGGCGCGCATGGGCCGCAGGGACGCATGCTGGCGCAGCAGGTGGCCGACGTGATGCGCACCGAGGTGCTGGTGCCTGAGTTCGCCTTGCGCCGCGGCGCCTACGCGCAGGACCCGGCCAAGAGCCAGATCGACCTGGCGCAGCCCGGAAGCTGGCGCCGCCTGTCGCCGCAGCCCGATCCCTACGCCGGCCACAGCTTCAAGATCGACCACCACGGCAACGTATTCCTGCGCCGGCCCGACGGCAGCCGCGAACGGGTGCGGCTGGAGGCCTACCTGGGACCGCGGCTTGGCAGCGGTGGCGCCAAGACCGTGTTCGCGCTGGGCAAGGATCTGGCGGTCGGCATTGCCAACGAGGCCTGGCTGGGCGACATGGTGCACGGCGAGCGCGCCGCCATGGCCGAGGCCGCCGGCGCGCACGGGCTCAATACCGTGCGCAGCTTCGGGCCGGCGTCGTTCGAGGCGTTCGGGCGCCCGGCCATCGGCTATGAGCGGTACGCCGCCAGTACCAAGGACCTGTTCGACGCCACCGGCCAGCTACGGCCGGAGCATGCCGCCTTGCTCAACGAGCGGTCGGCGCGGGATATCGCCGCTCTGGTCGATACCATGACCACGCGCAAGCTGCATCTGGGAGACGTGGAGTTCGCGCTGTTCCCCGGCGGCGCGGTCAAGGTGGCCGACCTGACCCATGTCGAGACCGGCGCGGATGCGTCGCAAGGGAGTGCGGTCTACCGCATGCTGGACCGGATGCAGCAGGCAGCGCGCGCCCGGGGTGACGACGGCACCCGGGGCGGCGTGGGCGGCGAGGGCGGGGTGGTGCGCGCCACCATCTCGCATGGCCCGGCCGGCAACCCACCGCCGCCCGGCAGCAATGGCCCGCGCCCGTGGAAGGTGCGGACCGCGCTGACGGTGTCGGCGGCCGGCACCTTCGCCGCCGCCTCCGGCGCCGCGGCAATCTCCGCGCAGACCGGTGCCAACCTGGTGCTGACCAGCGCCGGCTGCTTCATCTACCGCGGCAGCGTGGCGATGGGGCGCACCGTGCATGCCGGCAAGGTGATCCGGCGCGCGGGCACGCATACGCCGGCCGATATCGCCTGGCTGCGCCGCGCGCTGACCGAGAAGCCCGGCACCGCGGTGTGGGGCATCAACGCCAAGAACCAGCAGAAGTTTGCCAGGGCGCTGGACCAGCTCGAAGCCTACGCCCACCACGCCGACAAGAAGGACCTGCCCGAGGCCGCGGACAAGATCCGCGAGGCGCAGGCGGAGCTCGGCACCATCGGCGCCGCGCTGCTGACGCCCGATACCCGCGCCGGGCAGGTCAACGACGCGCTGCAGCTGGGCACGCTGGCGATCAACAACGGCAACACCATGCTGTGGTTCGGCGAGCATGGCGTGACCCAGATCGGCGAGCCGCTGACCTACAGCAGCGCGGTGTTCCTGGCGGCCAATTCGGTGCTGAGCACGGTCAATTTCGCCGCCCGCGCGGGCTATCACACCGGGCTGGCGCAACCCGCCTTGCTGGGCGCGCGGCTACGCAAGTTCGTGATGAACGCGTATTCGGTCGGCGCGGTGCCGCTGGCCGTGGCCGACATGGTGCATACCGGCGGCGTGGTCGGCGCGATCGAGGCCGGCAGCCTGGCGGTGTTCGGCATCGGCGCGCACCTGCAGTCGCGCAATGAGCAGAAGCTGATCAACGCCGAGAAAAACCGGCTGGCCAGGGCCGCCGATCCCGATGCCGTGGACCAGCCGGTCACGCCATGGCTGGCGCAGAAATGGGATTTCTTCGGCCGCGCCATGCCCAAGGGGCTGGTGCTGCTGGGCGGCGGCGTGATCGTCAACTTCGGCGCCAAGATCCTGGTGGAGCTGCTCAAGGACGACGACAAGGGCGGGCCACGGCCGGCGCCGACCCCGGGCGGTGGTCCGTCGACCCCGCCGACGGCCGCTCCCGGAGTACCCACGCCGCCGCAGCAGCCGCCGAAAGAACCACCCAGAGAGACCCCGAAGGAGCGCCCCGCATCCGGATCGGTGCGCGTGCAGCCCTACAGCCCGGACCACGTCGCCGGTGCCACGCTATGGGGCATCGCCGGCGCGCATCTCGACACGCTGCTGTCCGACGGCCAGAAGGCCGAGGCGCAGGCGCGCGCGATGACGCCGGACCAGCAGGTGGCCAACTTCGCGCTGCGCGAACTGATCAACCTGAACCCGCGCTACCGGCTGGCCGACGACCCGGACCACCTGGAGCCGGGCTGGGAGCTGGACGTGACGCGATAGGGCGCCCGGCGCGCCGCGCGCTTCAGCGGCCGCCGTGGCGCTCGAGGTATTCGGCGAACTCGTCGCGCACCACGGTTTCGATGCGCGCGAGTTCGGCGTCGGTGATGTCCTCGAACAGCTTGCGCTTGCGCCGCGACAGCTCGCCGTGGTTCTGCACGATCAGGTCGATCAGGTTCGACAGCCGCGACTGGCGCAGGTCGAGCCAGCTTTCGAGCCGGGTCACGCTGGCATCGTAAGCGCGCAGGTACTGGATCTCCTGCGCCAGGTCCTGCTCGACGCATTGCTCGATGCACTCGAACACGAATTCGCACAGCGCGGTGGCGTCGAACGAGGCATAGAGCCAGTAGGGCTGCGGTGACTTGATCAGGATGGTGTCGCTGTCCGCATCCAGCGCGTAGTTGAGCAGCGCGGTACGCGGCGCGGAATAGGCCTTGAGCAAGCCGGCATAGACGTCGAGCTGCTTGAGCATGCGCGCCGATACCGGCAGCACCACGCCCTCGGGCGTGACGCCGGCCTGGCGCAGCAGGTGGTGGATCAGGAAGCGATGCAGGCGGCCGTTGCCGTCATAGAACGGGTGCGCGAAGACAAAGCCGAACGACACGCAGGCCGCCACCACGATCGGGTTGGCCGCGTGGGTCTCGACCAGTGCCGCCACCGCGGCGATGCCGTCCATCATCGCCCCCAGCTGGGCCGGCGGCGGCGGAATATAGTCAGCGATATTGCGCAGCCGCCCGCCGCGCGACAGCCAGTTCTGCTGCGCGCGGAAGCTGTATTCGGCGCGCAGCCCAGAGATGATCTCGTTCTGCCATTCGCACAGCTGGGCTTCGGTCAGCGGCGCGGCCTGGCCGGCATATTCCAGCAGCCGCCGGAACTTGGCGACGCGCTGGTTATCGGGAATCTCGTGCTCGATCGAATAGGTCGAGCGGGTTTCGGCCAGGTAGAGATAATCCACCGCGCGCGCCAGCAACTCCGGCTCCAGGCGCCGGATGGCACTGCCTACGCGGCCAGGCAGGTCGGCCTCGATCCAGCGCGCCAGCTTCGCGGTGCGGCGCACCACCGGACAGAACGCCGCCGGCCCGAGGTGATTGTTCTGGATGCCAAACTGCAGGTCCGGCGTCGACGGGCCGGTCACGTATTCGGCCTCGTCCAGCGCCAGCACCCGCGGCGCGCCGGGCGGCAGCTTGTAGTCGAACTGCGCCCCGGCCAGCCATTTGGCATAGAAGGCGCTCAGCCGGGCATAGCGCGAGGTCGGTGTCGCCGCCAGCCAGGCGCGCACGGCCTGCACCGGCTGCGGCTGCTCGAACAGCGCGGCCAGCACGGTCAGGTCGAGCTGTTCCTTCTTCAGCGCAAAGGTCAGGTGGTCCACCGTGGTGTCGCCGCCGCGGTAGCGGTTGCGCGGGTAGACCGTGCGCGTGGTGCCGTCCGGACCGGTGTGGGTGCTGAGTACGCCAGTCTTGTCGCCGAGCGCGGAGGTGCAGCGCAACGGCGGCACGCGCAGGCCGAACTGGCGGATCAGTGCGTCGTAGCCTAGTGGTGCATGAGCCATGCGGACGGCGGGAAAAGGTGGGCAGGTGCCGGCGGAGCTTACCATAGCTTCTACCGGACTTACCTGAACATCTACTTCGCTCTGAATTTTGTCAATTCCGTCTATGATGCTCGCGGACAGCGGGGCGGGCCGGCCACGCGGCGGGCCGGCTTAGCGAGGCGCTCTACTGCGCTTGCTGTTTCGTCTATTCCAGGCGCAGGCAATGACCTTTTCGTCTAGCTGGAGCCGGCATCGCGCCGGCGCCGCGGGTTTATCTGAACCCGCTTGAAATGACAGGCTTGTCATAATCGAGCCCGGTTTCCACATAATCGGCGGCACGGCCTGGCGCTTGGCTCAGGGTTTTCTCTGAGTTTGCCAGTTAATCGGCGTAAAAGCGGTTTCCGGGATTTGCCCATTTCCATTCATCGCCTATAACTGCAACTACATGTTGCGGCCGATGTCACGCATCATGCCTCAGCCCGCCAGGTTCGCCTGCGGGCATTTTTTTTATGTTGACGCAAAATTAATGGCGGAGATTTAGGCCCAATCTTCGGCGGCGGCCATGGAAAATCATGACAATTCTGTAATCATTACCGCGCTGTCATCATGACAATATTGTAATGATAATGCCGCATTGTGGCCGGAGCGCATTCAGAAGCAATCCTCATCGATGCCGGACCGGGTGCCGGGTTCCGCCTCAGCAAAGGGATTGCTGCCACCATGCGGCAGCGCGACAAGCTTTTGCATACAGCTTCCGATGCGATTTGGTCGTGAATATCGCCTGCCCATCCATGGTCCGCATTAATTCAGTGAAAACCCTGCCCCGGCTTTCGCTTGACTTACTTGATATATCACATACTGTGTATCCCATCGCCGCTCCTGAGTTTGAGAGAGGTGAGGGCGAAGACCTCAGGTCGCGTCGTGATAAGAGGCAAGCAAATGCCAATGACATTAGGAGACATGAAATGCCAGCTGCCACCCCTAAGCTGAGGCGCAGCGCGACCGTATATTCCTCTGCTTTGTCGCGAGTTAATGGCCAATCTATTCAAGGAGCGCGCAATGAGTAATCCATCGGCAATGGGGATGGGCGTCAATCACCAGGTCCCGGAAGGCACGCGCTGGATGCAGTTGATCGTGGGGGTGATCTGCATGATCGCCACCGCCAACATCCAGTACGCGTGGACCCTGTTCGTCCCGGAGATCCAGGACACCTACGGCTGGTCGCGGGCCAGCATCCAGATCGCGTTTACCGTCTTTGTGCTGGTCCAGACCTGGCTGGCGCCGATCGAAGGCTACTTCATCGACAAGTTCGGGCCACGCATGATGGTCGCGTTCGGCGCGGTATTCATCGGCGCGGCATGGTGCATCAACTCGCAGGCGACCTCGCTGATGGGCTTCTACGTCGGCGCGGCGGTGGGCGGGCTGGGCGTGGGCTCGATCTATGCCACCTGCATCAACAATGCCCTCAAGTGGTTCCCGGACCGCCGCGGCCTGGCCGTGGGCCTGACCGCCGGCGGCTACGGCGCGGGCTCGGCGGCAACCATCCTGCCGATCGCGGCGATGATCGAGTCGCAGGGCTTCCAGCACACCTTCCTGTTCTTCGGCCTGCTGCAGGGGTCGCTCGCCTTCGTCGCGGCGTGGTTCCTGCGTTCGCCCAAGTCGCATGAAGTCAAGGCGTCGGCCAAGCTGGTCCAGGCCACGCGCGACTACACCCTCAAGGAAGCGCTGTGCACCAAGCTGTTCTGGCTGATGCTGGTCATGTTCGTGCTGGTCGTCACCGGCGGCATGATGGCCGTGGCGCAGCTGGGCGTGATCGCCAAGGACCTCGGCGTGAAGGAGTTCAAGGTCGACCTGCACTTCTTCGTGATGGCCGCGCTGCCGCTGGCGCTGATGCTGGACCGGATCATGAACGGCATCTCGCGCCCGCTGTTCGGCTGGATCTCGGACAATATCGGCCGCGAAAAGACCATGGTGATCGCCTTCACCCTGGAAGGGCTGGGCATCATCGCGCTGGGCTACTTCGGCAGCAACCCGTACGCGTTCCTGATCCTGTCCGGTGTGGTGTTCCTGGCCTGGGGCGAGGTCTACTCGCTGTTCTCGGCCCTTGCCGGCGATGCCTTCGGCACCAAGCACATCGGCAAGATCTACGGCGTGCTCTACACCGCCAAGGGCATCGGCGCACTGTTCGTGCCGATCGGCAACCTGATGATGGAAGCAACCGGCACCTGGTCCACCGTGCTCTACACCGTGGCCGCCATGGACCTGACCGCGGCCTTCCTGGCAATCATGGTGCTGCGCCCTGTGCTGAAGAGCCACGTCGCCAACGCCAGGAGCCTGTTCTCGAAGGAGGCCGCGGCAGCCGGAACGCAGGTGCCGGCCTGAGCGGGAATACGGCGGCGGCGCCCGCCATCCAGGCGTTTCTTGCTGCTGAAAGGGCGGGCTTCTTCGGAAGCCCGCTTTTTTTGGGGGGCCGTGTGCTTGCGCCGCGGGCGCGGTGACTGTGATAAAGATATGCCCGTGCCAACGTCCGCCCCATGCGCGCCGCGGTCATGTTCCAGATCCTCGCCCCGTGTCCATCCCTGACGCCCTATGTCGACGGCTACTGGTTCGTGCAGGACCTGAACGGCGCCTACGCGGGCAGCGATATCACTACCTGCCCGTATCCGGGCGCGGTGCTGTCGGTCAACTTCGGCCGTCCGAACGCGATGGTGGGTGGTCCCACCGTGCCGACGGTTTCGCTGCTGGGCTTCCAGTCCGCCAGCCGGCGCTGGCGCTCGTGGTCCGATACGTATTTCGTCATGGCGATGCTGAGCGGAGCAGGGCTGGCGCGGCTGTTTCCCGGCATCGGCCCTGACTGCAAGGACCAGTTGCTGGATCTCGCGCTCTACCTGGGAGACCGGGCCAGCCATGCGCTCAGCGCCGACCTGAGCGCCGCGTGGACGCCGGCGCGGATCGTTAGCCGGCTCGATGCCTGGCTGCTGCGCCGGCTCGGGGCGCTGCGCGAGCCGGCGGCGCTGCAGTCGATGCGCGCGGCCCACGCGCTGTTGCGCCAGGGGCGGCAGGTACAGGAAGTGGCCCGCCTGATGGCGGTCAGCCGGCGCCAGCTGAACCGCTGGTTCGCTCAGCAACTGGGGCTGGGGCCAAAGCAGCTGATGGACCTGGAGCGCCTGCAGCACAGCATCCAGGCGGTGCAGTGTGGCGCGGGCGATGCGCTCGACGGCTACAGCGACCAGGCCCACCAGATCCGCGCCTGGCGCCGGCGCGTGGCGCAGACACCGGGCGCGTATGCGCGCGGCGGGCAATCCGGACTGGCTGCGTCGTTCGCGCAGCGCCCGGCCGGCGCGCCCGCCTTCTACCTCTGAGCGGGCGCCGGGCGCGGACCCCGACGTCCCAAACGTTCAATACAGCGTTCCCGCGCGGCCGCATGCTGGCGGCCTGAACGGAGCGAACCATGAACGCTGCAAGCCTGCCGCCGGAGCGCGGCTGTATCACTTATACGGATGGCACCACGGTGTTCGAGGGCTACCTCGCCAGGCCAGCCGGCATGGCATCAGGCACGCCGTGCGTGGTGCTGGCCCACGAATGGAGCGGCCTGAACGCGGCGATGCGCCGCTGCGCCGACCGCTTCGCGGCACTGGGCTATCCCTGCTTTGCCGCCGACGTGTACGGCAAGGGCGTGCGTGGCGACGAGCAGGGCGACAACGCGCATCTGATGGACCCGCTGATGGCCGACCGCCGCTTGCTGCGCCGGCGCCTGCTGGCCGGGCTTGAAGCGGCCAGGCGGTTGCCCGGCGTGGACTCCCGGCGCATGGCCGCGGTGGGCTACTGCTTTGGCGGCCTGTGCGCGCTGGACCTGGCGCGCGCCGCCGCGCCCGGCCTGGTGGCCGTGGCCAGCTTCCACGGCGTGCTGCAGTCCCCGCGCATCGGTCCGCAGGGACGGATCGACGCCAGCGTGCTGCTGCTGCATGGCTGGGAAGATCCCATTGCCCCGCCGGCGGACGTGCTCGGCATCGCCGCGGAGCTGACCCAGGCCGGCGCCGACTGGCAGCTGCATGCCTACGGCCATGCGCGGCATGCGTTTACGTTCGAGGGCGCCAGCTTCCCGGAGCGCGGCATCGTCCATGATGCCGTGGCCGACCGGCGTTCGTGGGCCGCATGCGCGGCGTTCCTGGCGGAGCGGTTCGCGGCGGCGCCCTGACCGCGGCACCAGCGCGGCGCGCTAAGATCGCCTGTTGCCGCGTCAGCTGGCGCGGCAATGGATGCAGGCGTCGCGCACCATGAGGTTCACCAGCGTCGGCGAGAACCCAGCTCCGACGCGGTTTCCGCTTCTCCACGCCCTGCTAGCCGACGGCGCCAGACGCGTCGGTTTCCTCGCCATGCAGCAGACTGTTGGCCTCAGCACGACAGCGGCTAGCGACGTCCGCCGCGTCCGCCAAAGCCGCCCATGCGTGCGCCGCCGCCAAAGCCCGCGGCGCGAGCCGAACCTGACTGCAGGCTGGCGTTCCCCCGGTTGGTATTGCGCTGCACGGCGCTGCCGCCACTGTCCACACCCTGGAAGCCATGGTCGCGACCCCCGGCCGCGTCGCGCCCGCGAAAGCCGTCGCGCCCCCCCGCGTCGGCGGTGCTGCGGCCAAATTTCTCGCGGGTGGCATGGTCACGATAGGCCACGCCCTGCCGGTGCTGCGCGTCATGCTGCCAGCGGCCGCCCTGGAACTTGCTGGCGTCGAAATTGCGGTCGATATTCCTTGCCTTGTGGTGCTCCACATGGACGCCGCCGTTGTTCCAGTCGCAGTTGCCGAAGATGGCGACCGCCGCAGCCAGGCCGATGCCCCATGCGATGCCGCTGCCCACGGCGTCGCCAGGGTAATAGGCGGCATAGGGCGGCCAGTAATAATACGGGTAGCCCGCATACCCCCAGCCGCCATAGACAATGGCGGGGTCATACACCGGCACGTAGATCACCTCCGGATTGGCCGGCTCGATGCGCACGATGGTCTGCTGCGCAGCGCCCGCGGTTTCGACGGTCACGGTCTGCTGCGGCCCCGACTTGAGGTGGCCCGCCTGCTGCGCCCGCGCGCGCAGGCGCTGCACCGCATCGAGCACGTCCTTCTGCTGGGCCAGGAAGGCATCGCCCAGCTTCTGGGTCCAGTCGAGCTTGTCGCCCATCGGCTCGAGGATCTGCGGAAAGGCCACCAGCGACTTCACGCTGACATCCCAGGATTCATTCTGTATCGCCTTGACCGCGGCATCGCCCTTCACGCCGGGGTGCGCCTTGACCCAGCGCGCGGCGAGGGTGACTTCCAGTGGATAGGTGGAGGCCATCAGCACCTGCGAGAGCAGGGGGTCGGGGTAAAGGGCGATCGGGGCGACCATGGCCTCGATCTCTTCGGCCTGGTAGGGCGCGGGCTGGCTCTGCGGCTGCGCCTGCATCGCGCCCGGCACCACCGGCGACGAGCCCGCTGTCGGCGGCGCGGTGCTCCCGCATCCGGCCAGCACCAGCACGGCGCAACACGCCGTGGTCAGTGCACTAGGTTTCATCGCGATATCCTCCTCCAGCCAGGGTCGGGGTCGAAGGATTTCGTTGCCGCGGCCCGGGCGGCGCTGTTGGCGCCGAGGTCGCGCTCGTAGACCTGCCCCTTGTGGTTGACGATAAAGGTCATCACCCCGGTATCACCATAGCGCACCGGCCACGCGATCACCGCGAAGCCGCCGAACAGCTTGCCGTCGACCACATAGTCGAGCGCGCCGCCGTCGGCACGCGACCCTTGCGCGGTCAGCAGCTTGTACTGGTAGCCGTGGTAGCCCTCCTTGCTCGCGTTGCGCGTGCCGGCATCGCGGAAGGCGGCGCCGAGGGGGCTGGGCCGCTCGCCTGCGCCGGTCGGCCAGTAAAGCCCGTCGTGCTTGCCCGGCGTACTGGACAACCTGCTGGCATAGACCAGCCGCTTCTCGCCGTCGTGGCTGGTTTCGGCGTATTCGGCCTGCGCGTCGCAGATGGCCTGCATGGTCTGGATCACGGCCAGCTCGTTGCGGCCGATGCGGCGCACGCGCATTTCCTGGGCGCCGGCCTGCGTGTCGAACTGCCACCCCTTGGCGGACTTGACCAGCGGCACCGGCAGGGTCCAGCCGTCGTTGCCGACGGCGATCACGGCATGCCTGCCCGAATGCTGGACCAGATGCGACACGGCCCAGGCGCTGTCGAAACGCTTCCGCACGTCGGCATCGGCCGGCGGAATGATGTTGCGGAAATTGGCGCCGAAGATACGCTTCATCGCCGCCTCGTCGTTATCGCGGACCGCCTTGCCGAAGGCCGCCATGGCCGCGTCCGGGGTGTCGAAGGTCTGGCGCGCCACGGCCGTCGTCGCCCCCAGGCACAGCACGGCGAGACAAGCCCACGCGGCTAGGGATTTCCAGAACATTCCCAGTTGTCCATTCATGTTCATCCCCCAACACGGGCAGGCCGCGGGCAACACCGGCTCCGCTCTGCAGCGGTCCAGGATAAGAAGAGGAAAGAATCAGAACCGAAACACCAGCCCTAGCATAGGCCCCTTAAAGGTGAGCCGTTGTATCAGCTCGCCGCCACTTACTTCATAGCTCACGTAGCGATAGGTCAGCTGGATATCGCCCCACTTTGCCGCATACGCCGCCCCCGCTGACACTTGCAGCGTGTAGCTGGAGGATCCGCTTCCGACGTCGACGTAGTAAGGCACGTACCATCTGCCATTGCTGCTCAGGTTGAAGCGTCCGCGCACGCCGATGATGGCGTCCACGAGGTTTTCCGTTTGCGAGATACTGCCTTGCTGTGCCAGCGTCGCGCCTTGCTGCGTGAACGTCGCGGATAGCGTCCAATGCGCGCTCGCGCTCAGGTTCAGATAGCGCAGGCCTCCGAATGGCTCGATATTGCCCCATGGCGCGCGCAGCGCCGTGTAGCCAGCGGCAAGCTGGAGCATCCCGCCGGTCATGCTGCTGCCCACGTCGGTCGCTACGTCCCGGGGCACGACGACCCGGGTGCCATTTCCGGCCGTCACCGACTTGAGCGTGGTGTCCTGGCGACTGAAGTCGAGGTAGATCGCATCGCCGAAAATCGACCAGTTTCCCTTTCTGGCCTCAGCCTGCAGCATCAGCAGGAACTGCAGGTTCTGAAGATAGCTGTCCGGCCCCGTGCCGATGTCCAGATTGCCGCCGCCGGTCGATGACGATCCGGAAAAGCGAAAATCTCCGCTGACGTTAGGCAGCCAGAGATACGGCGCAATCGCAAATTGCCAGTCGTCGCTTTCGGGCGCACCAGGTGAATGGGGTGGGGCGGCTTGCGCCAGTCCGGCTGCCGCCGTGAAGAGAAAAGCAATGAGAGACCGGATGGCCCCGGTGGCAAAGCGTTGATGCCAGCCTTCCGCTGCGCTGAGCCGACCTGCAGCCCGGACTGCCTTCATGGTCTCGCCCCTAGTCATCCATCGCCAATCCATGCGCCCGCGGGACGGCCGTAGCACCGTCCGCCCGCCGCCGCAAACGCCAGCCCCGATGCGCGCGTTGACCGGAAGCCATGCTGCCAGGGTTGACGAGTTCCGTCAGGCAGTCTCACACATGCCCAAGGAACTTCCACCAAAGCGGGCCGATGACCAGCCAGACAAACATGTAGATCAGGCTCATCAGAAAACCCGCCTTCCACCATTGCCCCTGGGTTACGTAACCGGCGCCGAACATCACCGGACCGGAGCCGATCCCATATTGGGTCAGGCAGCCGTTGACATTGCTCAGGACGCCGAGGGCGACCGCCGCGGTGAACGGCGGAATATCGGCAGCGACCATCAGCGCCATCGAGAGCGGGAAGAGGGCGCTGATATGTGCCGTGGCGCTGGCGAAGAAGTAGTGAACATAGCAATAGATCGCCGCCACCAGCATGTAGACAGCCAGCCTGTGGAAGCCCTCGAGGTGGGCCCCGAACTCCTTGCCGAACCAGGACACCATGCCGTATTCATTGAGCTTGGAGGCAAGCATGATCAGCAAGCCGATCCAGATCATGGTGTCCCAGGCGGACTTCTCGTTAAGGGCATCGTCCCAGGTCAGCACGCCGGTGATGAACAGCAGCGAGACCCCGAGAGCCGCCGCCAGCGTGGCACTGATGGCCAGGTCCTCACCGAAAATCCAGAGCAACAGCAAGCCAAGGAAAATGGCCCCCATGATGATTTCCTTGGCGGAGATGGGGCCCAGGGCGACCAGTTCGCGCTGGGCCAGCGCCGTCGCATCGGGTGTCTGGCGGATCTGCGGCTGGACAATCCACAACATGGCGAGGGGAATGATCGCCAGGCATACCAGGCCGGGGACCGATGCGGCCACCGCCCAGTCGAGCCAGCTGATCGAGACGCCCTGGTCTGCGGCCAGCTTGACTGAAAGGGGATTGCCCGCCATCGCCGTGATGAACATGCCAGCGGTGATGATGTTGGCGTGGAAGGCGCAGAGGATCAGATAGCTTCCCACCTTGCCGCGCGTTTCCGGGTCGTTGGCATGGCTGCCGAGGACTTCCGCGATGGCCTTGGTAATCGGCAGCATCACGCCGCCGGCGCGGGCCGTGATGCTTGGCATGGCCGGCGAGATCATGAGTTCGGTCAGGGCCAGCCCGTAGCCGAGCCCCACGGTGCGCTTGCCGAGCAGCCGCATGAACAGCAGGGCAATGCGACGCCCCAGGCCGGTCTTGATCACGCCCCGGGAAATGAAGAAGGCGAGCATCACCAGCCAGACCAGGTCGGTGCCGGTGGATCTGGTGACATCGGCAAAGGACACCACGCCAACCAGCACGCCCACCGTAGCGCCGATGATGGCGACCGCCGCCATCGGCAGGGGGGCGGTCATGATGCCGGCGATGGTGGCAACGAATACCGCGAACATGTGCCACGCCTTCAACGCGAGGCCATCTGGCGCCGGCAGGAACCACAGGACCAGGCCGATGCCCACCGGGACCAGAAAATTCCAGAGATTCCTGAGATGGCCGGCCGGTGCAGCTGGCTTCGTGGCCGGGGAGCTTGCAGGCGGGGGAGCCTTGACGGGCGCTACATCCATGATCGACCTCCTGACGGCGATGTCCTAAGTCCGAAGCCTGCGCAATGTCCTTACCGGTCCATCAGCACGCTGTCGGTCGCGTCCTTTACGATGCGCGCGCTGCGCCGCAGGCCTTCGCGCTCGTCGGGATCGAGTTCCGGATAGGCCAGCAGCTGCGCGCCGTTGCCGTTGATCACCATCGGCAGTGACAGGCAGACCTCGGGCACCCCTTCGACTTCGGCATGCACGATGCCGACCGTGAGGATGAGGTCGGTGTTGTGGACGATGGCCTGGCAGATTCGCCCGATCGCACTGGCGATCCCATAATGGGTCGCACCCTTGCCTTCCTTGATGAGCTTGGCCGCCTCGTGTACGGAGCGCAGGACCAGGTCGCGGCTGGCCGGCCCGAGTTCTTTGCCGGTCCTGGTCAGGAAGGTCTCAAGGGGCATGCCGGAGACGGTTGCGCCGGACCAGGCGATCACGGCGGATTCACCGTGCTCGCCGACAACGTAGGCGTGAATCCCGGGCGCCACCACGCCCAGACGCTCGGAGAGCAGCGCTCGCAGCCGGCCGGTATCCAGCGAAGTGCCGGTGCTGATGACGCGCTCCCGCGCGCAGCGCAGGCGGTCAAAGACGACGCCTGTCAAGACATCGCAGGGGTTGGTCGCGATGACGTAAATGGCATCCGGCGCCAGCGGGGCGATGCGATCGACGATTTCCGCCGCGATGCCGGCATTGGTTTTAGCCAGGTCCAGGCGTGTCTGCCCTGGTTTCACGCCGACCCCGGCCGTGATGACGACGATATCCGCGTTGTGTGCGTCCTCGTACTCCCCCGCATAGAACCGATTGTTACCCCAGAACGCCGCGGAGTGGGCCAGGTCGAGGGCCTGCCCTTCCGCCCGGATTCGCGCCAGATCGATGATGACGACTTCCGCGCTCGGGATGGCCACGGCCGCGAACAAGGCCGCCGAGCCACCAACCAGCCCTGCGCCGACAACGACGATCTTGGGTTGACGCATGGCATGCCTCCGATCGCGCGGCGATTCGACGAGTCAGACAGATGTGGGAGATGAAGCGCTTGCCGGATCAACAACTATCCGTGCGTATGCTACGGTTTATGACTTTTTCGCCAAAAATTCCAGTGCAGCGTAGGCGCCACTGGCGGCTTTTGCAAGTCCATGCATAACGTCGTCGATTGCGCAATTAAGCGCCGGCCAAGTGAGCCATTCTTACCACGCCAAGCTCGTCAGAGCACGCATCGCCCGTGGAAGTTTTTCTAAAGTCTCTGCGGGAAAGATTTCATGTTTTGCAGCGGGGAAGATGCGCTTAGAGTTCGTGTGGGACGAAGCTCGCTGCATTGAACACCAGCTCCGGCGGCACGGTCCGCCGGGAGACGCGCTGCGGCCATCACGATCCGGGCGCTACCTTGAAGCTGAGCAGCGAGCCTGGCATCGGGGCCGGTGACATGCAATGGTTGATCGCCAACATACCTGGGGCTCCATCGGCAAGGAGGCAAGATGAAGACCGTCTCGAGCGAGCACGCGGTCGGGTTGATTCCAGATGGCGCCACCGTAATGGTCGGTGGCTTCATGGGCGTCGGCACGCCGGAGCGACTGATGGACGAACTGGTGCGGCAGGGCAGGCGGGATCTGACGGTGATCGCCAACGATACGGCAGTACCGGGTCGGGGAATTGGCAAGCTGGTTGCGGCAGGCGCCCTGCGCAAGGCCATCGTCAGCCACATCGGCCTCAACCCGGAGACCCAGCGCAAGATGATCGCGGGGGAGATCGACGTCGAACTGGTACCCCAAGGGACCCTGATCGAGCGCATTCGTGCGGCTGGATGCGGCCTCGGCGGCATTCTCACGCCGACCGGCGTCGGTACGCTGGTCGAGGCGGGCAAGCGCAAGCTGGAAGTGGACGGTGTCGAATATTTGCTGGAGACGCCTTTGCGTGCCGACTTTGCGCTGGTGGAGGCCTTTCTGTCCGACTATCAGGGCAATCTCGTGTACGCCCTCACGGCACGCAACTTCAACCCTGTGATTGCCATGGCTGCGGAAACCGTGATTGTCGATGCTGCGCACATCGTGCCCGTTGGCATGATCGCGCCCGACCACGTGATCACACCGTCCGTGCTAGTGGACTACGTGATCGCTCATGTTTGATGGCTCCGGAGATAATTCAGACATGGACGCACAAACCATCATCGCGCGGCGCGTCGCGCAGGAACTGAAGGCCGGCATGCTGGTCAACCTCGGCGTTGGCATTCCCACCCTGGTGGCGAACTACGTGCCGCAAGGCATGCAGATTTTCTTTCAGTCCGAAAACGGCTTGATCGGCACTGGTCCCATCCCCGAGGAGGGCATGATCGAACCCCACCTGACCGACGCAGCCGGCAAGCCAGTCAGCGCGTTGCCGGGCGCCTGCACGTTCGATAGCGCGATGTCCTTCGGACTGATTCGCGGCCATCATCTTGACATGACGGTGCTGGGCGCGCTGGAGGTGGACGAGGCAGGGCACCTTGCCAATTGGACGATTCCGGGCAAGCTGGTACCGGGTATGGGCGGGGCCATGGACCTGGTGGCCGGTGCCCGGCGTGTAGTCGTGGCCATGCAACACAGCGCCCGGGGCAAATCCAAGCTGGTGCGGCGTTGCAGCCTGCCGCTGACGGCACTGCGGCCGGTCGATCTCGTCGTCACAGAACTGGCAGTCATAGCGTTCCAGGCCGGCACCGCAACCTTAATGGAGACTGCGCCTGGCGTCTCGGTCGATGCGGTGCTGGCAGCGACCGAGGCTACGCTAATGGTGCCGGCGCGCGTGCCGGAGATGAACCTTATGGGAGCCTAGACGCTACCGTCGCAGTGGGATCGGAACCGGCTCGTCGTCGTGAAGCAATATCCTGGCGCAGCCAATCCCCAGGGCCGACGCGGTTGGCATCAGTCCCTTTCCGAGCCCTACGCAGCATCTTTGACTTTGTGGCGCGGCCGTTCGTCCTGAATCGGATGGACTGTAGCAACCCTCCCCGTGCCGAATCTCCCCGCTTTCGATTACGCGTTCAACCTGAGCTACCGGCAGGAGCATACCGCCGCCGAACCGCTGTTCGCGGCGAGCCGGGCCATGGTCGGCGAGCAGACCCGGGAGCGCGCCGCCGGGGCTGAGGCGGAACGTGGACCCGGCATTGCGCCGGAAACGGCGGGCCACGGTCGCACGGCTGAATGGTGCGGTCTTTCTGATGGGCGGCCTCGCTGCTGCCCTTGATCCCGCGGTTGCCGATCTTTGCAGCCATGCTTGCGCCGGAACCGGCGCGTCGCGGCCGACGCGCGCGTGAGCGCGCATATTGCCTGGCTCAGGGCTTGCCAGCGCCATTGGCAATCTCTCATTAGACGCGGCGCCTGCGAATGCGCGCCGGCGTGACAGTGAAGGCGGTCCGGCCGTCGATCCAGACATTACCCCCAGCGGACTGGTTCGTTTCGCCCCATGCCGGCGCGAGACCCGTTCCTTTCGGACGGGGCCAAGACCCTGCCCCCGGCGTTCTAATGCAAGCAGCCCGGCAACGCAGCGCCGGCGCACCACACGTCTGCAGGGCTGGCTGCAGCCTGCCCTGAAGCCGCATAACAATATCGGAGAAGACAAAGCATGAGAAAGCAGGTTCTTGCGCTTTCTGCCCTGAGCGCAATGGGCGGGACGGCGCTGGCGCAATCCAGCGTCACGATCTACGGCGTGCTCGATGCCCCGATCGAATATGTCAACGACATGGCGCGGGGTACGCCGACCGTGGTCAACAACCAGCTGGTCACGCAGCCGGGCGGCAAGCGGATTTCGATTCCCACCACCGGCGGCCTGTCGGCGCCGCGCTGGGGCCTGCGCGGCAAGGAAGACCTCGGGGCCGGGCTGGCGGCGATCTTCACGCTGGAAGGGGGCTTCGGTCTGGACACCGGCGTGTCGACCTCCGGGCGCCTGTTCGGGCGGCAGGCTTCGGTCGGTTTCCAGAGCCCGTATGGCAAGCTGACCTTCGGGCGCCAGTACACCAGCATCTTCGAGGGCTTGTCGAACTTCACGCCGACACGCTACGCGGTGCTGTACGAGCCGATCACCTGGCAGCTCGGCATCAACTACCGCAGCGACAACACCATCAAGTACCTGGGCGAGTTCGGGTCGATGACCTTCGGCGCGCATTACTCATTCGGCAACGGCGCCGGCGCGATCGGTTCGACGCCGCTGGCGGGCGGGGAGTCCCCGGGCAACTTCCGCGACAACACCGGCTACGGCGCCTCGGTGGCCTATGTCGGCAACACCTTCGGCGCGGCCCTGGTCTATGACGAGTGGAATCCGACCGTGACGCCAGGGCAGCCGGGCCGGACACGCAAGTTCGGCGGCGCCGTCAGCTACCAGACCGGGCCGCTCAAGCTGACCGCCGGCTATCGCTGGAACCGCACCAGCTTCAACAACGGCAACACCTTCGTCCGTGACGACTACTGGTGGACCGGCGCCACCTACCGCGTGATGCCGGCGCTGGGTCTGACGCTGGCCTACTACTATGCCGACGTCAAGGAAGCCCGCCTGGGCGCGACCGCGCCCCGGCTCGAGCCCGCGAATCCATGGCAGGTGACCTTCATTGCCGACTACGACTTGTCCAAGCGGACCGACATCTACCTGACCACGGCGTATGCGCGCAATGCCGGACTGAACTTCGATTCTTCACCGGTCAGCTTCGCCACCGGCTACTTCCCGAACAACGGGCAGAAAGGCATGTTCGGCCTCGCGGTCGGGGTGCGGCACCGCTTCTGAGGCGACCGGTACCGCGGCGTCGCCGCCGCGACGCCGCGCCGCCATCCAGCGGCCTAGCTGGCCGGCCGCGCCGCAGCCTGCTCGGCCAGCGCGCGCGCCGTCACGATGGCTTCGTAGCGGCTCGAGACGCCCAGCTTGTCGAAGATCTGCCGCAAGTTCCATTTCACCGTGACGATGCTGATGTTCAGTGCCAGCGCGATGCGCTTGTTCGACATGGCCTGGTCCAGCAGCGCGACAATGTCCTGCTCGCGCGGCGTCAGTCCCGGCACGCTGATGCATGGCGGCACCGCCGGCGCCGGCACCGCCGGCGTTGCCGGCGTGCCGGCCGATGCGTCGAGTGGCGCCCGGAGCTGGGCAAGATAGGCGCCGGATGCGCTGTCCGCGCAGCCTTGCGCTTGCGCAAGCATGGCGCCGATGCCGTGGTATTCATCCAGCAGCGTACGTAGCAGACCAAGCCGCATGCCGCTGGCGAGCGCAAGCCGCAGCGCCGCCGCGGCTTCGACATGACGGCCCAGGTCTGCCAGCGCGCGCGCCTGCAGCAGGTCGGAAATCACCACCCACTGCTCGCGGCGCCAGGCCGTGGCCAACGTGCGCAACGGGTCGAGCAGCGCTAACGCGTGCTGCGGCTGACGTTTCGCCAGGGCCAGGCGCGCCTCTGACAGTGCGGCGAGCGCCCGGATGCCGGCAGCGCGCGGGCCTGCGCCAGTATGGGTCGATGCCAGCGCCTGCAGCGCGTCGAGCAGCATTGCGGCATGGCGCAGGTCGCCCGCATGCACGGCCAGATGGCATTGCTCGGCCAGCATGCTGGCGTGACCACGTGCGAAACCATCGCGGGTGAATGCAGCCTGCGCCATGCGCAGCGCTGACAGCGCGGCACTGGCGTGCCCCTGGCGGGCCAGCAGCCGGGCATGGCAGCGTGCCGCGCGCAATACCAGGTCAGGCGAAGAGGCCTGCAGCAGGCCGCGCCGGTCAGCCAGCACCTGGCGCGCCGCGTCGAGCTGGTTGCGCTCATAGTGGGTCTCGGCCACCACCGCGGCGCAGGCGCAGGCGGCGATCGAACGCCGGCCGAAGGCCGCTTCGGCGCGCGCCAGGGCCCGGGAGCCGATCGCCTCCGCTTCCAGCGCGTTGCCTTGCCGCAGCAGCGCGCACGCGGCAGCGGCCGCCGCGAGGAGCATCAGTTCCTGCGGCGGTCCGTGCATGCCGGCGGCGCGCAGCGGCCCGTCATAGGCCGGGCGCGCGGGATCGTGCCGGCCCAGGGCAGCCAGGCAGCGCACACGCAGCCCGGCGTGAATGGCTTCATGGTCGGCATGGGGCAGGGCGCCCGCGGCTATGCCCTGCAGCAGATCCCACGCCTGCGTCGAGTCGTCGCGTTGCACGCAGATTGCGGCCCGCGCCAGGGTGATCAGCGCGGCGGGCACCTGCGCGCGTCCCGGGGCCGCTTCCAGCCGCGCCAGCCAGTGCTCGGCCTCGTCCGGCCGCACGGTCATGATGCTGGCCCAGGCTGCCAGCATCTGCACCTGCGGATGCGCCGCTAACCGTTGCGGCGGCTGGCGCCTGGTCCAGAGGCTGAATTCACGCAGCTGGGTGACCGACGGCAGGCGCTGGCCGTGGTCCTCGCACAGCCGGACCACCAGCGCGAAGTCGTCGCACCGCATGGCATGCCACAGGCCTTCGGTGAGCATGCCGTGCCGTGCATACCAGCCCGCCGCGCGCCGGTGCACGGCGGCCGCGTCGATGCCGGCGCGGCCCGCGATGTCGCGCAGGCAACGCCCCAGCATGGGCGGAAACCGGTACCGGTAGTGTTCTCCCTGCGCTCCATGCCCGGCGGCGACGATGAGGAGGTGGCGCGATGCCAGTGCATCGAGCCGGTCCCGGGTCTGGCTGTCGCCGGTGACATGCGCAGCCAGTCCTTCGCAAAAGCCGTCGAGCAGGGAGAGGTGTCGCATGAAGGCAAGCGCGCCCGCGTCCACGTCCGCGAGGATCTCCTCGTCGAAGTAGGCCTGCAGGGCAGGCGCGCCAGGCGTGCCGCGCGCGTGATCGACTGCCGCCGCCGCGGTGGTGTCCCGCTGCGCGCTCGCCAGCAGTTGCACGCCGGCGGGCCAACCGGCGCTGGCCTCCTGCACCCGGATGACCGTGTCCAGCGGAACGCTGGTGCCAAGCCGGAGTCGCAGCAGGGCGCGGGTTTCCTGCGGATCGAACCAGAGTTCCGACGGGCCGGCCTCGAACAGCTCGCCCGAGGCACGCAGCCGGCCCAGCGGCAGCGGAACTGTCGTGCGCGACGCGATCACCAGGCTGAGGTGCTGCCATTGCGGATCGGCGAGCGCGCGCACCAGCGCGACCACTTCGCGGTCCCGCGCATGGTGGAACTGGTCGATCATGATCCAGAGATGGCCCGGGATCGCGGCCAGTGCGTCGGCCAGCGCCCCCGCCGCCGCTGCTGGCGGCATCCGTGCCAGCGAGCCGGCGCGGCTTTCCCAGTCGCCGGCGATGCCAGCAGCCTGCAGCGCGCCGCACAACGCTGCGCAGAACGAGCGCAATTCCTGGTCCTGGGGCGCCAGCGACAGCCAGGCCACGCGTGCGCGCGCCTTGATCAGCGCGTGGCGCCACTGGCCCAGCAGCGTGGTCTTCCCGGATCCGGCGCCGGCACTGAGCAGCACCAGCTTGCACTCGCGCGCCGCCTCTAGCCGGGCCAGCAGCCGTTCCCGCTGGATGTCGCGGGAACGTGTCCGCGGCGGCGATACCCGGGCGGCCAGCGGGAACTGGTGATGGGCCATCAGTCGTCTCCGTGTCATGGCGCGCCCGCCGGGATGCAGGCCGCCCTGCGCGCAAGTATCGGTGCGAAGCCGCTCGCGGCTGCCCCCCTGCCTCGGGGAGCCCGGGCGCGCCATCGCTGGCGATGCGTGTCGCAACCGCCACTGCATGCATGCGTTACATGCGTGGCGGAACTTATGCCGCGCGGTCGCGGCGGCGCCATGGCCTTGCCGATACCCGCCCTGTATCACGCAAGACAGCGATTGTATTTCCTCGGTGCGTCGGCGCTTCATAGCATGGGAAACCGCTGTCAGTGCGGGCCAGACGCCGGCGCAGCCGCGCGATGACTAACGAGATGACCAGAGGAGATCCATGAATACCAGGTTTTGGAAGCGCTGCCTGCTGATCGCCGCGACCGCGGCAGCGGCCGGCGCTGGCACGGGGCCGGCGGCGCAGGAGTATCCCGCGCGGCCGGTGAAGCTGGTGGTGGCGATGCCGCCCGGCGGCGGGCTCGACATTACCGCGCGCCATCTCGCCAAGGCGCTGACGGAGAAGTTCAGGCAGCCCTTCGTGGTCGAGAACCGGCCCGGCGCCAACGGCTTTATTGCGGCGAAGGCGGTGGCCGGGGCGGCGCCGGATGGCTACACGCTCTGGCTGAGCAGCAACTCGCCGATGGTGACCAACGCCGCGGTGTTCCGCGCGCTGCCGTACGACCCGGTGGCCGACTACACCCCGATCGCGCGGCTGGTGCGGCTGCCGCTGGTGATCGCGGTGCCGGCGAACTCGCCGTACCGGACGCTGGAAAGCCTGATGGCGGCGGCGCGCGCCGCGCCGGGCAAGCTGAACTACGCCAGTGGCTCGGCCACGTACCAGGTGGTGCTTGAACTGATCCACGAGCGCAACGGCGTCAAGGCCAATGCCGTGCCCTACAAGGGCACCGTGCCGGCAATGACCGACCTCGCGGCCGGTAATGCGGACTATTCGATCGGCGAACTCAATGCCGTGCTGCCGTTGGCGCGTTCCGGCAAGCTGCGCCTGCTGGCGGTGACCGGCCCGCAGCGGCTCAAGTCACTGCCCGACGTGCCGACCGTTGCCGAGAGCGGTGCGCCGGGCCTGGCCGTGGATGGCTGGATCGCGCTGTATGGGCCGGCGAAGCTGCCGCCGCGGCTGGTGGCCACGCTGGCCGATGCCATGGACGGGATCCTGCGCAATCCTGAAGTGGCGGGCGCGATCGAAGCGATGAGCGGGGTGGTGTATCTGGCGGGGCCGGAACAGTTGAAGGCGTTCCAGGCGGCAGAGACCGAGCGCGCCAGGCAGGTGGTGAGGGCTGCGGGTATCACCCAGGAGTGAAAGCAGAGCCATTGGTTTGCTTCCCTCTCCCATTTGTGGGAGAGGGAAGCAGGCAAGGGGTCCTTGCCAGGACTGTTTACTGCCCTTGCTGTCCGACCTCGACCACCGCATCCGCCGCGAAGGCACCCTGGCCCTCGGGCATCGCAAACACCGGATTCAGGTCCACCGACTGCAGGCGCGGCCCCGCCGCCGCGGCGAATGCCGAGAGCCGCGACAACATTTTCGCCAGCGCGGCGATGTCGGCCACCGGCCGGCCCCGTGCCCCGAGCAGCAGCGGCGCACCCTTGATCGAGCGGATCATCTGCTCGGCCACGTCTTCGCCAAACGGGCAGCGGTGGAACACCACGTCCTTGAGCACTTCAACAAAGACCCCGCCCAGCCCGAACATCGCGATCGGGCCGAACACCGGGTCGCGATTGATGCCCATGATGCATTCAACGCCGCCAGACAGCTGCTTTGCCACCAGCACGCCTTCGATGCGCGCACCGGGCGCTGCCGCGCGGGCACGTTCCAGCAGGGTGGCAAAGCCGCTGCGCACGGTGGCTTCGTCGCGCACATCGAGCAGCACGCCGCCGATTTCCGACTTGTGCAGGATGTCCGGCGACAGGATCTTCATGACCACCGGGAAGCCGATCTGCTGCGCGGCCGCGACGGCGGCCTGCACCTCGGCGCAGGCGCGCTCCGGGGCGCTGGGGATGCCTGCATCCGCCAGCAACTGCTTGGCCTGCGCTTCGCTGGGCGTTTCGGCGGGCAGCGTCACCGGTGCCAGCGCAGGGGCCGGGGCCGGCGCGCTCGCGGCAAAGGCGCGGCCGAAGCGGCCCATGGCCGCGATCGCGGCGACGGCGCGGGTGGGGTCGCCGAACACGGTAAAGCCGGCTTCCTCATAGCGCGCCAGGATCTGCGCCGGGGCGCGCGCGACCACCACGTAGAGCCGGTCAGGATAGCGGCGGCGAACCTCGCCGATCTGCGCCAGCAGGGTGTCGGTCACCGCGGGGGACGCGGCGGCATAGCTGAAGAAGCCCAGCACGCTGCGATAGCCGCCTTCGCCGACCATGGCCTCGGTGAACGGCGTGATCAGGCTCGGGTCGTTGATGAACTGCGCGGTGGTGTCGACCGGATTGCGCGGCGAGCAGATCGGCAGCATCTCCAGCATGCGGGCCTGCGCCGCGGCGGGCATTTCGGGCATCGGCAGGCCCAGTTCCTCGGCGGTGTCCGAGATGATCACGCCGGCGCCGCCGCTGACGGTAATCACCCCCAGCGAGTTGTCGGCGGGGAAGACGCCGCGCATGGCCAGGCGCAGGATGTCGAGCATTTCCTCGGTATCGCGCACGCGCACCACGCCGAGTTCTTCCAGCACCGCGCTGACCACCGCGTCGTCGCCGGCGATCGACGCGGTGTGCGAGCGCGCGGCGGCGCCGCCCACCTCGCTGCGGCCGACCTTCATCATCACCACCGGCTTGCGCGCCGCGCGCGCGGCCTGCAGTGCCGCCACCAGGCCGTCGCCGTCGTTGATGCCTTCCGAATACAGCGCGATGACATCGGTGTTGGGGTCCTCCACCAGCAGTTGCACGATGTCGCCCACGGTCAGGTCGCATTCGTTGCCTGTCATGACGATGCTGGACGGATAAACGCCGGCTTCCATTGCAGCCATCACCAGGTGGCTGCCGTAGGCGCCGGACTGGCTGACGATGCCGATGCGGCCCGGGCGCGGTTCGCTGATGGTGGCGAAGGTGGAAAAGGTGCCGATAAAGCCGGTATGCATGTTGGCCAGTCCGAGCGAATTCGGCCCCAGCAGGCGCATGCCGCCGCGCCGCGCCGCGGCGACGACGGCGGCCTGCATCGCGGTGCCGTCGCCGGCCACTTCGGCAAACCCCGCGCTGAACAGGATCGCGGCCGGCACGCCGCGCGCTGCCAGCGCCGCGACCACGCCCTCGACCTGCGGCGCCGGTACGGCGACGATGGCCAAGTCGGGCACTTCGGGCAGTTCTTCGATCGAGGCATAGGCAGGCAGGCCCTGCACTTCGGTGCGTTTGGGATTGACCGGCAGGATGCGGCCGGCAAAGCCCTGCTTGCGCATCGACGCAATCGGGCGGCCGCCGATGCGGCCCGGATCGTCCGAGGCGCCGATGATGGCAACCGAGCGCGGATTCAGCAGGCAGGCGGGGGTGGTGAGGTTGGTCATGGGTATCGTGTGCGATGGATAAGCCGCCGGCGGCGCCCTTCGTTCCTGGCGCATGGCCAGGGCGACAGATGCGGCAGCCAGGCGGGGCAGGCGGCGGGCGCGGGGCGTGTCGGGGTCCGCGCTTGCCGGCTGCGGTTACAGGGGGCGGAAGGTTGGTACCGGCGGGCCGTTATCGGTCGGCGCGAAGCTGACCTGCACGCGCTGGCCGATGCGCACCGTGTCGAGATCGCAATCAACGATGTGGGTCATCATGGTCACGCCTTCGTCGAGGGTCACGTAGGCCATGCAGAACGGGGTCGGGCCGGCGCGGCGGGTCACGCTGTACGAGTAGATGGTGCCGCGGCCGCTGGCCTGCTTCCATTGCGTGGTGCCCAGGCAGAACGGGCACAGCGTGCGCGGGTACCAGTGCGGCTTGCCGCAGCTGTCGCAATGGCGCACCAGCAGGCGTCCTGCGCGCGCGGCTTCCCAGAACTCGGCGTTGTCGGGCTGTTCCGAGGGGGCCTTGTAGGTGGTCGGGGTGTAGGGTGTGGTCATGATCGGGATCGGTGCCTAGTGGGTGCGGGGCGTTTATTCGCGCGCCAGGATCAGGGTGGCGCTGCCGTGGCGCGAGCCGAGCAGGCCGCCGGTGCCCTGCGCCAGGGCCAGGTCGCAGTTCGGCACCTGCACCGCCGGGTGCGCCTCGCCGCGCAGCTGGCGCACGGCTTCGATCACCTTGGTGATGCCGCCGCGGTTGGCCGGGTGGTTGTTGCACAGGCCGCCGCCGTCGGTATTGAACGGCAGCTTGCCGACGCCGGAGATCAGGTTGCCGTCGGCGACGAACTTGCCGCCTTCGCCCTTCTTGCAGAAGCCCAGGTCTTCCAGCTGTATCAGCACGGTGATGGTGAAGCTGTCGTAGATCGATGCGTACTTGATGTCGGCGGGCTTGACGCCGGCTTCGGCGAAGGCCGCGGCACCTGACACGCGCGCCGCCGACCAGCTCAGGTCGACCGCGCCGCCGAGCTGGCCCTTGACGTGCTCGCCGGCGCCGAGCACCTTGATGCGCGGCCGGTTCAGCTTCGCGGCGATCTCTGGGCGCGCCACGATCAGCGCGCCGCCGCCATCCGAGACCACGCAGCAGTCCAGCTTGCGCAGCGGATCGGAAATCATCGGCGAGTTCAGCACGTCCTCGACCGTGACCACGTCGCGCAGCATGGCGTTGGCATTGTGCTGCGCATGGTGCGAGGCGGCCACCTTGATCCAGGCGAGTTGCTCGGCCGTGGTGCCGTACTCGTACATATGCCGCATCGCCACCATCGCATACATGTTGACGGTGAGCGGGCTGAACGGAGCCTCGAACGGCAGGTCCGGCAGGTTGTCGCCCCAGTTGCGCGGCTTGGTGCCGCTCGAGCCCTCGGAGCGCGGGCGCCCGGCCAGCGTGATCAGCGCCACGTTGCACTTGCCCATGGCTATCGCCTGCGCGGCGTGCGACACGTGCGCCAGGTACGAGGAGCCGCCGGTCTCGGTGGAATCGACATGGCGCACGCGCAAGCCGAGGTAGTCCACCATGTTCAGTACGCCCAGGCCGGGCGCGTCGCCGGCGCAGAAGTAGCCGTCGACGTCGGCCAGCGTCAGGCCGGCGTCTTCGAGCGCGCCCTTGGCGCTTTCGGCGTGCAGCTGCGCCACGCTCTTGTCCGGCGCCTTGCGGGTCGGGTGCTCGTAGGCGCCGACGATGTATGCCTTGCCTTTGATGCTCATGCTTGCATTCCTGTTGGGTCAGAGAGTGAGGGGGAGTAGGGGATGCCCAGTGGCGGGCGGGGCGGTGCGCCGACCATCATTCCGGCTCGATGCCGGCCAGCGCGATCATCCGCTTCCATGCCTGCTGGTCGTCGATGATGGCCTTGCGCAGATCGGCGCCGCTGGCGGGGTAGGGCACGCTGCCGCGCACCGCGTAGTGGGCGGCGGCTTCGGGGGAGTTGACGAAATCCAGCGTCAGGCGCGCCAGCTTGTCGACCACTGCGGGCGGCGTGCCGGCGGGGGCGAACAGGCCCACCCAGGTGTTGAACGCGGCGCCGGGCATGCCGGCTTCGCCCACTGTCGGCACGTCCTTGAGCACCGGCACGCGCGCCGGCGAGGCCACCGCCAGCGCGCGCAGCTTGCCGGACTGCACATGCGGCACCACCGCCGAAATCTCGACCGCGCCATAGTCGACCACGCCCGCCATCAGGTCGGTCAGCAGGTTGCTGGCCGCCTTGTACGGCACGCTGACGGTCTGGATCTTCGCGGCGTCGTTGAAGGCGGCCAGGATGGTGCGGTAGCCCGTGCTGGAAGTGCCGTAGTTCAGCTTGCCTGGCCTGGCCCGCGCCGCGGCGACGAGGTCCGCCGCGGTGCGGTACGGCGACGTGCCCGGCACCACGACTGCCACCGGCAGTGCGGACATGCGCGCTACCGGCACGAAGTCCTTGAGCGGGTCATACGGCAGCCGTTTGTACAGGAACGGGTTGGCCGCCATGGCGCCCGAACCCGACAGCAGCAGCGTGTAGCCGTCCGGCGCGGACTTGGCGACATGGTCGCTGGCCAGGATCATGTTGGCGCCGGGCCGGTTCTCCACCACGAAGCTCTGGCCCAGCTTCTGGCCCAGGTAGCGGGCCAGCAGCCGGGTGTAGTCGTCGACCCCGGTGCCGGCGCTGGTGACCGACACGATCCGCACCGGTCGCTCCGGGTAGGTCTGGGCGCCTGCCGGCGCCGGCAGCGCAAGCGCCAGCCCGGCCAGCACGGCGAACAGCTTCAGGCGTGCCCGTATGGAAATTCCATGCATGGATCTTCTCCGTTGTGGTGGTTGAATCGGTTCAGCCGGCCGTTGCGCGCCGGCCTTCGGGCCACAGCCGCTTCGCGATCTCGCTGTCTTCGCGATAGGTGTGGCAGCTGTTGATCAGCAATGGCCGCGGGATCGGCTTGCCGTTTGCATCGGGGCCCCGGCCATTGCGCTCGCGGCGCATCACGGCCATGGTGGTCTGCATCGCGGTGGTGGCCAGCGGCCCCAGCAACTCGGTCAGGTGGGTGCAGCCATTGACGCCGCCGACCACTGCCTTCACTTGCTGGCGGAAGCCGCCGCGGATCTGCAGGCCCTTGAGCCCGGCATACGCCGGCGTGATGTCTGGGCAGTACTCCGTGGGGCCGGCATCGATGCTGGCGCTGACGTCATGGATCAGCAGCTCGCGGTCGACCGTCAGCACGATGCGCATGTGGTGGATCGCCGCCCCCGCCGGCACCAGCTTGAACAGCAGGTCGGTGCCGGTGGGGGTGATGTCCTGCATCTCGCCCTCGATATCGAACAGGCCGTCGCTGCGTTCGTAGCCGGTGCAGGTAATGCGGCGGACATGGATCGGGTGGCGGGTAGGCGTGGTGTCTGGCATGGGTGCTTGGCGCCGTGGCTTGCGCCCCGGTACGCGTCGAAGAAAAGGAAGATCAGCGCTGCGGCTGCAGCCACGCGCCCGGCCTGCGCCGCGCCGCGCGCATGCGGCGGTGCGCGGCCCAGAACAGCACGCGCAGCGGAAAGCCGAGGCCGCCGCTCATGGCCTGCCGGCAGTGCTCGGCCTCCAGCTCCAGCGACAGGCCCAGCTCGGCGGCGCTGGCGTAGCAGACGATCCGCATGCGCGCATCCGCGCCCTGCATGCGGCTGTCGAGCAGCGCGCGCAGGGCCTCGGCGTACGAACGCTGGTCCGCATGCGCGGCCGCTTCGCGTGCGCTGCGCTGCAACTGGCGGCTGAACTGGCGCACCTCGTGCAGCAGGTCCATCAGCCGCTCCATCGGCGAGAGCGCCTGGGTTGCTGCGGCGGCGGGCCGGGACGACGGCCGGCCGGCGGGGGCACTGGCGTGCGCGGAGTGGGAGAGCTGCATGGGGTTGCCTCGAAAGTGTTGCCTGCGCCAAAACTGCCGCGCTGTGATGCCCAGTGTCGTGCGGCCGTCCGGCCGTGGCCCCACTCGACCAAGGGGGGCTGGCTTGCCGGGGGCGGCATATGCGCCGCTTGCAGTGAAACAAGGGTGCCGCGCCGGGCGTAGAGGAATCGAAATACGAAATACAGGAGAACTCTACGTATTGGCGTAGTTATACGTTATGGGCTACGATAGATCAAAAATAAATACAGCATCTCGTAGAATCATAGCGTTTCAAGCGGAGTAGTCGGCACTTCCGACAAAAGGAGACACAGTCCATGACCCCCCGAACCCCCCTTATCCCAACGCTGGCGGCCCGCGCTTCAGCCGGCGCGCGAGCGCTGCTGCTGGCATGCGGCGCACTGGCGCTGGCGGAACCGGCCGCGCTGGCCGTCAACGCTTATCCCTCGCGGCCCGTGACGTTGGTGGTGCCGGGGCCGCCGGGCGGCATCACCGACCAATTGGGGCGCCTGGTCGCCGCCAGCATGACCAGCGACCATGGCGTGCGCGTGGTGGTCGACAACCGGCCGGGCGCCGGCGGCAACCTCGCCACCGAACTGGTCGCGCGCGCCGAGCCCGACGGCTATACCGTGCTGATGGGCACCCAGGGCACCATGGCCAGCAACCAGTTCCTGTACAAGTCGCTGCGCTTCGACCCGGCGCGCGATTTCGTCGCGGCGCACGGATTGGTGTCGATTCCCAACCTGCTGGTGGTGAACGGCAAGCTGCCGTACCAGTCGGTCAGGGAGCTGGTGGCATATGCCAAGGGGCACCCCGGCAAGCTGACCGTGTCATCGGCCGGCAATGGCACCGGCAGCCACCTCGCGGGCGAGCTGTTCCAGACGCTTGCCGGGGTCAAGTTCGTGCACGTGCCGTACAAGGGCAGCGCGCCGTCGATCAATGACCTGCTGGCGGGGCAGGTCGACCTGACCTTCGACTATCCGGCATCGACGCTGACGCAGGTGCAGGCCGGCAAGCTGCGCGCGCTGGCCGTGACCGGAGCCAGCCGGCTGCCGGCGCTGCCGCAGGTGCCGACCATCGCCGAGGCGGGCTACCCGGGCGCGGAGTCGACCTCCTGGATCGGCCTGTTCTTTCCGGCGCGCACGCCCGCCCCGGTGGTGGCGAAGTGGCAGGCGGCAGTGACGCGCGTGCTGAAGGATCCCGCCGCGGTCGAGGCCATCCATCGCATGGGCGGCGTCCCGCTCGCGCTCAGCGGCGACGCCTTCGGCGATTTCGTGCGCGCCGAGCGCACCAAGTGGAAGACCACCATCGAGCGGGCCGGCGCCACCCTCGACTGAGGCGCGCGCAGCGCCCTCCGCCTGCCTTCGTTGTCCGGCAGCGCGCGCCGCGCGTGCGCGCTGCCGCAGTCCCACCCGTCAATCCGCAGAGGCTGTCCATGCGTGTTGCCCCGCCCATCCTCCTGAGCGAACAGGAGCGCACCGAACTCGAAACCCTGGCTGCCGCCGGCAGCGCATCGCGCGTTGCGCAGCGCGCGCGCATCATCCTGCTGGCCGCCAGCGGCGAGCAGAACAAGACTATCGCGCCCAAGCTCGGCATCGGCCGGGCCCAGGTCGCGCGCTGGCGCGAACGCTATGCGCAGGCCGGCGTGGCCGGCATCGTCAATGACCTGCCGCGCGGCGCGCCGCCGGTCAAGGTGGACGTGGCCAGGCTGGTGGCGCTGGCGGGCGAGCGCCAGCCCGGCGTGGCGCAGCCGTGGAGCACGAGGCGGCTGGCAGCCGAACTCGGCGTCAGCGCCGCCAGCGTGTCGCGGCACTGGCGCGCGGCCGGGCTGGCCGGGACGGCGGTTTCCGCGCCCATGCAGGCGCAGGTGGCGGCAGTGGCCGAGGTGGCGGACCCCGCGGTCCAGCCACAGTGCGCGGACGCCGGCACGGATTCCGCGCCGCCGGCGCCGGCAGGCCGCGGCGCCTGGCAGGTGGCCAGCGACAAGGTGCTGCCGCCGCGCGGCGCGCGCCAGCTGATGCCGCGCGAGGCGCTGATGGCGCGCCTGCTCGAGGCGCGCCGCCAGCGCTGCGTGGTGATCCAGGGACAGGCCGGCAGCGGCAAGACCAGCACGCTGATGGCGTGGCGCAAGTCCATGCTGCAGCTGGGCTATGACGTCTGCTGGCTGACGCTGGCGCCGGAAGACAATGAGCCCGCGCGCTTCTTCGAGTGCGTGCTGGCGAGCATTGCCGAAGTCGACGCCGCGGCGGTGCGCGAAGCCGCGCTGCTGGGGGCCGGCGCCTGCGACGACGCCGCCATCGAGCTGTGGGTGATCACGCTGGTGCAGGCGCTGGCGCGGCGCCGGCGCGACCTGGTGCTGATGATCGACGACCTGCACCACGTTGCCGAGCCGCGCATCCTGCAGGCATTGCAATGGCTGCTGGACTATGCGCCGGCGACGCTGCACCTGGCGCTCAGCTCGCGCAGCGCGCTGGTGCTGTCGCAGGAACGGCTGCGGCTGCAAGGCACGCTGGCCGAATTCGACATGCGCGACCTGCGCTTTACCCCGCAGGAGTCCGAGCGCTTCCTGCGCGAGCAGCTGGGTTCCGTCGACAGCGGAGTGGCCGCCACGCTGCATGCGCTGACCGATGGCTGGGTCGCCGGCCTGCAGCTGTACGCGCTCGACCTGCGCACGCGCGGCGGGGCCACGCCAGCGCCGCCGATGGTGCCGGCCGAGGTGCGAGACGCGCGCGCCTTTGCCAGCTATTTCGAGCGTGAAGTGCTGGTGCGGATGCAGCCCGACGATCTCGACATGCTGATGCGCGTTGCGGTCTGCCAGCGTTTCTGCGCGCCCCTGTGCGCGGCCATCCTGGGCGATGCGCGCCCCTTGCCGCAGATCCAGGCGCGCCTGTGCCGGCTGGTGGCCGACAACCTGTTTATCAGCGCGGTCGGCAGCCATGACCACGAGACCTGGTACCGCATCCATCCCTTGCTGCGTGAAACCCTGCTGAACCGGCTGGCCGCGCATGGCGCCGGGCAGGCCCACGGGCTGCGCGCGCTGCACGCCACCGCATGGCGCTGGTTCGAGGCGCGCGGCGAAATCGGCGACGCGGTCTTCCATGCGGTGCGTGCCGGCGACGTCGATGCCGCCGCGGGCCTGGTGCAGGGCTGCGCCCAGGCGCTGCTGGAGCGCGGCGAGCTGGTCCAGCTGGGTGGCCTGCTGCGCGCATTGCCGCTCGAAGAGGTGCGGCGGCGCTTCGGGCTGCACGTCGTGCTGGCCTACATGCAGCTGTACAGCCGCGATTTCGACGCGCTGCGCGACAGCCTGGACCGGATGGAAGCCGGCCCGCACGCCCTGCGGCCGTGCGAGCGCTATTCGGTGCGGCTGCTGCGGGCCGGGCTGGCGGTGCAGCTCGACAACCACGACGAAGCCGCCGCGCTGTTGCCCGAGCTGTGGCAGCCGCCGCCCGACGCCGACGACTTTGCCTGGCATGCGCGCGGCAATGTGGTGTCGTGGCTGCTGACCATGCGCGGCGACTACGACCTGGCGCGCCAGGTGCTGGACCAGGCCAACGTGCGCGCCCCGGCGCCGCGCAGCGGGCAGCTCGGGCGTTGCATCCAGGCCATCAGCCTGGCGCGCGAGGGCCGCCTGAAGGACGCTTGCCGGCTGATGCGCGAAGTGATGGAGGAAGCGGAACGCTTCGGCGCCGCCTATGCAGGGCTGGCCTGCATGGCGGCCTGCCTGCTGGCCGACGCGCTGTATGAGCTGAACGAGACCGAGGCCGCGTGCCAGCTGCTGGAGCCGCGGCTGGGCCTGCTCGAGCGCGTGTCCCTGCCGGAAGTGGTGCTGCGCGCCTGCGTGGTGCTGTCCGGCTCGCACTGGCTGGCGGGGCGGCGGCCGCAGGCGCTGGCGTGCCTGGAGCGCCTCCAAGCCTACGCCGGGCGCTATGGCCTGGACCGGCTGCAGGCCGAGGCGCTGGCGCAACGCCTGCGCCGGCACCTGCAGCAGGGCGAGACCGAGCGCGCCAACGTGGCGCTGGAACAGGTGCAGGCGCTTGCCGCGCGCTGCGCCAGCGGCGGCCCGCTGCGGGCGGCCAGCACCGCTGCCGTGGCCGCGCGGGCCCGGCTGGAGATGGCGCTTTACACCCGGGACTATGCCGTTGCGGTCGAGCGCGCGCGGCAACTGGCGGAGGCGCGCGCCGGCACGGAAGCGGTCGGCGCGGCCGGGCTGCGCCTGCAGATGGCGCTGGCGCGGCTGGGGCTGGGCCAGGCCCGAGCGGCGCGGCGCGACTTCCTCGCGGCCATGCGCCAGGGCCACCGGCTGGGGCTGACGCGGACGCTGCTGGATGCCGCCGGCGGCTCGCCGCAGGCGCTGGCGCCGCTGGCGCACGCCGGCGTTGAGGGCGAGGGCGACGATGGCCATGAAGACCCGGTGCTGGCCTTCTACATCCGCCGGCTGCTGGCCGAGCCGGGCACGGCGGACGCCTTGCCGCCGCCGGCCCGGCCACGGCAACCGGCCCCGGGCCTGGGCATCGGCGCGCTCAGCGAGCGCGAGCGCGAGATCCTGGAGCTGCTGGCGCAGGCGATGTCGAACAAGAAGATCGCCCGCGTGCTCAATGTCTCGGCCGAGACCGTGAAGTGGCACCTGAAGAATATCTACGCCAAGCTCGGGGTGGCCGGGCGCGGCGGCGCGGCCGCGCGGCTGCGTGACCTCGCGGCGTCGGCATCGGCAGCCGCGGTGGCTGGCTGAGAGTGCGGGCCGGGGCCGGCAGGCCGCGCGCAGGCGTGCATCAGCCCCCGCCCATAAGCTCCGTTGCACGCCTGCCACCCGCGTCGGGGAGTGCCCGCGCGCGGCAGGCAGGCAATGATGGACCCATCGGCAGCACCTTCGTCCATCGCCTCGCCATGTCCACTTCGACCCGATCTCCCGACCTCAAGCCGCGCGGCACCCTGCTGCGCGAGCTCGAAGCCCGGGCCGCGGCATGCCCCGACGAGACGGCCATGGCGTACCACGGCCGGCAGCTGAGCTACCAGGCGCTGCTCGACGCCAGCCTGTCGCTCGCCGGCTACCTGCAGCAGCACCTGGGCGTGCGGCGTGGCGACCGGGTGCTGCTGCTGATGCATGACTGCCCGCAGTTCACCATGGCATGGCACGCAGTCCTGCGCTGCCGCGCCGAGGTGGTCGCGCTGGCGCCGGACAGCAGCGCGCAGGCGGTGGCCGCCGGCGCCGCCGCAAGCGCGGCCTGCGCCGCGGTGACGATGCAGGACGGGCTGCCGCGCGTCGCGCCGCTGCTGGGCGACGACGGCGTGCGCGGCTGCATCGTCGGCGCGTATTCCGAGTTTGCCGGCGCGCCCGGCAGCCCCGAATGGCTGGCCGCGCCGGACTACGTGCGCGAGCCGCGCGTGCCGCTGCTGCAGCCGCGCGTGCATGACTTTGGCGGCGCGCTTGCGGCCGGCATCGCTCCGGCCCCGGTCGGCGCGACCTCGTGCGCAGCATGCCCCGATGTGTCCCCACCGAGTTCAACCCATCCTTACCGGAGTACCAACCATGAGCCTGCTTGAAGGAAAAGTCATCATCGTCACCGGCGCCGGCGCCGGCGCCGGCGTGGGCAAGGGCATTGCGCTGGAGGCCGCGCGCCAGGGCGCGCGCGTGATCGTCAACGACCTGGGCGTCAACATCGACGGTTCCGGCGGCAGCGCCGGCCCGGCACAGCAGGCGGTCGATGAGATCCAGGCCGCCGGCGGCGTGGCCGCGGCCAACACCGACAGCGTGGCCGACTGGGCCAGCGCGCAGAAGATCATCCAGCAGGCGCTGGACCTGTACGGCCGCGTCGACGGCGTGGTCAACAACGCCGGCAACCTGCGCGACGTGATTTTCCACAAGATGACCGAGGATGATTTCGATGCCGTGATCCGCGTGCACCTGAAGGGCAGCTGGAACATGGCCCGCGCCGCGGCCCCGCATTTCAAGGCGCAGGAGAGCGGCGCCTTCGTGCACATGACCTCCACCTCGGGCCTGATCGGCAACTTCGGCCAGGCCAACTACGCGGCCGCCAAGCTGGGCATCGTCGGCCTGTCCAAGTCGATCGCGGTGGACATGCAGAAGTTCAACGTGCGCTCGAACTGCATCGCGCCGTTCGCCTTCACGCGCATGGTCGGCAGCATTCCGACCAACACCCCGGAAGCGGCCGAACGGATGAAGATCAACATGCGCCTCGAGGCCGGCAAGATCGCGCCGTTCACGCTGGCGCTGCTGAGCGACCAGGCCAGGGACATCACCGGCCAGATCTTCGGCGTGCGCAACAACGAGATCTACCTGTTCTCGCAACCGCGCCCGATCCGCACCGCGCACAACAGCGAAGGCTGGACCGTCGAGTCGTGCGTCGAGCGCGCCATCCCGATGCTGCAAGGCAGCTTCACCCCGCTGCAGATCTCGCGCGACGTGTTCCCCTGGGATCCGGTCTGAGCGCAGCACGGCGGCGGCGCGCCTGGATGCCAGGCCGCCACCGCCATGTGTCGGAGGAGACAAGCCATGGATTTTCAACGCGACCTGGACCTGGAGGCCTTCCGCGAGGAAGTGCGGGCGTTCCTGCGCGAGAACCTGCCCGGCGAACTGTCCGGGCGCATCCGCGTCGGCACGCGCTCGCCGCGGCCGGAGCTGACGCGCTGGCAGCGCATCCTGAACGAGAAAGGCTGGGGCGCGCCGTACTGGGCCAAAGAGCACGGCGGCACCGGCTGGAGCGTGCTGCAGCGCCTGGTGTTCGACGAGGAATGCACCGCGGTGGGCGCGCCGTCGCAGGACACCGGTGCGCAGAAGCTGCTGGGGCCGGTGCTGAACGCGTTCGGCACGGCCGAACAGAAGGCCGAGCACCTGCCGCACATCTTCAGCGGCGAGCGCCAGTGGTGCCAGGGTTTCTCCGAGCCGGGCTCCGGCTCGGACCTGGCCTCGCTGCGCACCCGCGCCGAGCGCGTCAGCGGCGACGACGGTGACCTCTACGTGGTCAACGGCCAGAAGATCTGGACCAGCTACGCGCATCGCGCCGACTGGATCTTCCTGCTGGTGCGCACCGACACCGAGGTGAAGAAGCAGGCCGGCATCAGCTTCCTGCTGGTCGACATGAAGTCGCCCGGCATCACGGTGCGGCCGATCGTCACCATCGACGGCTGCCACCACCTGAACGAGACCTTCTTCGACAACGTGCGGGTGCCGGTGAAAAACCTGGTCGGCGCCGAAGGCGAGGGCTGGAAGATCACCAAGTTCCTGCTCAACAACGAGCACGCCACCGCCGCCGACCTGCCGATGCTGCGCCGCTACCTGGCGCAGATCCGTGCGCTGGCCACGCGCAACTGCGCGGGCGGCAGCGTGCTGCTGGAGCGGCACCCGTTCGCGCTGCAGCTGGCGCGGTTCGAGGCCGAGCTGGCCGCCATCGCCACGCTGGTGCAGCGGGTCGCGGCGATGGAGCAGGACCACAGCCCGGCCGCGCATGCGATGGGCTCGATCCTGAAGATCCGCGGCACCGAGCTGCTGCAGAAGATGACCAGCTTCCTCACCGAGGCGCTGGGCGACTACGCCGCGGTGGCCTACCCGGTGCCGCAGCACGGCGACGAGGGCGCGCCCCTGCCGATGCAGGAGCTGGCGCGCGGCGTCGCCAACGAGATGTTCTTCCGCCGCGCCTCGACCATCTACGGCGGTACCAGCGAGGTGCAGCGCTCCATCATCGCCAAGACGATGTTCCAACTGTGAAGGCCCAGACTGACCATGAACTTCAACCTGACTGACGAACAGCGACTGTTGCAGGACAGCGTGCGCCGCTTTGTCGAGAAAGACTACGACTTCGAGGCGCGCACCGCGCGGGTCAAGTCGGGCGAGCCTTGCAACGGCCGGCATTGGGCCACCTTTGCCAACAACGGCTGGCTCGCCGCGGCGCTGCCCGAGGACGGCGGCGGGCTGGGCGGGACCGTGATCGACACCGTGCTGATCGCCACGGAACTGGGCCGCGGCCTGGTGGTGGAGCCCTACCTTGGCTGCGCCGTGCTGGCGGCGCAGACGCTGGCGGCCGCGGCCACGCCGGCACAGCGCGCGGCGCTGCTGCCCGCGCTTGCCGAAGGCGGCCGCCGGCTGGCGCTGGCCTACAGCGAGGCGCCGTCGCGCGGCCTGCCGGCGCCGGTGGTCACCCGCGCCGAGCCGGCCCCGGGCGGTTTCACGCTGCATGGCACCAAGACGCTGGTGCTCGGCGGCAGCGATGCCGATGGCTTCATCGTCTCGGCGCGCGAGCCGGGCGCTGCCGGCGATGCCTGCAGCCTGTTCCTGGCGCCGTCCGGTGCCGCCGGCGTCGAGCGAATCGCGTTGCCGCTGCACGATGGCAGCTGGGCCGCCGAAGTGCGGCTGGACGGCGTCTTTGTCCCCGCCGACGCGCGCCTTGGTGAGGCGGGGCAGGGCCAGGCAGCGCTCGCCCACGGCCTGACGCATGCCATCGCCGCGCTGTGCGCGGAGCTGGTCGGCGGCATGGAGCAGACCATCGAGATCACCGCCGGCTACCTCAAGGTGCGCAAGCAGTTCGGCGTGCCCATCGGCAGCTTCCAGGCGCTGCAACATCGCATGGCCGACATGGCGGCGGAGCTCGAGGTTGCGCGTTCAATGCTGTATGCGCTGCTGGCCTCGATCGAGAACGACGACGCCGCGGCGCGCGCGCGCACCGTGTCGCAGGCCAAGGCCCTGATCGGCCGCGCCGCGCGCTATGTCAGCAGCCAGGGAATCCAGCTGCACGGCGGCATCGGTATGACCGAGGAATACATCGTCGGCCATTATTTCAAGCGCGCCGTAGTGGCGGACGCGCTGTTTGGCAACGCCGACCTGCACGAAGCGGGCAACGCCCGGGCGCTGCAGGCGGACCTTACCGGAAAGGAAGCGCAAGCATGAAGACCTATGAACACATCAGCGACCTGCAGCCGCTGGTCGGCGAAGTCATCGGCACCAGCGACTGGCTCGCGCTGGAGCAGGAGCGCATCAACCTGTTCGCCGATGCCACCGGTGACCACCAGTGGATCCACGTCGATCCGGTGCGCGCCAAGGACGGCCCGTTCGGCGTGCCGATCGCGCATGGCTTCCTGACGCTGAGCCTGCTGCCGGCATTCACGCATACCGCGTACAAGGTCAAGCACAGCAGCACCGGCGTGAACTATGGCCTCGACAAGGTGCGCTTTCCGGCGCCGGTGCCGGTGGGCAGCCTGCTGCGCGCGCATTTCAAGCTGCTGTCGTACGACGCGCTCGACAACGGCGGCGCCCAGTTCAAGCTGGAGATGACGGTGGAGCGGGAAGGTTCCGCCAAGCCCGTCTGCATTGCCGAATCGATCATCCGCCGGTTCCCGTAACCGCATCCCCACCTGGCTGACACCCCGACACCCCGGCGCGCCCGGGGTGTCGGGCATTGCAGCATAAAGAGCCGCCGGCCCTGCACGGCGGCCATGACCTCAGGAGACCGCCATGACCCCTTCCATGCCCAACCGCCGCCGCGTGCTCGCGCTGGCAGCCTGTGCCAGCTTGCTGGCCGCGGCCGGACCCGCTGGCGCGCAGGCGCCGGACTACCCGCAACGGGTGATCAAGATCGTCTCGGTGTCGAGCGCCGGCACCGGCATCGACGACTACACCCGGCTGTTGGCGAAGTTCCTGGCGCAGAAGCTGGGGCAGGGCGTGGTGGTCGAGAACCGTCCCGGCGCCAACATGATCCTGGCCACCGACTATGTGGCCAAGGCCGCGCCGGATGGCTACACGCTGCTGCTGACGGCTTCCAGCTCGATGTCGGCCAATCCGTTCCTGGTGCGCAAGCTGCCCTACAACCCGGACAAGGACTTCGTGCCGGTGGCACGGCTGACGTCGCTGCCGATCGCGCTGGTGGTGCCGGCCAGCTCGCCCTACAAGCGCGTTGCCGACCTGGTCGCGGACGCGCGCAAGCGGCCGGGCAAGCTCAACGGCGGCAGCAGCAGCACCGGCTACCGGCTGATGTCGGCGGCGTTCACCGAGGCCGCCGGCATCCGGACCACCGACGTGCCGTACAAGGCCACGTCCGGGCTGTTGCCTGACCTGATCGGCGGCAATGTGGATTTCGCCATGGTCGAGTTCACCGCCGCATTGCCGCTGGTGCAGTCGAACAAGCTGCGCGCGCTGGCGGTGCTGAGCCCGCGTCGGGTGCCGCTGCTGCCTGACGTGCCGACCCTGGCCGAGGCCAGCATGGACAACCGCGCGCTGGTCGACGCCGTGTCAGCCACCAACTGGACCGGGCTGTTTGCGCCGGCCGGCACGCCGCCCGCAATTGTCGCGCGGATCGAAGCGCTGGCTCGTGAATTTGTCAATTCGCCCGAGGCGGCTGCCCATTACGCGGCGCGGGGCAGCCTGCCCAATGCTGGCAGCGGCAAGGAGCTGGGCAAGGCGGTGGTGGCGGATCAGCAGGTGTGGAAGCGGCTGATTGCGGTGACGGGGATGGAGGCGGAATAGGGGGGCTGGCAGTTCGGCTTCGGCACTGCGGCTGGGGGGCGTGCTTGACTGGCGTGGCTGTTTCGCCGGCGTAGCCGGCGAGTCACTTTTGGCCGAGCGCCAAAAGTAACCAAAAGCGCGTTTTAATGCCCTGCGGGCGGCATGTCTTATCGTAGTGGGCCTTGGGGCTTACGTACGGGGCTTTGCTTCCTCACAAAGCTGGACTGCCTGCCGCGGGGGTGCGCGACCGTGGGCGGGGCGTTGAAGGGACGGTTGAACGAGCCCAGAGTGGCGGGTGGCCGCCTGCTGCCGGCCTTGCCGTAGGGACGCCTTCGGCTGCGCTGCGCGCGCCCCCTATCTCGGGGCTTGGGCTCGGGCGCGATGTGCGTCGCTGCGCTCGCACAGCGTTGTCGCGGGCGAGCCCAACGGCGTTTCTTCTCCAGACTGGTTGCGCCCCTCTCCCGCTTGCGGGAGAGGGTGGGGGTGAGGGCTGGTGCATCCACGAAGTCAGCCCGGCCAATATCCCTTAGAACTGAAACAACGACCTCGCAATAATCGACCGCTGCACCTCGCTGGTCCCCCCATAGATCGTCGTCGCCCGACGGAAGAACATCTCGGTCGCCACGCCCCGCGCCGCATCCTCCATCGGCAGCGCCCTGCGCCCGGCATTCCTTGCGTGCGGATCCGGATAGGCCACCGCGCCATGGTCGCCCAGCGTCTCCACCAGGAACTCGCTCATCCGCTGCTGCAGCTCGGTGCCGCGAACCTTCAGGATCGACCCCATCGCGTGCGCGGCGGCGCTGTGGTCCTGCTCCATTGCCGCCACGCGCTGGACCATCACGGTGATGGCGCGCAGCTCGGCCTCGCAGCGCGCCAGGCGCAGCAGGAACTCGTGCCGTTCGGCCAGCGCCATGCCGCCGGCGCGCGCGCTGCCGGCCAGTGCGTGGAGCTGTGACAAAGAGCGGCGCAGCGTCGGCAGGTCGGCGGTGGTGGCGTGCTCGTTGTTGAGCAGGAACTTGGTCAGCTTCCAGCCTTCGTTCTCGGTGCCGACCAGGTTGGCCGCCGGCACCCGCACATTGTCGAAGAAGGTCTCGTTCAGGTGGTGGCAGCCATCGATGCTGATGATCGGGCGCACGGTGATGCCGGGGCTCTTCATGTCGGCCAGCAGGAAGCTGATGCCGGCCTGCTTCTTTGCCTGCGGGTCGGTGCGCACCAGCAGGAAGATCCAGTCGGCCTGGTGCGCGTAGCTGGTCCAGATCTTCTGGCCGTTGACCACGTAGTGATCGCCATCGGCGCCGGTGACGCGTTCGGCGCGCGTGCGCAGCGAAGCCAGGTCGGAGCCCGAGCCGGGCTCCGAGAAGCCCTGGCACCACAGGCGGGTGCCCTGGAAGATGTGCGGCAGGTGCTCGGCCTTCTGTTCCGGCGTGGCGAAATGGTTGATCACCGGGCCCACCAGCTTGTGGGCGAAGCCATCCAGCGAAGGCGTGCCGGCCGCGGCGCACTCCTCGTCGAAGACCAGGCGCTGCGCCACGCTCCAGCCGGTGCCGCCGTGTTCCTGCGACCAGTACGGCGCGCCCCAGCCATGGGCGTCGAGCAGGCGCTGCCAGCGCACCAGGTCGGCGCGCGGCGAGCGCATGCCGTCCTTGCGCCAGGGCAGGTCGGCGGGCAGGTGATGGCGCAGGAACTGGCGGACCTCCTGGCGGAAGCTGTCCAGCGTCGGGTCGGGTTGGAAGTGCATGAAGACTCTCCGATGTCGCGCGGCCGGCGGGCTGTCGGCCTTTCTGATGCCATACACCTTAAGCCGGCGCGCGCGCGGCAGCGCCCCCCGGCGCTGGGGGTCGGGCAGCGGGCATAGGCGCCGCTTCATTGGCAACGGCCCCCCTTGAGACGAGTGGTGCGCCGCCGGGCGCGCACGGCCACACTGGGCTTCAGAGGCGCCCGGCCCGCATCGCGGCGACGCCACCCGGCCCACCCCGCCCACCATTCGCCAGAAAGGAATCATGACCATGCAGGCCCAGCAGTACGCCCGCCAGATCGCGTTACGGCATGCCAGCCTGTGCATCGCCGATGGCGTGGCCGAGTTCACGCACCAGCGTCCCGCCGCGCGCAATGCCCTGTCGCTGGAGTTGCGCCAGGACTACCGCGACATGCTGGACCTGGTCGCGGCGGACCGCGCCATCCGCGCGCTGGTGCTGACCGGATCGGGCGGCAGCTTCTGCGCCGGCGGCGACCTGAAGTCCGCGCGCGAGATGTTCGCCGGCGGGGACGCCGCGGCGCGGGCGCCCGAGGCCGTGCGCCGGCGCATGCAGGACATCCACCAGTGGCTGCCGCGGTTGCGCGACCTCGAGATCCCGGTGATCGCGGCGGTCGACGGCGCCGCGGCCGGGGCCGGATTCTCGCTGGCGCTGGCGGCGGATTTCGTGCTGGCGTCGGAGCGTGCGTACTTCAGCATGTCGTTCGCGAAGATCGGCCTGCTGCCTGACATGGGCGCGCTGTACGCGCTGCCGCGCGTGGTGGGCATGAGCGCGGCCAAGGAACTGATGTTCACCGGGCGCCGGCTCGAGGCCATCGATGCGAAGCGGCTCGGCATCGTGCATGCGATCCACCCGACCGGCACGCTGGCCGAGGCAGCGCGCCGCTTTGCGCAGCGCTTCGTGCCGGCGCCGCCGGAAGCGCTGGCGCTGGCCAAGCGCGCGCTCAACCGCAGCTTTGAAAGCAGCTATGACGCCGTGCTGGAACTCGAAGCGCAGGGCCAGGCGCTGGCTTCGGCGGTGCCGTACTACGCGCAGGCGGTCGACGCCTTCCTGCATGGGCGCCCGGCGCGCTTCGACTGGGACCACGATGGGCAGGGTTGAACGCCGCCATCGCCCGCGTTTGCCACAGCCGGCTCGCTCCGACCACCCCGGCATGGCCTGCGCCGTGCCGGTGCACCGCTTGTCTCCACGCCCGTCAGCGTTTGCTGCGAGCGGGCTTTTGGCTCCGGCACCCGTGCCGGAGCCTTTTTTGTTTTCGCCGCCAGGGCGCACACGGCGCGCCGGGGGGGCACGCTTCGCACCCCACATATCCAATCTCAGAAAATCATTCCTGTGAGGAGACCTCATGTCTGATATCCATGACTACATCGTTGTCGGCGCCGGCTCGGCGGGCTGCGCCGTGGCGAGCCGGCTGGCCGACGCGCGGGTCGGGACGGTGGCGCTGCTCGAAGCGGGCGGCCATGATTTCAGCCCGGCCATCACCATTCCGATCGGCATCGCCAGTACCGTGCCGAAGGCCGGACCGTTCAACTATGGCTACGTCACCGAGCCGCAGCCTGCGCTGAACGGGCGCCGCGGGTTCCAGCCGCGCGGTCGCGGGCTCGGCGGCAGTTCGTCGATCAACGGCATGATCTACATCCGCGGCACGCCCTCGGACTACGACCGTTGGGCGCGGGACGGCTGCGATGGCTGGGGCTGGGACGATGTCCTGCCGTATTTCAAGCGCTCGGAACGGAACGAGCGGCTGGCCGGTCGGCAGGAGGACGCCTGGCACGGCGGGCGCGGGCCGCTGCATGTGGTCGATACGCGCTCGGGCAATCCGTTCGACCGGCGCTTTATTGAAGCCGCGCAGTGCACGGGCCTGCCTTACAACCCCGATTTCAACGGCGCCACGCAGGAGGGCGTCGGCTTCTACCAGCGCACCCAGCGCGACGGCGAGCGCTGGAACACGGCGCGCGCCTACCTGCACGGCGGCAACCGGCAGGCGCTGGACGGCGGGCGCGCCAACCTCGCGGTGCTGACCGACACGCAGGCGCTGCGGATCGTGTTCGAGGGCCGGCGCGCGGCGGGGGTGCTGGTCGAGCGCGGCGGCGAGCAGCGGCTGCTGCGGGCGCGGCGCGAAGTGATCCTGTGCGCGGGCACCTTCGGCTCGGCCCAGCTGCTGATGGTATCCGGCGTCGGCCCCGCCGCGCACCTGCGCGAGCACGGCATCGACATCGTCCACGATGCGCCGGGCGTGGGGCAGAACCTGCAGGAGCATCCCAACATGAAACTGCAGCGCCGCGTGTTCAGCACCGATCTCTATGCGTCCTCCATACGCGGTGGCTGGCGGCTGCTGCACGAGTGGCTGCGCTACCGGAAAGAGCGCTACGGCATGTTCGCGTCCAACATCGCCGAGACCGGCGCCTTTATCAAGAGCGATCCGACGCTGGTGGACCCGGACCTGCAGCTGCACTTTTCCACGGCGCTGAGCGACACGGCCGCGCGCCGCGTGCACGGTTATTCGCTGAACGTATGCGTGCTGCGCCCGCACAGCCGCGGCCAGGTGCTGCTGGGGTCCGCCGATGCCCGCGTGCCGCCCCGCATCGACCAGAACCTGCTGGCTGATGCGCGTGACCTGGATGCCATGGTGGCGGGCCTGCGGCTTGCCAGTCGCGTCCTCGACCAGGAGCCGCTGGCGCGCCTCGGCGGCACGCCGCACGCCTGCGGCCACCTGCGCTTTGACGGCAGCGACGACGCCGCGGTGCGCGGGTTCATCCGGGAGCGTGCCGACATCATCTTCCATCCGGTCGGCACCTGCCGCATGGGCAGCGATGCGGGCGCGGTGGTCGATCCGCAGCTGCGCGTGCGTGGCGTCGAAGGCCTGCGCGTCGCCGACGCCTCGGTCATGCCCACGCTGATCGGCGGCAACACCAACGCCGCGGCGATCATGATTGGTGAAAAGGCGGCCGACCTGGTGCAGGGTATCGAACGGGCCGGCGGCAGCGCCATCGAGCCGGCGCAACCTGCATCGCGCCAAGGGTCCGCACCGCTGGTACAAGCCGACCCGCGCGGCGAGGCAGTGGCAGGTGCGTCCGGCATTGCCGAGCGCAGGCTGATCGCCTGCGCCGCGGCGCTTGCGCTCAGCTGGGGGGCGCACGCCGCGCCGGCGCCGGACCCGGAGCCCTCCAAACCGGCCAGTGCCGCCACCGTGGCCAGCAACGCGGCGGTACTTGCGCAGCTGCCCTTTGCCGACCGCGCCGATTTCGAAGACGCGCGACGCGGCCTGGTGGCGCCGTTCAAGGGCGATATCCGCAATGCCGACGGCCGCGTGATCTGGAGTTCGTCGACCTATGACTTCCAGCGGGCGGCGCAGAGCCCGGAATCGGTCAATCCCAGCCTGTGGCGCATGGCGCAGCTCAATATGGAGGCGGGGCTGTTCCGCGTGACCGATCGGGTCTACCAGGTGCGCGGCATGGACCTGGCCAATATGACGGTGCTCGAGGGCGAGCGCGGCATCATCATTGCCGATCCGCTGACCAGTACCGAAACCGCCAGGGCCGCCCTCGACCTGTACTACGCCCACCGCCCGCGCAAGCCCGTGGTGGCGGTGATCTACACGCACAGCCACGCCGACCATTTCGGCGGCGTGCGCGGCGTGGTCGACGAGGCCGACGTCAAGGCCGGCACGGTCGCCATCTACGCGCCCGCCGGCTTCATGCAGGAGGCGGTCAGCGAGAACGTGTTCGCCGGCAACGCGATGTTCCGCCGCAGCATCTACCAGGCCGGCGCGGGCGTGCCGCGCAATGCGCTCGGGCAGGTGGATACCGGCATCGGCAAGGGCGGCTCCTCCGGCGGCACGCTCAGCCTGATCGCGCCGACCGAATCGATCAGCAAGCGCTACGAGACCCGGCACATCGACGGCGTCGAGTTCGAGTTCCAGCTGACCCCCGGCACCGAGGCACCGGCGGAGATGAACTTCTACCTGCCGCGCCAGCGCGCGTTGTGCATGGCCGAGAACGCCACCCGCACCATGCACAACATCCTCACGCCGCGCGGCGCGCAGGTGCGCGATGCCAAGGCCTGGGGCCGGTACCTGGACGAAAGCCTGGTGCGCTACGGCGAGCGCGCAGAGGTCATGCTGGCCCAGCACAACTGGCCCACCTGGGGCGGCGAGCGCATCCGCACCTTGCTGGCCGACCAGCGCGACATGTACACCTACCTGAACGACCGCACGCTGCATCTGCTGAACCAGGGGCTGACGCCGATGGAGATTGCCGAGGCGATGCAGAAGCTGCCCGGCGCGCTGGAGAAGAAGTGGTACACGCGTGGCTACTACGGCTCGCTCAGCTTCAACGCGCGCGCCGTGTACCAGCGCTACCTGGGCTTCTACGACGCCAATCCCGCCAGCCTGAACCCGCCGGCGCAGCCCGAGGCGGGCCGCCGCTACGTGCGCGCGATGGGCGGCGCCGACAGCGTGCTGCGGCAGATGCGCGAGGCGATGGAACAGGGCGACTACCGCTGGGCGGTGCAGCTGGGCAACCACCTGGTCTTCGCCGATCCGCAGAACGCGGCCGCGCGCGCGGCGCAAGCCGATGCGCTGGAGCAGCTCGGCTACCAGTCCGAGAATTCGCTCTGGCGCAATATGTACCTGACCGGCGCGCGGGAACTGCGCCACGGCGCGCTGGCCGTGCCCGCGCGCAACCCGGCCGACCTGGTGCGGGCCATGGAGCCGGCGCTGTTCTTCGACTACATGGGCGTGCGGCTCGATGCCGACAAGGCGGTGGGGCATGACATGACGCTCAACTGGGTCTTCTCCGACCTGGGCAAGCCGTTCGCGCTGACCGTGCGCAACGGCGTGCTGACCTATCGCGAGGACAGCCGCCATGCGCGCCCCGATGCCACCGTAACCATGAGCAAGGCCACGCTGGATCGCATCAGCCTGCGCCAGCTCGACCTGCAGGCAGCACTGCGCGGGGGCGAGATCCGCGTGGAAGGCAATGCGCGCAAGCTGCCCGAGCTGATGGGGCTGCTGGCGACCTTCAACCCGGCCTTCAACATCGTCACGCCGCAGGCGCAGCCGCAGCACTAGCCGCGAGCCTGATGGCGCGGGCGCGATGCCGGCTGGCGGCGCGCTGCCCGCGCCCGATACAGGCGGTGTATTGATCGACATACATAAAGTATTTTTCGAGCGGAGGCAGGATCCGTAGCATGGGTGTCAGACAGTCCGGAGACGACAAGATGACCCCATACGCCAGCCTGCCGATGCACCGGAGGCAGCCATGAGCGGCCCGCTGCAGGGCGTTCGCATCGTCGACATGACGACGGTGCTGATGGGACCGTACGCGACCCAGATCCTGGGTGACCTCGGTGCCGACGTGATCAAGATCGAGCCGCCCGACGGCGACACCGTGCGCGAGGTCGGCCCGCGCCGCCACGCCGGCATGTCGGGCATTTTCCTGCACGCCAACCGCAGCAAGCGCAGCGTGGTGCTCGACCTGAAAGCCCCCGCCGGGCGTGAGGCGCTGCTGCGCATCGCCGCCGATGCCGACGTGCTGGTCTACAACGTGCGCCCGCAGGCGATGGCGCGGCTGAACCTGAGCTACGAGGAAGTCGCGAAGGTGAATCCGCGCATCCTGTACGTAGGCCTGTACGGCTACGGGCAGGGCGGCCCTTACGCGGCCAAGTCCGCCTACGACGACCTGATCCAGGGCGCGGTTGCGATTCCCACGCTGGCGCAGCTGGCCGGCAGCGACGTGCCGCGCTACGCACCCAGCGCGATCGCCGACCGCATCGTCGGCCTGGCCGCGGTCAATGCCATCACCGCAGGGCTGTTCCACCGCGAACGCAGCGGCGAGGGCCAGTCGATCGACGTGCCGATGTTCGAGACCATGGCGCAGTTCATCCTGGGCGACCACATGGGGGGGCTGACCTTCGAGCCGCCGATCGGCCCCAGCGGCTACACCCGCATCCTCAACGAGCATCGTCGCCCGTACCGGACCCGGGACGGCTACCTGTGCGTGCTGCTCTACAACGACAAGCAGTGGCGCAAGTTCCTGGCCCTGATCGGCCAGCCCGACCTGATGGATACGGACCCGCGCTTCTGCACCATCGTCGAGCGCAACAAGCATATCCACGAGCTGTACCGCATGGTGGCGGAGATCATGCCGACGCGCACCACCGCGGAGTGGACCGCGGCGCTGGAAGCCGCCGACATGCCGGTGATGCAACTGCACACCGTTGACTCGCTGATGGCCGATCCGCACCTGGACGCGGTGGGCTTCTTCGACGTGGTCGAGCACCCGAGCGAGGGCGCGATCCGCTCGATGGCGATTCCGTCGACGTGGTCCAAGTCGCAGCCGCGCGTGGCACGGCAGGCGCCGCGCCTGGGCGAGCACAGTGCCCAGGTGCTGGCCGAGGCCGGCTACAGCGATGAACAGATCCGCGCGCTGGCCGCGCTGGGCGCGACGCGCCTGGCCGACGATGCCGCCGCATCCCACTGAACCAGATACCGGGAGTCCTACTTGGAAGCCACCCTTGATACCCTGCCGCTCGTGACCATCCCGCCCGAGGATGAGGCGCTGCGCGGCCCCATCCGCGCCTTTCTGCAGGAAGCGCTGCGCGACGTGCCCGCGCCGGTGCGCGCGCGCACCTGGATGGGTTTTGATGGCGAATTCAGCCGCGCGCTGGCACGCCAGGGCTGGATCGGCCTGTCGCTGCCGCGCGAGTACGGCGGCGCCGGACGCAGCGCGTTTGCCCGCTTCGTGCTGGTCGAAGAGCTGATCGCCGCCGGCGCGCCGGTGTCCGCGCACTGGTTCGCCGACCGCCAGACCGCTCCGCTGATCCTGCGCTACGGCAGCGAGGCGCAAAAGCACTTCTTCTTGCCCCGGCTGATCCGCGGCGAGATCTTTATCTGCATCGGCATGAGCGAGCCCGACACCGGCTCGGACCTGTCGTCGGTGCGCACCCGCGCGGTCCGCACCGAGACCGGCTGGCGCCTGAACGGCCGCAAGATCTGGACCACCAATGCCCACCGCGCGCAGTACATGTGCGCGCTGGTGCGGACCTCGGGCCAGCATGGCGACCGCCACCAGGGCCTGTCGCAGGTGCTGATCGACCTGAGCCTGCCGGGCATCAGCGCGCGGCCGATCCGCGACCTCGCCGGCGACGGCCACTTCTGCGAGGTGGTGTTCGAAGACGTCGAGCTGCCGGCCGACGCGCTGGTCGGCGAGGAAGGCTCGGGCTGGAAGCAGGTCACCGCCGAACTCGCGTTCGAGCGCAGCGGGCCGGAGCGGATTCTGACCAGCCTGATGCTGGCCGAGACCTGGCTGGCCGAGGTCAGGGCCTCGTGCCTGCCAGTGCCGGCTTCGGTCCGGGCGATCGCCGGGCGCATCGCCGGCCGCATGGCGGTGCTGCGCGCGATGTCGCTGGCGGTGGCCGAGCGGCTCGACCAGGGGCAGAACCCGGAAATCGATGCCTCCTACGTAAAGGACCTGGGCACCGAGTTCGAGCAGGAGCTGCCGGGCTGGATCAGCACGGCGCTGGAACAGATGCCGGATTTCGCGCCGTCGGATGACCTGCTGCGCGCCCATGCCTACATCACGCAGTTGGCGCCGAGCTTTTCGCTGCGCGGCGGCACGCGCCAGATCCTGCGCGGCATCATCGCCCGCTCCCTCGGACTTCGTTGAAACGGACACACCATGACTGATTCTCTTCTGGACGCCTTCGAGCGCGCCCTGGCCGGCCTGTGCACGGACGAGCAGGTGCGGCGCAGCGAAGCCGGCGAGGACGCCGACGCGCAATGGCAGGCGATCGATGCGCTGGGCTTTACGGATGCGCTGGTGCCCGCGGAGCAGGGCGGGGAGGGGCTGTCGCTGGACGACGCCTTCCCGCTGTTCGCTGCCGCCGGCCGTGCCGGGCTCAGCCATCCGTTCGCGGAAACCGTGATCGCCCGTGCGCTGCTGGCCGCGGCCGGCCACGCCCACCGGGGCGAATGCCTTGCCATTGCGACGGCGCAGCCGCGCCAGGACGATGCCATCGTCTGCCGCGAAGTGCCGGGCGCGCTGCTGGCGCACCAGGTGCTGGTGGCGTGGCGCGGCGAATGGCTGCTGCTGCCGCGTGCGCTGGCCCAGGCGACGCCCGGTGCGTGGCGGCCGCAGGCGTCTGCGTCGCTGCACTGGAGCTCGGCCGCCCAGGCGGTGTTCCGTACCGCTGCTGACGCGGACGCCGACGCGACCGCAATCTGCAATGCCGCGCACGCGGCTGGCATGGCCGGCGCGATGGCACGGGTGCAGGCCATGAGCATCGCCTACGTCAACGACCGCCGCCAGTTCGGCCGCGCCATCTCGCAGTTCCAGGCGATGCAGCAGGAGCTGAGCGTGCTGGCGGAACAGGCCGACGCCGCCGCCTTCGGCGCGCGCCTGGGCTGCGCCGGCGCCGGCTTCCTGCCGCGCCCGCTGCTGGCGGCGGCTGCCAAGCTGCGCTGCGCCGAGGCGGCCAGCCGCGTTGCCGCGATCGCGCACGCGGTGCACGGCGCCATCGGCATCACCGAAGCGCTGGCGCTGGGCCTGTTCACGCGCCGGCTGCACGAATGGCGCGCGTGCGGCGGGACCGAGACCGACTGCGCCACCGCGTTGGGCGATGCGCTGTTCGCCCAGCACACCGGCGCGGGCCAGGAGATCCTGGACTTCGTGCGGCTGCGCCTGGCGCCTGCCTCGGCCTGAAAACCAAACAGAAACCTAAAACCGGACAGATCATGGAGAAGACCGATTCCATCGTGATCGTGGGTGCCAGGCGCACCCCGATCGGCGCGTTCAACGGCGCACTGGCGCAGCACACCGCCCCGGAGCTGGCCGCTGTCGCCATCCGCGCGGCGGTGGCCGAGGCGGGCGTCGATCCCGCCAGCGTCGACGAAGCGCTCCTGGGCTGCTGCCTGTTCGCCGGGCTGGGCCAGGCGCCGGCGCGCCAGGCCGTGTTCGGCGCCGGGCTGCCAGCCTCCACGCCGGCCACCACGCTCAGCAAGATGTGCGGCTCGGGCATGAAGAGCGTGATGCTGGCGCACGACCTGCTGCTGGCCGGCACCTGCTCGGTGGCGGTCGCGGGCGGCATGGAGTCGATGAGCAACGCGCCCTATATCGTGCCGCGCGGCCGCCACGGCTACCGGCTGGGGCATGGCCAGTTCCTCGACCATATGTACTGCGACGGGCTCGAGGATGCCTATGAAGGCCACCTGATGGGCTACTACGCCGACCTGTCCGCGCAGGAACGCGGCATCGGCCGCGAGGCGCAGGATGCCTACGCCCGCGAAAGCCTGCAGCGCGCGCAGCGCGCGGTGCAGGAGGGCGCGTTTGCCGACGAGATCGCGCCGGTCGCGCTCAAGCGCAAGAACGGCGACGCGCAACTCACCCACGACGAAACGCCGGGCCAGTGCGATGCCGGCAAGCTGCCGAAGCTCAAGGCCGTGTTCCGCGACGGCGGCACCGTGACGGCGGGCAATGCCTCATCGATCTCAGACGGCGCGGCCGCGCTGGTGCTGATGCGCGAGAGCGATGCGCGGCGCCAGGGGTTGGCGCCGCTGGCGCGCATCGCCGGCCACGCCACCCACGCGCAGGCCCCGCAGCAGTTCGTCGACGCACCAGTCGCCGCGATCCGCCGCGTGCTGGCGAAAACCGGCTGGGATGCGCAGGACGTCGACCTGTATGAAGTCAACGAGGCCTTTGCGGTGGTGGCGATGGTCGCGCTGCAGGAGCTGGAAATATCGCACGCGCGCCTCAACGTCAACGGCGGCGCCTGCGCGCTCGGCCACCCGGTCGGCGCCACCGGCGCGCGGCTGCTGGTGACGCTGATGCACGCGCTGAAGCAGCGCGGCCTGCGCCGCGGCATGGCCAGCCTGTGCCTGGGCGGCGGCGAGGCCACCGCGGTCGCGCTCGAGCTGTGCTGAAGGGGAGCGTGCGCATGAGCTACCTGCATGAACGCCGCGGCGCGGTCGGCTGGCTGACGCTGGACCGGCCCGCCGCCATGAACAGCCTGAGCCGCGAGCTGATGCGCGGCCTGCACGCGCAGCTCGACCAATGGCGCGACGACCCGGCGGTGCGCGTGGTGGTGCTGACCGGCAACGGCCGCGCCTTCTGCGCCGGCGCCGACCTGAAAGAGGTATCGGCACCGGTAGCGGCGGGCGAGCCCGACTTCATCGATGTGGCGCGCGCGTTCTTTGCCACGCTGCGCGGCTTTCCCAAGCCGGTGATCGCCGCAGTCAACGGGTTGGCGGTCGCGGGCGGCCTGGAGCTGGTGCTGGCCTGCGACCTGGTGGTCGCGGCCGAATCCGCCCGGCTGGGCGATGCCCATGCCAACTTCGGCGTGTTCCCGGGCGCCGGCGGCGCGGCCGTGCTGCCGCGCAAGCTGCCGGCCAACGTGGCGCGCCTGCTGCTGTTCACCGGGCGCACGCTGAGCGCCGCGCAGATGGAACGGCACGGGCTGGTCAACGAGGTGGTGGCGGATGGCGGCCTGGCCAGCCACGCCCAGGCGCTGGCCGAGGAACTGGCCACGCGCAGCCCGCTGGTGCTGGCCCGCATGAAGCGGGTCGCGGCCGCGGCCGCCGACAAGGCGCAGGCCGATGCGCTGCGCCATGAGCTGCTGGAATTCCGCGACCACCAGCGCTCGCACGACATGCAAGAGGGACTGCGCGCGTTTGCAGAGAAGCGCGCACCCGTGTTCAAGGGGTGCTAGCCCCAAACCGATCCAGAGGACAACCATGGACCTGCTCTATTCCGGGCAACACCAGGCGTTCCGGCAGGAGATCCGCGAGTTCATCGCCGCCAACCTGCCCGACGACATGCGCCAGCGCCTGCGCGAAGGCGGCTTCGCCACCAAGGCGGACACCGAACTGTGGCAGCGCCGGCTGAACGCGCGCGGCTGGGGTGCGCCGGCATGGCCCAAGGCCTGGGGCGGCGCCGGCTGGGACGCTGCCGAGCAGCAGATCTTCGCCGATGAATGCGCGTGCGCGCCGGCACCGCCGCCGCATATCTTCAACATCACCATGCTGGGGCCGGTGCTGATCCATTTCGGCAGCGACGCCCAGCGCGAGTACTTCCTGCCGAAGCTGCTCAACGCCGACATCCAGGTATGCCAGGGCTTCTCGGAGCCCGGCGCGGGTTCCGACCTGGCTTCGCTGAAGACCCGGGCCGAGCGCACCGCCGACGGCTACCTGGTCAACGGCCAGAAGATCTGGACCAGCCAGGCGCATTACTCGGACTGGATCTTCTGCCTGGTACGCACCGATCCCGGTGCAGCCAGGCCGCAGGCCGGCATCTCGTTCCTGCTGGTCGACCTGAAGTCGCCCGGCATCACGGTGCGCCCGATTGTCAGCATCGACGGCCGCCACAGCCTGAACGAAGTGTTCTTCGACAATGTGCGGGTGCCGGCGGAGAACCTGGTCGGCCAGGAGAACCGCGGCTGGGACTACGCCAAGTTCCTGCTGGGACATGAACGCGCGTATATCGCCGGCATCGGCCGCAGCAAGGAGCGGGTGGCGTATGCCAGGGCCGTGCTCGCCGAAATGGAAGCGGCAGGCCGGCCCGCCGATGCGCTGGCACCGTGGCGCGGCCGCATCGCCATGATCGAGGCCGACCTGCATGCGCTGGAGGTGACGCAGCTGCGCATGCACGGCGGACACGCCGACATGAAGCTGTCGCCAATGCTGAAGGCGCGCGGCAGCGAGATCTTCCAGGCCATCACCGACGTGATCTGCCGCATGCGCCGCGCGGCCGCGCTGCGCGCCGACACCGGCACGCTGGCCAAGTCCTACCTGTACTCGCGCGCCGTGTCGGTCTTCGGCGGCAGCACCGAGGTACAGAAGAATATCCTGAGCGCCACTCTCCTGGACCTGCGATGAACCTGCAACTGAACGACGTCCGGCAACAGCTGCTGGACAGCCTGTCGCGGCTGCTGGGCCGCGAATATTCCTTTGAACTGCGCCAGCAGTATGTCGCCAGCGACCGTGGCCACAGCCGTCAGGTATGGGACGCGCTGGCGGAGCTTGGCGTGCTCGGTGCCGCCATCCCCGAGGCCCATGGCGGCTTCGGCGGCGACGCGGTCGACCAGATGCTGGTGTCGCAGGCGCTGGGGCGCGCGCTGGCGCTGGAGCCGTATCACGGCAGTGCGGTGATGGCGGCCACGGCGATTGCCGCGGCCGGCAGCGAAGCGCAGAAGAACCGCTTGCTGCCGCGCGTGGCCGAGGGCGAGCTGCAGCTGGGCTGGGCCCACGACGAAGCGCAGCCGGGATGCGTGGCCACCCAGGCGGCGGCGGGGCGCGACGGCTGGCACCTGTTCGGCACCAAGCCCTGCGTGCTGCACGGCGCGGCCGGCGATTACCTGGTCGTGACCGCGTGCGTGCCGCAGGATGGCGTGCGGCTGTTCCTGGTCGATGCGCGCGGCGCCGGCGTGCTGCGCGATGGCTATCGGCTCATCGACGGCACCCCGGCGGCCGACGTGCGCCTCGACGGCGCACAGGCCGAGCCGCTGGAAGGCGGCGCCGGCGACGTATTGCGGCGCGTGCTCGACACCGGCATCAGCGCCGCCTGCGCCGAGATGGTCGGCGCCATGGAAGGCGCCTACGCGCTGACGGTCGAGTACCTGAAGACGCGCCGGCAGTTCGGCCGCCTGATCGGCGCCAACCAGGCGCTGCAGCACCGTGCGGTGGACATGCTGGTGGCGCTGGAGCAGAGCCGCAGCCTGTCGCTTTCGCTGGCGCTGGCGCTGGCCGGGCGCAACGACCTGGCCGGCGGCGAGGCCCAGGCGCACGCGGCCAAGGCGTATATCGGCCAGGCCGCGCGCCAGCTTACGCAGGAAGCCATCCAGATGCACGGCGGCATCGGCATGACCGAGGAGTACGCGGTCGGCCACTACCTGCGCCGCGTGCTGGTGCTGGACCAGCTGCACGGCGATACCCAATACCACCTGGGCTGCCTGGAAGGGCGCCTGCCGCAGTGAATCCCTGCCAGCTCAATCCTGAACCGAAGCAAAACACCGAGGAGAACACCATGCACAATCCCATGTCCCTGGCGGGCAAGGCCATCATCGTCACCGGCGCCGCGCAGGGCGTCGGCAAGGCCACCGCCGAGCTGGCGCTGCAACTGGGCGCGAAGGTCGGCCTGGTCGACATGCAGGGCGACGCGCTGCGGGAGATCACCGCGCGCTATCCCGACCACACCGTGGCCTATGCGGGCAGCGTGTCGGATGCCGACTTCGTCGCCTCGTCGATGGAGCACGCGCTGTCGCATTTCGGCAAGGTCGACGGCCTGGTCAACTGCGCCGGCATCGTGCGCGCGGCGATGATCGAGAACATGACGCTGCAGACCTGGAACGAGGTCATCGACTGCCACCTGACCGGCTCCTTCCTGTGGCTGCAGGCGGTGGGGGCGCACCTGGTCGAGCGCGCCAGGCAGGGCGAGAAGGTGGCGGGCTCGATCGTCAACATCTCGTCGGAAGCGGGCCGGCGCGGCTCGATCGGGCAGATCAACTACGCCAGCGCCAAGGCCGGCATGCTGGGCATGACCATGAGCGCGGCGCGCGAGTGGGGCAAGTACGGCGTGCGCACCAACTCGGTCTGCCTCGGCGTGGTGGAAACGCCGATGACCGAGACCATCCGCGGCGACCGCTTCCGCGACGGCATCCTGGCGATGATCCCGATGGGCCGCTGGTCGCAGCCGGAAGAAGTGGCGCAGCCGATCTGCTTCCTGCTGTCGGACGCGGCGTCGTACATCCTGGGCCAGCATATCGGGGTGAACGGCGGCTACCACCTGTCGAGCTGATCCGCGCGCGGCGGGCGCGGCGCGAAGATTCCGCATCGCTGGCCCGCGCCCGCCTCAGGGATCCTGCGGCTCCGGCATCATTTCCCTGGCAATCGCCACGAAATTCCGCGAGGTGGCATTCACCGTCTCCGGCAGCGCCACCAGCGCGATGCCGAGCTTCAGCTTCGCCGGCATGCCGGTCAGCGGAACCAGGCGCACGCCGTCGCCCGCCTGCCGCGCCGCCGCCGCGGGCACCAGTGCCACGCCCAGGCCGCTTTCCACCAGCGCCAGGATCGACGGCACCTGCACCGCTTCCTGGACGATGGGCGGCTGGATGCCGGCCTCGTGGAACGCCATCATCGTCATCGCATGCATGGCCGGCACAAAGGTGCGCGAGTACACGATGAACGGGGTCGAGCCAAGCTCGGACAGGTCGACGGCATCGCGGCCGGCCAGCGGCGAATCCGCGCTGGCGGCCAGCACCATCGGGTCGGGCTGCAGCAGCAGCACGTTGGCGCTGCTGCGCTCCAGGATCGGGTAGCGCACCAGCGCGACATCGAGCGAATGTTCCTCGAGCCGGCGCAGCAGTTCCACGGTGGTCGATTCCTCGATCACCAGGTCCACGCGCGGGTATTGCAGCCGGAACGCGCGGATCAGGCGCGGCATCAGCGAGTACACCGCCGAGCCGACAAAGCCCACGCGCAGCTTGCCTTGCTCGCCGCGCTCGCCTTCGCTGGCGGCGCGGCGGATTTCATCGGCAAAGAACAGCGTGTTGCGCATCTGGCGCAGCACGGTCTCGCCGACGGGGGTCAGGCGCAGGCCGGAGGGCAGGCGCTCGAACAGCACCACGCCCAGCTCTTCTTCCAGCTTGCGGATGGCGGTGGACAGGGGCGGCTGCGCCATGTGCAGCCGTTCGGCGGCGCGGTGGAAGTTGAGCGTTTCGCTCAGCACCAGGGCCTGCTTGATTTGGCGAAGATCCATGCGGGGAAGAAAAAAACGGTCGCGCGGCTTTGGCGCCGCGCGACCGACTATGCGCGAAGCGGCGGCAATGCGCAACCGGCATTGCCCCGCCTGGCTCAGCGCGGCATGCCGGCCGCGGCCAGCGCGGCCTCGATCCTGTCGGGCGCCAGCCAGCCGGCCAGCACCTCGCCAAAGCGGCGCGGGTCCGGCTCGCTCGGCGGCGCCGGCGGCGCCGACGGCGTGCGGCTGAAGCGCGGCGCCGGGGCGGGTTGCGCAATGCCGTCCACCTCGACAAAGGTCCCGCGCGCCTTCAGGTGCGCATGCTGCGGCGCCTCGTCGAAACTTAGCACGGGGGCGAAGCAGGCATCGGTGCCCTCCAGCAGCGCGCACCACTCGTCGCGCGTGCGACTGCGGAACACCGCGGCCAGGCGCTGTTGCGCCGGCGCCCAGGTGTCCGGGTCGAGCTGCTCGCCCAGGCTGGCGGGATCGATGCCGAGCTGGTCGAGCAGCTCGCGATAGAAGCGGCCCTCGATCGGGCCGACCGAGATCCAGCGGTCGTCCTTGCAGGCATAGACGTTGTAGTAGTGCGCGCCGGAGTCGAGCACGTTGGTGCCGCGCTGCGGCCGCCACTGGCCCGCCGCAGCCATGCCGAAGAACACCGTGCCGAGCGCCGCGGCGCCGTCGACGATGGCGGCGTCGACCACCTGGCCCTGGCCCGACTTGCCGGCTTCGATCAGCGCGGCCAGCACGCCCGTGACCAGGAACATCGCGCCCCCGGCAAAGTCGCCCAGGTAGGCCGGCGGAATCGCCGGCCCCTGGCCGCGGCCGCCGATGGCGTGCAGCGCGCCGGTCAGCGCGATGTAGTTGATGTCGTGGCCGGCGGTGTGCGCCAGCGGGCCGGTCTGCCCCCAACCGGTGACCCTGCCGTAGACCAGCCGCGGATTGCGCGCCAGGCAATCGTCGGGGCCAAGGCCCATGCGCTCGGTGACGCCCGGACGAAACCCTTCGATCAGCGCATCGGCGCTTTCGACCAGGTCCAGCACGGTTGCGACCGCCCTGGGATCCTTCAGGTCCAGCGTGATCGATTTGCGGTTGCGCAGCATCAGGTCGTGGCGGCGCTCGCGCTTGACGCCGAGGTCGGTGTCGCCGGGGCGCTCGATGCGCAGCACCTCCGCCCCCATGTCGGCGAGCAGCATGCCCGCCAGCGGGCCGGGTCCGATGCCGGCCAGTTCGATGATCTTCATGCCTGCGAGCGGGCCCATGGTTCTCCTTTGGTGGTGGTGTTCGTGCGTGGCAGGGCAGCGGCCGCCTACTCGACCGGAATCCCGGCGCTCTTGACGATGTCGCGGGTGCGCTCGATCTCCGCCAGCTGGAACTGCCGCAGTTGCTGCGGCCCGCCCGCGTACACGCTGCCGCCGAGATTCTCGATGAACTTCACGCTCTCGCGCTGCTGCATGGCGTCATGCACCGCCGCGGAAAGCGCCTTGACGATCGGCTCCGGCACCCGCGCCGGCGCGAACAGGCCGGTCCAGGCCGAGACCTCGAAGCCCGGGGCGCCGCTTTCGGCGACGGTGGGCACCTGCGGCAGCTCCTTGAGCCGCCGGGTATCGGTCACGGCCAGCGCACGGATGCGGCCGGCGCGGATCAGCGGCAGCACCGAGCTGATCTCGCCGATGGAGTAGTCGACATTGCCGGCGGCGACGTCGGTCATCGCCGGCGCGGTTCCCTTGTATGCGATCGGGTTGCCGCGGATGCGGAAACGCTCATGGAACAGCTCGACCGCCACCTGGTAGCCGGCGCTGCCGCTGGCGTAGTTGAGCTTGCCGGGCGCCTTGCGCGCGGCCTCGACCAGCTGGTCGAGGGTCTTGTACGCAGAGCTGGCCGGCACCACCACGACCATGGCGAAGCGCGCGATGCGCTCGACGGGCACGAAGTCCTTGACCGGGTCGTAGGGCAGCGACTTGAACACGGCGACGTTGGTCACCATCGAAGAATTGCTGCCGACGAACAGCGTGTGGCCGTCGGGCGCGGCCTCGGCCACCGCGCGTGCAGCGATAAAGCTGTTGGCGCCGGGGCGGTTCTCCACCACGAAAGGCTGCTTGAATTTCTCGCTCAGGTGCTGCGAGATAAAGCGCGCCGTGGTGTCCGCGCCGCTGCCGGGCGGCAGCGAGACGATCACCTTGACCGGGCGGCTGGGGTAGTCGGACTGCGCCGTGGCGGGCACCGCGGCCAGTGCCAGGGCGGCGGCGAGCAGGCAGCGCGTCAGGTGGTGGAATGGCATGTTGTCTCCTGATGATGGTTGTAGTGTGGCCACAGGGTGTGTGGCCGAGGCAGGGCTGGTCAGGCGCGCCGGTCGAGGAACGCGTCCAGCGCCGCCTCATGCTCTGCCGTGTGATGCGCCATCGCCTGGAATCCGGCCGACATCTCCAGGATGGTGTCCATGCGCGCATGGATCGACTCGCGCAGCAGGCGCTTGGTCATGCGCAGCGCGTGCCCGGAATTGCGCGCGATGCGCCCGGCCAGCGCCATCGCCATCGGCACCAGGTCATCGGCCGGCACCACCTGCGACACCAGCCCCCACGCCAGCGCCTGGCTGGCGTCGATGGTGTCGCCGGTGAAGGCCAGCTCGCACGCGCGCGACATGCCGACCACGCGCGGCAACAGCCACGCGCCGCCATCGCCGGGGATCAGTCCCAGCTTGACGAAGGTCGCGGCAAACACGGCGTTCTCGGAAGCGATGCGGATGTCGCACAGGCAGGCCAGGTCATTGCCCGCGCCGAGCGCCGGGCCGTTGACCGCGGCGATGATCGGCACTTCCAGGCTGGCGAAGGCCAGCGGCACGCGCTGGATGCCGTCGCGATAGGCATAGCGCGATTGCACCGGCTCGCCCAGGCCGCTGCCCATCTTGCCGCGCAGCGTCTTGAGGTTGCCGCCGGACGAGAACGATGGCCCCGCGCCGGTCAGCACCGCCGCGCGGATCGACATGTCATGGTTGAGCTGGTCGCACATCTGCACCACCGCGGCGACGGCGTCGTCGTCGGAAATCGCGTTGCGCGTTTCCGGGCGGTTCATGGTGATCAGGGCGACGGCGCCTTCGCGCCGGAAATCGAGGAAGCTGGTCATGGTGGCTGGCGGATGAAATGGCTGGAAGCGGTCCCAGCGGTCCCTTGTCCTGGCGGCAGCGAGGCCGCGACAGGCATTGCATCCGATGCTACGGACCATGTGCCGGCGTGACAAATACTGTTGGTATGTCGCGCAATACATCCGCTGTATCGTGCGCGTCCGGCACGCCATCGACCGCAGCCACGGCCGCATGGCTTGATCATCCAGCCTTGCCACAAGGCTTTCCCCCCTCGACTCGGGTGGGGGCGCGCGAGGGCGCGTGTAACGGGCAGGCGCCTCAGCGTTCGGCCATCAGGCCATCGCGCACCTCCATCAGCGCCGCGAGGTACGCGTCATGGTGCTTGCGCATCCGCTCCGCGGGCCCCGCCAGCGAGATGCCCGCCGGCTGCCCGCCCAGCCAGCCCGCCACGGCCAGCCCGTGCACGCCTTCGCTGCCTTCTTCGTGCGCTTCGTACCAGCCGCGCTCGCGGCCCTGGGCGATCTGGTCCATCAGCACGTCGGCGTCGACGATGGTGTGTTCGGTGACCGCGCGCAAGGGGCTTTTTGCCAGCGTGGCGCGGGCTTCCTCGGGCGGCAGCAGGCCTAGCAGGCCCTTGCCCAGCGCCGACGCGTGCAGGGACGCGCGGTAGCCCACTTCGATGATGTAGCGCAGCGGCAGGCGGCTGGCCTGCACCGCCACGACCTTGACCGCATTGCTGTCGAGCACGCCGAAGAACACGCTCTCGTTGGTCCTGGCGCTGACCTGTTCGACCGCCTCTTGCGCCACGGTGCTGAGCGGGTCGTTCTCGGCAATCTGCCGGGCCACCTCGAACAGGCGCCCGGTCGGGTAGAAACGCCGCGTGCGCGAGGTGCGCATCAGGTAGCCGAGCGAGTGCAGCGTGTGCAGCAGGTCGGAGGTGCTGCTCTCGGGCAGCGACAGCAGCCGCGCCATGTCGGAATTCGACAGTTCGCGTTTTTCGCGGGCAAAGACTTCGAAAACCGCCATGGCGCGGCTGGCGGCGGGGATCACGGTGGGCATGTGGCGGAGGACGGGGTTCGATTGATGGCAGTATGATACGAAATTTCGTAACCCGCCGAAAGCCTGGCCCCCGCCTGCGCTACTTCACCACGCCCGCCTGTCGCAGCCGGCGGATATCGCTGTCGGCATAGCCCGCGGCCAGCAGCAGTGCGTCGGTATGCTCGCCCAGCAGCGGCGCGCGCCGGCGCACTGCGCCCGGGGTCTCGCTCAGCTTGACCGGCACCCCGGCGATCTTGACCGGAGTGGCCGAACCCGGCTGCTCGACCTCCACCAGCATCTCGCGCACCGCGTAATGCGGATCGGCGAAGATCTCCGCCGAGGTATAGACCGGGCCGAACGGCACCTTGCCGCCCAGCACCGCGGCGATTTCCTCCTTGGTGCGCACCGCGGTAAACGCCTCGATGGCGTCGATCACCCGCTGCTGGTTGCAGGCGCGCGCGGCATTGGTGGCGAAGTCCGGGTCGTGCGCCATGTCGGGACGGCCGATGGCGACCGCCAGCTTTTCCCAGAACGCATCGGTGGCGCAGGCAATCGACACCTGGCCGTCACGCGCGCGGAACAGGCCGAAGGGGCACAGCAGCGGGTGGCGGTTGCCTTCCGGCCCGGGCACCTCGCCGGTATAGGAGGTCTGGTAGACGATGCGCTCGCACATGGCCAGCACCGCATCGGTCATGGCCACGTCGACGAACTGGCCCTGGCCGGTCGCGCGCGCGCGGTGCACCGCGGCCAGGATGCCGATGCACAGCATCAGCGCCGGCACGGTGTCGCCCACCCCCGGGCCAATCTTGGTGGGGGTGTGGCGGTCCGGGCCGGTGATGCCCATCATGCCGCCCATGGCCTGCGACACCACGTCATAGGCCGGCCATTGCGCATACGGGCTCTCGCCGCTGCGCGGGTCGCCGAAGCCGCGCACGGTGCCGTAGACCAGCCGCGGGTTGGTCTCGCGCAGGGTTTCCCAGGACAGCCCCAGCCGCTCCATCACGCCCGCGCGGAAGTTCTCCACCACGATGTCGGCCTGGTCGATCAGCTGGCGCACGATGGCGCGGCCTTCTTCGCTTTTCAGGTCCAGCGCAATCGAGCGCTTGTTGCGGTTGACGCTCTGGAAATAGCCGCCGAAGTCGCGCAGCGTGTCGTCGGCGCAGAACGGCCCGGTCACGCGCGTGCCGTCGCCGGTGATGGCTTCGACCTTGATCACGTCGGCGCCGTGGTCGGCCAGGATCTGGGTGCAGAAGGGGCCGGCCAGCATCTGCGTCAGGTCGATCACGCGCAGCCCGGCGAGGGCGCCCGCGGAGTTGGCTTGGTTCTGCACAGGTGCTCCCGGTTCAGGCGGCGATCTTGCCGAGCATGGCATCGGAGATGATGCGCATCTGGATCTCGGAGGTGCCTTCGAAAATCTTGGTCAGGCGCGCATCGCGCCAGTAGCGCTCGGCCGCGAAGTGCGTGGTGTAGCCGGCGCCGCCGTGGATCTGCAGGCCTTCGCTGGTCACGCGCTCGCACATTTCGCTGGCGAACAGCTTGACCATCGAGGCCTCGGTGTCGGCACGGGTGCCCTCGTCGATCTTCTCGCACACGGTGTAGAGCAGGGCGCGCGCGGCCTCGATCTGGGTCGCCATGTCGGCCAGCTTGAAGCGGATCGCCTGGAAGCTGGCGATAGGGTTGCCGAACTGCGCGCGGTCCCTGGCGTACTGGATCGAGTCTTCCAGGCTACCCTGCGCTAGCCCGATCGAGCGCGCCGCGGTGTGGGCGCGCGCGGTTTCCAGCCCCGCGGTGGCGAGATAGAACGCCTTGCCTTCCTCGCCCACCATCTTGTCGTGCGGCACGCGGCAGCCGTCGAAGGCCAGTTCCCAGGTAGTCCACCCGTGGTAGCCGATCTTGGGGATGATGCTGCCCTTGACGCCGGCCGGCAGCTCGCCGCGCGGCTTCTCCACCATGAAGGCGGACAGGCCCTTGTGGCGCGCCTTCGGATCGACCACCGGGTCGGTGCGGCAGATCACCAGGATAAAGTCGGCCTCGTCGGCGAAGGTGCACCAGTACTTGCTGCCGGTGATGACCCAGTCGTCGCCGTCGCGCACGGCGCGGCAGGAGATATTGGCGACATCTGAGCCGGCATTCGGCTCCGACAGCGAGAACGCGCCCAGCAGCTCGCCGCGCGCCATGCGCGGCAGGTAGTCTGCCTTCTTCTGCGGCGTCAGCGCCTTGAGCGCGCCGATCAGCCCGTTGCCACGCGCGATCAGGCTGCCCACGCTCATCCAGCCGCGCGACAGTTGCTCCGCCACCAGGCAGTACTCATAAGCGCCCAGCCCCAGGCCGCCGTATTCCTCGGGAATCAGGATGCCGAAGTAGCCGAGCTCGGCCATCTCGTCGATCAGGTCGCGCGGGATCTGGCCCTTCTCTGGGTCCAGCTTGTTGGCGATGGGCAGCACGCGCTCCATCGTGAACTGGCGCGCCGCCTCCTGGATCATGCGCCGCTCGTCGGTCAGTTTCTGCATTGGGTACTCCTGGGTGTTCGGTGTGGGGCGGTGGTGGACATGCAATGGCTGGTGGTTTGCTCCCCTCTCCCGCGAGCGGGAGAGGGGAGACAACACTCGCTCGTGGAAGCCCCTCTCGTTACGGCAGCACGTTGCGCGGATCGTCCTTCAGCACCAGCTGCCAGGCCTCGCGCGCCATCGGCTGGGTCTTTTCCTCGAGCACGTGCGCCAGCAGGCCGGCGGAACGGCCCACTAGTGCCAGGCCGCGGGCGATCAGCGGGTCCAGCCTCATTGCCGCCACGATTGCCCCGATCGCGCCGACTACGTTCATCGGCAGTTTGCGGTTCTGCTCGTTGACCAGCACGTGCACGATGCCTTCCATCAGGCGCCAGTGCAGCCCGTAGTAGCCATGCTGGCGCGACAGTTCGCGCAGCGCCGGCACGCGCGGGTCGCCGTCGACATGGATCGGGTGGCCCACGCCGTAGACCTGCTGGCGGCTCGCCTTGTAGCGCTGGATCAGCGCGCGGGCGGTTGCCAGCACCTGCTCCTCGCTGGCATCGTCGCCCAGTTCGCGCGCGCCTTCGTTGAGCATCTCGGTAGCGTTCTGCATCGGGCCCAGGAACACGCTGCCGGCACCGAGCAGCCCGGTGGCCACCGCGCCCTGCAGCGCTTCGGGCGCGCCGATGTAGGTCAGCCGCGCCGACAGCGAGCTTGGCGTGATGCCGTGGTCGGCCGTGGTCACGAGCAAGGCATTGACCATGACCTTCTCGCGCGGGGTCGGCATGCGCGACAGCGTGGTGAAGAAGATCATGTCGACAAAGTCGAACTTGCCGATGATCTCGGTGGCGAGGTTCAGGCCACGCACCATGATGGTGTCGGTGGTGGTGTAGCCGATGTCAGTCTTTACCATGTCGAAGGCTCCGTGCCCTGGTACGAGAGGACGGCGTCGAGCGCGGTCACTCCCTGGCCTTGCGGGCTGACCGCAAGGGGATTGATTTCAAGTTCCTCGATGCTGCCGGCGTGCTTCGCGACAAAGCCGGACAGCCTGACCAGCGTGTCGACCAGCGCGTCGATATCGAACGGCGGCTGGCCGCGATAGCCCTTGAGCAGTTCGTAGCAGCGCGTCTCGGCGATCATCTGGCGCGCCGATGCCGGCGTCAGCGGCAGCAGCCGGCGGCTCACGTCCTTGAACAGCTCGATGCTGACGCCGCCCAGGCCGAAGGTGCAGACATGGCCGAATACGGGGTCGCGATGGATGCCGACCACGGCTTCGATGAAGGGCCCGGGCAGCATCGGCTCGACCAGCACGCCCTCGATCGCCGACGCGTCGCACGCCCTGGAGCCGTTGGCATGGATCTCTTCATACGCGGTCATGGCCGCGCCGTCCGAGGCAATGCCCAGGCGCACGCCGCCGATATCGGTCTTGTGCGTGATCGCCGCGCTGACGATCTTCATCACGGCCTTGCCGTTGCCGACATTGCGGAAGGCGCGCGCGGCCTCGGTCGCGGAGCGCGCCACCTCGCCGCGCGGCGTGGCGATGCCGGCCGCTTCCAGCAGCGCCTTGGTGCGGGCTTCAGACAGGTTGGCGGTGGCCCGTTCACCCGCGTTCGAGGCGGTGCCCGCCAGCGGCTGCCATTCCCGATCGAAGGTAGCCTTCCACCGGCCATACTCGATCATCCGGCGCACTGCCAGCACGGCATTGCCGACCGCGCGCATCGGCATCAGCCCGCCGTCGATCATCTTGCGCTGGCCCTCTCCGGTACGGTCGCTCATCCACACCGGCACGATCGGCGTGTCTGGCTCCTCGGCCTGCACGCGCACCATGCTGTCGGCCAGCATCGCGGTGGTCTTGCCGTATTCGACCGGGATCGGCACCAGCACCAGGTCGGTGTTCGGATCGCTGGCGGTTGCCTTCAGCGTGGCGTAGCTGACCTCGGTATTGACCAGCACTTCGGCGGTCACATCGACCGGATTGCTGAACGCGGCAAAGCCGGGCAGGGCCTCCTTCAGCGCCGCCAGCGTCCGCGGCGCGAATTCGGACAGCTTTAGCCCGGCCACGCCGACCATGTCGGACGCCAGCGCCGCGGTGCCGCCAGAGAAGCTGTACACCGCCAGCTGCTCGTTGCCGGTGGGCTTGCGCCGCGCCAGCAGCGAGGCCACGTCGATCAGCTCGTCGATGTCGTCCACTTCGATAATGCCGAGCTGGCGGAACACCGCGCTGTTGATCTCGGCCGAGCCGGCGATCGCGGCGGTATGCGATTGCGCCGCCTTGGCGCCGTACTCGGACTTGCCGACCTTGATCGCGACGATGGGCTTGCCGCGGCGCGCCGCGTGCAGCGCGGCCGCCATGAAGCGCGGGCCGTTGCGCACGCCTTCCAGCGTGGTGACGATCACCTCGATGTCCGGGGCGTCGGCCATGTAGTGGATATAGTCGCTGACTTCCAGGTCGGCCTCGTTGCCGCCGGAGCACCACAGGCCCACGCCGACGCCGCGGTCCATCGCCTGGATGAACGAGCGGCCCAGGCCGCCGCCTTGCGTGGCGACGCCGATCGGACCCGGGCGGCGGTCGATGCGCCAGGCCGGCGAGAAGGTCAGCCCCAGCCGCGCATTCATATTGTTCAGGCCCGGGCAGTTGGGCCCGTAGATGCGCATGCCGGTGCTGGCGACGATCGCGCGCATCTCGGCCTCGATGGCGCGGCCGTCTTCGCCGGTCTCGCCAAAGCCGGAGGTGAAGACGATGGCGAACTTCACGCCAAGCTGGCCGCAGTCGCGCAGGGCCTGGATCACCATGTCGGCGCGCACGGCAAGGATGGCCAGGTCCGGCACCTGCTTCAGCTCGCTGACCGACGCGACGCAGGGACGGCCGTGGATTTCGGTACGACCGGGATTGACCAGGTACAGGTCGCCCTTGAATTCGGAGAAGGTGGTGAGGTTCTCGAGCGTGCGGCCGCCGATGCTGTCGGGCTTCTCCGACGCCCCGACCAGCACGATCGAGCGCGGATTGACCAGCCGCGACAGGTCGCTGAACCAGATCTGCTGCGCGCTCATTGCGCGTCTCCGGCGGTGCGGCGCTTGAACAGGCAGGTCGCCGCCATCTCGGCCACCACTTCGCCGCGCTGGTTGATGCCCTTGCGCAGGAACGCGATGATGCCGCGATCCGGGCGGCTGGTGGTCTTCTGCTCGACCACCTCGATCTCCACGCGGATGGTGTCACCGATAAAGGTGGGCTTGGGAAACTTCAGGCGGTTCTCGAGCACGCTGAAGAGCGAGCCTTCGAAGAACTGGTTGGGGATCGAGCGCGAAGTCAGCCCGGCCATGAACGACGCCACCAGCATGCCGTGCGCGATGCGCTGGCCGAAGATGGTGCCCTTGGCGTATTCGGCGTCGACATGCACCTTGTTGAAATCGCCGGTCAGCGCGGCAAAGGCGGCCACGTCGGCCTCGGTGATGGTGCGCGACGAGGTGGTGTAGGTCATGCCCGGCGTCAGGTCTTCCCAGTACAGCGTGGTGTTGGCGATTTGGTCGAGGATGGCGGGTTGGGTCATGGTGTCTCTCGGTGTCCGGTGTCTCTGTGTCTTTTCAGGTTTTCTCCCTCTCCCGTGGACGGGAGCGGGGAGCCTTCTTCAGGCGGTGTCGGTCTTGGCGATGCTCAGGTCAGCGCACTGATCCCCAGGATCTCCCGCCCGATGATCAGCGTCTGGATCTCGGTGGTGCCCTCCGGGATCATGCCGCCGCGCGTGTCGCGGAAGATCCGCTCGATCGGGTAGCCGGTGGCGTAGCCCATGCCGCCATGCACCTGCAGCGCCAGGTTCGAGACCTCGAACGCGGCCTCGGTGGCGTACAGCTTGGCGATCGAGCATTCGGTGCGCGAGGTGCCGTTCTGCATCGAGCGCGCGGCGCGGTAGCCCAGCGAGCGCGCCGCCTGGGTTTTCATGGTCATGTCGACGATATGCTTCTGCACCAGCTGGAACGATCCGATCGGACGGCCGAACTGCTTGCGCTGCAGGGCATAGTCCTGCGACAGGTCGAGCGCGCACTGCGCCGCGCCGACCGCGCCCATGGCCACGTTCAGGCGACCGAAGTTCAGCCCGATCAGGATCTGGCGCAGGCCCTGGCCTTCCTGGCCCAGCAGGTTGGCGGCGGGCACCTCGGCGTTCTCGAAGGTGAAGGCCGCGGTGCCGGTGCTGCGCGTAAACATGGTCTCGACCGGCGTGGCGCTGTACGGCGTGACGTCGCGCTCGACCAGGAACAGCGACAGCTCGCCGTTGCAGGTCTCGCTGAAGGTGCGCGCCACCACGATGCCGAAGTCGGCGAACAGGCCGTTGGTGATCCACAGCTTGCTGCCGTTGAGCACGTAGCGGTCGCCGCGCTTGTCGGCGCGGGTCTTGATTTCGGCGACGTTGGAGCCGACATCGGGTTCCGAGATCGACACGAAGGTCTTGCGCTCGTTGCGCAGCAGCGGGCGCATGAAGCGGTCCTTCTGCTCCTCGGTGCCATACGCATTGATGATGCCGGAGACGATGTTCAGCCCGTTCAGCAGGATGCGCAGCGACAGCCAGCAATAGCCGGCTTCTTCCATCATCACCGCCCAGGTCAGGTAGTCCAGCCCCAGGCCGCCATCCGCCTCGGGCAGATGGCCGCCGAAGTAGCCGAAGTCGGCCAGGCCGGTCAGCACTTCATGCGGAAAGCGCTTGTCCTGCTCGGCCTGGTCGATACGCGGGGCGATGTGCTCCTTCAGGTAGCGGCGGATGTTGTCGCGCAGCAGCCGCTGGTCGGCATCGAGGCCGTCGACGTCAACGTTCGGATCAACCATAGCGGCCTCCGGTCACGAACAGGGTGGTGCCGGTGATATAGCGGGCGTGCTCCGACGCCATGAAGGCGACGGCACCGGCGATATCGCTGGTCTGGCCCGGGAAGGTCACGGCGTTCTTCGCCATCACGTTCTCGAGGATGGTGTCGTAGTTGGGCAGGCTCTTGATGTATTCGGTCTCGATATAGCCCGGCGCGATGGCGTTGACGGTCACGCCCTTGCGCGCCTGCTCCAGCGACAGCGCGCGGGTGAAGCCGATGATGCCGGCCTTGGCGGTGGAGTAGTTGGCCTGGCCCGGGTTGCCGAACAGCGCGCGCGAGCTGATGTTGATGATGCGGCCCCAGCCCTTCTCATGCATATGGGGCAAGGCGGCGCGCACGCAGTGGAAGCTGCCCTTGAGCGTGACGTTCAGCACCAGGTCCCAGTCGGCCTCGTCCATCTTCAGGATGGTGCGGTCCTTGACCAGGCCGGCGTTGTTGACCAGCACGTCGACGCTGCCGAAGGCATCCTTGCCGGCTGCCACCATGTTGCGCACCTGCTCTTCATTGCGCACGTCGCATTGCACGGCAATGGCCTTGCCGCCGCCGGCCTCGATGCCGCGCGCGGTCTCGTTCGCTGCGTCGAGGTCCAGGTCGGTGATGACCACCGCCATGCCTTCGCGGGCCAGCATGCGGGCGGTTTCCGCGCCAATGCCGCGTGCCGAGCCGGTGACGATTGCCACGCGGCCATTCAATCCAAGATCCATCTCTCTGCTCCTGTTGCGTTGCGTTCAGCGGGTTCAGTGTTCGGCCAGCATGGCATCGCGCACTTCGCGCAATGCCGCCAGATAAGGCTGCCGATGTCTTTCGATGCGTTCGGTCGGCCCGGCCAGCGAGATCGCCACCGGGCGCTCCCCCACTTGCGCCGAGACCGCCAGCGCGGTGACGCCGGCCGTGCCCTCGTCATGGGCCTCGTACCAGCCCAGCTCGCGGCCGCGGGCCAGTTGCGCCATCAGTTGCTCGACGTCCACCACCGTATTGGGGGTGACCGCCGGGCGCCGGATGGTGTCGAGGCGGGCGCGTGCGTCTGCCTCCGGCAGCAGGCCCAGCATGGCCTTGCCCAGGGCCGAGGCATGCAGCGCCACGCGCTCGCCCACGTCGAGGATGTAGCGCAGCGGCAGGCGGCTCGGCGCGGTCGCGGCAACGCGCACGGCGAGCGGTTCCAGCAAGCCGAAGAACGCGCTCTCGTTGGTGGCATCGGCCAGGCGCGCCACGGCTTCCTGCGCCATGCGCGTGAGCGGGTCGGTCTCGGCGATCAGGCGCGCGGTTTCCAGCAGCCTGCCGGTGGGATAGAAGCGCCGGGTGCGCGAGGTCCGCATCAGGTAGCCGAGCGAGTGCAGCGTGTGCAGCAGGTCTGAGCAGCTGCTGTCGGCAAGCGACAGCAGCCTGGCCAGGTCCGAATTCGACAGGTCGCGCTTTTCGCGGGCGAATGCCTCGAATACGGCCATGGCTCGGCTGACGGCGGGTACCTTCGCTGGCAAGGTTGTCTCTCCAATATTTCGGATTTATCTACGATATACGGGATAAGTCTACGAATTGCGGGAGAGCGAATCAACGTGTTTTTCGAGGGGGTGTAGGAATTTACGAAATAACGGAGCATATCGGTCAGGCCGCTTCTGTTATGTACGGCCAAAAGCTGATAAGCGGCTGAGACATCACCGAACCGATGGATTTGCGCTGTTTGATGTGAAACCACCGTGCCTGCCGGGTCCTCAGTCCTGGAATATCGGGGGGGGCGATTGACGGAAAGCGCGCCGGTATCGACTATGTCCGGACTTAGTTGATTCATATCTGCATGTCCGGCCGTGGCAGCACGCGGCCGCAGCGCACGAAGGGCAGGAAATGAGCAAGACTCGCAACGGCAACTTTTTCGAAGACTTCCGCGTCGGCATGAAGCTGTGCCACGCCACCCCGCGCACCCTTACTGAAGGGGATCGCAGCCTGTATATCGGCCTGACCGGCAGCCGTGCCGTGCTGGGCACGGCGGAGACCAACGCGCACCGGCTGGGCTTCGAGCGCCGCCCGCTGGAAGACCTGCTGGTGTTCAACACCGCCTTCGGCAAGACCGTGCCGGAGGTCTCGCTCAACGCGGTGGCCAACCTCGGCTATGCCGAGGTACGTTTCCGCGCGCCGGTGTTTCCGGGCGACACGCTGGCCGTCGAGAGCGAGGTGATCGGCCTGAAGGAGAACAGCAGCCGCAAGAGCGGGGTGGTCTATGTCCGCTCCACGGCGCGCAACCAGCATGGCCGCGAGGTGCTGGGCTGGATCCGCTGGGTGATGGTGCACAAGCGCGACCCCGGCGCCGCCTGCGGCGACGCGCTGGTGCCGGCGACGCAGCCGGTGGTGCCGGCCGGGCAACTGGCTTGCGGCGACTACGATGCGCGCATCGCCGACATCTGCTCCCTGACCGGCGTTGCCGACCTGTGGGACGACTACGCCGTGGGCGAGCGCATCCACCACCCGGGCGCGATGACCATCAACGACAGCGACCACAGCATTGCCACGCGCCTTTACCAGAACACTGCCCGCGCCCATTTCGACGGACATGCGATGGCGGCCGGCGGCGGGCGCCGGCTGGTCTATGGCGGGCACATCATCTCGGTGTGCCGGGCGCTGTCGTATGACGGCCTGGAGAATGTGCTGTCGATCCTTGCCATCAACGGCGGCAGCCATGTGAACCCGACCCATGCGGGCGACACCATCGCCTGTGCCACGCAGGTCATCGACAAGATCGACCTGGGCCAGCGCCATGTCGCCGGCCTGCGCCTGCGCACCATCGGCGTAAAGAACGCCGGCACGCAGGCCATTGCCTTTGCGGAGCCGGGGCAGGGCCGGCCGGCGCATCCGCCGGAGGTGGTGCTCGACCTCGACTACACCATCGCCATGCCGAAGCGGCAGCACTAGCCCGCCATTCTTTCCCAAAATTTCCAGGACACCTCATGACCACCAAGACCCACCCACGCGATGCCCTCTTTGCCGGCGAGAAAGCCTTTCCGGTACTGGCCGCCTGCGAGCACTTCGCCGGCAGCGAGAAGCTGATCGGCAAGGCCATGGACCTGCAGGCCGAATACGGCCCGGTCTTCGATATCACCTGCGACTGCGAGGATGGCGCCGCCGCGGGCCAGGAGCGCGAGCATGCCGCCATGGTGGCGCGGATGATCAACGACGGGCGCAACCGTTTCGGCCGCGCCGGCGCGCGCATCCATGACCCGTCGCATCCCGCCTGGCGCCAGGACGTCGACATCATCGTCGGCGAGGCCGGGCGCCGCGTGGCCTATATCACCGTGCCGAAGGCCACCAGCTGTGCCCAGGTCGATGAAGTGATCCGGTATATCGCGGCGGCGGCAGAAAAGGCGGGCGTCAGCGGCGGCGTGCCGGTACATGTGCTGGTAGAAACCCACGGCGCGCTGCGCGACGTGTTCCAGATCGCCGGACTGCCCGGCATCGAGGTGCTGGACTTTGGCCTGATGGATTTCGTCAGCGGCCATCATGGCGCGATCCCGGCGGCCGCCATGCGCAGCCCGGGCCAGTTCGAGCACGCGCTGCTGGCGCGGGCCAAGGCCGACATGGTGGCCGCGGCGCTGGCCAATGGCATCGTGCCCGCGCACAACGTCTGCCTGAACCTGAAGGATGGCGACGTGGTCGCAGCGGATGCCCGGCGCGCGCGCCATGACTTCGGCTTCCTGCGCATGTGGAGCATCTATCCGGCGCAGATCCTGCCGATCGTCAACGCCATGCGGCCCGATTTCGCCGAGGTCGAGGATGCGGCCGGCATCCTGGTGGCGGCGCAGGACGCCGACTGGGGACCGATCCAGTACCAGGACGAGCTTCATGACCGCGCCACGTACCGCTACTTCTGGGAAGTGCTGGAAAAGGCCAAGGTCACCGGCATGACCTTGCCCGCGGAGGCCGACCAGCGCTTTTACGCAAGCTGACACCGCGCGGGCGGGGCAGGCCGGCCATGCCGCGGGCGCTTACAATGCGCGGGCAAGAGACTGGCACTACATCCTCCATGGCCACACCGAAAGCACACCGGACCGGGTTACCCGTCGCGCCCACGCGCTATGCCGAACTGGCCAGCACGCTGGTTCGTGACATCGTCGAGGGCCGCCGCGTGGTCGGCAGCCTGCTGCCGACCGAGCACGACCTGGCCGAGCAGCACGGCGTCAGCCGCCATACCGTGCGCGCATCGCTGCGGATGCTGCAGGACCTGGGCTACATTTCGCGCAAGAAGGCGGTGGGCACTATCGTCGAGAGCGCCGCCCCGGGCGCTGCCTATACCCAGTCGTTCGGCACCGCCGAAGACCTGGTGCGCGTCGCCGCCACCGAGATCCGCGCCATCGAGGCGGTGCGCCAGGTCACGCTGGACCGGCCGCTGGCACGGCGGCTGGAAGCGCCCGTGGGCGGTGCCTGGATCCAGTTGAGCGGCCTGCGCGTGGACGCCTTGCGTGGCAACACGCCGGTCGCGCGCGCGGACATCTACCTGGACGCGTCGCTCGCCGGGCTGGTCGACACCATCCAGCGCCAGCCCCACGTCATGGTCAGCGCCCTGATCGAGCGTGAATGCGCCATCGTCATCAGCGAGATCCGCCAGCTGGTGACGGCAGTGCTGATCGCCTCGCCGCTGGCCGAACAGCTGGTCGTGGCGCCGGACTCGGCGGGCCTGCGCCTGGTCCGCCATTACAAGGACGCCTTCGGCAGGATCCTGGAGATCACCGACACTATTTATCCGGCAGACAGGGTGTCGGTGGCGTTTCAGCTCAAGCGCGGCAAGGCGGGGCTGGCGGGGTAGTTGGGGTGGCCGGAAGCCGGTGTCAGCCTGAAATCCTGCGCTGCAGTCATCGCATGCGGCACGCAGGTCGGTTCGACGCAAAGCCGGAATTTACTCAGGCGAGCGCCAGCGCCACCCCGGCCTGCGCATGGAGCGCAGTGGTATCGAACACCGGCAGCGCCACATCCCCCTGGCCGATCAGCAGCGTGATTTCCGTGCAGCCAAGGATGACGCCCTCGGCGCCCTGCGCCGCGAGCGCGGCGATGATGCGCTGGTAGTCGGCGCGGGCTTCGTCGCGGACGATGCCGTGGCATAGCTCTTCGTAGATGATGGCGTGAACCCGTTCGCGCCCGGCCAGGTCCGGCACCACGACATCGATGCCATGCCGGTCGCGCATCCGTCCGCGGTAGAAGTCCTGCTCCATGGTGAAGCGGGTGCCAAGCAGGCCTACGCGCCGGATGCCGGCCTTGTGCAACGCCCGCGCGGTCGGATCGACGATATGGACGAAGGGGACGGTAAGCGCGGCTTCGATCGCCGGCGCTACCCGATGCATGGTGTTGGTACAGAGCAGCACGAAATCGGCGCCGCCGGCCTCGACCTGTCGCGCGGCTTGCTGCATCAGCCGCCCCAGCTCGTCCCATTGCCCGGCGTGCTGCAAGGCCTTGATCTCTTCGAAGCAGACGGTGGCCATCAGGCTGCGGGCGTTGTGGTGGCCGCCCAGCCGCGCTTTCATGTCCTGGTTGATCAGCCGGTAGTACTCGGCCGAGGACTCCCAGCTCATGCCGCCAATCAGGCCGATGGTCTTCATGTTCCGATACTCCTTGCGCAGTGAGGCCTTTTAGTCTTGCAAAGAGTAGCAGGGCAGGGCGATGGCAGACAGGGACAGTTTCGCTGTATTCGCCCCTGCCAATGCTGGTTCGATTGCCGACAAGGGCAGACGGGGATGGCGACCTCTTCGACCCCCTCCATGAACCGGGGAAACTCCTCGAACCGGCACCATTGCTGATACGCGACCTGCACCGGCACCCGGACGTCGATCGACTCTTCGATGGTTGACATAGCACCTCCTTTCTTCAAAAGGCGGCCGAACCGGTGCATATTCCTGACGGGTGGCGCGGCGCCGGCCCCTGCCGCGGCAACGGCAACGACAGCGGTGCAGAAATCACGCGCAGGGCTGAAAGAACAGCTCGGGAATACCGGACACTGCTGGCACCGCGGCATGCCGATGCCGCCGCACAGGGCGCTGGCGGGAACAGGGGCGGGATGCTGATCGTTCCAGGATTCAGCCTGACGATTCACGCCGGTAGCCCGCCACCAGCTGCTTCATGGCGCGGAAGGCGGTGGCGCGATCGTCTCCCAGCAGGAAGGCGTGCACGCCTTGCTCGCGCCACTGCTCGCATTGCCCGGCCGCGCGCGGAATGGCGCAGAACGGCACGACGCGGGCCTGGCAGGCCTGCGCGATGCGGCGGATCGCGGCCTGCACGGCGGGATGCTGCGCGTCGGCGGGGACGCCCAGGCTTTGCGACAGGTCGATCGCACCCTCCAGCACCATGTCGATGCCGGGCACGGCAACGATTTCTTCGATCGCGTCGACGCCTGCGCGGTCCTCGATCATGGCCACCACCATCAGCTCGCGGTTGGCGCGTTCCATGTACTCGGACAAGCTCAGCGTACCGAAGCCGGTGGTCCGCCCGCCGGCGATGCCGCGCTTGCCGAGCGGGTGGTAGCGCGCGCTGTGGACCGCCAGTTCGGCGGTCGCTCGGCTGCATACGTGCGGCACCACGATGCCCTGCGCGCCGGCATCCAGCACCCGCAGAATGATGTCAGGCGCTGCCCGCGGCACCCGGACCAGGGCCGTGGTGCCCGCGCATTCCGCGGCGCGGATCATGTTCTCGAGCGTCTGCGGGTTCACGCCGACATGCTCGAGGTCAAGGATCACGAAGTCGAAGCCGGCGTAGCCGATCATCTCTGCCATCAGCGGCAACGGCAGCGAGTTGATCAGCCCGAACACATCGCGCCCGGCCGCGAGCGCGGCCTTGAGCCGGTTAGGCTGCAGCATGGGCATTCTCCACCGGCAGGTAGCAGTGGCGGGGGTGCGGGTGGCGCAGGAAGTCGTGGTGCGAGATGTGCCAGGCGTAGGCGCCGGCATACGGGAACACCACCAGGTCGCCGGCGCGCACGCTGTCGACGTAGGCGTCGTGCGCGAGGATGTCCTTGGGCGTGCAAAGTTGCCCGACCACGCTGACGCGCGCCTCGCGCACGCCGGGGCGGGCGAACGGATAGCGCCACGACGCCACCGGCAGCACCCGGAACGGGTGGCTGTGCCCCTGCGCATAGGGCGTGCGGAAGTGGTGCGTGCCGCCGCAGGCCACGGCGAAGGCACGGTCGAAGGCGTGCTTGACGTCGATCACCTCCATGGCGTAGTAGCCGCAGAACGCGGTGATATAGCGCCCGCATTCGAAGCGCACGGTCAGACCGTCGCGCTGCGCCGACAGCGCCGGCAGGCCTTCGGCAAAGCGGGCCCAGTCGAACTGCCGTTCGGGCTCGCGGTAATTGACGCCGATGCCGCCGCCGACGTTGACCTGGTCGAGCATGTCGAGCCCGTATTCTGCGCGCCAGCGCCTGACCTGGTGCAGGTAAGCGTCGAGCAGTCGCAGGTGGGCGGGGGCGTCGAGCTGGTGGGACATCAGGTGGAAATGGAAGCCGCGCAACCGGATTTCAGGGTGCGCGCGCAACCATGCCAGGCACGCGGGCAACTGGTCGCCGGCGATGCCGAACGGCGTGGGCTTGCCGCCCATCATCAGCGTGGTGGCCTGCAGCCCCTCGAGCGCCAGGTTGACGCGCAGCAGCACCGGGGCAACGACGCCGCGCTCGCGGGCGAGCCAGGCCAGGCGTTCCAGCTCATGCAGGCTTTCCACATGCAGCGCCTCGACCCCGAGTTCCAGCGCGCCGGCCAGTTCCGCGTCGGTCTTGCCGGGGCCGCTGAAGATCAGCGGCGCCTCGGCAAAGTGCTCGCGCACCCAGGCCAGCTCGCCGCCCGAGGAAATCTCGAAGCCATGCGCCAGCGGTGCCAGCGTCTGCAGGATCGGCAGGTCGGAGTTGGCCTTGATCGCATAGAACAGCTCGAAGCCCGGCGGCAGGCTGCCCGCGATGCTGGCGGCGTGAGCCCGCAGCGCCTCGAGGTCGTAGACGTAGGCGCTGAGCGGGGCGCCTGCGTCGGCGAGCGCATGGTGCAGGTGGTCGGCGACGTGCGACCAGCGCAGCTCGGGAGCGGTCATTGCCATGCCGCCTCCATGCCGGCAAAGGGGATCGGGTTGGCGACGGGCACGTAGGTCGAGGCGCGGTCGGCGCGCTGGAAGAAGCGGTTGCTGAAATTCGTCTTGGCCGGGAACGGGCGGCCGGCCAGCAGGCCATTAATGCGCTGTGCCGAGGCCGCATTGCCGTGGCGATGCTGGTAGGTATGGAGGTGATGGCGCACCACCGACCACAGCCGCGCGTTCAAGGCCTGCCGGCCGGCACCGAGCTGCGCGATCACTTCGCACAGGTTGTTGACGAACAGGCAATAGGCGACGCGGTTCCAGCCCTGCTCCTCGTCATACCATAGCGACGACCGCGCGCGCTCGCTGATGCCGGCCATGGACGACGCGGGATGGCGCGCAGGCGTCAGCTTGACCCCCTCGAAGTCGCGCAGGAACAGCTGCGCCGGCATGTCCTGGCGCAGGCCCAGCACCACGTTCTGCAGGTGCGGCTCGAAGATGACGCCGTGCGCGAAGAACAGGTGGAACACCGGGTAGATCAACTGCTCCACATAGGCGGAGAACCAGCGCTCGGTCATGGCATTCACCGTGGTCCTTGCCTGCGCGGCGAGCGCCGTGAGCAGGCGCTGCATGCGCGCATCGCCGTAATAGTGGTTGCCGAACAGCGAGCCGGCCAGCAGCGGCACGCAGTCGGGCGCGCGCAGCGTATCGACACTCTGGCGCAGGATCAGGCCGAAGCCTTCGATGACCTGGCGGTTCTGCTCGAGGTCGGCGTGCCCAAGGTCGACCGACAGGAACGCCGGCTCCTCCATCAGCGCCAGGCCCGGGAACGCGCGCGCCAGCTCGGGCAGCAGCGGGCGCAGCACGCGGTTGACATGCATCGCGCTTTCCAGCTCATACCATGCGTTCTTGCGCACGCAGTTGGTGATGCGGATGTTCAGCGACAGCTTGTAGAAGTACGGATTGCCGGGCTGGTACAGGGTCCGGATCGACGAGGTCGGGAAGAAGTCGGCGCCGTGCGACCCCAGGTCCTGAATGCGTCCACTTGCCAGCGCCGCGCGCACCAGCGGATGCTCGCGCAGGTAGCCCGCCTGCCACGGATGGACCGGCACCGCGACGCGGTCGGCGGCGACGGCCGGAGCATTCGCCGCGATCAGCTGGTCGCAGCTGGCATCGAGCAGCGACTGCTGCGCGATGTCGGCGCGCGGCACCGCGAACCACGCCAGCGCAAAGCGCGTGCGCAACTCAGGCGAGTAGCGTAGCAGGTCCTCGTCGGAAAAGCCCTGCCGGCTTTTGGGCGTGGGATGGAAGGGGTGGCCGAAGGTCAGCGATTGTTCGGAATCGATATAGGCGTCGACCGGATCGGCCGGGATCGTAGCGGATACCGGCACCGACAGCACTTCGGTGCTGACGGCGACGCTGTTGCGGATCTGCTCCATCAGCTCGGTGTTGGGCGGCAGTTCATGCTGTTGCGCCATCTCGCGCAACAGCAGCGCGGCCAGCGCTTCCCAGTCGAGCAGCGCCCATGGCTTGTTCTCGGCCTTGTGCAAGACCGGCGACAGGTAGCGGTAGTTGCCGGTCAGCCAGGCCCCGCCGACCACCGCCAGCAAGCGGTCGTGGCTATTCGGCAGCTGCACTTCCAGCACCTGGGCCGGTTCGCGCTGCAAGGTCATGGCGATGGTCGCGGGCCAGTCGTTGTGCCCGGCGGGCGGGCCGACGCGCAACTGGCCGGCAGGGGCCGCGACTTCGCGGCAGTAGCAGTTCAGCAGCGTTTCCTGGCAGCGCCGCGCGGCGGCCACCGCTGCCAGTCCTGCCGGTTCAGCCGGTTCAGCCGGTTCAGCCAACGGGCGGCGGCGCATGCCGGCAGGTTCCATCTTGCTTTGCGTTTGCATTGTCTTGTGACCTCGTTCTCGGGAGGGATCAGAGCGGGCTCATCCGCTGTCGGGCGGTAAGGACCAGGTAGGCGACGGCCGGCGCCAGCAACGCCGCGCCAAGCAGGTAGGGCGCGCGCTGGCCGCCCAGGCTGACCGCCGCGCCGGCGCCAAGCCCGGCCGCGACGCCGCCCCATTTCGAACTGCTTTCGAACCAGCCGAAGGTGCGGCCGGCGTTGCCCGCGTGCACCACGCTGGCGACCAGCGCATGCAGCGCGATAAAGCCGGCCGTCATGGCGATGCCCATCAGCAGCCGCCACGCCACCAGCGCCGGCAGCCCCAGGGACGCGGCCTGCGCCAGCAGCGCGAGCGCCAGCGTGCCGTAGGCGGTGGCAAGCAGCGTCAGCGACGGCGCCAGCCCCAGCCGCCGCGACAGCAGCGGTGCCGCGGCCAGGTACACCAGGTGGGGCAGCCCGAACAGCAGCCCGGCTGCGGCCGTGGAGAGGGCGGGCATGCGGTGCTGCAGGTCCGGGATGAAGTAGGGAAACGTGGCCACGGTGGCAAATACGAACGCGAACTGCAGCACATAGATCTGCCGCGGCGTGGCCGGCGCCGCCGTGGTGGCGCCGCCGGAGCGTGCCGCCGGCCGCCGCGCCGTGCCGGTGGCGTCGCCCGCGGGCAGCCAGGCGATCAGCGCCGCGGCGGCCAGCGGCAGCAGCGCCAGCCAGCGGTACAGCACGAGCGGTGATTCGGCCCCCATCCACAGGCCGAGGCAGGCGGGCGCCGCCACCAGCGCGGCGCGCGCCGACCACTGCATCGCCGTCAGGCTGCGCGTGAGGGTGGTGCCGCTGGCGACCGTGGCCAGGTAGGCGTTGGAGGCCGAGAACGTGCCGCCCAGCACGCCCTGCAGCACCAGCGCCGCCAGGAACGCAGACGAGCTGGTCGCATAGCTGGCGAGCAGGAAGCTTGCCGCCAGCCCCAGTTGCGCGCGCATCAGCAGCGGCTTCTTGCCGAAGCGGTCCGCGAGCCGGCCCCACCATGGCGCCGAGAGCGCCGCCAGCAGCGTTGGTACCACATAGAACGCGCCCGCGAGCCACGGCACGTCGTTGTGCAACGAGCGCTGCAGGATCAGCGCGAAGAACGGCGGCATGCCCAGCGCCGCGAACGCGGCGATGAAATGGCACAGCATGACCACCGCGACAACCTGCCGCGTGCCGGCGCTCATGCGGCCACCCTGAGGAAATTGGGGGCACGCTTGCCATAGAACTTGTTGACGTCGGTGGCGCCGGTCTGGGCCTTAGCCGCCAGCGACGCGGCGGTCAGCAAGTACTTCAGGTGCAGCCGCTCGTCGTCGAGCAGGACCTGGCGCGCATAGGCGGCGTCCTCACCCGCGGCGGCCAGGTCGGCCAGGATGGCCTCGACGTGGCGCCGCACGCCCGCGTAGCCCGCGGCGGGGTCGCTGCCGCGACGCTGCGCCAGGCCTTCCACCAGCGCCGCGATGTTCAGCTGCAGCGTGATGGTGACGAACATCTGCGCCAGCGGCAGCGCCGCGTCGACGCCGATGCGCTGGTCTTCCAGGCCTTCGAGGCGGGCCGCCAGTGCCGGCCAGCGGCGCGCGAGCAGGGTGCGGTCGATGCGCGCGGCATCGTTGTCCTTGAGCATCAGGCGCAGGCCATCGGCGTCGTAGACCAGCATCGAGTTCTGCTGGTTGGATTCCAGCGCCACGCCATAACGCAGCCACAGCGTCAGGTGCAGCTGCAGGGTCAGCGCCAGGTAGGCGTCGAGCCAGGCCTCGAGATCGCCGCCGTGATAGCGGCCGGCGAGTTCCTCGGCCACGCACAGGCCACTGGCGGTTTCAGCCAGCAGGCCCGCCACCGGGACCACCGTCTTGTCCGCCAGTTGCTGCTCGGGATAGCGGCGCAGGATATAGCCCAGGAACGGGCGCTGCTCGACATGGGCGCCGTTGGCTTCGTCGGTCAGCAGCACCTGCCCGTGCAGGGCGGGCTCCTGCCGGACAATGTCGCCAAGCAGGGTCTGGATGCGATGGCCATCGCCGATGGTGCTGGGCTTGATGGTGCGGATGTTCTTGGCGCCCAGCGTGCGGATCGTCAGCGGCAGCTTGATATGCCAGGCGGGAGCGTCGAGCACGACCAGCGAGCGCACCGACAAGGTGGGCGTCACGCGCAGGCAGGCGCGCGGTGCGCGGATGACCTGGCCGTCGAGCCCGGCATCGACGAGGAAGCCATCGAGGTGATGCTGCCAGACGAAGGGATGCACCGGCACCAGCGCATGCGAGCGGGCCAGCGCGGGATCGAGGCCGACTTCGGCGAAATCCGGCCAGTTCGGCGGCAACGCGTCGCCGCTGCCATGATGGAGCTGGCGCGGGACCGCGAGCCAGTTCAGCGCGAAGGCCGGCTGGAACTCGGGCGCGTAGCGGGCCAGGTCGGCGCCGGCAAAGCCCAGCTTGGCGCGCGCGGTGGGGTAGTAGGGATGGTCGAGAAAGCCCGCGACGCGATCGTAGTGCAGCATGCGCTGGTTCCATGCGGGCAACGCGTATCCGCCCGCGCTGTCGGCCTGCGCGAACCAGCGAGCGCGCTCGGCCATCGACACGGTGCGATGCGCGGCCGCGGCACGGCATTCGTCGCCGTAGGCGGTGAACAGGCGCGCGTCTTCGTCGGGCAGCCCGTCCGCAAAGGCGGCCAGGATGGTGTCGATCTCATGCAGCGGGGCGAACGCGCCGTCCGCCTGGTGCAGCACGGGCAGGCGGGTCAGGCGCCATTCCTGCATGTAGCGCGTGGGTGTTACCGGGACCCACAGCGTGCCGGCGCCAAGGCGCGGCAGGCGCAGCCACTGCTGGCCGGCGTCGAAACCATGCGCGGCGCCCGGTACCGCGCCAGCGCCATACAACTCGCCGCGGCTGACGCAGGCGCGCACGTCCTCGCGCAGCAGGGTGTCGACGACGCGAACGCAGATGTAATCCACATCGGCGTCGGTAGCATGGGCGGACCGGGACGGTTGGTCGGGCATGCGGGCGCTCATTGCGCGATCTCCCAGGCCAGCTTGCTGCTGGCCAGTTCGACCGCCGCGGCAAGGCCCGCGCTGTCGGGGCCGCAGCCGCGCAGCACGCCCAGGTAATCCTTGTTGGAATTGGTCAGCTGGATCGCCTCTCCCACCTTGCGCAGCGGCTGGTAGGTCAGCCGGACCCCGTCGCCTTCATGCTGGCTGTGTGCCGGCGCGTGGCGCAGCGTGCCTTCGGCCTGCGCGGTGAAATAGCGAATCCACGCCGCGCGCCGCGGCACCTCGAGCGCTGGCAGCGCCTCGCCCAGGTGCAGGCGCAGGATCTGCTCGAACAGCGGGAACTGCAGCGTGTCGGACAGCAGGAACTCGCGGTAGTCGCCGATGCTGCGGTAGTTGATCTCGATCAGGCGCGGGCCGTTCGCGGTCAGGACGTATTCGGTATGGCAGGCGCCGAAACCGATGCCGAAGCGGCGGATGGTGTCCAGCACTTCGGCTTCGACCGAGGCGGGCAGGCCGGTGCCCCATACCGCTTCCAGCTCAACGAAGTACGGCGGCGGCGACAGGGTCACGCGGAAGCCGCCCAGCGCGCGCAGCGCCTTGCCATCGCCCAGCGTTTCGAGCGTATACAGCGGGCCCTCCAGGTATTCTTCCAGCAGCAATGCCTGACCCGGGTGCCGGGCCCAGATCGCGCCGCAATGCTCGGCCAGCTCGGCGCGGCTGCGCGCCAGGCTGACCTGCTGGCTGGCCACGCCTTCGCGCGGCTTGACGATGCACGGCATCGGCACATCGGCAAGCGCGGCCAGGCCGGCGCGGTCGCAAACCACTGCGTGCCAGAGCGTGTCGATGCCCGACTCTGCCAGGCGTCGCCGCATCTCTGCCTTGTTCTTGGCGGCGTAGGCGGTGCGCCAGTCCTTGCCCGGCAGGCCAAAGTACGCCGATGCGATGGCAGTGGCCGCCTGCAGGTGATCGCTGTTGGAAAACACGGCCGCGGGCTTGCCGCCGCGGCGGGTGAGGGCGTCGATCACCGCCAGCGGGTTGAAGACATCGCACGGGACGATGTCTTGCGGGTAGGCGGGCAGGCCGGTGCCGGCAAAGTGGGCGCGATGGGCATCGGCACAATCCGTCAACAAGACGACGGAGCGCCCGAGCGCGCGCGCCGCCGGCAGGAAGCCGTCGTTGACGGCGGGGGTCGGTACGTGAGCGAGTATGAAAATCTCTTGCATGAGTCGGGCCTCGGATCGATGTGCGGGGAAGCGCAGTAAGCAATGCATGGGATGGGAAGCAGTCGAATCATGCTAATGCGACGCATTCTCATACGCGACGCCATGAAGGCCTGTCACCGGCATTTGCCGCGCCCACTCGGGCCCTTTGTTCCGTATCTGAGTGGAATATAAAGCACATAGCAGGGCCCGGGACATGTGTCCGGCAGAGGGTTTTGTGCTATATGGAGCACGTATGGAGGCGGCTTGTCCGCTTACGGGGCTTGGCCTGTTATTGAGAATCAGTTACATTACGCGTCCGCCGTGATGCTCGTTTTTCCCCGGCCGGCTCGCCATGGGCTGGCCCGAGACCGAACGCCTATGCCTCCAAAGTTCCTGCTCATGCTTGCCATCTTCCCGCTTTATCAGGCATGGGACCTGTACCAGCTTGTCAGCAGCGGGCCGTCGTTTCACCTCTATGCCGAAACAGCGGCGACGATTGCGTTCCTGGTGATCCTCGGCATCGTGATCAGTGAGCGCCGGCGTGCCTCGCACGCGTTCGAAACGCTCAAGCATTCGGCCGATGCCGCAGCGCGCGCGGCGGCTGAACGCGACGCTGCCGCACAACGGTCCACGCGCGATTTCCTGCAGTCGATGCAGGAGCAGTTCGAGCGCTGGGGCCTGACCCCGGCCGAAAGGGACGTCGCGTTACTGCTGGTCAAGGGCCTGTCTCTGGAAGAAATCGCGGGCGTGCGCGAGACCGGAGCGAAGACCGTGCGGCAGCACGCCGCCAATCTCTATGCCAAAGCCAAGGTCAGCGGGCGTCATCAGCTGGCGGCATTCTTCTTCGAAGACCTGCTGGCGCCGCGTCCTGACAGCGGAGCGTAGGTCGACCATGCCGGCGCGCGGGTTGGCCCGGCCACGCCTTGCCTACACCGCCGCCAGCAAGTCGTCCGTATGCACCACCAGTTCACGGACCTGCCGCAGGGTTGCGTACTGGTTCAGCACGGCACCCCAGTCGGCCCTTTCCAGCAGCGCCAGCCAGACCGGCTCGAGCCCGCGCGCGTCGACAGGCGCAGCCGCCGTCAGGACCGCGGCGAAGTCCAGCGTCGGCGTTGCTGACAGCAATTGCATCCGGCTGGCGGCGCTGAGCAGGCGTGGTGTCGGCTCGGCCGGCGCATCGCAGCAATAGAGCACCGTGCGGGCCAGCGCCGCGGATGCGGAGGGCAGGGCGCACAGAGCGGCGCCGCGCAGCAGCACCGTGCCTTGCCGGGTCGCGAACGGATACACGGCGTCCTGGTCCGCCTGCGCCAGCAGCCGCAAGCCCCCCAGCAGCCGCGGAAAATCCGTGGTGGCAGCATCGACGGAGGCCTTGACCTCGACCAGCAGGCACACATCCCAGGCCGGAGTGCTTCCGGCACTGTCATAGTCTCCGGCAGATTGCCTGAGCAGCACCACATCCCATTCGCTTTTGGCGTGCTGATGCGCGGCCGGGATCGCGGCCGGTACGCGCATCGACGTCACCACGCGATAGGGTGCCGGTGCGTCCACCGCGGCATTCAGCCGCTGCGCCAGTGCCTCGAGCGCCTGCGTCGCCTGCGCCTCCGCGGCTTCGCCGCGCTGCCGTGACGACAAGCCTTGCGCAACGGCACGAGCGCTGCCCGAGCGCGGACCGTAGCGTTCCCACAGCGTCCGGTATTCCACGACGAGCGGGTCCGACGCCAGCGTATCCAGGCGCCGCAGACGTGCCAGGGCCGGGTGTTCCAGCAACTGGTTCAGACCGTGTGCTGCTGGGGGTTCGTCGACCGACGCAGGCGTCCGCGGCGTCTCCAGCAACCGCTGCACCGCGTCGTGGAGCGCGTTCCAGGCTGCAGCGCCCGCGTATGCATGCAGCCGGGCCAGCGCCTCGCGTTGCGGGCCAGGGCCGAGGCTTCGCTGCTTGCCGGGATGCGCGACCGCATTGACCGCGGCGTGGATCGCGCGGCGGTCCTGGTCCGCGCGCGCGGACAGCGACGCGTACTCGCGCACCGGCGCGGCCCGATGCCGCAGAACCATCGCCTGGAACACCGGATCGCCGCCATCCGCCCGCATTGCTTCGCGCACCATGCGTGCGAGCGCGCCGGTGAAGCGATCCTTCAACTCCGCATCCGGCGTTTCGCCACGCGCCAGCGCGACGCGGGCCTGTTCGATCACGAGTGCGAGCGTCGTCGCTGGACTGGCATCCCGCGCTCGCGCACAAGCATCGTCGAGGTCCGGCAAGCGATAGCGGCGCGGAACGGCGCGCAGCGTCGCATCGAGCAACGGGTGTGGTGGCAGCGGGGGCTTGTCCATGTCGGGGCTTATCGCACGAATCAGGCCTCAAGTCTCGGTAATCGGGGGCGGGTGTACAAGGGGGTGACGGGAGACTTGCGACAGGGGATCCGATATAACACCCGATCAGCGCGTTTCGGCATTGGCACGCACACTGGTTTGCCACGATGCTCTGCGTTCATCCGACCGTCATGACGCTTTGCCAAAAAACCATTGCGCCAATGTTCGAGGTGACGATATCCCAAAACGCGATTTGAAACTCCCGCTTCCGGGGCTTCCGGCTGCTATCCGCCACCCGCCTCGCTAAGGTATGCTTTCGCCTTCGAATCGATCTTCTCCAGAGGGGCAAATGCGGCGCGTCGTATTCAATCAGAAGGGTGGGGTCGGAAAATCAACCATTGTATGCAACCTCGCCGCGATCAGCGCCCGCGAAGGCTTGCGCACCCTCGTCGTTGACCTGGATGCGCAGGGCAACTCGACCCAGTATCTGATGGGCGCGCAGGCCAGAGAGGCCGGTCCGACCGCGGCAAGCTTCTTCGAGACGTCCCTGACCTACAATTTCAAGCCGGTCGACGTGACGTCCTTTGTCCGCCCGACGCCGTTTGAGAACCTGGATGTGATGCCATCGCATCCTGACCTGGACGCGCTGCATGGCAAGCTGGAATCCCGCTACAAGATCTACAAGCTGCGCGACGCCCTGCTTGAACTGGATGCCGTCTATGACGCCATCTACATCGACACGCCCCCAGCCCTGAATTTTTATACCCGGTCCGCGCTGATTGCCGTGGAGCGCTGCCTGATCCCGTTCGATTGCGATGACTTTTCGCGCCGGGCCCTGTACTCGCTGCTCGACAATGTGAAGGAAATCCAGCAGGACCACAACGACGGGCTGCAGGTCGAGGGCATCGTGATCAACCAGTTCCAGCCGCGTGCAAGCTTGCCGGCGAAACTGGTCGAAGAACTGGTAAGCGAGGGCCTGCCGGTACTTGAATCACGGCTCTCTGCGTCGGTGAAGATCCGGGAATCGCACCAGTACGCTACCCCCATGATCCACCTGGACCCGCGCCACAAGCTGGCGCAGGAATATCTGGCGTTGCACCGCGAGCTCGCCGGCTGAAGCATCGCCGAGGCAGGCCCGGCCCTCCAGCCCAGGCGCCATGGCAGTTCAAGGCCGGGCTTCACCGCCCCTGTGCCAGCGCCAGTGCCAGCCTTGCCCCCACCTCGGCATTGTGTTTGACGAGCGCGATGTTCGTCGCCAGGCTGCGCCCCCGTGTCAGGGCCTCGATTCGCGCCAGCAGGAAGGGGGTCACGGCCTTGCCGGTGATCCCCTGCGCGATGGCGTCGGCGAGCGCCTGCTGCGTGAGCGCGTCGATTTCGCCTGATGCCATCGCCGCCGCTTCTGGCACGGGAGTGCTCAACACCACGCCGCCCGCCAGGCCGAGGTCCCATTTGGTGCGGATGAAGCGTGCCTGCTGCGATGGATCGTCCAGCCTGAAATCCGCGCGAAAGCCGCTGTCGCGCGTGTAGAACGCAGCGACATTGTCCTGCTCGCAACTGAGCACCGGCACGCCATGTGTCTCCAGGTATTCCAGTGTGAGCCCGATGTCCAGGATGGACTTCGCACCGGCACAGACCACTGCCACGGAGGTCTTCGCCAGCTCCTGCAGGTCGGCCGAGATGTCAAAGGTCTCCTGCGCACCGCGGTGCACGCCGCCGATGCCACCGGTGACGAAGACCTCGATGCCGGCCAGCGCAGCGCATATCATGGTGCCCGCCACCGTCGTGGCGCCGAGCCCTCCGCTGGCCAGCACGGCCGGCAGGTCGCGACGGCTGACCTTCTGTGCCTGGCCCGAGCGGCCGAGCCGTTCCAGTTCATCATGCGCAAGGCCGATGCGGATCCGGCCACCGATCAGCGCGATCGTCGCTGGCTCTGCGCCTAGGTTGCGGATCAAGTCTTCCACTTCGCGCGCAGTGCGCACGTTCTCCGGGTACGGCATGCCGTGAGCGATGATGGTCGATTCCAGCGCCACGAGCGGGCGGCCGGCGGCGCGTGCGGCGGCCACGGGCGCGCTGAAGGTCAACCAGGAGCGGGCAAGGTCGGCAGTCATGTTGAAGCCTTCGGCGATGCGATGGGTCTGAGTATCGCTCGCTATTCGGTTTTGAAGATGCCAGATGTTGGAATTCATGAATTTACGGTAGCGCGGCCGCTTCTTACACCCTCCAAACAAAAGAAGCAGAAGCATCCGGAGACAGACATCGTCCAGGCCATAGCCTACGCCAGGCTGGACAAAAGGTCGCTCGACAAAGGCCGCGTTGACATGGCCGAGGTTCAGGGCGGGTTCGCTTGCCCATGCTGCCAGAATGTGCGCGACCGCGCCGCCTGCCTGCCCGGGCAGCTGTCCTCGGTGCACCCGGTACATGCTACGCCGTACTTTGCCACTTGGACCGTGGGCCTCATGTTTGCCGCGATTGCCGCCCTGGTGCCACTCAGCGTACTGGCGGAACAGATCAATATCGGCACGCTGGCGGCCTTTACGCTGATCTCGGTGGCGGTGCTGGTGCTGCGCAAGACCCGCCCCGAGCTGCCGCGCGCCTTCCTCTGCCCGGGCGTGCCGGTGGTGCCGCTGCTGTCGATCGGCTTCTGCCTGTTCCTGATGGCGCACCTGCAGGCGCTGACCTGGGCCGCCTTCCTGATCTGACTGGCGGTGGGGCTGGTGATCTACTTCCTGTACGCGCGCCGCAATGCGGTGCAGCACAGTGGCGCCAGGTAGCGGGATCTGGCCATAACGCTAGCGTCTCTGAGGAAGGCTGGGCGCGCGCATCGTAGGTGTTCGCCGGCAGGGAATCCACTGCCGCGTCGATGCGTGCGCGTCCATCGATCGAGATCGTCGCCGGAAGCCGCCGGCTCGAGGACGGCGCGAAAGCATTGGGGGCCGCGCGCGGTTCCCGGGGCGGTTCTGATCGCGCGATTCCCGGCCACTGGGAAGGCGACCTTCTCTTCGGCAGCGACAACAGCCAGATCGTCACCTTGGTCGAGCGTCAGACGAGGTTTGTGATGCTGGTGAAGGTTGCCAGCAAGGACACAGAGACTGTGGTCAACGCCTTGATCAAACATGCAGGCAAATTACCCCAGGAGCTGTACAAATCGCTGACGTGGGATCGTGGAAAAGAGATGGCCGATCACAAGCGCTTTACCGTGGCGACCGACATTCAGGTCTACTTCTGCGACCCTCAGAATCCCTGGCAACGGGGCTCCAACGAGAACACGAACGGCCTATTAAGACAATACTTCCCGAAAGGCACGGATCTCTCTGTGTACTCGCAAGCCAAACTCAATGCCGTCGCGAGGCGGCTCAATGAACGTCCGCGCAAGACACTCAACTTTGATACCCCGGCCGAACGATTCCATCAAAACGTTGCATCGACCGGTTGAATCCGCAGCCAATTGCGGTCCTTGAATCGTGTCGGTTCCAGGACTCTTTTGACTCCATCACAGACGCTCAAAGCGGTCGAAGGGCCGTTGGCCCGCGCAATAGCTAGAGTGCGATAGCTCATGCGGCGCTCTTCCTTAGGCACACGGCTGTAGTTGGGCAGACTCGCATGGTCGCCGTGTTCGAGAGATGAAGCCCTTGTTGCGACCGCGGAGAGTCTGATCCGGCTTGGCTTGCTCGGCCAATCAACGGAGATTACCTAGGGCAATCTACTCGGCATCAGACAGCTTTTAGCAACTCGTTGCGCTGCTCCGCCCATTTGAGAAGAGCGTCCAGAGCGGGACAGAGTGCTTGTCCCCAATCAGTCAACCGGTATTCCACCTTGGGCGGCACCTGGGCATAGAGCTTTCTTGCCACGATCCCGTCCGCCTCCAACTGGCGTAGCTGCTGCGCGAGCATCTTTTGCGAAATACCAGGGATGAGCTTCTCCAGATCAGAGAAACGCTGCACCTTGCCATCGAAAAGGTGGAACAGGATGACCAGCTTCCAGCGCCCTTCCAGCAATTTAAGCACTGCTTCGACACCAACTGCGGCCGTGTCGGGGGTGTATTCCTTTCCCATACGTAGGTAACTTACTTTTCCGTGCGTTCTTGTTCAATAGTAAGTTTATAGCGAAAATTCCTGTATCGACACTTTGCCATGAGAGGCTCCTTGCATGGACATTTCACTACCCGATGCGGTCTCCACTTTTTTTCAGGTGAGCAATGGTGCCGCGCCTTCATCGCTGCGGCGTGCTTTTTCCGAAAACGCCGTTGTTCACGATGAAGGCCAGACGTATCAGGGACACGAAGCAATCGAAACCTGGCTGGCGGAAGCGCAGCGCAAGTATGCCTATAGCGTAGAGCCGTTGACGTTCGTGCAAGACGACGCCCGCGTCACTGTCGTGGCCCAATATGCTGGCAACTTCCCCGGAGGTCTCGCCGACCTGAAACATATATTCCGGCTCACGGACCACAAGATTGAATTTCTAGAGATCCACTGATGACCACGAACCGCGAACTCACGGGCAAGCGTGTGCTGGTCACGGCTGGCACGAAGGGCGTTGGCCGCGCCGTCGTCGAACTGCTCGGCGAACTCGGCGCGCGCATCCTGACGACGGCTCGTGCCAAGCCGGACTTCATTCCCGACGCCATGTTCGTCGAAGCCGACCTCACTACGCCGGAGGGTTGCGCCACCGTAGCACAGGCCATCGAAAACCGGCTGGGTGGCGTGGACGCCATCATCCATGTCCTGGGCGGATCGTCAGCCCCGGCAGGCGGTTTTGCCGCGCTGGATGAAACCGAATGGCAGAAAGAGCTGAACCTCAATCTGTTTCCGGCCGTACGACTGGATCGGGCGTTGTTGCCGAAGATGATTGAGCAACGTGCAGGCGTCATCATCCACGTCACGTCCATCCAGAATCGTTTGCCCTTGCCGGAATCGACCACGGCTTATGCTGCCGCCAAGGCTGCACTGTCCACGTACAGCAAGAGTCTGTCGAAGGAAATCACGCCTAAGGGCGTGCGCGTCGTGCGCGTGTCGCCGGGCTGGGTGGAAACCGAAGCGGCAGTTGCGCTGGCAGAACGGCTTGCCAGCCAGGCCAATACGGATTACGAAGGCGGCAAGCAGATCATCATGGATGCGCTGGGTGGCATCCCGCTCGGGCGGCCGTGCAAGCCGGCGGAAGTCGCCGACCTGATCGCCTTTTTGATCTCGCCGCGTGCGGCGGCGATCAGCGGGGCAGAGTACGTGATCGACGGTGGAACCATTCCCACCGCGTAAGATTGATCCATCTGGACACCGACATCGCCCGGGCCCCCTATGCGTCCTGGTGTACCGCCGCTGGGTTGGGGCGTGCGCCCCGCGCCGCGGGAGCCGCTGCCATCCGGCTTTGACCCCTGACGGGCGAGTCGTAAGGCTGTCGGTTTCCATCGCCTTTTAAGGCGGTGATGGCGTCGAGCCCGTTGCAATATAAGAAGCGAATCCGATTGTTGCACGCGATCGCTGCTGGTTCGTAGTCACGACGGTGCGACGTCGATTGTCTTTGTTCAGCATAGATTAGGCTCGCCTGTTCGGTCTGCCATCCTCAAGTGACCTTGCGAAGGCCATTCAAAAACTTCGGGGCGCATACTCACCGCACAAACCAATGCCGCGGGACGGTCTGTGCCATAGCATCGAGGGTTCACAAATTGCGGATACCCGACAATCTCTCAGCTACGAACGCCTATTTGCGTGCGCCGAATGCCTGCCGCATCTGTTTGGCACGCTCAAGTTCGTCGCCGTGCAGGTACATGGACGTGGTGGCGATCGACGCGTGGCGCAGGTTGTCACGCACGGCGGTGAGTTCAGCCCCGCGAGCCAGCGCGTGGCTGGCGTGACTGTTTCGCATCCAGGGGGGCGTTGCACGGCGCAGTTTCTCCGCAGCCACTGGGTGATCGGCATCGATCGCGTCGGCGGCCTGCGCAAAGAAGCGCCTTAGCAAGCGCCAAAGATGAGCGCTGGTTATACCAACGGCGCCATCCTCGCCCAGGCTCCCCACTAGGGGAGTCTTCGGGTTCCATCTCTCCCGGCTGATCGGCAACTGCCGCTGTGCCAGGTACTGGTCTAGCGCCGTATATGCGAGGGGCGGCAAGGCTACCTTCCCGAGCTTGCTCCCTTTTCCGACAAGATGCAGCTAGCGGTCACCGTGCCCGTCGAGGTGGACGTTGCCAAGTGCAGCGCCGACCAGTTCGCTGGCGCGCAGACCCGTCGCGTACCCAAAGTCGAGCAGAAAACGTAGGCGCTGCGCCGCCGGCTCGGACCAGCCATAGGACCACTCCAGACCGTCCGCGATGGCCCGCAGCAGCAGCCATTCCCCTTCGGTAAAGCCTCGGGCCGTATCCAGCGCCGGTCGCAAGGCATGGCCGCGAACCTTGATGCCGGCAAACGGGTTAGCCAGCACGTAGCGCTGCTCGATGAGCCACCGGAACAGGGCCGACAGCACCGTGAGCGCATAGGCGGCTGAGCGCGCCGACAGGTGCAGATTCATCCGGTCGATGCAACAGCTTGATGGAATCGTTCAGCCGGTCTCTCGAAGTTTAGTGTCTTGCGCGGGCGTTCTTTGACCCGCCTGGCAATGGCATTGAGCTTGGCTTGCGAATAGACCGAGAGATCGGTTCCTTTCGGAAGGTACTGTCTCAAGAGTCCGTTCGTGTTTTCGTTCGTACCGCGCTGCCAGGGATTCTGAGGATCGCAGAAATAGACCTTGATATCGGTCGCGACAGTGAAGCTCTTGTGGCCAGCCATCTCTGTGCCGCGATCCCACGTCAGCGATTGGTACAATTCCTGCGGTAGCTTGCCAGCGTGCTTGATCAGGGCGTTGACTACAGCCTCAGAGCACTTGCTGGCAATCTTCACCAGCATCACGAACCTTGTCTGGCGTTCGACGAGTGTTGCAATCTGGCTGTTGGCGCTGCCGAACAGTAGATCGCCTTCCCAGTGCCCAGGTATCGCGCGATCCTCTGCCGTGGCAGGGCGTTCACTGATCGATACGGCATCTCGAATGTTCGTACGGTTGTCGGTCTTCAGTGTGTGTTGGCGCGATCTACGCATGGCTCGAGAACGCCGTAGGTGTTCCAGCAACTCCCTTTTCAGTGCGCCACGGGCCTGGATGTAGAGGCTCCGATAGATTGTTTCGTGCGACACCTGATAGTCCCTGTTGACCGCGTACACGTGCTTGAGCCAACCCCCAATCTGCTCTGGCGACCACTGCAATCGAAGCTTGCTGGCCACCACCTGGGCGAGTGTCCGATTCTTGACGAACTTACATGCCTTTGGGCGCCGTGCGCGCTCCCAGGCGAGCTGGTCGGCTTGGTTCGCCAGATAGCCTTGTCTGCCCCCATTGCGCCGGACCTCGCGGCTGATAGTAGAAGGAGCACGCCCTAGCCGGGTTGCTACGGATCGGATGGACTGGCCGGCGACTACTGCGCCCGAAATCTCCTCTCGTTCGGCAAGCGTCAAGGCCAGCCTGGAGCGGTGTCGTTGCGCTGGCTGTATTCCGCCAGTCTTGGCGAGAATCCCTTGTATGGAGGAGTGGTAGCGATCGAATAGTCGGGCAATCTGCGCAAGCGTGTCGCCTTTGCGCCACCACTCCCACATCAGTGCCTTTTGAGTCTCGGTGTAGTAGGTCCGACGTCTTTGTTTCATTTGCAGCACCCCCCAGGCTCGCAAAGCCTTTAGTGTGTTGCATCGACCGGCTGAATCTGCATCCGGGTACGGTCATCCCTATCCGCAGCTCGGTCACCGGCAGTGAGAATGCACGACCTAGGCATGTCCTTCGTCCGCGGCATACCCATGATGCTTGGGACGGCGTCGGAGTGCAGTTCCCCGGGCGCGTTCTGAACGTCCTACTCGAAATCTTCCTGCTCCATGGCCACTCATGCCGATTTCACAAGCGGTAGCGATGCCGACCGGAGCCTGCATTAGAAAAGGGTGGGCCCTGTAATCGGCGCTTGGGCTATAACGAGAGTACGCCGTCCGGTGGCTCCGCGAAGGCGGAGAAGGGGAAGAATATGAACACACCCTGTGCTGGCAGGCGGGGCGAGCTTGCGCCCGTCGTCTGGAGGCCAGCCTGGCTGGCATTCGCATCGGTATTGACCTTGACCGTGCTCGCCTCGCCGCTGTTCGCCCAGCCGCTGGCAGGCGCCAATACCTGCGGCGCGCTCATCCACACCCCGCCTTCCCAGATGGATGCGGCCACGCGCATCGCCGCCGGTCGGGAGGCCGTGCGCTGCCTCATCAACGCCGAGCGCACCAGCCGCAACCTTGGCGCGTTGTCCGCAAATTCGAGGCTGACTAGCGCGGCGCAGGGCCATGCCGACGCCGCCGCCAGCCTCAAGTGGTGGACGGGTGGCGCCAATCCCCACGTCAACCCGCAAACTGGATCTACCATAGATAGCCGCATCAGTGCGACTGGTTACTGCGGTGGCAAGCAGCGTCTGATCGGCGAGATTGCCTATACCGGTCGTGGCGCAGGTGCACCGTCCGAGGGCTGTCCGCTGGGCGAATGCGCCACGCCAGCGGCGGCAGTGAACTGGTGGATGAACATCAGCAAGTCCGGCCATCGCGAGCAGATTCTGACGTCCGCATACAACGAACTCGGGACGGCACTGGCCGGGGTCGCCGCCACGCCCGATGGCGCGCTGCCCGAGATGGGAACGTACGTCGTGGATTTTGGCGCGTGCGACGCGCCGGAGCCGGCGCCGCCCGCCAGCGGTACGTCCCCGCCACCGCCCCCTCCGCCGAATTTCCAGCGCACTGCCGTCCGTTTCCAGAACATGCATGTCAACGACTGCCCGGAGATTGGTGTGTGCGACTGGAAGTTGACCTGCCATATCGGCAACCAGCCCGATGTGGAACTGCTCGGCATGGTAAGCCGGAATACTGGTGAAGACGTGCCGCTATCCACCACGATGACGCAGGACGGCGCGCCGCCCATGTTGGTGACCTGCACGGTCAAGGAGCGCGACGGGCCGTTCCTGTTCTTTGACAGCGCGGTCTGGGAGCTGGTTGGAACCGTGTCCACGCCGTTCGACAAAGGCCAGCGCGACCTGCGTATCAACCAGAACCGGGGCGAAGGGGATGTGACGGTGCAGATCCTGGTCGAGTCGCTGGGCGCTACCCATAGCGGCACCTCGCCGCCGCCGCTCCCACCTCCGCCGGCCGCCCCGACTGGCTGTCGGATTCCGGAGGCCAGCTTTCCGCGCTGCGGGTTCCTGTCGGCGCAGTGTGACGCGCCGTTACCCGCAGCCAGCGAGTACCTGATCGCCGGAGTCGTCGGACAGGTCTTCCGCTCAGTGCCGGAGATCGGGCTGGTGGATGCGGAATACCGGGAGGAGGGCGATCGGACGCTTAAAGTCTGTGCGCGTAACGCGGGTGGCACGCGATGCAGCAACGGTTTCGGGGCATCACTGGGGCCGTTGGTCTGCCCGCATCCGCCGGCGCACCGGATCTGTCCGGAAGGCCAGCGGCCATGCCCGCTGAAGGGATGCATTGCGAACAATCAGCACTGCGACTTTCTGCAATAGTGGCGTCTGGCGATCATTGCTGAGATGAGGGTCCGTGGCAGAGTACTTTCGTGGAGGCAGGAAAGCACGGTGATGGCTTGACGGCAGATTCAATGAGAGACGGCCGTATCACGCCAATACGACTGCCTTTGACGGCTGCTACGGCCCGTGAGCGAGTACGAATAGAGCCGGACCGGATATGGTTCGGATTTGCCAGACCATTAAGATAAAGAATGTAGCCTAGGTTTCGGCGAACGATATGCGGGAGAGTGTCGTCGATAGCAGTGGGTACGAGCCCTGCGCGTCAGCTCTCGGGGTCATACCCAAGCTCGCGGAGTTCCTGCGAGCAGCGGCAAGCTTTGGCGATCTTTGCAGCCCGCAGGATGGCGGCTTCGCGCGACGGGAACTGCAGGACACAGAAGCCGCCATCGAACTCCTTCGTCTGATGATAGGTCTCGTTTGTGACCGTGCTGTTTGAGGCGACCATGAGTGGTGCGACATCCTCGTTGATACCGCCACCGAACACATACACGCCTGCAGCCTGACTGTCCAAGACTGGCGGCGTCACCGAGACCCTGCGCATCGCGGCGATGGCCGCGGCGCAGAAACTGCCGGTGCACCTGCATACCGCCATGACGGGCCTCAACATGGCGGCGTCGATCCACGTGCTTGCCGCAATCGAGAACCGAGGCTACTTCGAAGCCGATGTGTCGAAGCACAACCTGTTTCGCGATGCCTTGGTGTCATGTCCCTTCACCGTCAGGGAAGATGGGACCGTGGTGCCGCCGCAGGGCGCCGGCCTGGGGGTGGAGGTCGATGAGGACTTCCTCCTGGCGCATCCGGCAATTGAAGGGCCTGGTTACGCATAGCGCAGGCGAAGCTAAGCACCAATGACGAATTGCTACGGGCGGTGGCAGACTTCTTTGCCTTCTTTGGAGAAGGGACGCATCTGCCCTGGTTTCACCTGTGTACGCTGCTGGACAAGCTCAGGATCAACGGCATCGAAAGTCGTATGCCCCGCAGGCCTTCGAGCATGATTGATCCCGCAATTTCCTGGTTACGCAGATTGAAACGCGCGTGAACTTCAGGGGATGGCCGTGAGCAACTTTGCGACCCCCTTGCCACTGGCGCATTCGGACTTGGCTCGGGACGCCCTAAGCCAAGGAGCGCGCATTAAGTACATTGCGAACCGGAACGCTGTCACGTCTTTAGACATTATGCCGGGCTTTTCTCCGTGGTAACCGACCTGTTCGCCGGCGAGAAGTCTTCATCATCGGAGGGGCAGAGTGGTGCGTCAAGTCACGGATCCCCGCGCTCTGTCGTCTCTTGGCGACCCGAAGCAGTCAGTCCAGTGTCAAGGCTTATAAGCAATCGCCTCGATTTCTACTTTGGTGCCTGCCATGTTCTTCCCATGCAGCGACGACCGTGATGGCTTGTTTTCACGGAAGAACTCTCCATACACGCGATTGAATGCATCAAAGTCGCTAGCGTTTTCAAGCCAAACTGTTGTCTTCACGACATCCTCGAGCGTGCAACCCGCGAGGGCGAGTACATTGGCGACGTTCTTCAGAGTCTGACGTGTGTGAACTTCTATCCCACCAACGACGATGCTGCCGTCGTCATCTCTGGCTACCTGGCCGGACACAAACACAAAGTCGCCGGCCTTCACCGCCAGCGAGCGCGGCAAGGTTCGGGTGCCCGGATTGCTCTCTGCAAAATGCTCGATCGTCATTTGAGTCACCTCCCCAATTTCGCCCGTCCTTGCTTGGATCAAGCGCCTGTTTCGGAACGACTACTGCAAAGACCTCACTTGCGTGGCTCGCTGCCCTGGTTCTGCGCCGTGCAGGAATTAAATACGGCCCGCACAACGGACAGAGGCGCGGCCCCGAGAAGCGCGTCGGCCTCTGCCTGGCAGTGGTGCGTGGCACCGACTGGCAGGCCAGGCCGCTCGCCCGCGGCCGCCTTGCCGGGCTGGCTGCCGTCGTTCGTCGAGAAGCAGGCGCCCAACAGGGTCAGGGTGGCGAGTACTTGCACGGATCTGAGACGCATATTGCAAGGTAATTCATGGCACGCCTGAGGATAGCCTAGCGCAAGCGGGGCTTCCGGTTAGCACTATACGGCGCCAGCTACCAATGTGACGCCAGCGCTCACGCGCGGGCCGACGTGAGCGACTCTGATGGGCGCCGATAAAGGTCTGATGGTTGGGGGCGGAGGTGACATTCCGCACGGACTCCAATCATACAAGGCATGAATTGCAAAGCAGTCGGCGGACTAAGCAAAGCGTCTACGCCTTCGGTGGCCTACCTTAATGATGAGTTCGCGAGATTAATCCGAACAAAAATCGACATAGGGCACGCGCGGCAGGCATGGCATAGAAATGCCTGCCCCCTTGCTGATGAATGCCAGATCAATAAAAGAGGCACATTTACATGCACTACCATCCGACTTTGGATCCTGTGGCGGTTGCCGCTTGCCTTGCGGGAACGGCACTAGTTGGATGGGCACTTGCCGTTTTCGTAATGTGATACGTATATTCAAAAATGCCCTGATAGTCAGGATAACGTACACCCAAGGTTTGCCGGCATCCATGCACTGAAAGCGACATCCACACGGCGATCTGCACCCACGTGATGCGGATTGGCGGCTTGGCGGTGTGCAGCCCGCTGGGCCGACGGCTGTCGGGATGCGAGGCGGCTACCCTCTGGACGGCAAGCGCCGTCCGCGAGCGAACCACGGTCCGCCGTAACGATGGCGCGTACGAGGCTTTCGCGGGCAGGCTGACCTGCGGATGCAGCATAAGTCAAGAGTTTTTTGCGCGGCGGAGACGGCGCAATGGTCAGCAGGGGCACAGTTGCGCGTCCCGTCTTCGCTGTAAAAAAATACTTGAGCTAAACCGCTCCACGGCCGTGGGAGCTATGGGCCTTGAATCGCGTTGGGCTTGCGGGTCGGATGCCAGCGACGGTGCGGATTGGGAGTTTCGCTTCGCACTTTAGTGGGCAATGGATGCCATTGCGCGGGATCGGCGGCTGACGCTAGGCGGAGCCGGCGACGCTTGGCCTGAGGCACGAACATATCTCCTGTGTCGCCCCAAAGGGAGCGAACACAGTGATTGACGGCACGCGCGTGGGGCCATGCAATCCTCCTCGGCGGTGTGCGCGTGGCAAAGCGGTTGGCAACAGGCGCTCGATACAAAACATGCGCCCCCGCGCGCAGACGGGACAGTCATACAACGACCGGCCGGTCAGCTTCTCGTAGCGGTGCGGGAGAAGGCGAACCTCTCGCAAGTAGCCGGTTGTTGGAGATCGCTACGCGATGCGTGTAGCGGCCCAGATAGTCCAGGACCTGCCGGGGGCCGCCGAACGGCTCCTTAGCATAGACGACCCACTCTGTGTGGCGCGGGCCGACAAGATGGCCGAGGAAGGAGTCCCGCTTGGCCTATTGCGCTAGCGTTGAGAAGAATCGCGGCCTTCCGGCGTCGAAGGCATGGTGCCGGCGCGCGAGAAACAATCGCCGGAATAGGCGCGAGAACCCCGCACGGGCAGGAAGGGCGACCCAGTGCTTACCGTCCGAGAGACCACCGCCGGGGACGAGGCAGTGTAGGTGTGGATGATGTACCAGCGTCTGCCCCCAGGTGTGTAGGATCGCGATGAAGCCGAGCGTGTCACCCAGGTGGGGCGGGAATCCGCGGCGACGGTCCGCAGGGTATGAAACAGGATGTCATAGACCACGCGCTTGTTCTGGAAGGCGATTGGCTCGGGCACGGTAAAGACGACATGGAAGTACGGCACAGGCAGTAGGTCCGCCTGGCGGTCGTCAAGCCACTGCGCGCGGGCGAGCGACTGGCACTTCGGACAGTGCCGATTACAACATGAGTTATAGGCAATACGCTGATGGCCGCAGCTATCTTAAGTGCGCGGCCTTTGTTCGCCGAGCAGTGACAAGATGCGCGGATCGTGATCGACCTGTCGAGCTTCAACGATACGTACCGTCTCCGAATCGGGATGCGCGGGATTGAAAAGGTAGTTGGATGCATACGGCACAAGCACGCTGGGCACTTTCAGGAGCAAGCTCGAGCGCGATGCTAGCCATTCTGTGCCGGCGCTCTTGGACCAACCGGGATTGCTTTTCCAGTCCTCGGGCAAGTCACCAATTTCCGCGACGGCGAGAGAGTCCTCCACCTCGATCTGGAGGAGTTGGTAGTGCTTGGGCAGATCTTCCATCTGCCTGATATCTTGATGCACGAGCACCTCGAGAAAGGCTAAGGCAGGATGCTCGGCCAAGTACACGACAGGTTGTCCAGCGTAATGCCAGCGTCCGCCGGCACGCAGTCCCCCAATTCCTTTGAGATCCGCAAAATTGCTAATACGCCAGAGGACCATCAGGCGAAGTATCCTTCGTCAATCTGGATAATCGCTTCCTCGACCACACGTGCGCCTTGTTCAGTGCTGGTCAGTTCCAGTGGCGACTTGGCACCCAATCGTTGTTGGGGCGCGCGCAGCCACCGCAACGCACGCTCGGCCTCGCCAAACGTACTGATTGCATGGGCAAGGATCCGGGCAAGACGGATCGCTTTATCCGATTCGTCGACCGTGAGGGACTCGGCTCGTTCGCGACGGTGCGTCAGCGTGCGGCGCGGAATGATAAAGCTTAGCTCGTCCCAGGCAAGCCCTGCATTGTGCAGGCTCGCTAGGATCTCAGTCGGCAAACGATCGACAGCGAGGTAGACCAAATCGGCCTCGGAGAGGATTTTAGTGCCCAACGCATCACTCAAGAGGTCCAGATAGCGGCCACTAGGGAGCCGACTGGTTCCCGAAGGTTGGAAAACGATTGTCTGCATAGTGAAGCTCCTTGGCAGAATGCCGTCCTATTATAGGCATTCTGCCGAGCATCTGCTGCATTGTTAATTTGCACACGGGCAAGGTCTGCAAGGCCGAAGCCCTGATTCGCTGGGACCATCCGGTGCGCGGGCCAATCCAGCCTGCGGATTTTATTGCCGTAGCAGAGGAGTCCGGCCTCATCATCGACATCGGCCGCTGGGTGTTGACGCAAGCGCTGGACCAGCTTTCGCGCTGGCAGATGCTGATAGGCAAAGACTTCCAGATTTCGGTCAACAAGTCACCAGTGGAGTTCTGCGCGCCGTCGAACGGACCCGAATCTTGTTCGAGCGTGATAGAGCGCAGGAACGTGCCGGTGGGCAGCCTCATCATCGAGATTACCGAAGGCTCGTTGATGGAGCAGAACGCCGATGTTATGGATCAGCTCTCACGCTTTCAGGCAGCCGGCATCGAAGTCGCGCTCGACGACTTCGGCACCGGCTACTCATCCTTGTCGTACCTGCGGCGACTGGACATTGACTACATCAAAATCGACCAGTCTTTCATCCGGTCGCTGACGCGCGGACCGGACGACGTGGCCCTGTGCAGCGCCATCATCAGCATGGCGCATGCACTACGCATCCGCGTGATTGCCGAGGGCGTCGAGACCGGATTGCAGCGCGACATCCTGGTGGCTGCCGGCTGCGATTACGGGCAAGGGCACTTTTTTGGCTTCATCGATGAATACCGGGGAAGGCTGCGCGGATCTGCTGGCGATGGTTTCAGCGCCCCTTGAACACCGGATGCCGCGCGCACACCGACAGCACGATGCGCTCGGACTGCGTCAGGTAGTCGTTCAGCGCGACCGCGCATTCGGCCAGCTTGCCCGCCTCGAACATCTCCAGGATGTGCTGGTTCATCTCGACGTAAGGGCCGTGCAGGAATTCCGGGTCGTGCAGCATGCCGAACGCCAGGCGCAGCTCCGCGAGCAGGTGGGAGAACATCACGTTCAGGCGCTCGCTGTCGGCCAGCTCCACGATCGCCATGTGGAATTCCATGTTGGCGGTGCCGGCGCCCTGCCAGTCGCCGTTGTCGCGGCAGCGCAGGCCGGCCTCCACCGCCTGGCGCAGGTGCTTGCGGGCCGGATGGCTGGGGTAGGCCTGGGCGATGGCCTGGCATTCGATCAGACGGCGCACGCGATAGATGTCGATGATCGACGCAATGCTCGGAATCGCCACCGACACACCGCGGTTGGGCTCGTGCTTGAGCAGGCCTTCCTTGGTCAGCACGCGGAAGGTCTCGCGCAGCGTGTTGCGGGATATCTGCAGGCTTTCGCTCAGCGCCGCTTCCGACAGGCGCTGCCCCGGCTCGAACTCGCCATGCACGATGCGCTGGCGGATCTGTTCTGTGACCCGTTCGGTCAGATTCTTGACGTCAGGTGTTGAGGACATGGTGGCTGGGATCGGGCACCGGCTCATTCCGGTGCGCAAGTGACCGGATGTTAACGCACTTTGTTCAACAATTTGCACGGAATTGGTGCGGGCGATAGCCCCTACGGTGCCTTAGGTGTATACCATGATCGATCAATACCGAGGATTGTTCAACAATGATAGTGCGGTGGTTGAGTGATACGTGCCGATAGGTCAACATGGCATGCGATTTGCTGAACAACGCGAATGAAAACGGAATCGTCGGCAAGTCAGTGCGGCGAGCTTTTTCCCACGCTTTGTCCTTGTCCTAGTGAGCGCAGCCATGTGGCTTAAAGAAACTACCGGAGCAGAGCGCAAGACGCTCTTTGCCGCCTTCGTCGGCTATGGCGTCGATGCCTTCGACTACATGATCTACACCTTCATGATCCCCACGTTCATCCTCGTGTGGGGCATGACCAAGGCCGAAGCGGGCTATATCGCGACCGGCGCGCTGATCAGCTCGGCCGTCGGCGGCTGGCTGGCCGGGATCCTCGCGGACAAGTACGGCCGCGTGCGGGTCCTGCAGCTGACCGTGCTCTGGTTCAGCTTCTTCACCTTCCTGAGCGGGTTCACCAACTCGCCCGAGCAATTGTTCGTCACCCGCATGCTGCAAGGCCTGGGCTTCGGCGGCGAATGGTCGGTCGGCTCGGTGCTGATCGCCGAGATGATCCGCGCCCGCCACCGCGGCAAGGCCGTTGGACTGGTGCAAAGCAGCTGGGCGGTTGGCTGGGGACTTTCGGCGATCGCGTTCTGGGCAGTCTATGCCGCGTTCGAGCAGCAATACGCATGGCGAGTGCTGTTCTGGATCGGCGTGCTGCCGGCGGTCTTTATCCTCTACATCCGCCGCAATATCTCGGAACCCGAGGTGTATCAGGAAACCAAGGCCAAGCTGGCCCGCACCGGGCAAAGCAATAACTTCATGCTGATCTTCAAGCCCGGCGTGCTGCGCACCACGGTGCTGGCCAGCCTGCTCGCGACTGGCATGCAAGGTGCCTACTATTCGGTGACGACCTGGCTGCCGACCTATCTCAAGATGGAGCGCAACCTGTCCGTGCTCAATACCAGCGGCTATCTGATGGTGCTGATCGCAGGCTCATTCGCCGGCTATCTGACCAGCGCCTGGCTGTCCGATCGCCTGGGACGCCGGCGCTGCTTCATGCTGTTCGCAGTGAGCGCAGCCATCCTGGTGATCTGCTATACGCAACTGCCGATCACCGACGCGGCGATGCTGCTGCTTGGCTTCCCCTTGGGATTCTTCCTGTCTGGCATCTTTTCGGGCATGGGGGCTTACCTGACGGAACTATATCCGAGCCATATCCGTGGCTCCGGACAAGGCTTTTCCTACAACTTCGGGCGCGCGGTCGGCTCGGTGTTCCCGGCCATGATCGGGCACATGAGCGCATCGATGTCGCTGGGCGTGGCCATCGGCTATCTTGCCGCGGGCGCCTATGGGTTGGTCGTTATCGCTTGCCTGCTGTTGCCGGAAACTCAGGGACGCGAACTACTCGGCGAGACCGAGGCTGGCACGGAAGGACCGGCTGGCGCAGCAACTTCGCGGACGGCAGCCTGACGCCATGCATATCGATCTGAACAGCGACCTCGGCGAGAGCTTCGGCGCCTGGAGCATGGGCAACGATGCCGCCATGCTGGATATCGTCAGCAGCGCCAACGTGGCCTGCGGCTTCCATGCCGGCGATCCGGCCGGCATCCTGCAGACGCTGAAGGCCGCGGCGGAGCGCGGCGTGGCCGTGGGCGCGCACGTTTCGTATCCCGACCTGCAGGGCTTCGGCCGCCGCAACATGGACGTGGCCAGCGCCGACCTGGTGGCCGACGTGATCTACCAGATCAGCGCGCTGTCGGGCATGGCCGCGACCGTCGGCACCACGGTACGCTACGTCAAGCCGCACGGCGCGCTCTACAACACCATTGCCAGCGACGAACGCCAGGCGCGCGACGTGATCGCCGCCATCCGCGCGGTGAACCCGGAACTGGCGCTGGTGGCGCTGGCGGGCTCGCCGCTGGTGGGCTGGGCGCGCGAGGCCGGCCTGCGCGTGATCGCCGAAGCGTTCGCCGACCGCGCCTACACGCCGCAGGGCACGCTGGTGTCCCGCCGCGAGAAGGGCTCGGTGCTGCACGACGCCACCGACGTGGCGCAGCGCATGCTGCGCCTGGTGCGCGAAGGCACGGTGCAGGCCATTGACGGCAGCGTGGCGCGCGTGGAAGCGCAATCGATCTGCGTGCATGGCGACAGCGACGGCGCGCTGGGGATGGCGCGCGCCGTGCGCGCCGCACTGGAGCGCGACGGCATCGCGATCCGCACCTTTGCGTGAGCCGGCCGCCCTGAACACACTGGAAAAATACCCATGCAAGCATCCGCACTGGAACGCGCCCGGATCGCCGCGGTGAACGCCGCCCGCGAAGCGCGCGCAAGCTATCGCGCCGGCACCGTGCAGCCCACCGCCGGCGTCGCGCCGGGCATGACGCAGGCCAACATGATCGCCTTGCCGCGCGACTGGGCCTGGGATTTCCTGCTGTACGCGCAGCGCAATCCCAAGGCCTGTCCGGTGCTCGACGTGATCGAGGCGGGCGCGCACCAGACCCTGCTGGCCGAAGGCGCCGACGTGCGCACCGACATCCCGCTGTACCGCGTCTGGCGCGACGGCAAGCTGGCGGAAGAGGTGGCCGACGCCACGCCGCTGTGGGCCGAGCATCCGGACCTGGTCACCTTCCTGATCGGCTGCAGCTTCACCTTCGAGACGCCGCTGCAAGAGGCCGGCATCGAGGTGCGCCATATCGCCGACGGCTCCAACGTGCCGATGTATCGCACCAGCCGCCAGTGCCGTCCCGCCGGCCGCCTGCATGGCGAGCTGGTGGTGTCGATGCGGCCCATCCCCGCGCACCGCGTTGCCGATGCGGTTTCCATCAGCGGGCGTTTTCCCTCGGTTCACGGTGCGCCGGTGCACGTGGGCGACCCGGCCGCGCTGGGCATCGCCGATATGGGCAAGCCTGACTTCGGCGACGCCGTGCGCATCGAGCCAGGCGAGATCCCCGTGTTCTGGGCCTGCGGCGTGACGCCACAGGCGGCCGTGATGGCCTCCGGCGTGCCATTCGCCGTGACCCACGCGCCGGGCCATATGTTCATCACCGACGTGCCGGACAGCACGTACCACGTCTGAGACCGCCGGGTCTCGCCGGGTCTTTTGCGGAGCTAGTCTTGCGTTTCCTGCCCGTCACCTCGAATGCCCTGCTGGTAGAGCTGGCCGACCTCGACCAGACCCTGGCCCTGCTGGCCTCGCTGCAGCGCGATCCGCTGCCTGGCGTGGCCGAGCTGGTGCCCGCCGCGCGCACCATCCTCGTTCACTTCCGCCCGTCGGCGACCAGCGCCGCCGCGCTGGTGCGCGCCATCGCCGCGCGCGACCTGTCGCAGCGCGTCGAGCGCAGCGATATCCTGGTCGAGATCCCGGTGCGCTATGACGGCGAAGACCTGGCCGAGGTCGCGCAACTGCTCGGCATCACGCCGAAGGAAGTGGTGCGCCGCCACACCGGCAGTGAATACACCGTGGCCTTTACCGGGTTTGCCCCGGGCTTTGCCTACCTCAGCGGCGGCCATCCCAGCTTTGACGTGCCGCGCCGCAGTACGCCGCGCACGCGCATTCCCGCCGGCGCCGTCGGCTTGGCGGGCACCTTCAGCGGCGTGTATCCGCAGGCCAGCCCCGGCGGCTGGCAGATCATCGGCGTGACGCCGGTGGCGATGTGGGACCTGGAACGCTATCAGCCCGCGCTGCTGCAGCCCGGCTATCGCGTGCGCTTTGTCGATATCGCAACGCTCAATGGCGTGGCGCACCCGGTCGGCAGCGTTGCCGCGGCGCCGGCGCGCCAGCCAGTGCAGTCCGTGCAGTCCGATGGCGCGCCCGCAGCCGCGGCGCTGAAGGTGAAGGGCACCGGCCTGCAGACCCTGTTCCAGGACCTGGGCCGGCACGGCCAGGCGGGGCAGGGCGTCTCGGCATCGGGCGCGATGGACCAGGCGGCGCTCAAGGCGGCCAACCGGCTGGTGGGCAATCGCAGCGATGCCGCGGCGCTCGAGACCATCGGCGCCGGCCTGCAGCTGCAGAGCGTGGGCGAGAGCGTGGTGGCCGTCACCGGCGCCGATGCGCCGCTGACGGTGCGCACCGCCGATGGCCGTCAATGGGACGTCCCGAACCACCAGGCCGTGGCGCTTGCCGATGGCGACACGCTGTCCATCGGCCAGCCGCTCGCCGGCGCGCGCTGCTACGTCGCCGCGCGCGGCGGTTTTGCGGTCACGCCGGTGTTGGGTAGCTGTGCCACCGACACGCTGGCCAAGGTCGGCCCGGCGCCGCTGGCAGTTGGGGATGTGATCGACCTGCGGCAGGCTCCGGCGGGTGCCATCGTCGGCGCCCCCGAAACGCCCGCCGAGAACCTGCCCACGGTGGAGCAGGAAGTCGTGCTCGACGTGGTGCTCGGCCCCCGCACCGACTGGTTCACCGCCGAATCCGTACAACGGCTGGCCACGCAGCGCTGGCAGGTCACGCCGCAATCCAACCGCGTGGGCCTGCGCCTGGCCGGCGAAGCGCCGCTGGAGCGCGCCATTGCCGGCGAGCTGCCCAGCGAAGGCACCGCGCTCGGCGCGCTGCAGGTCCCGCCGAGCGGCCAGCCCGTATTGTTCCTGGCCGACCATCCGCTGACCGGCGGCTATCCCGTGATCGGTGCCGTGGCGCCGCATCACCTCGACCGCGCCGGACAAATCCCGGTCGGTGCCTGGCTGCGCTTCCATCCCGTCGGCGCCTTCGAAGAACTGCAACCGTAACTGCCATGAAGAAAGTCCTGATTGCCAACCGTGGCGAGATCGCCGTTCGCATCATCCGCGCCTGCGCCGACTATGGCGTGGCCTCCGTCGCCATCTATGCCAACGCCGATATCGACGCGATCCACGCGCGCCTGGCCGACGAAGCCTACGGCCTCGACGGCGACCGCCCGGCGGACACGTACCTGAACATCCCCAAGCTGCTGGAGATCGCGCGCCGCAGCGGCGCCGACGCGGTGCACCCGGGCTATGGCTTCCTGTCGGAAAGCGAAGCCTTCGCCCGCGCGGTGATCGATGCCGGCCTGACCTGGATCGGCCCGTCGCCGGAAACGATTGCCCGGCTGGGCGACAAGGTGGAAGCCCGCAAGATCGCGCTGCAGGTGGGCGCGCCGCTGGTGGCCGGCACGCCCGACCCGGTGAGCGATGCCAACGAAGTGCTGGCCTTTGCCGAGCGCCACGGCCTGCCCATCATCATCAAGGCGGCGTTCGGCGGCGGCGGCCGCGGCATGAAGATCGCCTGGCGCATGGATGAGGTCGAAGAGCTGTACGCGTCGGCCGTGCGCGAGGCGGTCACGGCCTTCGGCCGCGGCGAATGCTTCGTCGAGCAGTTCCTCGACAAGCCGCGCCATATCGAAGCGCAGGTGCTGGCCGACCGGCACGGCAACGTGGTGGTGCTCGGCACGCGCGACTGCTCGCTGCAGCGGCGCAACCAGAAGCTGGTGGAAGAGGCCCCGGCGCCGTTCCTGAGCGACGAACAGCGCGCCCGCATCCACGCCGCCGCGCGCGACATCTGCGCCGCCGCCGGCTACACCAGTGCCGGCACCGTCGAGTTCCTGCTCAGCGCCGGCGGTGCGATCTCGTTCCTGGAGGTCAACACCCGCCTGCAGGTCGAGCACCCCGTGACCGAGCAGACCACCGGCGTCGACCTGGTGGTCGAGCAGCTGCGCGTGGCCGACGGCCTGCCGCTGTCGATCACCGAAACGCCGGCGCCGCTGGGCCATTCGATCGAGTTCCGCATCAACGCCGAGGACGTCGGCCGCGGCTTCCTGCCGACGCCGGGCCCGGTGCAGCGCTTCGAGGCACCGTCCGGCCCGGGCGTGCGCGTCGATTCCGGCGTGCAGACCGGCTCGGTGGTGCCCGGCACCTTCGACTCGCTGATGGCCAAGCTGATCGTGACCGGCGCCACGCGCGAGCAGGCACTGGCGCGCGCGCGCCGCGCGCTGCGCGAGTTCCGGATCGAGGGCGTGGCCTCGGTGCTGCCGTTCCACCGCGCCGTGATCGACCACGCCGATTTCCTGGGCGCCGACGGCTTCAAGGTCCATACGCGTTGGATCGAGTCCGACTTCACCGAGCCGCTGGCCGCCGCCGTGCGCGCCGAGCCGCAGCCGGATGGCAGCCTGCTGCGCACCGCGATCGAGATCGACGGCCGCCGCATGGTGCTGGGCCTGCCGGCGCAACTGCTGCGCGGCCTGGCCGAAGCGCCGGGGCAGGGCGGTGCCGCTGCTCCGGCGCCGGCCGCGACCACCAACGCCGCCGACCTGCCTTCGCCGATCGCCGGCACCGTGCAGGCCTGGAAAGTCAACGCGGGCGACGAGGTCAGGGAAGGCGACCTGATCGCAGTGATGGAAGCGATGAAGATGGAGATGCAGGTCCACGCCCATCGCAGCGGCCGCGTCACGTGGCAGGCTGAAACGGGCGTGTTCCTGGCCGCGGGGGCGCGGCTGGCCAGCGTGGAGTGAGTGCGGACGGGCGCCGGCCTATTCGTTGGCCGATTCGTTGGTAGCCGGCGACCTACTTCTTCCGAGCGACAAGAAGCAGGCAAGAAGCGCGTCGCCTGAGCGGCTGGCTATCAAGTTCGCGGCGTGGGTCGTCCTCGCAGTGTTGATTTCCGTTCGATGCGGGTGGTGGTTCGAGCCTGCTCACGCCAAGTGGCCATGCTCAACCCCAAGCGGAGCGCGTCGCGCGCTCGCACATACTATCGCTGGTGTGCCTGTTGGCCACATTTTCCCTGCTTGTTTGCTCCCCTCTCCCGCGCGCGGGTGAGGGGCGGGGTGAGGGCCGGAGCATCAACGAAGCGCAGCGCTCCACTCCGTGGACATGCTGGCCCTCCCCAACCCTCTCCCGCAAGCGGGAGAGGGAGCAGACAATCAGCGGGTTCGTGCCACCGCAGTGTTAAAGGCGCGACCTAGCCCGCGCCGGCGCGCTGCACACCCGGCCGCCTGTCCTCGACCACGAACGCCGCCTGCGTGCCGACCGCGCTGTCGGCGCGCGCCACGTCTTCCACGGCGCGCAGCGTGGCGGCCCAGCGCACGGGCGTGGCCTCGACCACGGTGTAGCCGCGCTGGTCCGGCCGCGCATGCACGATATGCGGATTGCGGGCCACGATCTTAGCCACACTCTGCTCGCTGCTGCCCGAGGCCGAGGCGATGGAGGTCGTGCAGAACTCGCTGGCGATCACGCGGGATGACGGGTCGCCGAAGTCCGCCAGCACATTGCAGGCGTAGTGCTGGTGGATATCGCCGCCGATGAACACGGCATTGCGCGGCGCCGCCGCGGCGATGCTGTCGAGCAGGCGCTGGCGTGCGGCGGGATAGCCGTCCCAGGTATCGCTGTGGAAGGCTTCTTCCGGCGGCGCCTTGTAGTTGCGCCGCGAGAAGATGGTCTGCTGCGCGATCGCGCTCCAGCGCGTCTGGTCGCGCTGGTCCTGCGCCAGCCCCTGTGCCAGCCATTGCTCCTGTGCGCTGCCCAGCATGGTGCGGCGCGGGTGGTAGAGCGCGCTGCATTCGCCGGGCGACACTGCGCTCTTGCGAGGCCGTCCCGGTTCGCGGCAGGGCTGGATATCGCGGTACTGGCGGTCGTCCAGCACATGGAAATCGACCAGCCGGCCCCAGCGATGGCGCGCGTGGATGCTCAGCGCATCGGGCCTGCCAAGGCCCGCCGTCCCGTGCACCAGCGTGCTCGCGCGGATCGGCATGTTTTCATAGAACGCCAGGTAGCCGGCCGTGCGTCTTGCAAGAAACGCGGCCGCCGGCTCGCTGCCCGCGCGTCCCGCATAGTCGTTCTGCACCTCATGGTCGTCCCAGGTGACCAGCCACGGGCACGCAGCATGCATGGCCTGCAGCAGCGGGTCGCTCTTGTACAGCGCGTAGCGGTCGCGGAAGTCCTGCAGGCTGGTCGCGGTGGGCAGGCTGTGCGTGCGCGGCAGCTGCGTCCGCGCGCTGGCCGGCACCGCGCCCTCGTAGATGTAGTCGCCCAGGAACACCACCAGGTCCAGGTCTTCCTGCTGCATCTGCCGGTACGCGGCGTAGTGGCCTTGCTCCCAGCGCTGGCAGGAGGCAAAGGCAAAGCGCACGCGCGGGGCCAGCGTGTCGGCCGCCGGCGCGGTGCGGGTGCGGGCCGGGGCGGTGACTGCGTCGCCGTGCATGAAGCGGTAGAAGTACCAGCGGTCGGGGCGCAGCCCTTCGACTTCCACATGCACGGAATGGCCGAGTTCCGGCAGCGCCTGCGCCTGGCCGCAGCGCACGATGCGCCGGAATGCGTCGTCCTCTGCGACCTCCCACCGGACGGTCAGCGGCCCCTGCAGCGGCGTGGTGCCGAGGGCATCGGCCTGCGGCGTGCCGGGGATGGCGCCGGCGAACAGGCGCGTCCACAGCACGAATCCATCGGGCGTCGGCGCGCCGCTGGCCACGCCCAGCTGGAACAGGTCGCGCTCGCGCAGCGTGGCGGAGATGGCCCAGCGGGGCAGCTGGGTGGCGAGGGCGGAGGCCGCCGCCAGCGTCAGGAAGGTTCTTCTTTGCATGCCGGTTCCGGGATGTCGGTGGTTCGTCTCGCATTGTCCATGTGCAGAACTATAGCGAAACGGTTTTACCGGTTCGGGGCATCGGAAGTCGTCCCGGGTGCACGTGGCCGGCCGCGGCGGGAGGTGGCCGCCGGGTAGCCGAAGGCCTTCCATGGCAACGATCCCGCATTTCTGCCGGACCTCCCTAGCGGGTAATCGACAATGGTCGCTGCAACGAAAGCAACGAAGGTCAGGGCAGTCTCGAAGAACAAGCCTGCCGAAAAGAAGGTCACCGTGCCAACGAAAAAGGCCAGCGTGCTCGCACGTTACCTGTCCGGCGACACCATGCTGTACGTGTGCCACGATTACCCGCCCGATGGACGGGAGCCGGCATGCCGGACCTCCGTGGCCGCGCAGCGCTCCGGCAACATTCATGTGCGGGACGGGGTCGAAGAGGGCGCTTTTGTGGCGATGCGGCGGGCGCGCGACAAGACCCTCGCGATACCGGCGCTGATGCTGCCGTCTCTTCAGGTCAATATCCGCGCCGGGCGCTTGCCGCCGCCCGACGCGAACGGCACGGCCTATTTGCGTATTCCGCTGAATCGATTTTGACGCCCAGCATAGACTGCGTATGTTTTGGACCACGCCGTGGGCATGCCGGAATTGCTGGTGTGCTGCAGGTCAGCCCGGTGCGCGGTTCCGAGCGTGTCTGGACTGCACCAATCGTCTGCTGTAGCCACATCCAGAGTCGGCGATGCAATTTAACATAAGCTTCGTCACCGGCGGCATGATGGCCGTGGCACAGCTGGGCGTGATCGCCAAGAACCTCTCACGCCGGAAGGCCCGGGCATCATCGCGCTGGGCGCCGATCGCTTCGCGGCACTGGGCTATTTGTGCTTTTTCTGCTGATACCAGGCCGTTCCGGACCAGGCCTCCGTGGCCACGCGGCCATCGCCGGGAACGGCAGCCGCGAGGCCGCGCGGGCGGTAGCGGACGCATTGCCGTGGCTGGCAAAAGCCAGCGCGGTTTCCGTCCTGACCGTCAGCGCTGGAAAGCGTGGTCCTGCCATGGAGAATCAAGCCTACCGCGATAGCGCGGACCGACTGGTAACCTGGCTGGCCAGCCACGGCGTCGGTGCCAGTGTGCGAGCCGGCGCGGGCAACCCTGACCTCGTCCTGCAGCAATTCCGCTCAAGGCTGCGGAAATGATGCTGACCCGCGCCTTGTTGCGGCAGCAAGGCATTGCAGTGTTCATGTCGCATTGATGTGGCGGACTGGGAGCCGGTCAAGTGGTTGCTGCTTCGGGCGGGGCCGGATTGCTGGCGCAGCCAGTCACCGATGGCAGGCATGGCCACTTTCCTTTTCCGTAGCGTCGATGTGGGCGATGGCGGCGAACGCCTGGTCGAGGTCGGCCAGCAGGTCCGGCACCGCTTCGAGTCCAATATGCAGGCGGATCACGGTACCGTGCGCGGACCAGCTGTCAACGCTGCGGGCGCGGCGCATGTCGGCCAGCACGGCTAGGCTTTCGAAGCCGCCCCAAGAGGCGCCGATGCCGAACAATCTCAGGTTGTCGATAAAGAGCTCCGGGGCTACCGGGGCCTGCGACCGTAGCGAGAACGAGAGCAGGCCATTGGTGCCGTGGCAATCGCGCCGCCACAGCGCGTGATTGGGATCATGGGGCAGGGCGGGGCAGAAGACCTCGGCCACCTCGGACCGGTCGAGCAGCCACCGGGCAATGGCAAGCGCGGCCGCCTGATGCTGAGCAAGCCGCGCGCCAAGCGAACGGATGCCCCGCTGCACCAGGTAGGCATCGTCCGGGCTCACGGTCATGCCGAAGGCATCGGCCATCGTGGCCAGCGGCTGCCACGCGGCCTCGGTGGTGCACACCGTGCCCATCATCACGTCGGAATGACCGCCGAGGTATTTGGTGGCTGCCATTAGGGAGATATCGGCGCCCAGCTCCAGCGGACGGTAGAGCATGCCGGAGCCCCACGTGTTGTCCGCCGCAACCAGGGCGCCATGCGCATGCGCGCAGGCCGCCAGCGCCGGCAGGTCGCACATTTCATACGCGAGCGAGCCGGGCGCTTCCACATAGACGAGCCGCGTCTCCGGACGCAGCTTGCCAGCGAGATCCGAGCCATTGGCCGCATAGAAGTCGGCCGCAATGCCGTGTTGCCGCAGGAAGCCACTGGCCAGATTGCGTACTGGCTCGTACACGCAGTCGGGCAGCAGGACGTGCTGGCCAGGGCGGACAAAGGCTAGGATCGTCATCGCCGCCGCAGCCAGGCCCGACGGAAACAGCCGTGTCCGGTGACCTCCTTCCAGCGTCGTGACCATGTCCTCGAGCGCGAAGTTGGTGGGATTGCCTCGCGCGCCATACGTGAACAACCGTTCGGTGTCGCGCCGCGCGCGCATCTCGCGCTGCTGCGCGACGGACTCGAACAGCACGGTGCTGGCGCGCACCACAGGCGGGTTCACGGGCTGGCCGCCGGGCACGCTGGCGGTGCGTCCGGCGTGGGCGATACGTGTGGAGAGCGCTTTCGTCATGGCTTGGCTGCAGGTTGGCGCAAGGTGCACAAGGGGTCGCCGCAAGTCGCGTGCCGGGCTCAGTCGACGTGGGCGCCGGAGAGTTTCACGATCTGCGACCACCTCGCAATGTCATCCTTCAATTGCGCGGCGAACGCATCCGGGCTGTTGGCGACCACGGCGCTGCCCCCATCGTTGATGGTCTTCACCACGTCAGGCATCTTCAGCACCTGGACGATGGCGCGGTTCAGCAGCGCGACACGTTCCGGCGAGGTGCCGGCCGGCACGAAGAAGCCATACCAGTCCTCAAAGCGTGCGTTGCGATAGCCCAGTTCCTCAAGCGTCGGCACGTTGGCGAAAATCCCCAGCCGGCGCGGGCTGGTCACGGCCAGCGCCCGCATGCGGCCGGCCTGGATGAAGCCGGCCACAGACGACGTCGAGGTGATCAGCACATCGACCTGCCCACCCAGCAGATCGTTGATAGCCGGCCCGGCGCCCTTATAGGGCACGTGCTGCAGCCCCACGCTGCTGTTTTTGTCGAGGACCACGCCTACCAGGTGCGACAGTGTGCCGTTGCCTGGCGTGGCATAAGTGATCTTCTGCGGCTGTGCCCTGGCCTGCCTGGCCAGTTCCTCGAACGTCCGCCACGGCGCATTTTCCGAGACCACGATCGCCAGCGGCGCGGCGTTGATCTGCGTGACTGGGACGAAGTGCTTGACCGGGTCGAATCCGGGCGTGCGATACAGCGTCGGATTGACCGCCATGATCGACACCTGCGAGGTCAGCACCGTATAGCCGTCGGGCTTCGATTCGGCCACGTAGCGCGCGCCGATGTTGCCGCCCGCGCCACCACGGTTGTCGGTGACCGCGCTCTGGCCCAAGACCTGCGACAGGCGCGTGCTTACGATGCGTGACACGGCATCGTTGCCGCCGCCGGCGGGGAACGGCGACACGATCCGCAGTGGCTGCGACGGAAAGCCGTTGACAGGCGCCAGCGGCTGCGCCAGGGCGGCGGCGGAAAGCGCGAGCGTGCATGCGGCGAACACTCGCCGCGACAGGCGGGATGACATCGGACGGAACATGGGGCGACCTCGAAATTTCTGTGGCGGATGGTGGGGCCTGGCTCGTGGACTGCAGGCGCTTCGGATTCAGCCCAGCGAGGGGAAACGGAACGTGGCCAGCTCCTGGGCATCGAGTTGCGCAATCAGGCCTGTTTCCCAGGCCAGGTATTGCCGCGCGGCGGCCTTGTTGCCGTCGTGGCGGTCATGCACGAAAAAGAGGTAGTCGATACACCGTGCATCGGGCAGCGTATCGGCGCCTTCGCGCACGGCATGGCCTGCATCGCGCCACGCCGTAAATCCGCCCTGCAGCCTGCGCAGGTCGCGATAGCCGAGCGCATTGAGGTCGGCCGCGGCCAGCTCGGCGGGATCGGCGGCATCCGCGTCGCCGACCAGCACCAGCGTGGTGTCTTGCGGCACGCCGCTCAGGTCTTGCGCCAGCCGCGCGCGAGTAGACCAGCGGGAGCCTGCAATGTGGCCGGCGCGATAGGCCATGCTGCCGCGCAGGTCGAGCGCGAGCATCGACTGGTTCGCGATGCCAGCTGCCAGTTGCGCGGCGTTGACGGCGGGCAGCGCGGTGAGGTCTTGCATTGGGCCATGCGCGGCGCGCACGCCAGTGGCCAGCCCCGCTTCGAGGCCGCCCGCGAGCACCACGGCGTCGTGCCCCATCTGACGCAGCCAACTGGCTACCACCGGCGCTCGTACGCCGTCGGCGTCGAACAGCACGAGCCTGGCGCGGCGTACGCCGACAAACTGGTCCGTGGCCTGGATCAGCTGGCCCCCGGGCGTGTGCTGCGCGCCCGGCAGGGTCTGCGTGGCGAACTCCTCGGCGGTACGCACATCGCACAGGAACGTCGATCGGTGGGCTTCGGCCAACCAGGCCGCCGCCTGCGCCGCCTCGATGTGCGGCACCTCGAAACGCCGTGCCAGCGCCCCGGCCGCATCGCGCGCGGCATCGAGGCCGTGTGGGCTGCCGTTGTCCGGATAGCGTGCCGTGCTGCCGTGTTCGAGCGCGAAATCGTTCAGGTACCAACCCTGGGTCCCGTTCTCCAGCGCATAAACCGGATTGGCGACGCCGAAATTGATCAGCGTCTGCGCACCGATGATGCTGCGCGTGCGGCCAGCGCAGTTGATCACGATGGGCGTGGTGGCATCGGGCACAAGGTCGCGCAGGCGATAGGCAAGCTCACCGTTAGGGCAGCAGATCGCGTCCGGAATGCTCATCTTGCGGAATTCGCTGGCCGGACGCCCGTCGAGCACCAGCGGCGCCCCGGGGTCCGCCTGCATGGCCGCCAGTTCCCTGGCGCTGACGCGCGGCGTGTGGTAGTGATGCTCGGCCAGTTCCCCGAAGGTCTTGGACGGCACGTTGACGCCGGCGAACAGCGTATAGCCGGCAGCCACCCATGCCGCCATGCCCCCGTCCAGCACGAAGACGTTCGTGTAACCAAGGCGCGCCAGGGCCCTGGCGGCGGCCTGCGCCACGCCGTCGCCATCGTCTGCCACCACGATACGCGTGCCGGGGCGGGGTGCCAGGCGTCCCACATCGAGTTCGAGCCGGCTGTAGGGCAGGGGAACGGCATAGAAGGGATGGCCCTCGCCATACTGGCCATGCTCGCGCACGTCGAACAGCGCGATTTCGTCGGCATCGTGCAGCCAGCCCTTGAGGGTGGTGGCATCCACGACGGAACAGGCGGCTTGGGAAGCTTGGTTCATGAAATTTGGGCGAAAAGGGGGGTGTCCTCGCGCCACGCGGAGGATCCGGAGGTGTTCTCGGAAAAAGGGGGCGGGGGCGCTGCCCCGTCGGGCAGCGGTCTAGCGGCGGGTCTGTACGCCCATGTTCATGACCTGGCAGCGCCCCGTTTCCAGGTCGAACGTCCGCCGCTCGGTCAGCGTTTCCAGCGAGCGGCCGTACATGTGCAGATGGCGGATGACAGCGTCGCCGCGGATTTCCACCGCATGAATGTCGTCGGGCAGCAGCGCGATGCCGTGGCGCGGGCCGACCTCCACGGTACGGTCGTGTTCGAGCGTGCCGACACCCGGCTGGCTGCCGTCGTCCGTGCGGATATAGACATCATTGAACTCAATGCCGCTCACGCCGGCCACACAGGCCCACGTGGTGTGGTTGTGCGGCGGAATGCGCTTGCCCGGCCGCATCACGTTCAGGTACAGCGCGTAGGTCTGGTCCGGGTCCTCGGCAATCAGATAGCGCGCCTGGCGTTCGTTAGCTTCGGGGGGCGGGTAGTCGGCTTCGCCCCAGAACTCGGTGCGGGCGGCCAGGTCCTCCACCAGCGGCAGTACCTGGGCGAGGCTCTCACGGGTGACACCGCCTTTGGCTACGATATTCCTAATGGATGCGATGGTTTCGCCAACGGCTGACTGGCGCTGTGCTGCGAGGGACATGGTGCGATCAATCCTTGCAATCTCGGTTTTTCGGGGATACAACGATGCTTCGTGTTTCACTGTAATGAACCCCTGGTTGGAAAACCACTTAATGCGTGACAAAAACCCATCAGCGGAACTAATGAATGCGTAATCTGGATCTCGACCTGCTCCGCACCCTGGTAGCCATTGCCGACCACGAGACGTTTGGCGCGGCCGCGGCGGCAGTGCAGCGCACGCAATCGGCGGTCACCCAGCAGATGCAACGGCTCGAAGAGCAACTGGGCCTGGCCCTGTTCGAGCGGCACGGCCGCGGCAAGCGGCTCACGCGGCATGGCAAGAAGCTGCTCGAATACGCGCGCCAGATGCTCAGCACCAACGACGAGGCGCTGCGCGTGCTGCGCGAAGGTGACCTGACCGGATCGCTGCGGATCGGCGCGCCGCACGACGTCGCCGATACCATCCTGCCGGTACTGCTGTCGCATATCGCGCGGTCGTCGCCGGCCTTGCGGCTGGAAATCCATGTCGGCAGAAGCCCATTCCTGATGGAGTCGCTGCGGCGCGGCGAGATCGACCTGACGGTGTCCACGCGCGAGGACAGTAAGCTTGACGGGATTGCGCTGCGCACCACGCCGACGATCTGGGTCTGCGCCGCCGACTTCGCCTACGAGCGCGGCACGGCCGTGCCGCTGATCCTGGCCGACGAACCGAGCCTGTTCCGCAAACTCTCGCTCGAGGCACTGAGCCAGGCAGGCGTGCCTTGGCGCATCGCCTACCTGGCCCCGAGCCTGATCGGCATCAAAGCAGCGCTGCGCGGCGGGCTGGGCATCACCGCGCGCAGCATCGACCTGCTGCAGGCGGATATGCGCATACTTGGCGAAAGCGACGGCTTGCCGCGACTGCCTGATGTGACGTACTACCTGTGGGCGCGTCCCAACGCGGTCAATCCTGTCACGCGACATGTCTTCTCGATGCTCAAGACGGCCTTGCAGCGCGGGCTGGCCGGCGCTTGACGCCATGCGAGCGTTACCCGGGCGGTTGCAGAAACGTGATCGTAAGGAGGGATACGTATGCCGCAAAGGTAGAAGTTCGCGTATCGATATTTGTCTTCTGGGAAGATTAGGGGTGGGTCTGGGTCGGAGGGTGAGTCGGAGCGCATCGGTTGCGCCAGACAAACCATGATTTAACATAATGATTATTATGCGAAACACACATGTAGCGGCTAAGTTGTAATGTCCGCTTCTGGCTAAGTAGAAATGTCCGCCCGAGGCGCTGCCCATGGTATTCAGCCTGCCCGGTTGAATGCAATGGAGACGCCAGGCATAGTCCTCTAACGTAAAGCTGTCCGGTAACTCTACGTAAAAGTGTCGTGCAATGATTGATGGGACACTTTTTATCTTTTCCGCACGGCTTTACGTCAAGAGTTCACCGACTCGCGCTCGAGGCGCGGCCTTCATCCTTCCCGAGCGGGAAGATTTGGGTGAAAAAGTCTGGGTCAACCGGGCAAAACTTCCCGCTCGGGAAGAAAAACCATGGCTTGGCGGCCCTGGACGGCTCCGCCTTGGCCATCTCACTTTCAGTGGCAGCGCTCTGGCGACCGTGCGCAGTTCCCCCTGAGGTCACTTCGGCCAACATTTGACTCGGCCACTGAAATCCGCTTTACCATCACAGATGGGACCTAAACGGGTTGTCTTGGCCATCTGCAATGTCACTGCAACAGAAAATGCGCCTCTTATCGGCCTGGTTGCCGGCCGGGCTTCCTGACTTCGAAGCTGAGGTCGGTACCTACCTGCATCTCCAGGATGTCCCGTACGAGTTGGAAAGCATCCTGGCTCGCTGGCTGCTGCTCCATCCTGAGCTCACTGACAGAGAGCTACCCACCTGCGTTCTGATCGAGAGTGATAAAGGCCTAGCCATCAGCCAAGAAGGATGGGAAAGCTTTGTCTGCTGGCTCGTGGAAACACTTCGAGCCAAGCTTGACGATATGGAGCAAGCCCACCCCACCCAATGAACCGACTAAACAAGGAATTCACCTATGTTGCGGGTACGCATAGAACTGGTGCCGGATGGCGATGAGCAGGCAGTTAAGCTGCTTGCTGCCGTCGACATCAGCAATGACGGTAGCGGTACCCAAGCTACCGGTCACTACAGCGCCGTCTTGAAAGAAGCTTGGCGAGGTGCGGGAGACCAGCAAGAAATCTATACCACGGTAGCCAAAATTCACGATGTCGACCGCGAGATTATCAGGCCTGTTCAGCTGGTCAGCATCGCACTGCAAGCGCTCGCACCGATAAAGCGAACAACTGCCACATCGCTACTTTCGTGGGGAGAAATCGTCAGGGGGCCAGAATAGATCCTTGACGAATAGCGCGAATCGCTACGGCTTCTTTTTGCCCCATGCGCGTTGCCATAGGTTATGCAAAATTCGCATAAGAACCGTTATGTTTAATGGCCCGTGCGGCCGCCGCCTCTCTGTACTTGCTTCCTGCTCGAGACCAGCGCCACCGCTTTTTCTGGATTCTCGCTGCGGTTCAGTCCGCTTCGATATCTGCGCGCAGCGCAGCGGCTATCAGTTCTCCAAGGCCAAACGCACAAGCTTCTCGAGCACGCTCATCTTCGAATTGTCTCCTCCGACAAGCACACCGTTGGTCATGGTGTGCAGATACAACTGCACGAGGGGCAGGTCCAGCAAGCCGGCCTTGCTGACAGCACCGTCGGCGCCGTAGTGCATCACGTCGCGCATGCCAGAAAGCGCGTCCCCGGAGCCGTTGATACCGCCTTCCGGCGGCACAAAGAGCCGCACCCACGAACCACAGTCCTGCACCGGCATCTTCAGCCCGATTCGCTCGCCGTGCTTCGAGTGCTCAGGTCTGAACATCGAGATGTAGTACGGTAGCAAGTTGAAATCGCGGCTCTTGGAAAGGAGTCGGCCCTTGCCGCCTTCCTTTTTCAGCGCAGCCTGGTGGTCGTCTTGCGCGGCGATGGCTGCCTCGATGCCTGGATAGGTTTCATTGAGGATGATTTTGGGCACGAACGTGCCGGCCCAGACGGTCAACCTGTCGCCCGTCCTGACATCAATAACCCAGAACTGCCCGTCCCGAATCCAGCTTTTGCCGCTCTCTTGCAGGAAGGGAAACTCTGCTACGAACTCCAACAACGCGCTGGGCTTACCCCACGGGGTGCGGCGAGTCCGTGTCACCAACACCGCACTGCCGTCGACCGTCACGTCGACAGCCGCTACCATCTGTTCGGGTGCCTGGCGGCCTGGCTTCTTGATTCGCCTGGTTGCGAGAAGTGTCAGCTGCCGCGGGACAGCGTCAGGCAACGACGGAACCAGAATGGGCTTTTTACCCAGCAGTACCTCCTTGAGCGATAGTTCCACGAGGCATCGCTTGAGAGCCTCCTGGAGTTGACGTGCGTCAGAGTCCGTCGCCTTGCCCGGTCGGAGCGCCGCAAGCGCCCTGGGACCGCAGTCGAGACCCTGCGTGGATACTTGGAGTGTCGCTCGCGCAAGCAGGTTGTGAAACTTCGCTTCCGTGTACGGGTCCGCCCTCCCCTCGCCCTTGGCCAGTGCCGTGTACGCAACCTCAGGCCGTACCGGCTGCTTGTCGCTGCCCGGACCACCCTTAGCGAGGCGGATGCTCCCCGACTCCTCATCGCCCTCGCCGTTCAAGAAAAGGTAATTTAGGCTGCCATCGAGCTGCACGGGTACACCATCTGCGACTCGCACATCCGGGGCCGGGAAATGCGTTTTCTTGTTGCCCGCAACGTGATAGTCAGGTAGGTACTCGGGGAACCTCGCCAGAGGAGCAATGGCGTCATGGTCCATTGCTTCCATTGTGGTGTTCACCACGGCCAAGGGACGCTGCAGGTTGGCCAGCGGCTCGAGCGGAATGTACGCGTCGTCTACGTAGTGGGTCGCAACGAAGGTTTCGCATGCGAAAGGAATGCCAGCCCTGGTGAACAAGCGAGCCGCGAATTCCGTGAGCACGTTGAGGTAGTACATTCGGGTTCGCCTGATTTTCTCGCGGTCCAGGCTCAGTCCCTCCATCGGGTTCTTGCGCGCATCGACCTCGAAAAAGTCGCCTGGGACGGTACGGGTCACTGCTACGAGGTAGCCTTCGCCTGCCGTGGCGAGGCGCGTTACAGCAGCAGTCTCTGCGTCCGCAGAAGCCTTCCTAGCAAACCGTTTTGACTTGACATCACACAGCAAGAGGCCGTGCTTCATGTTGACCTCGAACTCAGCTTCGGCCAACTGAAGGTACTTCTTCGATGCTTGGCTGACGCTGCCCAGGTACACACTGGGCCCAAAGCCGCCTCGAACGAACGTGTCCTCCTCGAAGGCCGCGGATTCAATCAGCTCCTTCAGCAGCATGAGTTCAATGAACTTGGCCGGCTGCGCGGCCACGGCGGCCAGCATCGACGGAGCGTCAAGCTTCGGGCGAGGGCCCAGGTACCAGGCGTCTTTGCCCGTCATCGTGAACGACAGCTTCGAAGCGGCCTCCCCTTCCAGTCCAAGCGCCTTCGCGATTTCGGCTCGCACAAGCTTTGCCCTTTCCCGGAAAAACCCCGCGCCGCGAGAAGCCTCTTCTTCGGCCTTGGGCATTGCCACGGGGATGGGCACAAGCAGACTACCTTGGCTGACCTGCCACTTGGCCAGGAGCTGCGCTGCTTCTGCCACTGAGCAATTGAATCGGAGCGCGTTCAGCCGCGCACGTGCGGTAACCTGCGGGTCGAGTGTTTGAATAGGCATTACTTCCCCAGAATGGCGTCACGTAGGTTCGCATTGGGCATCCACCCGGCGTCTCCGGTGTTCTGAACGTACATGGCCATGAAGCGAATGGTGCCCAGCGGCGGGCGCGTCACTGCAAACTTGTGGGCGCCCTGCAAGTTGACGTACAGCGTGTGAACTGTGGCGTTTGGTAGCAGCTCACGAAGCTTGGCGTGCTTCTTCTCCGCGGTCTCCTGCAACTGCTGTTTCTTGAGGCTGTCGGTGTTCCGGGTCCAGTTCTTCAAATCCACTGCAACCCACACATCCGGAGCGGGCCGCAGGTAGTAGTCAAAGAGCTGGTAGAGTTCGGCATAGAGCGGGTGCAGTTCCGGCCGGACATATTCGACAGGGCCGCAGCCCAACTGCAGATCCTTCGCCCAAACGTTGAACTGTTCGCCAACGTACTGCTCGAACTCGAGCTCTGCGATGTAGCCCTTCATGATTTCAGTCACGAACCAGGGCTGCGGCAGGAGGCGCTTGGTCTTGTCTGCCAGACGGAAGCCGCGCCATTCCTTCAGAAGGCGGTGCGTGCTTTCTGAGAGGCGCGACATCAAGCTGTCTGGCGCCACCATGCCTGTCCAGTCGAACGCTTCCGTGCCGTCGTCGGCATCGGTAATCACTAAGTCGGACATGCCGGCCATGGAAAACTGCCTGGTGTAGACGTCAGCACCAGCTGGCATTTCAACGAAGCACCCGTCTAAGTAAGCCTCCGGTACTCCGCTGGTCCGCAGGTCCTCCAGGTACTTGACCGGGTCGGTGAACATGGTGGACCGGAACAGCAGATCCCACGTCGTGCGGGCTGCCGGGTCAGATCGGAAGCGCGCGGGCCTTGAGCTGGTGAACTCCCTGAACGCCACCGCCTTTTGCAAGCTTTCAGCGTGGTGGCGCTCCCGTTCAGCAGCGGACGCAAAAATGCCTGTCCTGCGGTGATGCAAGACCAGCGTGTCAAGGACGGCGCGTTGCGCTGGAGAAGCCCGTTTGCGCAGCTCGGGCGCATGCCGCAGGCCGAGGTGCACCATCCGAGCAGCCTCGGAGCTGATATACAGATGTTGGCACGGCATTTTCTCGTAGGGTCGCCGCTCGCCGCGGCCGAGGGCTTGAAAGACCGTCCGAGTGATGTCAATGACGTGTTCCTTACGCAGGCGTTTCCAGCGAATACGCGAGTATTCAAACAGCAGGTCGCCCTTGGACATGGCCGCCCACTCCGGAACGTCGTCCCGCAGCACCTGCGCGAAGCTCTGGAACATCTCCATCGAGAAGCCGCTAGAGCCAGGACGGGTATGCCGTGTGTAGTACGGGTCATTAAGCAGGCAGAACAGCTCGAAGTCGCGTTCAGTGCCATGCTGCTTGGTCAAAAAGTTGATGCCGCGAGACGCCGACGCGTATGCTGTCCAGAGCAGCACCTTCTTGCGGCTAATGTCCAGAGCATCCTCCAGCTCCTTGTTGAAC